>OZ026533.1:0-660000 GCA_964020055.1 Alphaproteobacteria bacterium endosymbiont of Pipizella viduata
TGAAACAGCTATATTTTCAATTTTCTAATAATAAAAATTATCTAGAAATTCCAAATAATTTAATAATTGGTAGTTTTAATAAAATAGCGTACGATACTCTTTTGAGATTGTCAGATAATACTAATAATATTATATATCTATATGGTGAACCTAAAGTTGGAAAAACATCTTTAGTAATTAAATCATTACGACAAACAAAATGTATAGAACTAAGCCAATATGAGAATATCAATACTGTTGTATTAGAGCAATACATGAAAGAAAATAATTCTTCAGTAATTTTGATAGATAATCTTCTTCCTTTATCTAAAGAAGAAGAAAGAAATTTATTTAATTTATATAACTTTGTGAATTCATATAATTATAAATTGATAATAACTTCTAGGTATGCAATTAAAGATCTTAAATTATTACTTCCAGATCTGATTTCTAGATTATCTGCAAGTTTGATTATAAAAATTGAAAACCCTATGGATGATGATTTGAAAAAAATATTTTTTGAACTATTATCACAAAAACAAATTATAGTAACAACTAAAGTAGTTAATTATATATTTAATAATGTTAATAGAACAGTCTTAAGTCTTATCGAAGTAATAAATAAAATGGAAGAATATATTAATATAAATAAAAAAGCGGTTAATTTAAAAAATATAAAGATAATATTATCTTATATATAAAAGCTCATCGTATAAATAAATTCCTTTTTTTTCGTTCAAAAAGTCTAAAAAAGTTTTTCCAAATAATGTAAAACGCCAACCATTAAGAATTTTATTAGTCTCTTGCTCTTTATATAAAATAAGTTTTTTTATATCATTATCTAATGCAAGAACATTTGGATGTATATTATATTTTGTCGCAATATTATCTAAAATTTCTTTCAACAATACTTGTAATATATTTTGTATTTTATTTAATTGAGCCTCTTTTTTTGGTAAATGTTCATCTAGATTCTCTTCTTTTTCTATGTAACATTGTTTAATAATCTCAAAAATTTCTAAAGCATATTCTTGTATTTGTTTTTCTTTGATATTTTTGAATTGTTCTGCTATTTTTTCCATAATAGCTTCACTATCCTCAGATTTTAATAGTGAAAGTTCTTTGATACTCTCTATATGTAATATATGATTTCTAGGTCTATTTTCTTGTAAAGCTTTTTCTTCTCTCCATAGAAATAGTTTTTTAGAAATATAGTATGATAAAGTAGAACATGGATTATGATGGATTTTGGACAAATGTTTGTCTAAATTAACCGAATAATTGTCTTTATTTTTAAGTTCGTCAAAGATATCAAGTAACCAATTTTCCTTTTTTTGTGAAATTATAGTTCCAATTATATTTTCATAAAGTTGGTATAAATATATAACATCAAAAGCAGCATATTTTATTTGTTTGCTAGTTAAAGGTCTATGTGTCCAATCACTGATTTTTTGTGTCTTATCTAAAGTTATATTTAATAAGTTATAAACTAAATTTTTATAGGAAGACCCCGGTTGTTGATTAATCAACATAGCAGCTATTTGAGTATCAAATATATTCTGTGGTAGTTTATTATGTAAATGTAGAAAAATTTCAAGATCTTGTTTACCTCCATGAAATATTTTAATGATATTATCATCATAAAGAACTTCAAATAATAAGTTTAAATCAATATCTGCTAAACAATCAATTATTATGGCATGGTTATTTTTATAACATATTTGCAATGTACATAATTTAGGCCAAAAAGTATTTTGTCTAGTGAATTCAGTGTCTATTGCTATATATTTAGCATTTTTAATTTGAGTTAGTTCTGCAGATAATTCAGAATTTTTTGTAATTAGTTTATATATCATCAAATTATTAGTTTATATTTTAAGTATTTATATCATATTAATATATTATATCTTACTATGACTATATTAATATATTTTGATAAATTATAAAAATTTTTATATTGTAAAATAAACTTCTGTAGTACACTATTCATGTTAAATGTAATTCAGCTATATTAGAAGTTATGACGTATTATATATTTATTGTTCATATATAAATAATGACTTCATTATTCAACATAAAATTAAGGTTAATATGAGTGTAGTTGTTGTATTCCCTAGAAATAACCCTTTTTCAAAGCAAAATACTAGGCCTGTAGTATTAGCTGCCTTACCATATATTTTGCAATCAAAATTTAATATCAAAGTAATATCACCTTTTACAGAAACACCTATAGAAAATGTTTTAGTAAAAGTATTAGAAAAAAATTTGAGCACAAAAAAATATTATAAATCTTCAGTATTGGAAGAAGAGTTTATAAAAAACTCTACTGTGGTAGAAGTTCATCAAGATATCAAATTAGCAGCGTTAATAAAAAAAAAATATCCAGAAAAAAAAGTCTTTGTTATTAAACATTGTGCCGTTTTAGTTAATATTATTTTAGATAAATTCTATTTATGTAGGATATTTCACTATCATAAATATATAAAAAATCTTGATGGTATTTATTGTGTGTCTAATTATGTTAAACAGCTTTTTATCAAGAATTTTCCTAAAGCAAAGTCAAAATTTATATTGCTTTATAATACATATGGTCACATAGATAATGTTTTAAAATGTAATAACACAAAAAAAGAGAATATAATTCTTTTTGCAGGTAAGCCTGTAAGAAATAAAGGATTCTGTGAATTTTATAATGCTGCTATAGAAATTTTAAATACATCATCAGATTATAAAATAATGATAATAGGAGCTTTTTTTTCAAAACAATATAAACACAAATTTGCTTATAATAAATTCTTGAAAAAACCAGAGGTACAAAAATTTATTGATAATGGGAAGCTTATTTTAAAAAATAAATTAACAGTAGAAGAAGTCTATAAAGAAATGAGTAGGGTTAAAATTTGTGTTGTACCATCTAAAGTAAAAGAAGGTTTTGGGCTTGCATGTTTAGAAGCCTCAATGGCAAAATGTGCTATAATTTCATCAGGAAGTGGAGCTTTACCAGAAATAACTGATATATTTTCTTTATATTTAAAAAAGGTATCTTCAAAAGAAATATTTGCTTCTGTTATGAAACTTATAAACAACGAAAAACTACTTTTATCTTTAGGGAGTGACGTTTTTTCTTATGCAAAAACAAAATTTAATCCTGAAGTATTAGTATCTTCATTAGATAAGAGAAGAGGTTAATATTTTGATAAAAATATCTGTAATTATTCCTATATATAATGGTGAAAAATTTATTTCTAAATGTATTGATAACGTACTTGAGCAAAGTTTAAAAGAAATTGAAATAATACTAATAGATGATTGCTCTACAGACAAAACACCAGAAATTTTAAAAGCATATCAATCAAAACAGAATATTAAAATTATTACTAATAAACATAACTTAGGCCCAGCTATATCACGTAATCTTGGATTAGAATTAGCTGCAGGGGAATATATTCATTTTCTTGATTCTGACGATTTGTTAAAGAATAACTTGGTATATTTAAACTTGTACGATTATGCTGAAAAAAATCAAGTAGATATAGTTGTTTTTGATTGTGAAAAAAGGAACTTTATAACAAATGATTTGATAAAAATTATTTCTTGGGAAGTTCCTAAAAACAAAATAATGTCTACCATAGAAGAGAAAACCGTTTGTTTATCTCAAAGAATTTTTGTTTGGAATAAAATTTATAAATCATCTTTTATAAAAGAAAAAAATATAAAGTTTTTATCACAAATAACAGATGAAGATAGATATTTTCATTGGATATCAATTATCAAGTGTTCTAGTATAATAGTTTATCCTATGATATGTTATATATATATGGAACGAGAAAATTCTTTATCGCATACAGAAACAAATTATGGTAGATTTCATCACATAATTATAGCTTCTGAAAGTATCAAAAATTTTTTGATAGAGGAAAGTTATTTTGATAATTATAAAATAGTATTTGTTTTATTTTATTTGAAAAGGTATTGTAGAGATTTTAGAAGAAATAATGAAAGAAGCTTAGAGTTATTTCATAAAATATCAGATTTAGTTTCTTGGATAAAAATAGAAGAATACAAAGACTATATTTCCTATATGAGATATATCAGATATAAATATTTAATAAATAAAAACTACATTAGATTTAATTTATTAAATTTTAATTTTGAAAAAACATTCAAAGTACATAAATAACTAAAAATTTATTTTTTTCAACTAGATGAAATTATAAGCTATTTTATAGAACTATCACTATAAGAAATTCTGTTATTGATTTGTCTTAAAAAACATAATACACAAAAAAAGTTTTCTACTAGCTACTATGTATATAAAAATAGTTTTTATGATGTGATAAGATATATTTTTAAAGTATTTTGTGTTTTCAGGAAATAATATTTAATATTATTGTTAGATAATGTAAAATAATAAAATATATATTATGATTACATTATCGAAGGTTATAATGAAAATTGTATTTTTAATAAGTCTATGCTTATCTTTATTTTCGTGCAATATGACAAAGCACAAAGAAAACTTAAATGAAGAAAAAAATTATTGTTATTTGAAAAATAATATCAATGCAGAAGTCCCAGATTGGATGTGCAATCCGAATACTGAAAGTCATATTTATATTTC
Organism: Alphaproteobacteria bacterium endosymbiont of Pipizella viduata; assembly: GCA_964020055.1. Taxonomy (GTDB): domain Bacteria; phylum Pseudomonadota; class Alphaproteobacteria; order WRAU01; family Hepatincolaceae. The sequence goes on from OZ026533.1 coordinate 4,601, forward strand.
AGCAATTGGTGAATCTTACAGAAATGGTGAAAGCTTTGGTTTAGCTGTTCAAAAAGCAGTTTCATCTGCTAGAGAGTCTTTATTATATAATATCCAAGATCAATTAAGGTCTTATATTAGAAAGGTATGCATAAAGTTAAATATTTCTTATTCGAATATAGAGTTACTATTGTACAATTCTAACAATATATTCATGTTGCAAGAATTAAAAACAAGCAAAATATATAAACAACACACATTAGATAATGATCATATATATTTATTGGTAGGTTATGTAAAATCATCTTATTTAGAATATATCAGTAATATTATTAATAAAACTTATGTTAATGACAAAGAAGCTTGGGATAAGGTATTAGGTGAGTATAGTATAATAGATTTTCAAAAATCATTATTAGAAGAGTTAGAAAAATAAAATATGATAATATATATATATAAGTTTTATATATAACAAATATACTATTATAAAAAATAAAATAAATTTACAAGGATATTAAAATGGAAAAAAAGACCTATAAAAGTGAAATACAAAAAAATGATGTTATAATCACAAATGAAAAACTATCGTATAATAATCAAACCTATATGTTATCCGACTTTACATCCGCACCTAAAATGTCTGAACAGTCTAATATTGCAAGATTTATAATACTAACATCTATATTAGCTATTTTATTAATATGGTTTAATTATTTAATATCTCCATATAACACAAGAAAAATTTTATTATTAGAAACATTACATGATTATAGATACGTAATTGATGTTTTTTTAATAGTTATTTTTACTATTTTAACCATGATAATGTTTAATAAATATAGAACTAAATATTATATAAAAATTCAAAATTCTGACGAAATAGAACTGAATATTTGTATGTCACATAAAAAAGATGAGGTTGTTAAAGTTTATGATGCATTATCTAAAGCAATGAAAAATAAAATTAAATAATCTATATTATATTTAAAAAATTTCTTAAATCCTATAACAGAAATAAAAGATAAACTTTGTTATAGGATTTATTCGTTTGTATTATTTTTGTTAAGATATTCTCTACCAGTTCCTCCATAATAAAAACCATTAGAATAAGTGGAATTATTTGGTAAGTACTCTAATAACTTAGCATAACCTTCTGTGCCATCTATTTTTTTATTCAAAACGTCATCAAACACGCCAATTACACTTTGCATGTTTAAATCATGAGGAGATAATCTAAAATATTTTACACCCATATTATTCAAATCACAAACTTCATTTATTAAATTAAAATAGGAGTAAGACATGGTTTGCGTACCATTTACTGTCAAAAAGTTAGTATCTGTTAAGGTGCTTATAACTTTCCCGTTATAATCTTTTTCACATACATATCTACAATCGTCTTTTGTAGTATTGTGTATTCTCGCATGATAGCACCTAGCTGCTATAGCTAGAGGAGCTCTACCAAAACAAAATACTTCTTTATCTAAGCTTGTATTTTGAGCTATTATTTTTATTGAAGCTTTATCTAGTTCATAAGGGAAACATATTCTTAAAGCACCTTGTTGCTCTAAAATATTAGCAGTATTTTCATTATAAACATTAATAGTAGGACCAATTATGTGTTTTTTATGTTCTAATAGTCCTAAAACTCCCATATCATTTACTTCTATCAAATGCTTATCTGAATATTTTTCAATAAGCTTTTTGGCGGAATTTATTTCTAAATCACCAAGCATTAAAGATAAAGTTGATATATGTACTTTGATATTAGATTTTGTTAATCTTTCAATTACTTCGTCCATAACTATTTCAAAAAAGGGAAATCTTTTATAGCATACAGCTTCACCAAGATATACTTCGGCTATACTTGTATCTGCCATTTTAAAGTAGAAATCTCTCCAATCATTGGCTTTCCAATTAAATAATAATGGTCCTAAAGTGAGTTTAAATTCTGTCATATTTAAATAGTGATTAATTTTAAGTGATTTATTGTTATTTTATAACCATTTTCTAACATAAGCACCTGTGGTATTAGAATTTCCTTCTGATAAAGGTTTTGATTGTCCAAGTAATTCTTCAGGATTGTATTGTTCATTATTGTTTACTTTATCTACAGCTTTTCTAAATAATTTAACAATACTTTCTACATATGCTTTTCCACGTTGTCTACCTTCTATTTTTAAAGAAGTTACACCTGCTTCTAAGAGCTCAGGAAGCATATTTATAACATCTAATGAAGTTGGCTCTTCAAATAAATAAGAAGTTTCTCCTTCGGCTTTAAAACGCCCCTTGCAAATAGTAGGATATCCAGGAGATTCTTCTTTTTGGTATGTATTAATTACAGTATTGTTTAGTTTACTTAATAAAAGCTTTCCTTTGTCTTCATATTCGACAAACTCAGCAGGGGAGCAAACACCATTTTTATTTGGAGATCTACCTGTAACATATGAAGAAAGAGAGCATTTACCTTCTGCCATTACACATAAACCACCATACACAAAAACTTCTATTTTTACATTGATTCTTTCTTTGAATTTTTTAATTTGTCTAACAGTTAAGACTCTTGGTAGTACCACACAACTTACTTTATAATTTTCAACAAAGTAGCTTATTGCTTCTACAGATGATGCAGTTGCTTGTACAGATAAATGACGTTTAAGGTTAGGGTGATTTTTATAAGCATATTCCAATACAGCAATATCTGCAACAATTACACCATATGCACCACATTTGGCAGAATTATCTACAGCTTTATACCATAAGTCTACATTTCCAGCAGAAGGATAAGTATTAATTGCAACTAATACTTTTGCATTATATTTGTTTGCAAAATCTACTGCTTCTTTTAATTCTTGTGGGGAAAAGTTTAATCCTGGAAAATTTCTTGCGTTTGTATCATCTCTAAAACCGCAATATACAAAATCTGCTCCTGCTAAAACAGCAGCCTTGAAAGCAGCAGGTGTACCAGCGGGACAAACTATTTCTAATTTTTTATCATTTATGTAATGTGTCATTTTATACACTTTTGTTAAATATTATATATCTGTAAATGTTATGTATTTATATACAATAACATTTTTTTCATGATAAATATTTTATTTATGTGAATAATCAGATTTTTTTCTTGTAGGTTTCTTATCGATTTTATTTATAGATGTCCATATTTTTTCAATTTCATGATTAACATCGTCTAACTTGTAGTTTATACTATTTATGTGTCTTGTGTTATCTAATACTAATGTTTCTGTAATCAAATCTATATCGTTTTGAAGTTTTTTATATAAGTCTATAGATAGTATAGTTATTTTTTTAAATGTGTTGTCAAAAGGCTTAAAAATATAAGCTAAATCCTCTATTATATTCATATCTTGGCTGTCAATTGCATTTCTTAATGCAACAGAAGCTGCTGTTGACCCTTCTATAATGATTTCTTTAGAAAAAAAAGCAGCATCAGCATCGAGCTTACCTTCAAATAATCTTAATAAATCTGTAAGAGATCCTTTTATTGTAGAAGAAGATTTTATATTTTCGGTTCTTCTTATAGCAATTAGAGTAGGATTATTTTTATTTGGCTGCATATAAAATACAAACGGTAAATCATAAGCGTCAATAACGAAACTTAAATCATCGTAAGATAATCTGTCAAAAATATTAGAATGTTTATTTTGCATTACTTCCATTGCTCTTTTTAAAAAAAACTGTATTACCCTAAAAGGTAAGTTTTTTAAAAGAAGACCAAGTAACAATGTTAGTGACAAGTGATTCTTAAAATTCATATTATCAATCAATATAACAAACCTATAATTTCTTCTAATGTAGATTTTACTAGATTGTAAGCTTCAGAATTATAATACGAACCTTGTTGAGATAAGTTACCAATCCATATTCCTATAGTATAATCATCATAAAAAGCATATGCCGTATCATTATCATATAAGGTGTAAATAACTTTATTGTTACTAAGTGTTTTAAATTTATTTAGCATAAGATTTTTAACTAATTTTATATAGTATGGATTAATTTTTGCAATTATTGGTTCTTTATCTTCATAAATAGTATCATTTATTTGTGATATAAATACAGGATTTAATATAGCATTATCTTCAGTTTGAAAAGCAGAATAAGCACGTACTAAATCTGTAAATTTAAAATCAGATTTAGTATCTAGTAGAGTACTTAAAGAAGTCATACCACTAGTTGAAATTCCTAATTTTTTGAAAGTTATTCTATAATCTGTAATAGGTATAGTTCTTAAGTACTTTCTTTCTAAATTATAAAGTTCTTTTGCAAATAAATTTCTTAATTTAGGAGGAGCTACATCTAAATCTGTAAGTGTCAAAGCAGATAAATTTATACCGTTATCTCCAGAATTAGAACTAAATTCTTTATGAGTTGAATAAAAAGATAGTCTTCTTGTATAAGTATCAATTAAAGATTGATACTTACTTTCTAATAGAATTTTTGAAATATCACTTTTGCTATTCAACGCAGCTAAATAAATAAGTGGTTTTATTCCAGTAAATGTATATACGTATGGTTCATCGGGTAAGAAAACAGGTTCTTCTTTCTTATTTATACCCATAGTATAAGATGCAATAGTTTTATTTTTTTTCAAAATCATTATAGATGCATTATGGTATCCAGATTGTTTTAAAGAATTAAACAATATTTGAGAAGAAGAATTTTGAATAGAATTATCAAACGTAGTTTTTATATTTACTTCATTAGATTTATGGTAATATTTATATCCTTCATTGAATAAAGTTGATAAATATTTAACATTATGAAGTCTTTCTTTAGACATATCATAAGATAAAGTGTCATGTAATAAAGTATCAATATCTTCTAAATTTATTATTCCATTTTTTACTAATCTTTCATAAATATCTAAATAAGTAATCTCAACATCATTTGGATAAATATTTTTGTTATTATCATAAATTAATTTAGCTAAAAAAACACTTTGGCTTATGCTAAGGTCTGAAATAGATGTATGAAAAAATTTATCTGCAGCAGAATTCAAACCAATAATATAAGTTCCATAAGATAGAGAATTGAAATACATAGTGAAGAATTTAGGTAGATCTACGTTTCTTTTGATCCAGTCTAATAACAAGTAATTTTTTAATACTTTAGAAGAATTTATAATTCTAGTAACCCAGTTATTAACTTCTTCATGGTTAGGAGATAAATTATTCAATATAAAATTAGGGTATGAATACATACAATCGTAATTAGAAAAATCTTTTAAGGAAGTATATATAGGGCAAACAGTTCCAGAAAAATACCTCTTGAATCTTTGTGTGATTTTTGAATAATCATCTTCGATACTTGAAATAGTATCAATTTTTTTTGTAGTTTCAGCTATATCAGTTGTTAAATCTCCAATTATAGATTTATCTAGAGTGAAGTTTTCTTTGATATTTGAATTGTCTAAGTTGTCAGATAAGTTGTCAGTTAAGTTTTTTAACAACTCATTACTTTCTTCAGTAATATTTTCAGTATTTGCAATATATTGAATGTGTTTTTTGAGATCAAAAGATGAGTCAATATTAGATGTAGCTATTTTATCTTGAAAATTAATTTTAGATACTGCAGAAGGAGTGTCCCCAGTTTCTAGGCGATTTTTTATATCAGAAAACTGTTTAGTTTTAGTAGTATTCATTTCTACAGCTTGAGGATTGACTTTTTTTTCTAAAGCTCCATGTAAAGCAACTATTGCTTCAAACAAGATAGGAGATGATTTATCAATTGGGATTTGCTCTTCAGTTTCTGAGGAATATTTTATTAAGCGTACATTTTTTGCATCATAAATATTTATTGAAAAATTACTTTCTGTTAACTTTAATAATGAATTAATAGGATTAAGCTGATTTAAAAATTCTGCGATTATTCCAACAAATACTAAAATAACTAATACAACTAATGCTAAAAGAATTAACCTGAAAGAAAATATTTTATCTGAAGTTTTTCTTGTTTTAAAATAATGTAATAATTTTTCTTCATCTAGCTGTTCATCTGAGCTTAGAGTCTTATTTCTAGTTTGTCTGTTGACATGAAGATTTTTTGTGAAGTTTGAAGATACTTTATCTTTATTATCTTTGTTGTTATGTTCATTATTGTTCATAAATATGTCCGATATAAAGTTGGTTTATATGTATTTGCTTTGCAAAATTCAAAAAACAGCAAGAAAATTGTAATAGAAGCAATTTTTTTTTATTTCAAAAGTAAAAAATATATTAACGTACAAATATAAGTTTTATCACAGATATAATCCGCTTATATTATTTTATGGTGCGCCCGAGAAGAATCGAACTCCCAACCTTCTGATTCGTAGTCAGATGCTCTATCCAATTGAGCTACGAGCGCAAAGCAAAATTAATCACAAACAGTAAATAGCTTATATATAATTTACTTAATTAATCACAACTATCAATAATAACCAACTGTAATATTATAAATTTATAAATTTTTGAGTAAAAAATCAATATAAATATATATTATGTTATGAAAATTTGTTTTCCCACATGAAATTTGAAAAATTTATGCTATACTTATGCGGTATATTGTTAATAGTTAATGTTATGTTGTTTAATGTTATTTACAAATAATTTAGTTTTTAATAAAATTTTTGCTATTATTTGCGTTGTTTTTATAATAGTTTGTGATAATTGTTTTGCTATAACTAATATAACTACCAATAGTGCGTTTAATTGTAAAGATGAAATTTTTGAGACTAACAATTATTTGGACTTCAATATTTTGAAGCAAAAAATTGATTCTTTAAACTTAGATAAAGTTACAAAGATCGTAGTAAATATTGAAATTAATATCAATATAACAGAGACTAGTAAAGTTAAGTTACTTAATTATTTGAGAGATATACAAAAAACATTAAAACCTATAACAAATTATGTAATTGAAGGTTTTAGTTCAGATAATGTGGAAGAGTTTATAGTTAAGGCGTATAATTGCAGGGTTATAAAATAATATTTACTAAATAGAAGTTGATTTTTTATATATTATAATATATATCATTGTATTGTTGTGTTCTTTATTCAGAAGATAGAGTATTAAATAAAAGGGGAAAAAATGTCAAAAAGAACTTATCAACCAAGCAGATTAGTTAGAAAAAGAAGACATGGTTTTAGGCACAGAATGTCTACAAAAGGTGGAAGAGCTATATTAGCAGCAAGAAGAGCTAAAGGGAGATACAGATTAAGTGCTTAATTAATGCAATTATCTGTTTTAAACAAACGTTCTGATTTCTTAAAGGTAACAAAAAAAGGTTATAAAATTGTTTGTAGGCCTTTTATTTTGTTTGTATTGGAAGATATAAACAAAACAACTTGTTCGTACGGTTTAATAGTGAGTTCAAAAGTTGGTGGAGCAGTTATAAGAAACCGTATTAAAAGAAGGCTTAGGCATCTTGTTTGCTCTGTTTTTTCTGAAACTGATATGAAGGGGAAAATAGTTTGTATCCTAGCAAAAAAACAATCATACTATCTTAAATTTAGTATTTTAGAGAAAGAGTTAAGTAATGGTTTGCATAAATATTTTGAAAAAAATATTTGATATTTTTTGCTGCTTTAATAAATATATAAGATATCTTCTTTCATTTTTCTTATTACTATTGATTGTTTTTTATAGATATTTTATTTCACCTTTTTTATCTCCAAGATGTAGATATAATCCTACATGTTCAACATATGGGATTATAGCTATCAAAAGGTTTGGTCCATTTGTAGGTGGCTATTTAACTGTCAAACGTATTATTAGATGTCATCCTTGGGGAGGATATGGATATGATCCTGTACCTGCATTTAAAGCAAAAATAAAAAAAAGGAAGTAGTTTATGGAAGGTATTTTTAACAAAAATTTTTGGTTGGCAACACTTTTTGCAGTAGTTGTTATGTTGCTTTGGGATCATTTTTTTCTAAGTAAAGAAAGAGAAAAAAGACAACTTGAACTAGCAAAAAATCAAATTTCTGCTTCAATAAATGAAACTAATAATAGTATAAAACCAGTATCTACTATTAAGTCAGAAGATAATATAAAAGTATCAAATATAATTATTAAAAATGACTATGTTTTTGGTTCATTATCTTTACAAAATGGTAGAATTGATAATATATATTTAACTAAATATCACACAGATTTAGATGTAAATTCTCCTAATGTACATTTATTTGTACAAAAAGGAACCAATGATGCATATTATTTTGAAAGTGGTTGGTTAGGTAATAACATAAATAATTCATACATTTGGAAATCTACATCCAAAGAACTAACACCACAACAACCTGTAGTTTTAACTCGAGTAATTCAAGGTTTAGAATTTACAAAAACGATATATTTAGATTCTAAATATATGATCAAAGTAGTAGATAAAGTAGTTAATACTACTTCTAAAAAAGTAGATTTATCACCATATGCCTTAATAACTAGACATGGAGATCCTGACGTTCAAGAAATGTTTATAAATCATGAAGGTTTTGTTGGGAAATTGAATTCTACCTTAGAAAGAGTAAAGTATAGTGATTCTTTATCTAAAGGATATTCTTATACTACTACAGGTGGTTACTTAGGATTTACAGATAAATATTTTTTGTCAGCTATTATTTTAGATAATAATCAAAATTATAAAACAAGGTTTTTATCTTTTAAAGATGATTTTCGCGTTAATAATTATCAATTAGATAGCCAAGGCGCGACTAAAACATTAGCACCAGGTGACGTATATGAAAGTACAGTTAGTGTATTTGTAGGGCCAAAAGAATATAATATAATAAAAAATTATGAAGATACATATAAAATAAGTAACTTTGATGACACTATAGATTTTGGTTGGTTTTTCTTTTTTACCAAGCCTATGATAAAATTTTTATTGTGGATTTACCACACTATAGGTAGCTTTGGTATAGCAATGTTGATATTTACAGTTATCATAAGAGCAGTAATTTTTCCAATTGCATTTAAATCGTATATTTCAATGGCAAAAATGAGAGAGCTTGCTCCTAAATTGAAAGATTTAAAGAAACGTTATGCTAAAGATATGCAATCTTATAATAAACAAGTTATGGAATTGTATAAAAAAGAAAATGTTAGTCCTATATCTGGTTGCTTACCTTTACTTTTACAAATTCCAATTTTCTTTTCTATATATAAAGTGATATTTATATCAATTGAATTACGTCATGCACCTTTTTTTGGTTGGGTTCATGATTTATCAGCAGTAGATCCTACTAACTTGTTTAATTTGTTTGGTTTATTACCGTTCAATACTCCAAGTTTTTTAGAAATAGGATTATGGCCTATTTTAATGGGATTATCTATGTACTTTCAACAAAAGCTATCTGGTAATCAAGCATTAGATCCTGTGCAAGCTAAAATTATGAATTTTATGCCTATTGTTCTTACTTTTGTTCTTGCTAAATTTCCTGTTGGGTTAGTAATATATTGGACTTGGAACAATATAATTTCTATAATACAACAACTTGTAATAAACAAGATGGTACATAAAGAATTTTTAAATAAAAAAAACAAAAAACATAAATAATATATTTAATGGAAAATTTAAATTCAAAGGTATTTAATAAAGAGTGTAAGTTTCTATTAGGAATTGCAAAATTATCTCAAATACCTAAAGATGATATCCCACACATAGGCTTTTGGGGAAGATCTAATGTAGGGAAATCATCTTTATTGAATGCTTTAATTAATCGTAAGAATTATGTCAGAGTATCTAAAACTCCAGGTAGGACTAAAGAAATTAATTTTTTTACAATAGAAAATCTTTTTTATATGGTTGATTTACCCGGATACGGATATGCTAAAGTTTCATTAGATCAAAAAATATTATGGAATCAATTAGTAGTTGATTATATTAAGTTGGCAACTAATTTAAAACGTATATTTTTACTGATAGACGCAAGAGTAGGGATAAAAGAGATAGATAATTATATAATGGATTTTTTAGATTATTATGGTTGTTCTTATCAAATTATAATGACTAAAATTGATAAAATATCTAATAGTTCACTCAACACATTAACTTCTCTCATCAACGAGAATATTTCAAAAAGAGTTGCTGCATTTCCAAATATTTTAACTATTTCATCAAAGAAAAAAATAGGCATAGTGGAACTGAAGGAAACTTTTATAAAATTATTAGATTCCTCATCAGAAAAAAATTTTGATGATATAAATAACCCCCAATAAGGTTAATAAAGGGGGTATTAATTATTTTATCTATTATCTAAGTTATACCAATATCTGTTTAAATAAGCTAATAGTTGGGCGTATTGTTCTTCAGAAAGATTGATTTCTTTCTTTTCACCAGTTGTTAAGGTCAAAGAAACAGTACTGTTAGAAAAAAATTCATACATTAATACTAATTCTAAGTTTAAAACAACATTATCAAATTTTATGATTTGCTTCATTTTCTTACCTTTCGTAAATTATTAGTAGTGGGCAGATAAAAACATATTTATTATACATTATATCTGAATAAAATTATATCTCCATCTTTTACAATATAAGTTTTACCTTCTTGTCTAATTTTACCATTTTCTTTTGCTCCAGATTCACCATTGTATCTGATAAAATCTTCATACGCAATAGTTTCTGCACAAATAAAACCTCTTTCAAAGTCAGAATGTATTTCGCCTGCCGCTTCAGGAGCTAAACTTCCTTTAGTAACAGTCCAAGCTCTGGTTTCTTTAGGACCCGAGGTAAAAAAAGTTTGCAACCCAAGTAAATTGTACGCTACATTGATGATTTTGTCCAATCCTGTTTCTTGTAGCCCCATTGATTCTAGAAACTCTGCTTTTTCATCGTTATTATCTAATGTTGAAATTTCTTGCTCTAATTTTGCACATATTATTATCATTTCTGCATTTTCTTTTTCTGCAATTTTTGAAACTGCTTTTGTATGATCATTTCCATTATGCATATCTTTTTCATCTACATTGCAAACATACATAATTGGAATGTATGTTAAAAGATATAATTGCTTTACGATAAGATCTTCATCTTTAGAAAATGTAATGCTACGTACTGGTTTTAAGTCCTCTAAAACAGGAATGATTTTGTTAATTAAATCAACTTGCTGTTTTGCTAATTTATCATTAATTTTAGCTTTTTTTTCTAAGGCAGGTAAACGTTTTTTTAAACTTTCTAAATCTGAAATTATTAATTCTGAGTTTACAATATCTGCATCACGTATAGGGTCTGTTGTTCCTTCTACATGTATGATATCATCACTATCAAAACATCTTAATACATGTATTATAGTATTTACTTGTCTTATATTACCTAAGAATTGATTCCCTAAGCCTTCTCCTTTTGAAGCACCCTTTACTAAACCAGCTATATCAACAAATTCTAACTTTGCAGGTAATATAGTTTTTGATTTAGTAATATTAGATATTTTTTCTAGTCTTGTGTCTGGCACATCAACTATTCCTTTGTTAGGATCTATTGTACAAAAAGGGTAATTTGCAGACTGTGCATTTTGAGTAGAAGTTAAAGCATTAAATAAAGTAGATTTTCCAACATTAGGTAAACCTACAATTCCACAATTCAAAGACATATTATTCCTGTATTAAGTTTATGATTGTAATAAGTTTTCTGTAAAAGCATTAAAATTCTTTTCTAATAACATAGTAATATTTTTAGAAATTTTATCGGTTAGTAAATTAACTTGTATCAATTCATCTTCAGTGAAATTACTAAGTACATATTTATCTATAGGAATATTGTTTTTTGGTCTATCTATTCCTATTTTTATTCGATTTACATTATTACCAATTAACTGCTGTATATCTCGTATTCCATTATGACCTCCATGGCCACTTTTAGTTTTATATTTTACTTGTAAAAAAGATAGATCAAGATCATCTTGGAATATAAAAATATTTTCTGGAATTATTTTGTAAAAACTACATAAAGATGCAACAGCTTTACCAGATAAATTCATGTAAGTTTGAGGTTTTTGTACTATTATTTTATGATCTTTTATTTCTATTGTTTCATAAAATGAAGTAAATTTTTCTTTGAAATTAGACAACCCATAATGAGAACAAATTGTATCTATAACCATAAAACCAATATTATGGCGATTGTACGCGTATTGTTTTCCTGGGTTGCCTAAGCCAACAAATAATTTCATATAGTAAAAAGACTATTCGTTTGTTTCGTTAACTTCTTCAGCTTCAGTTTCAGTTTCTTCAGTTTCAACTTCTTCTGTAGGAAGAGCAATTGAAGCTATTGGAAAACCTTCAGGATAATAAGTTTTAGCTCTTTTAGGTAGTTTGATATCTTCAATTTTTATAACAGTTCCAATTTCTGCTTCTTGTAAATCTATTTCTATAGCATGTGGAGCTTCTTTAGGTTTACATTCAACTTCTATACTGTATGCAGCTATATTCAAAATACCACCTAATTTTAATCCAGGACAAGTTTCTTGGTTTATAAAAGTTACAGGAATTTCCATTCTAGTAATTGTATTTTTTCCTATTCTTAAAAAATCTACGTGCATAGGTACACCTGTAACAGGGTGTAATTGTACATGTCTCACTAGTGCACTAACTTTATTTCCATTTATAGATACATTATATATATTAGAATATAAAGATTTACGAACAATTTGGCTTCCAACTTCTTTAGGATTTAAAAGCACAGATTCTGGATCTTTATGATCTCCATATACAGATGCGGGGATAAGATTATTTCTTCTTGCTGCTCTAGAGGCCCCCTTGCCAATTTTTTCTCTTTTTTGAGCATTAAATACGAATGTTTCAGACATTATTATACCTTTATTTATTTATTTTACCTACCTCCAAGGGTGTAAGTAAATGCTTGAAAATTTTACAGTTAATTTTCTAATTTGTCTATATTTATTTTAAAAACAATTCAGAAATTGATTTTTCGTAATGAATATTTTGTATAGCTTTAGTTAGTAATGGAGCAATAGATTTGTATTCTATTTTATCTGATTTAGGTTGATGTGGTAATAAAATTGTATCTGTACATATACATTTTGTTAAAGAACTTTTTTCTATTCTATCAATTGCTGATCCTGAAAAAACACCATGTGTTGCATACGATAAAACTTCTTTTGCACCTCTTTCCATAAGAGCATTTGCTGCATTACATAGCGTTCCTGCACTATCTACCATATCGTCTATCAAAATACAATGTTTGTCTTTTATTTCACCAATAATGTTCATAACTTCAGAAATACCAGGTTTTGGACGTCTTTTATCAATTATAGATATTTCACAGTTTAATATGTTTGCAATTCCTCTAGCTCTTACAACACCACCTACATCTGGAGAAACTATAACTACATTTTCCATGTTCTTGTATCTTGTTTTAATATCGTCAATAAAGATGAATTTTGCAGATAAATTATCTACAGGAATATCAAAAAACCCTTGAATTTGCATTGCATGAAGATCTACACTTAAAATTCTATCTGCACCTGCTACTGTTAATAAATTTGCAACTAATTTGGCAGATATAGGAGTTCTTGGGCTATTTTTTCTATCTTGTCTAGCATAACCAAAATAAGGTATCACAGCAGTGATTCTTTTAGCTGATCCTCTTTTTAATGCATCTATTGCTATTAAAAGTTCTACTAAATTATTATTAACAGGGTTTGAAGTAGATTGAATTATAAATATATCTTCTCCTCTAACTGATTCTTGGATATCGATATTAATTTCACCATCTAAAAAAGTACTAATATTAGCTTTTATCAAAGGAATTTTAGTAATATCAGCTACCTGTTGTGCTAAAATCGGATTACTATTACCTGAAATTATTTTTATCATTATTATCTTTCACTTTCATTGATTTGTATACATGACATTTGAAGGCCATAATATGGTTGCTTTAAATGTTGTGATTTTCTATAACTAAAAAATAAATGTTCATTGCTATATGTATCATATGGTAAAACATCTATATTTTTTTCTAGTAGATCACAACATAATAATTGGTGTTTTGCTAATAAAGGCATATTAAATAAATATTTATTTTTATCTTTTGAAAGAGTATCTTTAATAAAATAATCGTAGTACATATGATTATCTTTCAAAAAAATATTACGAAAATTATCATCCACTTGATAAGAATTTTGGTGGATACAGGGGCCAATGGCAACTTTTATATATTTAGGATCTTTTAATTTTAAAATAGTTTTTTCTATAATTTTAGTTAATAAAGCTTTCCAACCTACATGTACTGCTGCAATTAATTGTTCTTTTATATTAACAAAAAGTAAGGGCATGCAATCTGCTGTTACAATTGATAAGATTTGATTTTCAGTTGATGTTATTAAACCATCGCCTTCGATAGATTTAATATCTTCAGAAGTACTATTACTTACATTTACAAGTTTATTAGAATGTATTTGTTTCAATTTGTATATGTTTGATATTTTACAGTTGAATTCAAGTTTAATTTGTTCATACGTATTTTTTAAATTATAAGTATTGTCTGATAATTCATGTGTAGAAATTTCATTAGTATATTTATTTTCTTTTCCAAAAAAACAATGAGAAATAAAGTTAACCTTATTAAGTAAAGGGGATTTAAACATTAATGTTGAGGTAAATAATTATAAATAAAATATAACTGGATAATACAAAATCCAGATTTCTAAGATATAATAACATTATAATTGCGTTTATGCAACGATAAACACCTGTAAACAGGGTTTTTAGAATATTGTTATTTTTTTGTAAAAATAGGTAATTCTATGTTCAATGAAGAGCAGGCCATTATTTTGAATATATTTCCCATTATATTTGGATTAATTAGTTTATCCGTACCTGTTGATATTAAAAACTTATCTTGATCATTATTGCAATTATTTACTAATATTTCTGTTCTTTCTAAAATACCACAACTGATCAAAAAATCTCGTTGAGTTAACAGGTTGTAAGTTTGAAGATTTTTATTTCTTACTTGTTTTTCAAAATCAAGGAAATTTATATCATATGTAATATCACATAAGGGAGAGTACTTTAATATTCCGTCTAAATCCAGAATTTGGTGATTATAGAAACCTCTAATAGTATTTTTATTTTTTCGATCGATGTAACCATAATCTATAGTTAATATACAACCTGTATTTATTTTTATAATATCTAACAGTTGATCAAATAAATCTAAACTTTTTGGAGAATATTCGTATATATCTACTGTATTTATTGCTTTAAAATTTTTTGTAGCCATATAATAAGGAACTAAAATATCGCAAGAATTTGAATTTTCTACTGTAATACAAAGTTCTTGTACTTGTTTATTTATTTTTTTATATTGTTTTACAGGAAGAGCATCAAAAAATTCGTTAGAAATAATGAAGCATGGTCCAACACCTGAATATTCATTTAACTTATTTAACCATTTTATATTGGTTTCATATTTAGTTGTTAATCGTTTTTGTATTTTTAATAAATTAAGATTTACTTCTAGAATATTTATATTTAAGCATTTATGGAAGCTATTTATATGTTTAGTAGAACGTAAAATGTCATCTAAGAGTGTTCCTTTTCCTCCACCCAGTTCAATTAAATTAAAAGTAGTAGGAGAACCAATTAGTTTCCAAATATAAGCAATATAAGAACCAATAATTTCACCAAAAACTTGTGAAATCTCTGGGCTAGTTATGAAATCTCCTTGCTGACCAATAGGATTTTGTACTTTATAATAACCAAAATTATTATCCAGTAAAGCTAAATTCATAAATTCGTCGAATGGTAATGAACCTAAAATTTTAACTTTGTTTATAAGCAGATTTTGCATTTTTAGATCTTATTATTAAAAATATACCAAAAATGGCCATTGGAATACTAAGCATTTGCCCTGATGTGATTATACCAAAAATATAATAATCAGGTATTCTAATAAATTCAACTAATATTCTAAATATTGCGTAAAAAAGTAACATGTAACCACTTAATTTTCCTGTATACAAATATGCTTTTTTTCTCCATAAAACAAGCAAAATAATGAAAAGAACTATTCCTTCTAAAAAAGCTTCATATAGTTGTGAGGGATGGCGTGCTAAGGTTTCATTTGGAAAAATTACTCCCCACGGTAGCTTAGTATAAGAACCATATAGTTCGGCATTGACAAAATTAGCTATTCTTCCTAAAAACAATCCTATTGGTGCAGCTGGAGCTAAGATATCTGTTATTTGTAAATAATTTTTTTTATATTTTTTTGATAATAAATAACACGCAAAGATAACTCCTAACAATCCACCATGAAATGACATTCCTCCATGCCATACATAAAATATTTCTGCAGGGTTTGCTGCATATTCTTTTAAATTATAAAATATTACATAACCAAATCTACCACCTAAAATTATACCTAAAAGACAGTAGAACATTAGATCATCAAAAAATTGTTTTTTTATTTTATTAGAAGAAGTATCAAAAAAGTTTATATTTTTGATTAATAATTTAATGTAAATTAAACCAACTACACAGCCCATAATGTATGCCATTGCGTACCATCTTATTACTAGGGGCCCAATATGAATAATTTCAGGATTTATAATAGGGAACATTATAGCTAACATATTTCACTCTTGATAAAAAATTACAATACAAGATATTCTAATCTAATTTAAAATGATAGCAATAGTATATTTAATGTTTGATAATTAACATAAATCAGATTAAAATAGTCTGAGATTGTAAATAGATATAAAGGAGTAATGAAATGAGCTTTAAAAATGCCATTCGACATATGAATGATGATCATGCCGATGTTTTAATATCATATGTTAAATATTATAAAAATAAATACAATGTAGAAAAAGTTATTTTAAAAGAAATACTAGAAGATAGGATAATAGTAGTAGTAGATGATACAGAAGAAATAGAAATATTAACCAAAGAAAAAATAACTTCCAATAATGTTGCAAAAGTATTCATAGAAATGGCTCAAGAAAGTAAATCAAACCTGCAACTAAATGAAGACAAAGATCTTATAATTAAAGAAAAAATTATTGCTTTGATGAATAGTTTAAAAACAGTGTCTTTAGCTACTGTAGGTGTAAACAATATACCAACTATAAGTTATGCGCCTTATATAAATTACGCTAATAATCATTATATTTATATAAGCCAAATTGCAGATCATTATAAAAATCTTGAAGTAAATAAAAATTTAGAGATAATGTTTATTGAAGATGAACTAGCAGCAAAAATCATGATAGCTAGAAAAAGAGTTACCTTTCAATGTGACGCAGAGATTTTGAATAGAGATATAAAAGAGTTTGATCAAATTTTAAATTTGATGGCTCAAAAGGTAGATAAAAATATAGAATTTACAAAACAGCTTGGTGATTTTAGACTGGTTAAATTAAAGTTTAATCAAGGTAAGTATATTCATGGAATAGGAAAAGCATATAATATAGATATTATTAATAATAATCTTGATTATCCATCATTTAAAGTTAAACGTATTACTAAAGATGCTCACATTTATATGAAATAACTATATTAATAAAAATATCTTCTTATTTAAGAAGATATTTTTTTACGTATAGTCATATAGTAATCTACACTTGTTATAATAGTTATTATTAAAGATAGGTATAATAACACTATACCTATGCTGTCTATTATTTGAAAAGGCAAATTAACACCGCTACCCATTATTAAAAATCCTAAAGCAAGCATTTGTACACATGTTTTATATTTAGCTAATTTAGATACTTTTATATTGATTGATAAACTTGCTACATTTTCTCTAATTCCAGATATTATTAGTTCTCTCAGCAATATAAAAACAATAGGTATAAATATAAAATCAACCATATATCTTTTTGAAACCAATAAAACTATACATAAAACCAAAATTAGGGCTTTATCAGCTACTGGATCAAAAATTCGTCCAAATGTAGTAATAATTGAGTGTTTTCTTGCTAAATAACCATCTAAAAAATCAGTTATGCTAGCATATGTAAATAATAATAAAAATATTAAACGGGCCTTATCAGATTGATAGTAAGGGATCAATAAGAAAGCTGGTAATATGATAATTCGTGACATCGTTAAAATGTTAGGAATTTTTTTAATCATGATATCTCATTGTATAGAATAAAGTGTATGTATATGATCTAAAAATTATATATCATAATGTATTACATTTCAATATAATACACTAGGCTACTGTTGTATTATCATAATTTATTTAAAATAATCATGAATAGTTTGGGCAATGGTTTTACTTATACCAGAAACTTGTATTAGTTCTTTGACAGAGGCTTCTTTTATTTTATCTATACTTATGAAATAATTTAATAAATCTCTTTTTCTTTTAGCACCAATACCAGGGATACTATCTAAAGAAGATTTTGTTATTGTTTTTAATTTTTTCTTTCTTACAGTTTTTATGGCAAAATTATGTACTTCATTTCTTAAATGTTGTATGAAATGCAAATTTGGATCGAATTTATTTGGTTTTATTATTTTTCCATTACCTAAAAGTAGTGTTTCTTCACCAGCATTACGATTTTCTCCTTTAGAGACAGCCATTACAAAGACTTTTTCTTCTAATGAATGTTTTTTCAAAATTTCTAAAGTTGAGCTTAATTGACCTTTACCTCCGTCTATGATCATTAAAGATGGAGTTTTGTTTTCTGTATTTTTAAGGTTATTTATTCGTCTAGTTAAAATATGTTTTAATATACCATAGTCATCATTACCTTTTATCAAATCATCTTTAAGATCAAAGATTCTGTAATCTTTTTTATTAAATCCAGATACATCAGCGCATATCATAGCTCCTAAAGAAAAAGTTCCATACAAGTGGGAATTGTCGTACACTTCAATTCTAGTTATAGGTTGTGATATACCTAAAAATAATTGCAAGTTATCTATATTATCTTGCCATTTAACAGTTTCTTTAATATGTTGTTCTAAAGTAAGTTCAGCATTTTCATGTAAATTACTTAAAATATTCAAGTAAAGAGAATTTTTTATGTAGTTTTTTGGAATGATTTTTATGTAGTTTTTTACAGAAATATTCAATTTTTTACTATCTTTTATTAAAGAATTTTGAATAATTTTTAAGTCAGAAAATTCTTCTTTAGAGAAATCACAATCTAAATATATATTAGTAGGAAGCTGTTTATTATTATAAAATTGTATCAAAAAGAGTTCAATAACATCATATAAATTTTCATCTAAATTGATTTCTGGAAAAAAATCTAAACTTCCATGATTACGACCATATTTAAAAAAGAATATTTTGATAATATATTCGTTATTTTTATTCAAAATAGTTATAAAATCTGCACTTTCGTTATTGTCTAATATAACATGTTGCTTTGAAGTTATAACATTTAATGCCTTGATTTTATCACGTAATATAAGTGCTTGTTCGTAATTAAAATTACTTGATGCAACAGACATTTTATTAATCAAATGGTTTTTCAATTTACTTACATTACCATTCAAAAAGTCTATAGTTTCTGCTATATTATCGTTATAATCTTTAGTAGTGATTTTATTCACACAAGGAGCAGAGCATTTTTTTATTTGATATAATATACAAGGAGAAGTTCTGTTTTTAAAGTATGTATCATTACAAGTTCTTATTTTGAAGGTATCTTGAATAGTTTTTATATTTTCTTCTACATTACTTGCTGAAGCATAAGGACCAAAAAGTTCTTTATTTGCTGTTAAATGTCTATCTCTATATTTATATACTCTAGGAAACTTACTTGATAAATCTATTTTTATAAAAGGAAATAATTTATCATCTTTCAAAAGAATATTATATTTAGGCTGTTCTTTTTTTATATTGTCTGCTTCTAATAATAAAGCTTCTTCTTCTGTGTTTGTGATTGTAAATTGTATTTCTGAAATATTATTAACCATATGCATAGTTTTAGTATTATCTTGACAGTTTGCATAAGAGGTTATTCTATTTTTTAAATTTTTTGCTTTTCCAATATAAATAATTTTTCCTTCATTATTTATCATTTTGTAAATTCCTGGCTTAGAAGGAAACTCTGATGATAAAGAAAGAATTAAAGATTTTCCTGTTAGCTTTTTTTTCATATTATGTGTTTAATAAGTATTAGTATGTATACAATGTTGATAGATTATTTAAAAGTTATCAAATATTATATTATTATTTGCACTAATATAATATATATAAGCATAAAGCCTTTATAACAAGGGTTTGTTTTATAATTTGGTATATAAAATATAATTTATATTTTATTTTGTATGTTAATAACTATGTGGAAAACTTAGAATTGTTCAATATTTTTTTCATGTATGATATAACTTCAGCATACATATTATACTTGAAACTAACAATATTAGAAAGTATATAATCTTCATTTTCCCATTTCCATTCTAAAAATTCAGGTGCATGATGGTAATTCAAATCTATATCCGCATCGTTACCTAAAAATTTGACTATATACCATACCTGCTCTTGCCCATTGTACTTTCCGTTGAATAAATTTTTTTTATCAGCATCAGGAAGATCATATTTTAATTTTTGGGTTTTTCCTATTATTTTGACATTATCTGTACCAATTTCTTCTTTTAACTCTCTAAACAGCGCTATATCTGGATCCTCATAGTCATCAATTCCACCTTGTGGCATTTGCCAAGAATTTTTTGGAGTGATTCTTTTAGCAACAAAAATTTTATTTTCATTGTTTAAAATCAAGGCACCAACACCTTGTCTATATTTTTTATTAATCATGATTTATATTTTGCCTTTCATAATATTTTTCAATAATTTTATAAGCAAAATGAAGTTGTCTATCTTTTAATTTTGCACTTGCAGTACTAGAATTTCCTATTTTTATATCAGGAACAATACCAATATTATTTATAGAAGAGCCATCAACAAATGTAAATTCCCCAGTTGTTAGTTTCATAAGATCGTTAGAGCTACCTAATGGTAAAATAGTTTGTATAGAAGATTTACCATAGCTTTGTTCACCAACAATCAAAGCTCTTTGTGATTTTTTTAAAGAACCAGCAACTAATTCTGTAGTAGAAGCAGAATTTCTGTTAATAAGAATTACCAAAGGTCCTCTGTGAATATAATAATTTTCTTTCGCATATGTATCGTAATATATTTGTGGATTTTTATCTTTTATATTTATAATTTGTCCAGAAGACACAAATAATTTTACTAAATCTAATCCTTCTTGCACAATTCCGCCTGGATTATCTCTTAGATCTAAAATAGTAGGATAATTACTTGGATATTGTCTTAAAATGTTTTTAATGTAATTGGTTGCACCTTGAATAAATATAGGGCATTTTATATATAAAATATTTTTGGTATTTTTATAATAAATATTAAAAATAGAACTATCTTTTAATAAACCCAAAGAAAGCTGTTTTTTTGGATTAAGATTTTTTTCATTTTGGTTTGGATATGCAGAAGGTTCTAAAGAAGATATTTCTTTTGTATTATTTGAATCTTCTATATCAGTATTATCACGAAATAAAATTTTACTGTGTTTATCTAAATTTTTAACCAATGTTTCAATTGTATTATCAATTAATTCATCTGTATTTACTGTTTCATGATAATATGTTTGAATATTACTTATTGCAGTGTAAAGTTTTTCTAAAGATTGGGGATTTATAATATCTTGTTTGGTATTATGCTTTAAAGTGTGCAATTTTACAAATAATACACATGTTGTAGCCAATGAAGCTATAGCAAAAAACATACAAAAATAGTTCACTCTTCTGTGCATGATATTCCCAATAGCTCTCAAAATTATTATTGATTTTTATTTTAAAAGTTAAAAAAAAGTTAATTTACATAATAATTATACACTGGAAATTTCGGATATCAAATTTATATATAAAGAGACCTGAATATCAGTCTTTTATCTTAGAAAGCCACTTTTCTGGGTTTACTGAAGCATTATCTTTTTCTAATTCATAGTAAATTGTGCTGTTTTTAGAGCGGTTGATAGCGATAGTTTCGTCTTTTTTTACTAGTTGCGTTGTAATAACAAAGCTAGTGTATTTACCACTTATAATGCTAAAATATGAAGGAGAATGTTTTATAATAATTAACGAATCATAATGATCAAAAGAATCTGAAAATACAATTTCTCCATCTGCAGGTGCTACAATACTATTATTTGGTTGGGCAAGTAATGTGATCCCGTTATAGTTTGGATCTTGTGGATTTGTAGCTTTGAAATGAGATAAAAGTATACCGTTAGTAACATAAGATAAATTACCTTTATATATATTTTCAAAATTTGTATTTTCTATTTTATCTTTTGTTGATAATTTATTAGATACTATTTGGTTCATAATAAAGGTTAAAGTATCCGTTTTAGATAATAATTTACGTGTTTTTATTATTTGGTTTGAAGCGTCTACAGAATTATTTTTAGTGTTTAAATAACCTATCAAAATTTTTTTGTCTTTTTGCAACTGCTTATTTAAATTTTGTATTTCTACCGCAATATTTTGTAGCTTGATATGATTAGTTGTTACAATTGATAAAGATTCAATAGAATTTACAAGATTGTTTTTTAAGTTAGAATAATAATAACTTATAAGAGCATAATTTGCTGCTAACTCAGTTGGATTTCTATATGCAAATAAAAGAGTTTGTATTGGGATACTACAAAATTTAAACATTGAAACAATATTATCTGAAATTGTATTTATATAGTTTTGAATGTTTTTTTTATTGTTTATTTTTTTTAATTCCAAAGTATCTTGATAAAATTTCAATTGCTCTAAAAGTAATTCATTTGATCTTATAGTACGTGATATTTGAACAATATCATCTTGATGAGGGTTGGTGTAAGAGTAAAGGTCATTTACTTTTACACCAAATATAAACATAATATAAAAAAGAAATACTAAATAACTATTAGTTTTTTTTAAGTAACGAGACACCGTCCATCTCACTTGGAATATCTAAATTCATTAATTCTAAAATTGTGGGGGCCACATCTGCTAATTTTCCAGAATTAAGTTTTGCATCATGTAATGAAGGGCTATTAGCTAAAACAATAGGTACAAGATTAGTTGTGTGTTGAGTATGAGGAACATTATTTATTTCATCCCACATTACTTCACAGTTACCGTGATCTGCAATTATTATCCAATTATAATTATTTTTTGTTATTTCATCAGATAGTTGTTGCAAACACTTATCTACAGTTTCAGTAGCTTTTGCAGCAGCCTCAAGAATGCCAGTATGACCTACCATATCACCGTTTGCAAAATTTATAACTATAAAATCATATTTATTAGAATTTATTGCATCACATAGTTTATTGGTTATTTCAAATGCCGACATTTCAGGTTTCAAATCGTATGTAGCAACTTTAGGAGAAGGTATTAATATTCTATCTTCATCTTTAAAAGGTTGTTCTCTACCACCACTAAAAAAGAAAGTAACATGTGGATATTTTTCAGTTTCAGCTACTCTAAGTTGGGTTTTAGATTTTGTTTCTAGCCATTCACCTAATGTATTTTTCATGGAAATTGGTGAAAAAATAGTATTTAATATTTTAGCCAAACTGTCCGAATATTTAACCATTCCTAATTTATCAGAAAAATTAATAACTTTATTTCTATCAAAAGAAGAAAAGTCTTTCATAACTAAAGCATTTAAAATTTCTCTTGCTCTATCAGGACGAAAATTAGTCATGAAAATTAGATCATTATCTTTCATGCCTTGATAGCTATCAATTACACATGGGATGATGAATTCATCGTTTACATTATTAGAATAAGAAGTTTTTAATACTTCTTCTAAAGAAGAACATACAGAACCTTTAGCCTCTACCATAGCATCGTAACAAAGTTGGACTCTTTCCCATCTATTATCTCTGTCCATAGCGTAATATCTACCTGATACTGTTGAAACTTTTATATTACTAAATTTAGATAACAAATCGTTTAATTTATCTATATAAGTAATAGCACTTTGAGGAGGGGTATCTCTCCCATCTGTAAATAAATGTAAATTTACATTTATTCCATTTTTAGCAAAAATTTCACTAGATGTAATCATATGATCAAAGTGACTATGAACTCCACCTGAAGAAAAAAGTCCCATTATATGTATAGTACTATTTTTTTCTTTTGCTGTTTTGATAGCATTTTGGATGATTTTATTAGCTTCAAATTCACCAGTTTTTATAGATTTATTTACACGTGGAAAGTCTTGATATACAACTCTACCTGCACCTATGTTTGTATGTCCAACTTCTGAGTTTCCCATTTGCCCTTCTGGTAGGCCTACTAATTCTCCGAATGTTACTAATGTGGAAACAGGTTTGTTTTTTATTAAATTATCCCAAAAAGCAGTAGAGCCTACTTTTATAGCATCATACTTAGGATTTAAACCATTTCCCCAACCATCCAATATGGTTAAAATAACTTTATTAGACATACTACCCTCCAAGTTTATGTAAAATATTCACCCATATAATAGCATTTTAGATACATATTAAGTATAATTTTTTATATGTTTATTTTATAAAACCAAGTTACTCTCTATGGTATGGGTGATTATTGATTATGCTTTGAACTCTGTATAATTGTTCTATAAGAAGTAATCTTGCTATTTGATGTGGAAAAGTAAGTTTACTTAGTGAGATTATAGCATCTACTTTTTCTTTAGATTTTTGGTTAAAACCATCGCTACCTGCAATTAAAAAACAAATGTTACTGTTTTGAATGTTAATAACAAAGTCTTTTAATTGAGATGTTGTATATAACTTCCCTTCTTCAGAAAGCATAATTTTATAAGACTTTTCAGGAGCTAATGTGAATATTTTGGTATTGATTGCGTCTTTATTCATATTTTTCTCATCAAAATCTAGAATATTTACCTGAAAGTTGGTAAATCTCTTGGTATATTCAGATACAAGAGAAAATATACTAGAATTAGATTTGACTTTTGAAGCTGCAACAATAGTAATTTTTTTCATTGACTATAATTTATAGTTCTATCAAACTTGGTTTTTTGATTTCCTCAAGCCATAGCTTTTCTAATTTATAATAAGTCCTAACTTCAGGTAAAAAGACATGCAAAATGACATCTGTAGCATCAACTATTATCCAGTTACCACTTTCTTCACCTTCCATTGTTACTCCTTTATAACCATTTTGTTTCAAAAACTCAACTGTTTTAGAAGCTAATGTATAAACATGACGAGCAGATGTTCCACTTACAATAACTAAAAAGTCTGCTAAATCTGTTTTGTTTTTTAAATCAATTTCCAAAATATCTAAACCTTTTTGGTTGTCAATAGATTCTATAATTAATTCTTTTAATGTACTATTTTGCGATGTATTCATTTTACCTCTTTTTGTTGTAATTGTTATTTTCTCTTATTTCACTTGAAGATATATTTATATGTGGTATCAAATAATAATAAAGAGCTGTTTTTGATAATTCATCTATTTTATTGGGAGAAGAATTTATATAACTCAGACAATTTAGTTTTCTATAAATTGACCATTTAGTATTTAAACTTTTGTAGCTATTTTTATCTCTAGTAAAAGCAGCAATATTATAGTTTTTAAGTAAATATTTCCAATTTGTAAATATTTCAAAACTTGCTAAATTATCTTCTCCTATTAAAAAGTATATTTCATTATTGAAAGTATTTAATTTTTGTAATGATTGTAATGTCATATTGGTGTAATAAAATAAAAAAGCTTCTTCAAAAACAGAAACTTTGATTTTAGGATGTTTATTAATGATCAATTTTGCGTTTTCAATTCTTTTTTTCAAAGATAAAGTATTTTGTTTCATATATGATTTATTAGGATTTAGAGGAGTTATTAACCATATAACAAGATCAAGATTTAGTTTTTTTATTGCTTGAATACTAAGATGCAAATGACCTTTATGTGCTGGATTAAAAGATCCACCTAATATTCCTATTTTTAAATTTTTAGAATATCTAAGAAAACAGCTTTCTTGCCAATATATAGAATTGATATATTTTTGATACAAATAAATACCGATATTTTGAAAATTTCATCATAAAACTATAGATATTATAACATACAAATGGTATAATATCATATTATTATAGGTTAGAGTAATATGAAAAATATCAATAAGTGATTTATCATATAAGTAATCTATTTCATTAGAGTAATATTGAGGGATGTTAAATCATGGATAGCAGTAACAATAAGTATATAAGAACTCATAATGAGACTAATAAATACAAAAAGAAAAGTATGTATGCTGAAAATGATAATACAGCTGAAATGAATAATAAACCTATCTCACAAGATTCTAATGCTGATAAATCAAATAAAAATGATAGAGATAATTACTCAGTTGATAGAAGTTATTCTTCTAAAAACGATTCAAAAGAAAATGATAGAGTTTCTAAACAACTTGAAACAGACTTACAAAAAAGAGAAAAACTTTCAACTAATGATATAATATCTCGTTATTTAGGAAAGAAAGTAAAACAAGATGTAGAGGATACTCAAGAAGCTTCTTCTAAAAGTGTTAGATCATCTTCAGAACGTAAAATTGTCAATGATTTTCCTGTTATTTCTGATTATGAAGAAAAGAAAAGACTTAGACAAGCAAGAATGAAACAAAGAAAAATGTTACTTGCTGAAGATCAAGAACAAAAAAAAGATGAAGATAATTCTTCTCCTCTAGCACAAAAATTGAAATGGTTTCAAAAGATCAACAATGAAGATGCCAAATCATCTAGTACTGCTAATAACAAAACCTATTCTGCGAATATAAAATCTGATCAAAAAAATAATAAAAGAGAGCCTTTTATAACTGAAAAGGATAATATACCATCTTTTTCTGAATATTTTGATAATATGGACAGGGTTAACCACGAAGTGACAGAGATACCTTCATCTTACAATCCTTCTTTAGGGACACCTATACATCACCAGATAAGTGAAGATGATATTATTGATGATTTGCCAAAAAAGAAGAAATTTTCGTGGGCTTTTTGGCGTAAAAATAACAATAACTAGTATATGTAGTTACTTATATATTTT
Organism: Alphaproteobacteria bacterium endosymbiont of Pipizella viduata; assembly: GCA_964020055.1. GTDB lineage: Bacteria > Pseudomonadota > Alphaproteobacteria > WRAU01 > Hepatincolaceae. The sequence continues at coordinate 31,636 of OZ026533.1, forward strand.
TGTTATATTTAAATTAAATATAACAAAAATAACAGTATAATCTTTAATATATTAAAATTTCTCTTTAAATAGAAAAAATTAGATTATGTATTAATAGTTTTTTGTAATGGATGCCATGATTCATCAGAAATTATTTCTTTGTTTAAAGAAACAGTATAACAATCATACATTTTTTTACATAAATCATCTATTCCAATTCTATCTTTTGATGAAATACATATTATTTCTGAATTGTTTTTATTAATTTCCATAATTTTTTTGATTTGCTTATCTAAATCATCTTTAGATAATAGGTCTATTTTATTTAATACAATAATATATTGCTTATCTTTTATACTAATTTCGCTCATTTCTAGTTCCTCCATAATTATCTCATAAGGAACATGTATATTTTCTTCTGTAACATCTATAACATGTAAAAAAACATTACATTTTTTAATATGGGATAAAAATCTAGCTCCTAAACCAATTCCTAAACTAGCACCTTGTATTAAACCAGGCAAGTCCGCTATAACAATTTGTTTATCGTAATACGATAAAACGCCAAGCTGTGGTTTTAAAGTTGTAAACTCATAATTTCCAGTTTTGGAATTTGCATTTGTTAGGGCGTTAAGTAAACTAGATTTACCTGCATTAGGTTTTCCTATCAACCCAATATCAGCTAAGATTGCTAATTCTAACCAAATCCATTTCTCTTCACCTTCAATACCAGGTTGAGCAAACTTAGGTGATCTATTAGTTGAACTTTTAAAGTTGGCATTACCACGGCCACCAATACCACCTGATAATATTTTGATTTTTTCACCATCTTTTTGAAAGCTATGAATTATCTCAGTTTTATCTTGATCATATATAATAGTACCAATAGGTACAGGAATTATCAAATCTAAACCGTTTGCACCAGTTTTATTTTTTCCTGAACCATTACCACCTTTTTGAGCTTTAAAATGTTGCTGATATCTAAAATCTATTAAAGTATTTAAATTAGCAGTAGCTTGAATATATACATCTCCGCCTTTACCTGCGTTACCACCATCTGGTCCACCATACTCTATGAACTTTTCTCTTCTAAAAGATACAGCACCACGTCCGCCATCTCCAGATTTTATATATATTTTTGCTGAATCTAAATATTTCATGTATTATCAAACTTATTATGTAATAAAGGGAATATACAATGCGGTATATTCCCTAAATGATTACTGTATTATGTAAATGAATAAAACCTATAAAGGCAATACATTTACTAAACTTCTACCTTTAGAATTAGAAAAAGAAACTCTACCTTCAATTAAAGAAAATAAAGTATGATCTTTACCTATTCCAACATTAACCCCTGGATGGAATTTAGTTCCTCTCTGACGTAAAATAATGTTACCTGGTATCACAACTTCACTACCAAATTTTTTGAAACCTAATCTACGTCCTGCAGAATCTCTACCGTTTCTAGAACTACCACCTGCTTTTTTATGAGCCATAACAATCTCCCTTAAAACTTAAACAACACTTAATACTTTTAATTTAGTAATATATTGTCTGTGACCGTTTTTTCTTCTATAATTTTGTCTTCTTTTTTTCTTAAAAACTATTATTTTTTTATCACGTAATTGTTCAACCACGCTTAGTTTAACAGATGAACCTTCTACTATAGGAGAACCAACTTTTACTTCGGTACCATCAATTAAAGATAATACATCAGTTACAACAATTTCATCTCCAACTTCAGCATCTAATTTATTTACAGTTAGGATATCATCCTTTTTTACAATATGTTGATTTCCACCAAGCTTAATCACTGCTAACATTATTTTTTAATCCCTTTAAAGCTTACACGAATTAATATCACACTTTGATTTATGATTTACTAATTAAAATGTATAACATATAATATTTTATCTAAATCGATATCTTTTAATACCTTGCAATACTACCAAAAAATAGCCAATAAAGCAAATTTTTTTTAATTATTTATTATTTTGCATTTAATGGTAAGAAAATTGTTCCATTAATAGTATCTACAGAGAGTGCTATTACTCCTGGAAACAACAACAATAACCCTAGTATATCTAATGTTAATATAGTTGTATCAATTTTACCACTATTAGGTTGGTTTCTTTGTTGAGGTTTTAGTATAGTACCGCACGAAGACAAAAAAATAGAAGAAAGACAAATAAAAAATATAAAAATTCTAAACATAATAACTCATAATATTACCAAACTTCAAAAGTATAAAACGTTACACTTTATAATACAAGTTTTATCTTACAACTTACAAAACATAAAAAATAATATATTAATTATTTTCTGCAATATCTAAAAATTCATTAAAAGTTGTAGGAGGTGTGTTTTGTTTGTCTTCTTTTTCTTGTTGATCTAAAAACAAATTACCTGTGGTGTAATCGATAGTTAAAGCAACTATTCCAGGAACAACAAATAAAAGCAATCCTGCTGCATCTAAAATCAATATAGGATAATTTATATTTTTTGTTTTTTTTGTAAAGGATTTTTTGTAATTAAAGACAGTTCCACAAGAATTAAGAAATATACTCAATAATAATACGGAAAATATAGTTTTAAATTTCATGTTGTTTTTATCTTTGGTTATTATTTGTATCTTCTACTTTTATCTGGAAAGTTTCTAAAAATTTTTTTTGATTACCAGGTAAAGCTACATAAGTTATTGCATTTGTATCTAAATCTAAAATTTCCAACATACCTATAAATTCAGTGTTATGATTTTTAGCTTCAAAATTTAAATACTGCATCATAGAAATCCTATCATAAACATTGTTCAGATGGGGATACAGGTTATTACCTTTACTATCTTTACCGATAAAAGCCTGAGTTACATATACGGGTACGTTTTGTAATTTAAAAGTTTGAAAATTAGAAATGTCGTTTGTTCCTAATTGTGGTGGAGTTATATACCCAACTAAAACTCTTCTTTTGCCGTTTAAAGTATAATAATTATACTTTTTTTCTAAATATTTTTCATCTATCTTAGGCGATGATTCATATGTAGGAAGTACTGTTGTATCTTCATCTAAATTTAAAATTTGATAATCTAAGTATAAAATTGCTAATTTATTACTAAAACGTCCTTGTTGTGATAATTCATCTTTGTATTTAGGAATTATGGCATTATAAGGATCATCGAGTAACGATAAAGTAAGTGATTTAGTAGTAAATACTTCAGAAGTTATTTTTACTTTTACTAAATTTAAAGAGTATTCAGTATTTACATCTCTGCTTTTTTTCAAAAGAGGATCATTAGTATCAGCTAAAATATTAGAAGTAAATAATACCCCCATAATACATAAAGGAATACAACAAATTATATTTTTATAAGTCAAAAATTTCATAATATACAGCTAACTTATTAACTACCTTTGGTGGAGGTTAGGGGAATCGAACCCCTGACCTTTACAATGCCATTGTAACGCTCTACCAATTGAGCTAAACCCCCTAAGTTTTTACATATAACAAAAATAGTGTATATAATATAGTCTATAAAGTAAAGTGAATAGGTGCATAGAAGCTATAAAAGTTCAAATGAAAAGTATAAAAATAATAAATTTTGAGTTGAAAAAAAATAATTTTAATATAGGCTATGCTATCAAGATACCATCGGATAAATCAATTTCCCATAGATGTGTTATTTTTGCATCATTAACTAAAGGGGAAAGTTATTTATATAACTTATTAAAGTCTGAAGATATTAAAAATACTATTAAAGCTTTTCAAGTTTTAGGAGTAAAATTTGACACTACAAATAATGTCACCAAGATAACTTCACCAGGTTATTTATCATTTAATGAATGGCAAAATGATGATATATTAAATATTGATTTAGGTAATTCAGGAACATCGTGTAGGTTGTTAATGGGAGTTTTCTCCGGAATAGTGAGAAATTTTATTTTTTATGGAGACAAATCATTATCTAAAAGACCAATGAAAAGAGTTACAACTCCATTGAAACTAATGGGAGCTAAAATAAAATCTAACTCTAAACATATTTTTGAAGAACTATATTTACCTATATCAATTGAAGGTTGTAAAGATTTACAATCAATTGATTACACTTTAGAAATTCCTTCTGCACAAGTAAAATCTGCAATATTATTAGCAAGTTTATGGACAGAAGGGGAAACAACTATCAAAGAAATAGTAAAAACAAGAGACCACACAGAAAATATTATGAGTTTTTTAGGATTACCTATTGAAAGTAGGGGTAACACAATAATAAGTAATGCTAAAATAAATCAAATTAGGCCTTTTGAATATCGAATTCCAAAAGATTTTTCTTCTGCTGCATTTTTTATAGTATTTACATTGTTAGCAAAACTTAATAAAGTAATATTCAAAGATATAAATATTAATCCATTAAGGACAGGACTAATTGATGTTTTGAAATTAATGGGAGCTAACATTGACTTTGATAATTTATATTCATATGGAGGTGAAAAGGTTGCTGATATAATTATCTATAAATCAGAACTTCATGGTATAAATGTACCTACAAAATTTGTATCTAGCATGATAGATGAATTTCCAGTATTATTCATATTATCATGTTTGATTGAAGGTTCTACAACCTTTAGTAATTTACAAGAATTAAAGTATAAAGAAAGTAATAGATTAGATAATATGTTAGAAAATCTTTCAAAAATAGGTGTTCTATTTACAAAGAAGCAAGATGGTTGTACTATTCATGGTGGTATAAAAAAATCTTCAAATAAAAAAAACATTTTTATAAATAGCCAAAAAGATCATAGGGTAGCTATGAGTTTTGTGATAATGTCTGCTTTTTGTAAAGATTATAATTTTGTTATAGACGATATAAATTGTATATCAACTTCATATCCGGAATTTATCACTAATTGTAAAGAAATTGGATTAGATTTTGAACTTTTATAAAACATTTACTTATGAGTAGATAAATGATTATTGCAGTTGATGGTGAAAGTGCTTCAGGTAAAGGTACTGTTTCCAAAATAATATCTCAAAAACTATCATTAAAATATTTAGATACGGGGCTTTTATATAGAGGTTTAGCATACTTAGTAAATGATTATAAAGATACAATGGATGATAGTACAGTTTTGAAACTAGCATCTATATTAAATGTAGAAAATCTTCCCAAAAGTCTTTTAAAAACAGATGAAATAGCGCAACTTGCTTCAACTTTAGCTCAGAATTCACAAGTAAGAACAGCTTTAAAAAATTATCAAACAAATTTTATAATCAAACATCAGAAACAAGGTGTTATTTTAGATGGTAGAGATATTGGAACTGTAATTTGTCCATATGCAGATTTAAAATTTTATATTTGTGCATCTTTAGAAGTAAGAGCTAAAAGAAGATATGTTGAATTATCAAAATCAAATCCAAAAATTACTTTAGAAGAAATTAAAAAATCTTTATTTAATAGAGATTTTCAAGACAAAAACAGAACAGTTGGTGCATTAAAAAAATCCAATGATGCTATTTGTATAGATACATCAAATTTAACAATAATCCAAGTTGTAGATAAAATGTTATATTACATTTCTAAAATTTCAAATACTTCAAATGAAAACAACTAGTTTAAATATTGTTAATATTATAACTTTATTTATTACAAAATACTGTACTTTTATTTATTTTTAATATATACAATGTATAAGAGTAGTCAAAATTTTATATAAAATCATAAATTGTATTTGAATAAATATAACTTATAATTATATGTAATATTTTTGTGTGCTTTAAATAATCGAAAGGTACAATAAAAATGCAACAAAATAACTTAACTAATGAACTAGCTAACGAAAGCTTTGAAGAATTATTCAAGCAAACTACCTCATCTGCACCATTTGAAGAAAATGTAGTAAAAGGTGTAGTTGTAGGAGTTGATAAATCATACATCATTGTTGATGTAGGTTTAAAATCGGAAGGTAAAATTCCAATTTCTGAATTTGCAGATAAAGAAGGTAACAAACCAACATTAAATATAGGTGATGAAGTAGAAGTTTTCATAGAAAGATATGAAGATTTATCAGGAGTTGTTTGTTTAAGCCGTGAAAAAGCAAAAAGAGAAGAAATTTGGAAAGAATTAGAAGAGTGTTGTAAAAATGCTGTTCCTGTAACTGGGTATGTAGTTAAAAAAGTAAAAGGTGGTTTTGCTGTTATGATAGATAACACACAAGCCTTCCTACCTGGTTCTCAATTAGACAATCGTCCAATGAAAAACGTTAATTCTTTAATTAATACTAATCAAACTTTGCTAATTCTTAAAATGGATAAAAAAAGATATAACATAGTTGTATCTAGAAAAGCGGTATTAGAAAATTCTGACGTACAAGAACAGGAATTGAATATTGAAGAAGGACAAATTGTAGAAGGTACAGTAAAAAATATTACAGGTTACGGTGCATTTATAGATTTAGGAAATGTAGATGGATTACTTCATTTAACAGATATGTCTTGGAGTAGAGTAAGTCATCCTGCTGAAATATTACAACTTCACCAAACTATTAAGTTAAAAGTTATAAAAATTCATCCAGAAAGCAAACGTTTATCTTTAGGTTTAAAACAGCTAGAACAAGATCCTTGGAAGCAAATAGAAGACAACTATCATGTTGATCAAGTGTGTGATGTTGTTGTTACAAATATCGTAGAATATGGTGCTTTCTGTCAAATAATCAAAGGTGTAGAAGGATTAGTTCATGTAAGTGAAGTTAGTTGGTTGAAAAAAGATATTATCCCAAGTAATTACTTCAATTTGGGTGAAACTATAAGAGTAAAAATTATACAAATAGATGTAAAAAAACGTCGTGTTAATTTATCTATTAAACAGTGTCTTGAAAGCCCTTGGGTTGGATATTCAGAAAAACACCCTGAAGGATCTGTTATAAATGTAGAAATTACTGATATAAATGATCACGGTTTAGTTGTTAAAATTGAAAAAGATCTTGAAGGTTTCATCAAATTATTTGATTTAGCTTGGGATGCAAAATCTAAAGATAAAATCAAAGAATATTCAATTGGTGATAAAATAGACTGTAAAATCTTGAAGTACGATCTAGAAAAAGATAAAATTGTTTTGAGTGTTAAACATCTTATGGACGATCCGTTTAATGCTTTAGAAGGTATGAAAAGAGGAACTATAGTAAGTACTGAAATAGTTGAAATTACAGAAGATGGTTTAGTTGTAAAACTAGATAACAAAGATATTTCTGCTTTCATTTCTAAAGAAGAAGTAGCTCTTGAAAGAGAAGATCAAGATCTACAAGCTTTCTCAGTTGGAGAAAAAGTAGAAGCTATGGTTACATCTGTATATGGTTCTAATAGAAATATAAATTTATCAATTAAGGCTTTAGAGTTATCAGAGCAGAAAAAATTATTAAGTTCTGCAAACGTAACAAGTACATCTTCATTTGCAGATGTTCTTACAGAAGCTATGCACAAAGGAAGTAAAAAATAAAAATATTTTTATTTTTTATATCAAAAAGCACAAGATTTATGATCTTGTGCTTTTTGTAGCATATATAATTGTTATCTTATATAGATAAATTCTTAATTTGGAGGTGTTATATGAATTGGATTACTAATTTAATTCAAAAAAAACCAAGCAATATAGCAAACATAAAAGACATACCTAGTAATCTTTGGATCAAATGTCCATCTTGTAGCACGTTATTATTCAAAAAAGATTTAGAAAAAAATTTACATGTATGTAATCATTGTGAATATCATTTCTTTTTACCGGTAGAAAAAAGATTAGAACTTTTATTTGGTCCTAATTATTGTAAGATTGATTTGCCATCTGGTTTAGAAGATCCACTAAAATTTAAAGATATAGAAAAATATTCTTCTAGATTGAAACGTTACAGAGAAAGTACTTCTCATAATGATGCAATAATAGCAGGTTATGGTAAAATTGGTTTAGTTTCATCTGTAGTTGCTGTAATGAATTTTGAATTTATGGCAGGTTCTATGGGGACAGCGGTTGGAGAAGGTTTTGTTGCTGCTTTAGATTATGCAATAACTAAAAAAGTACCTTTCATTGTATGTAGTTGTTCTGGGGGGGCGCGTATGCAAGAAGGAATGTTGTCTTTAATGCAAATGGCTAAAACTACAGTTGCTGTTGAAAAATTGAAAGAAGCCGGTTTGCCTTATATTGTACTTCTTACTCATCCTACAACTGGAGGGGTTACAGCCTCTTTTGCTATGTTAGGAGATATTCATATTACAGAACCTCATGCTACTATAGCTTTTGCAGGTGCAAGAGTTATAGAACAAACTATAAGAAAAAAACTACCAGAAGGCTTTCAAACTGCAGAATTTCTTTTAGAACATGGTATGGTAGATTTAGTTTGTGAAAGATCTGCACTTAAAGAAAAATTAGCTTCTATTTTAGAAGTTTTAATTAAAAAAGAAATTTAATATTATTTTTTATGATAAATTCTGGTATTTCTCCTTATAATTTATCTAGTTTTATGAGCTTATTAGGTAATTTACAAAATAAAATTCCTAATATAGTTCATATAGCCGGTACAAATGGTAAAGGTTCGACAACAACTTTACTTAGGGTTTTATTAGAAACTCATGGTTATAGCGTTAATACCTTTACCTCACCACATATGATTAGCTATAATGAGAGATTTAGAATATTTGGTAAAATTATATCAAATAATTTACTCAATGATTTACAACAACAATTATCTAAAATTCCAGAGTTTGCGAAGCTTTCTATGTTTGAAGCAGCAACAGCAATTTTTTTTCTTGCATCTTCACAATTTAAGGCTGATTTCACAATTATTGAAACAGGTTTAGGAGGTAGGTTAGATGCAACAAATATTATAAATAATAATAAACTTGTAGTTTTAACTACAATTGGACTTGATCATCAAAGATTTTTAGGCAATAGTCTAAATGATATAGCTTTTGAAAAGGCTAGTATCATAAATGATAAAAGTATAGTTATATCTGGTTATCAAAAAGAAAATGTTTTAAATGTTTTTAAAAATATGTCTAATTTACATAAAGTAAGTTTTTTCCATGGAGGGAAAGATTATATTGTCAATATAGATGAAGGTAAAAATCATTGTAGGTTTGATGACTTTTGCTATGATCTTAATAAAATATCTTTATTAGGTGAACACCAACTTTTTAATGCATCTTTAGCTATATATTCGGCAAGTAAACTTATTAAGCTTGATAAAAAGAAAGTTAATAAAGCTTTATTTAAGGCAAAATGGCCTGGTAGATTACAAAAGATTGATAACTTATATGGTAGTAGTTTAGTATGTCCATTATATTTAGATGGAGCACATAATGATATTGCTTTTTTAGTTCTTAAAGATTTTATATCTAAAACCATTAAAAATAAGTCTAAAATATATATGGGTTTGGGTATGTTAAAAAATAAAGATTTGATTGAATTTTTAAACACATTTGATAGTCTTAAAGAAAATTTAATTTTGTATCCATGTAATATTCAAAACCATGAAAGTTTTTCTAAAGAGGAAATTTATGATTTAGCTAAAAAGCATAAATTTACTAGTTATGTATTGAGTGATATACAAGAAATATTATCTGACATAAGTAAAAATGCTCATAATGATGATTTGGCTATTATAACAGGATCATTATATTTAATAGGGTCTATTTTAAAAGATAATAATTATAAAATTGATTAATCTTTTCAAAGTATTTTTTGTAATTTACAATCGATAGTATAAAGCAAATAACTATCTATTTTATAGTTTGGATATATTTGTTCAATAATTGTTTTGTATATATTTATCTGAGTTATATAATTTGAATTAGGTTTTTCTTTAAATTTTGAAAACTTATAATCCACGATAGTTATTAATTTTTTAGCCGAATTTATTATAATTTTATCTATTCTACCAGAAACTTTAATTTTTTGTTTCTCATCATTTTCATCTAATAATTTAGAATCAATTATTCCAGATAAAGAAACCTCGTTAAGAGATTCTTTATCAAATAAGAATTGTGTTTGTGGGTTATTTATTATTTTTATGATCATAGACTTTATTATTTCTAAATCTTTTTTTTCTAAATTATAATTTTTAGCGTGTGTTTCTAATAACTGTTCTAATACATATAAATATGTATTCAGATTATTAGGACTATAACTAATTAATGTTAAATGCTCTAATATTTTATGAATTAATAAACCTTTATGGATATTTATATCTTTCGGATTAGATAATTTATCTAAAGGTGAAAAATAGTTTTTATTATCAAAGTTTAATCTACTTGGATACAAGGTACTATTAATATCCTGTACATTCTCATATTTTGAGAATAACCAAGAGGGTAACGTTTGCTCATCGATATCTTGTTGTTTTATATTATTTTCCTCACTTTTTGATGCTTGGTGATTTATATAAAAATATTTACTAGAGTTTTTGATAGTAATAGGTAGTTTTTTATTAATACTAGTATATTTCTCGTCTATGTTACTAAATACATGGTACCAAGGGTTAGCTTTCTCAATTGCAAATTTTTTGGAAATATTACATATATACAAATGATGGCTTGCCCTTGTTATAGCTACATAAAGTAACCTGTATTTTTCTTCCAATAGTAAAAGTTGTTCCTTTTCATTTAGGTTAGATATTTCATTTATCTTTTCTATATTTGGAAGTTTTTTGTATATCATTAACTGATTTTCAATTAATAATTTACTTGTTAATATTTTTTCATCTAAGTTATTTATGATAAATACAACTTTATTTTGTAGCCCTTTGTAACCATGTATAGTACTAAAAGTTATAGCATTTTCTTGAGTTGAAATATCTCGCTTTATATCAGGATTTTCTTCTGTTATATAAAATATAAAATTTTGTAAAGACTCAAATTGCTGACTTTTGAAATTTAATGTTAAGTCCAAAAAGTCATTAAGAATATCTATACAATCATTTCCTAACCTTGAAATGAATTTTTGTAAATTTTTCTCTAAGTATAAAATATTAAAGTAAAGTTCGTATACTGTTTTTTCTTTAGATAGTTTTATCCAATTGGTTAATGTTTTATGAATATGATTATATTTTTTGATATTGTTTAAATTTTCAAAAATTGTATTACTATTTTCGGTTAAAGAAAGAATATCAGTATCTGTTAAATTGAATAGCGGGCTTTTCAACACACAAGCTAAAGACATATTATCTGAATGTTGTAAAATAAATTGTCCTAAAGCTATTAAATCTAAAATAGCTATGTTGCTTCTTAAAAGTAATTTATCTACACCTAATACAGGAATATTATTATCTTTTAAATCTTTAGTTAAAATAGGAAGAATGAAGTTATTATTTCTTTTTGTATATAGTATTACTATATCAGCATAATTGATATTTTTTGTAGCTACAAGTTCTTGTATTTTTTTTACAATACAATAACTTGCTTTAAAAAAGCGCGTATAATTTGCTGAAACTGTAGTATTTTCTATGATTGAGTCTTCAATTACCGGCCAAATTTCTGTAGAAGAAGAAAAGTCTTTAAATGGAATGTGTTCTAAATCTTCAAATTGATATAGTTTATTATGTTTAAACATCATATTTGTAATTAAATTTATCGCTTTTATAACACCAGCTGCAGAACGAAAAGAAGTTTTCATATTTACTTCTTCCCAAGCATTGTTAGAATTTAAAACTAATTCTTTAAATGTTTGACGTTTATTAATAAATTCAGAAGCATTTGCTCCTTGAAAGTTGTATATAGATTGTTTTAAATCTCCAACTACAAATAAGGTTCTTTTTAACTTAGATATATTTTTTTTATCATCAAATGCACTTTCTCCAGAAAAAAATTCTTTTATAAAGAAATTAATAATTTCCCATTGCTTAGGACTTGTATCTTGTGCTTCATCGACTAATATATGATTGATTTCAGAATCTAATTTAAACATAATCCAAGGCATAATATTTATAGAATTGTTTAAAAAAATGCTAGTTTTATAGATTTGATCGTTATAATCTAAATACCCTTTTTCTAATTTAAATTTTTCATAATTATTATATGCATCAGCAGCTAATTCCATGAACATTAAGTTATGTTCCATGAATAGATATTTATTTATATTATTGTAAGCGTCAAATAATTTTTCTACTTCTTTGGTGAATAACTCAGCTATATGATTACCTATTTTGTTAATAGTATCTTTAGTAAATATTTTTTTTATATGTCTAACGCCGCTCTTTTCAGTTGTGAATTTAAAATATAAAACACGTAAAAAATTCACACATTTTTCAGGAACATTGTCATTTGTATGAATATATTCGGCAATATCTGTTAAACATTCTTCTAATTTATTCTTTTTTATATGGTTACCACTGAAATTTAAATTATTAGAGTTAAGAAAAACAAGGACATTAGAAAATAATTTCAAATCAAAAATATTTTTAAAGAAGAAAGAAGCAAGGTTAGCCGATGTATCTATTGAATTTATATTTAATATTTTGCAAAGATGGTTTTTATAATCGGATATTCCTTTATTGATATTATGAAGATTTATGATATCAATTAATGGGAGAGTGTTATTTAACATTTCAAATATTTTTTCGTATAAAGTATCTTGAGTATATTCTTGAAAAGTTAAATAATTTTGTGATTTATTTTTTGTTAAAATTTCTTTTTTAATATATTTTTTCAGGCTATGTTCTATTGCTATTTTTTTTAATTTATCAGAAATTTCACCTTCTATATTTTCGAAATTAATAGGTACATTGCTTTCATTAGGAAAACGAGAAAGTATAGTTTGGCAAAAGGAATGAATAGTTTGTATTTTTATATTTTGAGGATTATTAATAGCATATATAAATATTTTTTTCGCAATATCTATTTGTTCTTCTGATGGTTCTTTTTCTAATAAATTATAAAGTTCTTGCTTTAAATCTACATCATTTAAAATAGCAAATTTAGAAAAAGTTTTTAATAACCTATCTTTCATTTCTTTTGCTGCATTATCTGTATATGTTATACAAATAATTTCAGAAAGTTTAGTGTTATATAAAAGTAGCTTTATGATTCTATCTATTAGAATTTTAGTTTTACCAGTACCTGCTGATGCAGAAACCCAAACAGAAGTAAATGGATTACTAGCTTTTTTTTGAGGAATATTGGGATTATTGTTCATCTTTTTCCTCATCCTTTTGTAGTTCAGCAAAATCTATCTTAGTACTCCATTCTGAATATCGAGAAAAATGAAAGTATTCTTCTTTTATATCTCTTTTATAAGTATCTATAAATTCAAAGGCTTTATTTTCAACATAATAACCATATAATAAAGGAGTCAGTATATTATCTGCATAAGTTTCAATGTCAAGGTTTGTTAAGTCTTTTGTTGTTGTTTCTATGCTATTTTTAGGTAGATAAATATATCTAGTCTGTATATTTGTACTTTTATATATATCAAAAGGTAATTCTTTGAAACCATTGTTATTAATTAAGTAATGATTTATATCAAGTTGCATAGCATATTTTTTAGTATTTGGTTTTGAGGTTTTATAATCTGTTATTATAAGATCATGTGTATTTAATAAATCTATTCGGTCTGTTTTACTAGCAATTTCTAAATGTACATCATTATTTAATTTTAAAATATTTGATCCTTTAATTTCTAAATATGAAGATTTGATATGTTTTATATCATTTTGTTGATATTTCAGTAAATAAGTAAGAGATTTTGATAATTTCTGATAATTAGTATTATAAAAAACTATATTATTATTCAGAATTTTAAATTCTTCATCTGCTAATTTTTGAATTATTGGTATTTGTTTTTCTAGCTCATAATGTTGTATGGTATTTACGTTAATAAAGAATTTTTCTAATGTATTATGCACTAAAGTTCCGTACAAAGTATGAGTTAAATTTTGAGAAATTTTTTCTAAAGGCGTTAATTTTAATATTTTAGTTATAAAAAATTCATAAGGGTTTTTATTTAAGGTTTCTAAATGAGTAGCATATAAAGAAGTAGGTAATCTGTTTTTGGGTGGAGTAATAGCAGGGCTATCAATTTTTATTGCTTGTATATCTTTAATATTGCTATCTAGATGTTTTGCTAAATTTAAAATATATTTTTTCTTAAATAAAGAAGAGCTAGAAATCTTATAGCAATTAGCAAGAGTATTTAATAAAAGTAAAAATCTTGATGGAGAATTAACTTTATTATTGATTTTTTCAGGCCTAGATAAAATTATTTCGGGGCTCCCTAGTTGCTGACAAAAATAGTTAGATTGTATTCCAACTTGTTGATTAGATGTTGATAAGTTAATTTGCTTACAAATATATTTATTTAACCATGGATTGCTCTTTTTTTCAAAAGGCATAATACCTTCATTTAGATTTGCTATTATTATCATGTCATGGTGTATTAAATTGCTTTGTAAAGAGTTATATAAAGACACAGATTGATAACTATAATCAGAATTTAAGACATTAATATTATTCATCATTAAGTTTAATATATATAAATATTCTTCAACATTACAATCTTCTATAATATCTGCTTCTTCCATAAGTTTAGAAAAGAATAAAGATAATTCTTTACCTTCTTGATTTTCCCATAGTTGTGAACCATTTTCATTTTTCAAAGTTAAATTTTCTGAGATTTTTATGTGTTCTAATACGATTTGATAAAAAGAATTTTTATTATTTTTAAAGCTAATTATTTTATCAAAGTAATTGTGTAATTCGTTTAAGAAATTTTCAAATTTTGAAACAAAATTCTTATCTTTTTTAGAAGACAATATATATTTATTGAAGATAATATTGTTTTTTTTATTTTCATATGTGTTTATTATGTTTTCAAGATTATTATTAGAAATATCAATAATAGGTTCTCGTAGTATATATAAGTCTAAAAAATTAATATATTCATCAAGATCTTCTTTATTATAGCCCATATTGAAAAATGAATGTTTTAATAAACTCAAAAACATATTAGGTTCGAAATTATTAGCAACCACAGTTATTAGAAGTATCATAAATCTACAAGCTGGAAAACTTAGTAATGGCTCACCTAAGTAATTAGTTACTCCTATATTAAAGCGTAGTAGTTCTGTTTTGATTCTAAAAATTGTGTTTACATCATTACTTATGATACCAATATTTTTTTTTTGATTAGTTAGATTTTCTTTTACCAATAAAGCTATAGCTTTAGCTTCTTCACTTTCATTTGTTGATTGCATAATAGAAATATGATCAAAAAAACTTATAACCTCTTTTTGCTTTAAATGAGTTGCAATTTTATCATCAAAAATTCTATGAATTATATGCTCTTTAGAGGTTTTTTCTTGTAAATCTAGAATATCATGCTCTTTTATATCTAGATGAGATATTGTATGTATTATTTCATATTGAGGATGAAGCTCTTGTATATTAGTTTCTTTATAAATAGTATTATCAATTCCATAAAAATATAATTGTCCATTTATATAATGATGAATATTTTTTAATAAATTTAAAATATATGGAGATGTAGAAATAATATTTAAAGCTATGATATTATGTTTAGAAGTAAAAATTTGATCAGCTTGAATATTATATATTAAGTTTTTTCGTTGAACTGTATCTATTGCATTGATATTAGTTAAAATTTCTTGCCATAAATTATATATAATTGGTAAAAAAGTGATGTTTTCTTTCCAGTGTTCACTTAATATATATTCAACTTGTAAATCATTTATTAAGTTTAAGTCGACATTTTCACAATAAGATTTATCTATTATTTGTGCTAATTCTTTTGCTAAAACAAAAGTTTGATATATCTGTAAATCAGAAAACTTTTCTTTTACTATTCTACTAAGCATGTAAAGCCTTGTATTTGTAGAAATCACTCGTTTAGAAAGTTCATATTTGTGTTGTTCAGATAATTTATTAATATCTAGTTGATCAAAAAAATAATCTATATCACTTATAGAAATTATCTTAGGTAAAATAAGTGCAGATTTATCAGCATACTTAAGAAAGCTATTTTGTAAATTGGAAATACTTCTTTCGTTAGGCACGATGATAATCAAAGAAGCTAATTGTTCAGGAGATGATGTATATTTATTTAAAATATTCTTAGCAACTTCGTTTATAAAAGAATATCCAAATGGTATGTTGTACACATGTTTCATTCTAAAAGTGTCCAGTTTGGATTAAGTATCTTATCATATTTGATTGTGATATCTCTCTTTTGATTGATACCCTCTGTTATATGAAAATGAATACAATTACAAGGCATGTAACTTTCAAGCTTATTAGACCATTCAATTAATGATATTCCATTATTAAGAATTTCTTCAATACCAAGTTCGAATAATTCGTCAGCTGATACTCTATATAAATCAATATGATGAATGCTTGTTGAGAGATTTTGTAATTTACAATTATAAGTTTGAATAATAGAAAAAGTTGGGCTAATTACTGTTTCTGTAACACCCAAATGTTTCACAAGGAATTTACAAAAAGTAGTTTTTCCCATACCTAAATCGGCATCAAAACATATTGTGTCATTTTTATTAATAATTTGTGCAATTTTATAGGCCAATTGATCTAACTCTTTTAAAGTTTTAATTGAAAAATATTTAATTTGTACAGTAGATTTTTTCATGATTTGCTTTTTTTATAAAAGGTAGTTCTTTAGATATGATATTATAATAATCATTATTTATGTGTAAATAAAAATAAATTAGCATATAGATCATTTTAGCAAATTAATAATCTTTTGGAAAAAACAATTATGAGTAAATACAATGTAGATGTCTTGATTATTGGATCAGGCCCTGTTGGTATTTTTGCAGCATATCAGGCTAGATTTTTAGGTATGACAACCTTAGTAGTTGATGCTTTAAATGAGATAGGGGGGCAGCTTAATGCTCTTTATCCGTACAAGAAAATATATGATATACCAGGTTTCCCAGAAATTCTAGCAAAAGATCTTATAGAAAATTTAAAAGTGCAAGCAGCTAATGTAGGACATGAAAAGTATATCATGAACACATTTGTAAAAACTATGTCTAAATTAGAGGATGGTACTTTTGAAGTTGGGATTGGAAATAATGAATTAGTAAACTGTAAAGCTATAATAATAGCAGCAGGAGCAGGAGCATTTGGACCAAATAGACCACCTCTTTCTGGCATTGAAGAATTAGAAAATAAATCAGTATTTTATTTTGTTCAAAATCCGGAAGATTTTCGTGATAAAGTTTTAGTTATTGCAGGGGGTGGTGATACTGCTGTAGATTGGACTGTTGGCTTAGCAAATTTAGCAAAAAAAATATATGTTATACATAGAAGAGATAACTTCAGAGCTGCAGAAACAACAGTGCAAGAAATGCGTAAATTAGTTGTAGATGGTAAAGTTGAGCTTGTTATACCATACCAATTATCGTCATTAGGTATTGAGAATGAGATATTGAAATCAGTAGAGGTTAAAACCTTAAAAGGGGATAAAAAACAAATAGAATGTGATATTTTATTACCTTTTTTTGGTTTATCGAGAGATTTAGGAAATCTTGTTAACTGGGGGTTAGAATTGGATAAACTAAAAACATCAATTGTAGTAAAACCAAGTACTTTTGAAACATCTGTAAATGGAATTTTTGCAGTTGGTGATGTATCAGAATATGAGCATAAACTAAAATTGATATCTGTTGGTTTTGCAGAAGCAGTTTTAGCTTTGCATAAATCTTGGGAATATGTATTTCCAAATAAAGCTTTTCATTTTGAGCATTCAACAACAAAATAAAAAATTATTTTATCTAATATAGGTAGAAAATATATTCTACCTATATTATTTTTACTTTTAAACTATAGAAAATAGTAATTCTCTATAAGATTTATTTTTATAGCTATGTTGTATTGTAATTTTTAATCTATCTAAAATTGCCAAAGAAAGCTTTAAATCATATCTTTTAAGCATATCTTCCTTACTTAATAATGGATTTTTTGAAGTATCTTTTATCAAAATATGGGTTCCATAATTATCTTGGGATAAGTTTAAGAATATTTCAGAATTGTAATTATTTTGTTCTAACATGTAATTAAATAAGAGGATTATAGCTTTACATAATAAATTTTTATTACTATTAATATTTTTTTCTATATCTTTATATTCTAAATTTAATTTAATATTTTTTTGTTGGATTTTGGGTTTTATAGAGTGCAGAATATCAGAAATACAGAAAATAATGTCTAATTCTTCATTTTCAATATTCTCTAATTTTTCTAAATTAATAAGAGAAATTTTATTATATAGTTCGCTATTTACATTTTCTGCTGTATTTAAAATATTAGAAATATAATCTTTTTGGCGTATATTCAAAGAGCCCACATACTCATTTTGCAACATATCAGCAAAGCCTATAATGCTTGTAATGGGGTTTATTATAACAGAACCTAAATCTATAAGTAATTCGTTTTGTAAATGATTTATGTTATTTACTAAAGGTTCAGGTAAAGATGAGATATCAAATGCATTATTATTTTTAAAATATGTTTCAAAAATAACAAACATAGTACCGTTTGGTAATGAAATACCTGTTATTCTTAAATTATCATTTTCAAGAGTTGCATTATATATAAATGATCTGTTTGAAACACAATATCCTATTATGTTACTTATATGATTTGGATCGTTTTTTAATATATCAATTTTATGTACTAATTCTCTAATGTGGATTGAACTATCTAATTCATTTGCATTGATAGAAAATTCCTCCATAAACTTGCCATTATAGTTCTCTATAATACCAGTACTACTTATAATAAGTACTGGATTGGGGTTGTTAGTTATTATACGATTATAAATATTTTTGAAACTATTGAGAGCATAAGTATTATTCCATTCTTCTGTACTATCTTCCCAGGTTATCAACACTCCCAGATCTGAATATTTATGTATTTCTGTTAAAGTAGTAGAATCATTTAAAAGTATTTTATATTGATTTTTTTGTGAAATTTTTTGAGATAATTTATTATAAACATCTTGAACATACTGCCTGAAATCATCTTTTTCTGGATACTTTCCTGTTTCTCGCAAAATCTCATAAAATTCTATGATGTTTGGTTTATAAGTAAAGATATCATCTTCTAATTCCCATATAGTTTGAGCTTTTTTATTGTAAAATATTAGTTCTCCATCTGAATTGAAGGCAATCAGTGCAATGTCAAGATTGTTAATTAATAGTTTGCTAATATCACTCATTTAATCATAATACCTAATATACGCTAGTTTCATTAATTATTTTTTCTGCATCTTCTATAGATAAAGATAATGCCTTTTTTATTATATCGTATGTGAAACCATTTCTGTACATGCTAGCAATTTGCTTATTTAATAGTTTAGCATCAGTTTTCTCTATGCTATTTTTACCTATAATACTTTGTTCTTCATTTTCTAAAATATCAATATTAAGAAATTTATTACTGAAGCAACCTAAACGCTTTTTTTTCATATATTTCAAAGCCGTATATAAATTTATATCATCGTTATGTAGTAGCTCTAAAGTTGTATTTATTGTATTTTTTTCAATACCATGTTGCATCAATTTATAGTTTATAGTGCTTTTAGATTTTCCTTGAGCTATTAATTCTTTAGTTTTAGATTGAGCATACATATCATCATTAATATATTTATATGTAATCATTTTTGCAACTGTAGTATTTATAGAAGCTAAAATTTCCTCTTTGAATTCTGAATTTTCTTTTAGTTCATTGTAGTAAATTTTAAATAGCTTTCTTTGTAAGTATTGTTGTAATTTAAAACTACTTACATTATATCTAGACAAATATTTAATACTTAAATTAAAACATAATTTATTTATCTGCTCATTCATAATATTATTTATGGTAATATATATTTAAAATATTTGTAACTGCATTATAAATTATATATTGCATAACGTATAGATAATCTAATATATCAAAAATAAAAGTTAAGGAAGAAGTTGTGTTTTTAAGTTTTGTAGCTTTGTATAAAAGAGAAGTGAGTAGATTTTTAAAAGTATGGGGACAAACTATTTTGTCACCTTTTATTAATACCTTATTATTTGTAATAGTATTTTCTTTAATAGGTAGTAAATATAATGTTAACTCTGGTAATTCTATGCATTATGTTGATTTTCTTTTACCAGGACTTATTATGATGAGTATTATTAATGTAGCTTTTTCAAATACTTCAAGTTCTTTGATTATAGCTAAAATGCAAGGTATTTTACAAGAAATTTTAACAACTCCTTTAACAAGTATATCTGCAATATCTGGTTACACTTTAGGAGGTGTCACACGCTCTATTTTAGTTGCTATTGTTACATGGTTTTTTTGTTCATTATTTACTAGCTTTCAAATGCATAATGTTTTTATAACATTTTATTTTTTATGTGTATCTGCTGCAATTATGTCAGTATTAGGAATTATGGCTGGTATAATGTGCTCAAAATTTGAACAAATATCTAATTTTACAACACTTATAATAACCCCTTTGACTATGTTATCTGGAACATTTTATTCCACAGATTTATTTCCAGAATATTTTCAAACAATAATACATAAAAATCCATTTTTTTACATGATAGATGGATTTCGTTATGGAATTATTGGGTATTCTAATTATAACATTTGGACAGAAGCTATAGTATTATTTGTAATATTAGTACTGTTGTTTATAATAGTAGAAAGAATGTGGTATTTTGGTTATAAAATTAAAAATTAAAAGAATATAAGGTAATATGAAAAATAAAGATAGTTTAATAAGCTTCGGTTTTAAAAATGCATTTGCTCGTGGGAAAATGGCAAAACTTTCAAATGTAACAAAAGACATTTTGAAAAGATATCATAGCCATAAATCTATAGACAAGGTGTTATTAGATAGTGTTGCACTTACAATTGTATTAGCAAATGATTTTAAAATAGAAAGTGATTTTAAGTATCAAATTGAAACAGAAGATGGCCTTATAAAAACTTTAGTTTGTGATGCTAATCAAAAAGGGGATATAAGAGTATATTTGTCTTTAGATAAAGACAAATTATCTAAATATAGTCAAGAAGAAGACTTACCTTTTGCTGAAATTTTTGGTGAAAAATCAAATTGTACATTATTTGCAGACTATAATTTGAAAAAAATTTATAGAGATATTTTACCAATGTCTTATTCGTCTATAGAGGAAAATGCTATGCAATGGTTTGATGCGTCACAACAAATACAAAACAAAATTCGTATTTTAAGTAATTCTGAAACCTGGGAAACTTCTATTTTATTTTTACAAATAATACCTAATATATATGCTAAAGAAGAAGAGTTAGAAAAAATTAATGATGATTTTGCAACATTAATTTCTCATAGTAATACTCTTACAGAACAAGAAGCATATTATGAAGATTATGATAAAATCATACATTCTTTATATCATGAATTTGTTCCGGTTATATATTCCTCTACAAATTTACAATATAAATGTAAATGCTCACAAGATAAAATGACTACAGTACTTTCTGTAATACCTGAACAAGAGCAAAAAGAAATAAGAGCAGAAAACAATGGTACAATAGAAATAGTTTGCGATTTCTGTGGTGCTATATATAAAATGTAATATTTTTATAAACTTTTACAGTTTAGGCTTGTTTTTTCAATACAAAATCAGATATGTAGATAATTTAAATTTGATATATTGAGTAGTATAAATCTTTATTAATATATAACTATCCTAAAAAATGGCATAAAAAACATGAGTAATGTTAAAGATGAAAAATTAAATTCAAAAAATACATTAGAAAAGCCAAAAAACTGAGATAGTAGCAGTGTCTTATAAGATGATGATCTCTTGGAAAATATAATATTTAATTTTTTTATATTTTTTTAACAAATTTCTTGATGTTTTCATATAGTTTCAGTATACTAACTAGGTATATTTTACAGATAAAATATATCTTCTTGTTGGGGCATAGCCAAGCGGTAAGGCAATCGGTTTTGATCCGATGATTCGGAGGTTCGATCCCTCCTGCCCCAGCCATCATAATATTTATTATTTCATCTTTAGTATTAAAATAATCACTTATGTGATTATAAAACATACAAAATTTTTGCTTATTATTAAGTATAATTTTATTCTTTTAAAAAATGAATATATTGAAATAAATTTAAAATAGAAAAATATTCAACCTTATGTAGTTAAATATTAAAGAGTAGCTTCATATCAGAAGTTCAAATGCTATTCAACTTCTGATACTATTCAAAACAGTAAGTATATAAGTTAACAAGGAGTTAAATTAAAGCATTTTGCCAAGATTGTTATTATTATTATTTGTAGTTTCTGGTAAATTTTTTCTTTCAGGTAGCATAAGTTTACTAATAAAGTCTTCTAAAACTATAACTTTTTCATTTTTAGGTGCTTGTATTTTACTTAATCTTGCATAGCTGTCTAAATTCAAATAGGTTGCATCTACATTTGACATAATAACTCTCCATGATAATAATAATTTTCTGATATACTATTATAAAATTAGTTTTATTAATTTTTATTTAAAATTGTTTATTAATTCTAGATAAATCAATAATTATATAGGGTAAGATGATTAATTTAAGGTTGATTTTATTTTTGTTAGGGTATTTTGTTACCTTTACAGGGGTTTTAATGTTGATACCTTGTATTGTTGATGCATTATCTGGATATACAAGTACCGCTGTTCTATTTTTTATATTTTCTATACTCACATTGTTTGTAGGTAGCATTCTTATACTATCTAATCGACAAGAACAATATACAAGCTTAGGCATAAAAGAAGGATTATTACTTACTTTTATTAATTGGGTTGTTATTGTTTCAATTGCAGCTTTACCTTTTCATTTTAGCTATCTTAAATTAAGCTATACAGATTCATTTTTTGAACTAATGTCTGCAGTTACTACAACAGGAGCCAGTGTTATTCCAAAATTAGGAGAACTTACATATGGTTTTCATATATGGCGTGCCATATGGCAATGGATAGGAGGTATTGGAATAATAATAGTAGGAGTTATATTAATACCTCTTATGCAAGGAGGAGGAATGAATATTTTCAAAGCCGAATCCTTTGAAACATTTGATAATGCTTTTGATAAAGCAAAGCGTATAGCAAAAGGGATGTTTGTTATATATGTTTTTTTTACTTTAGCTATAATCTTAGCTTTAATATTTATAGCTAAATTAGATTTATTAGATTCTATTGTTCATGCTTTAACTTCTGTATCAACCGCAGGATTTTCGACACAAGATGGTTCAATAATGGCTTATAATAATCCTAATATGGAAGTTATTTTATCTGTTGCAATGTTAGTTGGTGGAATACCTTATACTTTGTTGTATTATTTTATATTTTTACGTAAAAAATATTTATTAATAGATGAACAGGTTAGGGGATATCTTTTCGCTATTTTAGTTTCATGTCTTATTATGGTATTGTGGTTACATTTTCATAATAATATAGAATTTTATGAAAGTATGCGATACTCAACTTTTATGGTTATTAGCTTGATGACAGGTACGGGATTCATATCTGTAGACTATGAAATATTTGGAAATTTTCCTACTATGTTTTTATTTACATTAATGTTTATAGGAGGATGTGCTGGGTCTACCGCATGTGGCATTAAGATTTATCGTTTTCAGATTGCTAAAAAAATCTTAAGTATGTTTTTCAAAAATGTATTATTTAAAAACATTGTTAATATCCCTTCTTATAATGGTAGAGCTTTATCTAAGAATGAAATATTACAGGTTTTTGTTTTTTTATATTTATTTATTGTTATATTATTCACTGTATCGATAATATTATCTGCAATGGGGCTAGATTTTATTACAGCGTTTTCTGCTGCAGCAAGTTGTCTTACTAATGTAGGCCCTGGTTTAGGAGATCTTATAGGGGCATCTACAGCAGGTAATTTTGCCTTACTACCTGACAGTTCAAAATGGCTTTTATCATTTGTAATGTTGATTGGTAGATTAGAAATAATAGGTGTTTTAATAATTTTTAGCAAATATTTTTGGAATAATTTTTAATAGTAAATGTTTTAAATACTTACCATTACTTTTTTTATAAAAAATTTATGTTTAGCTCTTTGCAATAAGTAATTGTATGCTTTATCTTGATCTAATTTATTTTTATATAAAGCAAAAAAACTAGAGCCACTACCTGTCATTCGTGATAGCAAAGGTTGTGTTTGTTCAAGTAAATTTTCTACAGAATTTAAAATAGGATATATATTTTTAGCAGTTTTTACTAAATCATTTTTTGTAAAAATTATTAAAATTTTCATCAAATCATCTATTGAATAATTTATTTCTTTCCAATTGATATCCAAATGTGGAGTAAATTGATTTAACTTCAAGTTTTGAAATATATTACAAGTATGTATATGTATATAAGGATAAATTATAATAGCAGGTATAGATGTAGGAAGTTGCTTATCTAATGTGATAATTTTTTCTCCTCTACCAAAAACAAAACAAGATTTTTCTTTTATAAAGCAAGGGACATCAGAACCGAATAAGGAAGCAATTTCAATTAACTTTTCAGTTGATAACTTTAATTGGCATAAATCATTTATAGCTAAAATTGCACTAGCAGCATTGGATGAACCACCTCCTAATCCACTTCCTAAAGGAATATGTTTCGTTATTTCTGCTGAGAAATAAGGGGTATTGTATGTAGTTGAAAAGTATTGCAAAACTTTTGTTACTAAGTTTTGTTCAGAACTTGGTAAATTGATACCAGCTTCATCAAGCAATATGCTGTTTTTTGAAAAACATGTATGATTGATATTATCTTTACTTACTTTGAGTTCTATTATGTCGTAGAAGTCTAAAAAAGCGATTATTGTTTCTAAAGAATAATAACCATCGTAACTGTAGTTATCTAACACATGTAAAAATAAATTAATTTTTGCATGTGATTTTACAATAATTTTATCCATATTATTTATTTTGTTTTGTACTATATTTTTTATTGTTCTTTTTTAGAAAAAGTAACAAAATTATCTAATTCTTTATATTGTTTTTCTATGATATTTTTATTTAAATAATCAGGAAAATCTTTAGCAAGTTTTTGGGTGACTCTTCTTATATCAGACTGTTGCGTATATAAAGTTGATGATTTATTCCAATATAAAAATGCTTGTTGGATATAACCATTTTGCCACATTGCATCAGCTAAGTGTTCCAGAAATTCAGGATTATAATTATCCATTTGTGTTGCTAAACGAGAATAATATAAAGCTTTTTCGGCTTGTTTATTTCTAAGTAAAGCTACGGAATAACTATCTAAAATACTAGGTTTTTTGGCAGATGATAATTTTACAGCTTTCTCTAACATTTTTAGAGCTAAATTAATATTATGATCTTTAACTACCCAAGAATAAGCTATATAGTTAAGAAGTAACGGATCATTGGGGTTTATATTATAAGCATCTAACAAATCTTTTTCGGCTTTATTCCAGTCGTCATTTTTATCATAAACAATACCTCTTAAGTATTTCGCTAACCATAGACTATTTTTATAATTATTTTTTATAGAAATAGAAATTGCATTACTATATGCAAGTATAGCTTGGGGGTAATTTCCAGTTTTATTATATATTTGGCCTATTCTTATAAAAGGAAGGGGATTATTTTTATCATCAAAAATAGCTTCTTCTGCAATTGTAAGTGCTTTGTCGTATAATTTTAATTCTTCTAAATAATCAAGTACAGTATTTAGCGTGATTCTTTTATAATAACTATTTCTTCTTATTAAACGATAAAAGTATAATGCACTTTCATAATCACCAATGGTTTCATAAAATTTTGATATAGAGTACGTAGCAAAAGAGTTATTTTCATTTAAAAAATATGCTAATCTTATAAGTAAAAACCTTTCTGATACTTGCGTAATATTGTTAATTTCGTCAGTAGCGAAAGATGCAATTTTTACTAATATTGAAGATAAAATATTTTTTGGAATATTTTTATCATCTCTTTGAATATATAATTTTGCTCTGGCATCTGTTATATAATTGTCACTTAATAAGTCTTGAAAATACCTAATGCTTTCAGCTTCATTATCTTTATATATGATTCTAATATAAGCTAAAGTATTTTGCACATTAGGAAAATTAGATAATAAATATTTGAAGCTTTCTTTTGCTTTATCATTTTTGTTAGATAAAACATTCAAATAAGCAAGTTGAGTATAATATAAATCTGGTGCATAAAGTTTTATATTACTAGCAAGATTTTTAAAATGAGAAATTTCATCTTTACTGTAGTAGTCTATACCTTTCAAAGTAATCAAAAATAGTTGATTAATAGAATTTTCGCTAGGAGTATATTTTTCTAAATTACTTATTGCTTTATCGATATTATTATTTTTGGCTTCATAAATTGATATAACCAAAGCTGCTAAATTATGTTTAGGATTTAAAGATAATATTTTTTGAGCTATATTATAAGATTGTGATAAATTTTTATGAGAAACACTGAATATTAAGTATTCTTCTAAAATTGTAACATCAGAAATATTTTTTAAAGCTAATTGATAATAGTTATCAGCTTCTACATATTTATGAAAATACAAAGATTTCCGAGCATTAACCAAGTTACTCAAATTATCATTAGTATCTGCATATAAAGTGAGAGAATTTGTAAATATTATAAAGATATTAAAAATTAGGAAATATATTAAATTCAAAAACCAACCTCTTAAACTTTAAATTTATCTAAGTATACAAGCTTATTTACTAATAAATCATTAAGTTATTATAGCATTTCTAAGTAAAGATAAGCAGATTATATCACTTTGTTGTACAAAATAATATAAAAGATAGAAAAATAATATAATTTTCATTATAATTTGTAGGCACTATTATTTTATTTAAATACTTTATATAATTTGTTAATTAAAGTTATTTGATTGTTTCAAAAAGGTCAAACGCTTAAGGATGAAAGATATGAACAATAAATTAATTTCTATGTTTTCATTGTATAAAGATATCGGTATAGAATTTTTATTTTCTAAGTCGCAAGTCGACTTTTCAAAAGATTTACAGAAAGAAACAAATATTATCGCTATTAAAAAAGAAAAAATAAATATAGAATCTAAACCTATACTAAAAAATCATATAAATATAAAATCTAGATTAAATGATGCTAATGCATTATTAGAAAAAATAAAAGTAGATTTATCTAATATATCATCTATAAAAGATTTACGTTCATATTTATATGATTTTAAAGATTGTAAGCTTAAAAATACTGCATTGAATACAGTTTTAGGTTGTGGTAATGAGCAAGCTAAATTAATGTTGATAGGAGAGGCTCCAGGAGCTGAAGAAGATGAAATGGGTGAGCCTTTTGTTGGTAGAAGTGGAAAACTATTGATGCAAGTTTTTAAAAGTATAGGCATAAAAAGAGAAGATATGTTTATAAGTAATACAGTGTTTTGGCGTCCTCCTGGGAATAGGGTACCTGACACAGAAGAAACTAATATTTGTTACCCTTTTTTACATAAATTGATTTGCTTAATTAAACCCAAATTTATTGTTGCAATTGGTAGAAGTTCTGCCTCTGTTATTTTGAACACAGAAGAAACTATAGGTAAACTTAGAGGCACATGGCAAATATCAGATAATATAAAACCTAAAAATGGTTTATCATTACCTTCTGATATTAATTTAACAACAGTTTATCACCCAGCATACTTATTGAGGAGTTATACACAGAAAAAAATATTTTGGGATGATATTTTAAAAATTAAATTAAAACTTATTGATACTGTTGGTTATTGATATATGTTTATTATTAGATTATTTATATATTTTGCAATAATATATTCAAGTTTTTTTTGTCAAAATCTGCTTGCTGTAAATTATTTAGATCGTTCATTTTATGATAAAGCTACATTAGAAATTCCAAGAATATTAGATCAATACGACATGGATACATACTACAACATGTATTTGTATTCTAAAACAGGAAATGTAAGGCAAATTAACACATTAACAAATAAATTACATAATAAAGTTTTAGTTCCATATATATTATACATGATGTATTCATCCGATAAATATCGCACATCTTATAATGAATTAAAACAATGGTTAATAAAATATAGTGATACTGCAGTTGCAAGGTTTGTCATAAACGATGTATCTAGAAGGTATCCACAAAAAATAAAAGAAATAGGAAGTATAACTGCAACTAGTTTTTATGACAAATTTTTACCTGTTTATTTAAGGCATGACTATTATTCTAATTTAAGTCCTATAATAGATTTATCTTCAATTACTTCAAATACTTTACTGGTTGCAGAAAATAAATATACAAAGCAAATATTAAGATACATAAAAAGGGGCTATAACACAGCTGCAGAAAAACTTATGTTGAGTAGCACGTTTAAAAAAAATCTTAATAAGTATACGTATGCATACTATGCAAACGTTTTATCAAAAACTTTCTTTTTATCAGGTAAAGATTCTTTAGCTTTAAAATGGGGAAAGATTGCTGTTAAAGATTTTAAAAAAGAAATACCAGAAGCATCTTTCACATTAGGAATGGTATATTATAGATTAGGGGATTATGAGGCTGCTATTTCTTATTTTAAGTTTTTAGGAAATAATAATTTTGATCCTTCGATTTCTTCTAAAGGCTTATATTGGGAAGCTAAAGCTTCTCTTTCTTTGGGAGATATAAATAATTACTATAGAAACTTAAAAATAGCTTCTAAATATATTTATGATTTTTATGGTTTATTAGCTTTAGAAGAATTAGGAGTTAAGCATAATTATAAATCATCAAATGCAGAAATTGATAGTTTAGTATTAAACTTATTGGTGAAATATCCTGAGGGTCGTAGAGCCTTATCTTTATTGCAATTTGGTTTTGTAGAATGGGCAGAACAAGAATTAATAGCTTTGGCATCGGTGAAAGTTATAGGTAGTTTTAAAGGATCAGATAAGGAAAAGCGTATTGTAGAAGCTTTATTATATATGGCAAAAAATGCTCATATGCCTGCTTTAGCTATAAAACTTGCAGGTTTGAATGGAAAATATTATGGGCTTGTTGATTTGGCATACCCAATTCATTTAGTTGATTTAGAAAAAGGTTATGAAGTTGATCCAAGTTTAGTTTTAGCAATAATGAAAAAAGAATCACGATTTTATCCACGTGCAAAAAGTTCAGCAGGAGCCGTTGGGCTTATGCAGGTCTTGCCTTCTACTGCAGAACATATAATAGAAAAATATTCCTTAGATTATAAAACAGATGAATATTATATTCCTAAAGTAAATGTTGATTTAGGACAAAAATATATATCTATGTTAATTAATAACTCTCAATCTGGAGGAAATTTAATATATGTTATAGCAGGTTATAATGCAGGTTTTGCTAATGTAGATAAATGGAGAAAAGAAGAATTTCGAATGCAAAATGATCCTTCTTTTTTTATTGAAAGTATTCCTTTTAGAGAAACTAGAGAATATGTTAAAGAAGTTTTAAGTAACTACTGGGTTTATCAAAGTATACTTGGTGTTGAACCATATACTTTAAATTTGATAGCACAAGATGATCAACCTTATTATTATGATATAGATAAGGAAAAAATTGCTAAGATAATAAAAAATAATTTAGCTAGATAGAAAATGAATAATATAAATGTGATATTAGTTTCTCCTAGTTTGCCAGAAAACATAGGGATGGTTGCTAGAGCAAGTTTGAATTTTCAAATATCAACTTTATATATAGTATCGCCCAAATCTTCTACATGGCAAGACGATGCTTGCAAGGCATCTGTAGGAGCTTTTGATACTTTGAATATAAAAGAAGTTAATTCATTAAGCAAAGCACTTGAAGATTCTACTTATACATTTGGTTTTTCAGTTAGAAAAAGAGATATGGAAATATCTAGTTATTCTTTAAATAATATAAACCAACTATTTTTACAAAAATATTTTGATAGTATTACTTGTAAAAGCCAGATCACAAGTAAAGTGAAAAATATAAATTTAGTTTTTGGAAATGAAGCAAATGGACTTAGTAATTTAGAGTTATCTTATTGTGATTGTTTAGTACATATTGATACTAATAAATCTTTTTCCTCTTTAAATTTATCTCATGCTGTTGCAATTGTATTACATTATATTAAGTCTTTGATAGAAAATTCATTTGATAGAATAGATCATGAAAGATCTCAAAATTTCATTAAAAATAAAAGTAAGTTAGCAAATATGGAAGAAATAGATAATATATCTAATTATTTATGTAATCAGTTAAGTCAAAAACAATTCTTTGTGAATGAAGCTCAATCTAATAACTTGAAGAAAGATGTCATTAGTTTAATGAAGCGCTCTTGTATAAAATCCAAAGATATAAGAATGCTTTTTAAAATATTAAAAACTTTTCAGTAGAAATTACATTAAATAGTTTTATTAAAAGGTTGATATGTTTCAAATTCTTTATTATCTTTCATATCCTTTGAAGCTTTAAAACACATATAATATACAACTAATTTTAATAAATACATTAAACTAAAAACAACTATAGAGTAAGTAGGTTTATAATTTGCTAAATCACTAGTCATTATGTAAACAAGTAATATAATCAAAGTATAAAAAAATAACATTATTTTCCTACGTTCAAGAATCATACACAAAGTAATAAAAATTGCTCTTTGTATGTGATACCCATAACTATTTATATGTTTATTTTTTGTAAACATGAAAAGAAAAGGTATAAACATATATATTATCAAATAATAAGATGAAATTTGTTGTTCCAATATTATACAAGCAATCAAAGAAGGCTCAAGTAACAATGTATATAAAAGACCATAGTTATTTGCTAATTTCAATGATCTAATTTTTAAAAAAGTTTCCATATTATTGCGGGGTTTTATTTTTTGATAAATGATTTACTTTCGAATAAATTAATATTACAAAAATTACTGAAAATATATTGTATACAGATAGAGGTAGTCCCAATATTGTAAAGCCCATTAAATTACAATCTAAAAAAGGTTTGTCGAATGAAATTGGACATATTCCAGTATCAATTAATTGATATTGTTTTGCAGAATGGTACATAGATATGCCTAAATTAAATAATAAAGTCAAAAATATGATTATTTTATTTTTAAACAGTATATAAAATATACAAAAAACCAACCATAATATTCGAGCATAAGAACATAATTCACAAGGGTAAGCATCGAAAAAATACTCTATAAAAAGTGATATAAGTACAATTATTAAAGCAATTATCAAAGGTAGATTAATTAAAATATTATCAGTCTTTATTATCTTTTTCATTTGTCTTAAAAGCTCCTAATAATGTTTTAATAGATAAAATAAGAACTAATATACATTCTAGAACACTAAGTGCAAAAATTGTGAATAGTATGTATTTCATAGCAGCATGAGGGTTAGTAATAAATCCGCTATCCACCAACCTTTGCAATAATTCGGTGTTATATAATAATTTTATAAGTCCTAAAATAGGTAATAGAATAACTATAGAAAATATAAAAAGAATAAGAGTAGATATTTTCATTTTGTAACCTTTATATATATCAGATATAGTATATAACAAATCCTATGATAACAGATATTAAAATTATTATAAATATCCAGAAAGAGTATTTTATTAACTTTATTATTATTGGTTTATTTAGATTTTTCAAATACCTACTAACCAAAGCAAGTAATGTAAATTTAATACCTTTTGATATCAAAGTAATAGCTAAAAACAGAAAAATATTAGTTTGTAAAACGCCTGTAGCTAAAGTTATGATTTTGTATGGAATTGGAGCAAACCCCCCAATCAAAAGAGCAAGAATATTATACTCTTGATAATAATTTTGGTATTTTAGAAATAAATCCATGTAGTTAAAATATATAAGCATTTTTTTTACAAATAAATCGTATGCTAAAAATCCTAGTGAATAACCTAAAATACTACCTAATAAAGTACAAATTATACATACAAAAGCATATTTTATAGCCTTGTTAGGATTGGCAATAGACATGGCTATTAAAAAGAAATCAGGAGGAATTGGTATAGGAAAAAAAGAACTTTCAGCTACACTAATTATAGCTAAAATAGTAACAGCATGCTTGTGATTTGCAAGTTTTGAAGCTTTTTCAAATAGCTTAGTTAAAAAATTATTGTTTAAGGTCAAATTTATATTCACTATTATAATTATATATAAACAAAGGAAAAGATAGGTATCTTTTCCTTTGAGAAAATGTTTAAAAATTATATTTATTTATTTTTTAATAAACAAACAACACCAGGTAATTGTTTTCCTTCCATCCATTCTAAAAAGGCACCACCTGCTGTAGAAATGTATGTAAAATTATCATAATTATTAGACAATTGTAAGGCAGATACCGTGTCACCACCACCTGCAATTGAAACTAATTGTCCTTTTTTAGTTAATTGCCCAACTTTATTTGCTAATTCAAAAGTAGCCTTTTCAAAAGGTGAAATTTCAAAAGCACCTAAAGGACCATTCCAAACTACAGTTTTACAAGTACGAACAATATTTTTGAAATTCTCTATAGATTTTGTACCTGCATCCATAAATTTGAAACCATCTGGTAGTTTGTTATTATCTACAATTTGGGTTTCCTGGTTTTCTTTTAATTCTTTAGCAACACAACCATCTACAGGTAAAGCAAGTTGACAGTTATTTTCTTTAGCAGCTTGAATGATTTGTTCACATTCTTTTACCATGTTTTTTTCACATAAGGAATCACCAACATTAACACCCATTGCAAATAAGAAAGTGTTAGCCATACCACCACCTATTATTATGGTATCTACTTTTTTTACTAAATTATTAAGCACATCAAGTTTAGTAGATACTTTTGCACCACCAACTATTGCTAATACAGGTTTTTCAGGATTTTCTAAAGCTTTTTCTAATGCAGATAATTCAGCTTCCATTAATCTACCTGCTGCAGAAGGTAATTTATGAGCTAAACCTTCTGTAGAGCTATGTGCTCTATGAGAAGCAGAAAAAGCATCAGATACAAATAAATCACCTAATTTAGCTAATTTACTTGTGAATTCTGCGTCATTTTTAGTTTCAGCTTTATAAAACCTTACATTTTCTAGCATTAAAATGTCACCAGGAGCCATTTTTGCTATGGCATTCTCAACTTTTTCTCCAATACAGTCATCAACAAAAGAAACAGCTTTACCTAGGGTTTTAGATAAAGCTTCTGCTACAGGTTTTAAAGTAAATTCTTGTTCGAAACCATCACCTTTAGGTCTTCCTAAATGTGAAAGAACAATTACTTTGGCTTTTTTATCTGATAATTCTTTTATTGTTGGTGAAGATCTTACGATTCTCTCTAAATTAGTTATTTTTCCATCTTTTACAGGAACATTTAAGTCTACTCTTACCAGAACTTTTTTATTTTCTGGTTTTATATCATTTAAGGTTACAAACTTATTAGACATATCAAACTCCATTTTTAAACATACTAGTTTTGTCTGTTAAGATTATACCATTATTTTTTTATAATGATTTACAATAATATTATTACATATACTGGTTTAATTAATTCAAAAATGAAGGCATGAATTATGAAAAGCAAATGTTTAAAGATCTTTTTGGTAATGATTTATATATTTATAAATCAACTATATGCTTTTGATGTAGAAACAATAAGTAACACCAAAGTTGTCTCAGTAGCAGATGGAGACACTATAACTGTAACTAAAAATGATAAAGTTTATAAAGTTAGGCTACTTGGTATACAAGCACCTGAAGTTTTTACAACTCCTATTTGGCCATATGGTCTTGAAGCTAAGAAATTTTTAAATGAATTAATTTATAATAAATATGTGGATATAAAATATGTCAAAGATAATAAAATGGATAAATATAATCGTATATTAGGCATTGTATATTTGAAAAATCAAAATATAAATCTAACTATGATTCAACATGGTTATGCTTTTGTATATATTATTGGTAAAACAAGTAAAATACCCAATATTGAAGAATATATAAATGAAGAAAACAAAGCTATTGCATCTAACATTAATATATGGAGTGATGATGCCTACAAAATAATAACTCCAAAAGATGCAACACAAAATATTGGAAAATATAAAATCATTGATGCTCATGTGTACGGAATGTCTGTAACCCCTAAAGGGTATTGGTTATATTTAGGAGGTAATAAGGGCAATGATAGTTTATCCATTAGAATATCTCATAAATCTATTTCTGAGAATAATATTAAAATAGATGATTATAAGAATAAAAATATAAGAATTAGAGGATACATAGACAGATATTCTACTGATTTTAGTCCTTTTGTGAATTTCAATAGTAAAAATTGTATTGAAATTCAGTAATTTATATTTACAGTATATATTATTATTGATATAATATTGCCAGTTGCCTTTGTGGTGGAATTGGTAGACGCGATGGACTCAAAATCCATTTCCCATCTGGGAGTGAGGGTTCGATTCCCTCCGAAGGCACCACTATTATGTTTTATTAATGATATAGCATTGCATTATATAATTTCAGTTATAAGCGTTTTAATCTTTTTTTTCTTGCTTACTTATCTAATCAAAATTTTCTCTGAACTAACTAAGCATAAGTTTTTTATTTTTGTATTTTGGTTATTATTGGTCTTTGTATTTAGCATAGGTTTATTTTATAACACTTCTCTTTTTATAGGAATAATACAGTTGCTATTAGCCACAATAATGATAAGTATTGGCTTTTATATGGTATATCTTTCTATCTTTAATTCTTCATTATTTGCTTATGCTACTTCTGATTTAAAATATAAAGTAATCCACATAATTGTATTAATATTACTTTTAGCAATTTATTTTATGAGTTTTTATTATTTATATAATAAGTTTATTACTCATTAAAAAGGACAAAAAACTGTAGCCTCACTTAAATATTTTATAATATTATTAATATATAAAATATTATCATTTCTTTACTATATTTATTAAGTATATAAAAAAGACTAGAAAACCTGATTTTTAGGTGTTTACATGGCAGTGAATACTTGTTATAGTTTTTATATAGAGATTTTATTAATACAACGTTATCGATACCGACATGAACAATATTCATTTTTACTATAGCAACGAAACAGGCCGTCATATATTCAAAGACGACGAAACTTTATTATTAAAAAGTGATTTACCTTCAGAATTACAATTTCCACATTCTTTAAACACAGCTTGGTTTTGCGTAAATGTCAAGTTTATGACAGAAGATAATGTGGTAGAAATTCTTAATACATTAAAAAAAATTGCAGCTAAACAAATAGATGAGGGACGTGATACAGGTATATTGATATATAAAGATCATACTAAATCTGCTCTTTCTATAAAAGAACTTGTATTAAGTCATGTAGATAAATACAATATAAAATTATTAGAGTTTAACGGAAATGAATCTCAAGGATTTCCTTCTATAAATGTAGAAAATTCTAGTGTTGATCAAATTAATTTCACAGATATACACTCTGCTGCAAAACTTGGTATAACAATAAAAAATTCTAATGTTTCTACACAAGTATATGTACATAATTTAAAAGTAGAAAAATTTGTATTAGATGTATGTAGAATAGAAACTTTAGAAATTTCATGGATAAAATCTTATAAATGGTTGTGTTTACACTATAGCACTATTAATAAAACATCTTTATCACAAGTTGAAACAGAATGTTTGCTTTTAAATAATACATTGATGACAACAGCATGTATTGTAAATATTACTTTACTTAAACGAGATAATCAGCCAATTATTAATTTTTACTATAGTATTGCAAATGCTTGGGTTATACAAAATATTTTTGTTAAACATGAAGCTACAGAGGAAACGGAAGAACTTAGATATGATATGGTCAATCTTCCAGGAAAATATTTAAATGATATTCAAGACTTACAACTTGATAATTTACCTAAGTGTTATATTAATGTTGATGACAAATGTATTATTCAGAAAGAAGCAGATTTATTAGCATCATTACGTAAAACTTTTTCTATAATGAAAGGATCAGCAGAAGCAAATTTTGATTTTATATCTTCATATGGTCTTGCATCTTTAGAAAAAGGATTAAAAGAAAGAGAATTAAATGTTCCTGAAGAAAAAATGCATAATTTAGGTAGTAGGCTATTATTTTTCTTAAGTAAAATAACTTCAAATCATAACCAAAGTTTAGTTAGAGTTTGCGTTATGTATTTTGTTAACATAGCTCTTGGAACAGCTGTTATTTATTCTCAAAGCCTTGCTCTTACAATTGCAATTGGGTCTTGTTTTATTTTGCTTAGTATTTGGTTTTATATAAAATCACAACAAGAAGCTATGATTTTTTTGTTAGCTATTTTGTTTTTACGAATAGCTAATACACTTCCTTTTTTACAGAAAGAAGGTGAACAAATAGGCTTAGAAAATATTGTGGTAAATATTTTACTGCCTTTTCCTTCATTTGATGCAAAAGTTATGGCATATGGAAGTGTTGTTGCTATAACTATATTTTTATTTAAAATATTTTCTACATATTTATTATGGCAAACATTACAAACATCCAAAGCTCAATTTAAATAATTTTTTTAAGAAATAAAAAAATGTAAAGGTTGTGCAACTGCTTATTATAAATATAAAAGCCCTGATAGCATCAGGGCTTTTATAAAATTTATGATGATTTATAATAAATATCATGAATCTATATTTATTAATTTATCTAAGTACTCATCAAAATAAAAATTAGATAAATCTTTTTCTTTTTCGCCTGTACCAATAAAATAAATAGGAACTTTCAAAGTTTTAACTATGCTTATTAAAACTCCCCCCTTATATTGAGAATCCAGTTTGGTAATTATTAACCCTGTAATATTTATATATTTAGCAAAATTAATAGCTTGAGAATAAGACGTTTGTCCTAAAGTTCCATCTAAAATTAAAATATTTTCATGTGGAGTGGTATGAGAAATTTTTTTAAGAGTAGTTTCAATTTTACTAAGCTCGTTCATTAAATTAGCATTGTTATCTAATCTTCCAGCAGTATCAATTATTAGTACTTCATAGTTATTATTTTGTGCATACTCTAAAGCTTGATAAGCTAAAGCCGAAGGTTGTTTTGTTGTGCTTTCGAAAAAATCTACTTTTATAATTTTAGACCAATGGTGCAATTGTTCCTGTGCAGCAGCTCTAAAAGTGTCACATGGAGCAAGCAGAATTTTAAAATTATTTTCTTTTAATAAATTACTTAGTTTTGCAATTGTTGTTGTTTTACCACTTCCATTCACACCACTTACAACTATAACGTATGGAGAACTATTGTTTTTTTTATGTTCTTTTATTTTTTCTAAAAGTTCTTTAGAAATAAAATAATTAGAAATATAGTCTGAAATTATTTTTTTTACTTCAGTGATCAATTGTTCTTCTACAATTTCTTTATCAAGAGATGTTTTTCTTAATTTATTAACAATATATGAAGATATTTCTAAACCAACATCAGATAAAACTAGCTCTTCTTCTATCTTAGAAAGTAATTCTACATCGAGTTTTTGTTTCTTTTTGAAAAATTTAAACATATTTATGATCTAGATTACATTGCAATTATTTACATTACATTATATAAAATTGAAAATGATTAAACAAATAAAATAAATGATTAAAAGTAAAAATCATGTTTTATTCTCCATTTTATGGATTTATAGTATATTATGGTATAATTCATCGAGTTTAATGAGCATAAAGTAAAAAATTGAAATAAATATGTATAATTTATTTATTGTAAACATAAAAACTCATAATAAGAATATATTCAATGTTATATATTACTTAACCTTTTAAAAATTATTTATAATAGAGATTAATATGTTTGATAGCTTAACATCAAGATTTAAAAGCGTTTTATCTAAAATTGGAAAAAAACCTTCTATAACTGAAAAAGATTTAGATGAAATTTTGCGAGAAATTCGCTTAGTATTATTAGAAGCAGATATTTCTTTACCTATAGTAAAAGATTTAATAGCACAATTAAGAGAAAAATTACTTGGTCAAGAAATATACAAAAGTATTTCACCTAAAGCAGTAGTTTCTAAAGCTTTATATGATGTGCTTGTGGAATTACTAGATGTTTCAGAAGAAGATTTAAAATTATATTACAAAAATGAAACTGCATTTTATATGTTAGTAGGTTTACAAGGAAGTGGTAAAACAACAACTTCTGGTAAATTAGCTTATTATTTAAAATCTAAATTAAATAGAAAAGTTTTATTAGTTTCTTTAGATCTAAATAGACCTGCAGCATATGCTCAATTACAAACAATTGCTAAGCAAAATTCATTAGATTTTTTTGAATATACTAACAAAAATTTATCGGAAATTATTACTTCTGTAAAATCTTATGCTCAAACTAATTCATATGATGTTGTTATATTAGATACAGCAGGAAGATTGTCCATTGATGAAGAATTAATGGATGAAATGAAATATATATATAACAAGTTAACTCCTAAAGAAGTATTACTTGTTATGGATAGCTCTTCTGGACAAATGTCATTTTCTGTTGCCAAGCATTTTAGTGAAAAGATAGCTTTAACAGGTATAATAGCATCTAAAACAGATGCAGATAGTAGAGGTGGTGCCATAATTTCTTGTAAATACATTACAGGAAAACCTATAAAATTCTTAGGTGTTGGGGAAAAAATTGTTAATTTTGAAATTTTTTCAGCTAATAGAATTGTAGATAGAATTTTAGAAAAAGGGGACATTCTTTCATTAGTTGAAAAATTTGAAGAAGTTGAAGAAGAAGAAATCCTAAAACTACAAAAAAGAATGGAAAAGGGTTTATTTACTCTTGAAGATTTTAAAAAACAAATGCTGCAAATGAAAAAATTAGGTAGTGTATCTAGTATGTTAGGTATGATACCTGGTATGG
Source organism: Alphaproteobacteria bacterium endosymbiont of Pipizella viduata (assembly GCA_964020055.1). Classification (GTDB taxonomy): domain Bacteria; phylum Pseudomonadota; class Alphaproteobacteria; order WRAU01; family Hepatincolaceae. The sequence goes on from OZ026533.1 coordinate 70,580, forward strand.
GAGCTATAAAAGATAAATTATCTGGTATAGATTTAGATAAAGATATAAAAACTAGCATATCTATTATTAATTCTATGACTAAAAATGAAAAGAAAAGACCATCTATACTTAATTTCTCAAGAAAAAAAAGAATAGCACAAGGTTCAGGTACAACTCTACAAGATATCAATATCCTTCTTAAAAAATATGAAACTTCAGCTAAAATGATGAAGCAATTCAAAGGTAAAAATTTAAATTCAATGCAAGATATGATGGCTAACATGCAACCAAATGTAAAAGGTAAGAAGTTAGATATGAACTCAATAATGAAAATTGCAAAAAAATTACGTTAGATAAAAGAAAAATGTCGGAAATACAGAAAAAGAACACTCAAGTTATTGCATTTGGATGTAGGCTTAACATTTTTGAGTCTGAATTAATAAAAGATAAAATAAAAGAAGTAGATTTAGATAATGTTATTGTTGTAAATACTTGCACAGTTACAGATGAAGCAAGAAAACAATCAATGAAAGCTGTTCGTAAATTAAAAAGACAAAACCCTAATTCCAAAATAATAGTTACAGGTTGTGGAGCAGAAATAGACAAACTTGCCTATGAGAATATGGAAGAAGTAGATAAAATTGTAGGTAATAAAGATAAATTTAATATAGAGTCTTTTATAATTCCGGAAAAAGTAGTTGTTAATGATATAAATGATGAAACCAATAAAGATTACATTTTACCTATAATTGAAGGTTTCGAAAATAGAACTCGTGCATTTATACAAATTCAGCAAGGGTGTGATCATAGATGTAGTTTTTGTATCATATATAAAGCAAGAGGTAAAAGTAAATCTGTTTCTGAAAAAAATATTATAGAGCAAATACAAAAAGTAGTTGATTTTGGTCATAAAGAAGTAGTTTTAACGGGTGTTGATATTTCATCTTGGCAAAGAAGCGCTCTTTTAAATGAACCATCTAAAATAGGTGAATTGTGTATTAATATTTTAGATAAAATTCCTTCTTTAGAACGCTTAAGGTTATCATCTTTAGATCCAGCTGTAGAAGATGAAAACATACTACATTTATTAAAAAACAATCCAAGATTTATGCCACATTTGCATTTGAGTTTACAAGCAATGAGTGATAATGTTCTTAGGAATATGGGTAGAAGACATTCTAAAGCTTCCGCAACAGCTTGGATAGAAAAAATAAGAGAAGCTAATCCTAATGTTGTTTTAGGTGCAGATATAATATGTGGCTTTCCTAAAGAAACAGAATTGCAGCATATAGAGACTTTAAATGCACTTGTAGATCTAAATATTCCAATGTTACATGTGTTTCCATACTCAGAACGTTTAGGAACTGCAGCAGCTAATATGAAACCTTTATCTATGGATTTAAGAAGAAAAAGAGCTAATCATCTTATAAATATTTCTTACACATTAAAAGAAAATTTATTCAAAAGCAAAGTTGGTAAGAAATGTTTAGTTTTAGTAGAAGCTAAAAATACTGGTTATACAGAAGATTATTGTATGGTAGATATAGTTTCAAACATAATAGAACCAAATAAGATCATAGAAGTAGAAATAACAGGATACAATAAAAAAGGTCTTATAGGAAAAGTATTATCATAATTACTTATTATTAATATCACCTTTTACTTTTAAATACTCTTATAATATATACATATTTATTACACTAAAATAAACGTTAATTTAAAAAAATATAAGATAAAACAAAAAATACCTAACATTATATTTACAAACTTAAAAATGCAAAAAATATTCTTACAAAATTATTTTTAAAAAACATTATTAATAAAATTATTAGGCAGTAATTGATGTTAAAAAACTTCATAAAATATAATAACAATATAAAAATAATATTAATCACCAATCTTTTAAGTAGTATTGGAATATATATGGTTATACCATTTTTAGCCATATATTTGAGCAATATAGATACAGTAAGTTTGAAACAAGTTGGTATTATTATTGGTGCCTCTTTTTGGTGTCAAAAGGCTGGTTCTTTTTTTGGTGGTTTGATCTCTGATTACTTAAGTGCTAAAGGCACAATGATATTAGGTTTAGTATTAAGAATACCAGGTTATATTTTTATTGGTTATACCACAAGTTTTTACCCTCTTCTTATTTCTTGTTGTTTAATTGGTTTAGGTAGTAGTATTTATATACCTGCTGCTAAATCATTTTTAGTTAAAATAAGTACAGAGGAGGATAAAGTAAATATTCTTTCTACACGAATAGTATTTTCGAATATAGGAGCCTCAGTAGGTCCTTTAATTGGAATGAGTGTATTTTCAATTGCACCAAGTATTTTATTTTTATCTGTGGCTCTTATTTTTGCAATTTTGACTATATTCAATGTAAAAATCAAAAATACAATTGAAGATAAAATAACAAATAATATTTCTTTATCTGATTTTAAAAAACTTTTAACTAATAAATCTATGATATATATAAATGTATTTAGTTTTCTAGTAATGAGTTTTTATGTGCAAATTGACTCAACTATTCCTATTTTTGTAAATAGTGTATTCAATCACGCTATGACAAGCAGTATTTTTATTTGTAATGCAATTATTGTTATTTTTTTTCAATCTATAGTTTCGAAATGGTCATGTAAAGGCTCTGCTAAAAAATCTTTAATGCTTGGATTTTTCTTATTATCTATATGTTTTTTATTAATGGATTACAGTAGTTATAGTTATATAATATTGTTTTTAGCCGTAATATTTTTTAGCTTTGCTGAAATTATTATATTTATACGTTTAGACTACGATGCAACAAATATTAATAAATCTATGATAGCAACTACATTTGGTATTATGAGTTTATATGGAGCATTTGGTTGTTTTTTTGGAAGTTATATAGGTGGAATCATATATTTACCAGGATTACTTAATTTCAACATTTGGCAAATTTTTGCAATATCTTGTGCAATAATTACTGTGTCTTGTTATTTTTTGAGAAAAAATAACATTCCAAATGTATAAATGATTTTGCTATATGATTTTTACAGTATCAAATAAAAGTGTTCAATAAGTAAGGATTGATTATTGAATACTCTTATTTCTTTTTATTCATAAGTTCTATAAGGGTAGAAAGTTTGTCTGAAAGTTCTTTTAAAATAGGGTTAGTTTCTAATATTTTATTTATTGAAATATCTTTATTTTCTTTACTTTCATTAGTAATAAATATACTTTTAAAAACAGTGCCACAGATAAATATCAAAGCTAAAGTTACTGATAATGTAAACGTACCTATAAGATAAATAGCTTCTTTGTAGTATTGTAATACCTTAAGCAGGCACATTATATATAATGCACTAAATATTACTATGAATCCAAAGCAAAAAATAAGAAGATGAATAATACGAGATTTAAACTTAAAATCTAGTTCTTTCTCTTTTAATTCTTGAATTGTTTTATTTAGCTCCTCATTTTCTTTTTGTATTTCTTGGATAAGGTTATTATTACGATAAGAATTTTTTGAATTGCTAGCCATATGATCAAATTGCTTGAAAAAGTCTTCATTTTTCTTAAAATCATCATCTTTATTATTCATATAAATCACTCCTAGTACTAAACTGTCTGATTATTTCACTATCATGAATTTCCGTATAAGGTGCTGTGTAATAAGTATTATGCCATGCACCATTACTCAGATGTGTTTTATCTACTAATTGAAATGGTTTATATATTCTTAAATTTGTATAAACATCTCTAATTGCGGCTATAGCTGTATTATCCTTTTCAGGAATAGTACTTTCATCTCCTAATAGTTCATTTATATGTAAGTAATTAAATTTAGCTAAATGCGTTCTATATAAATCAGGTAAAACAGGGCCAAATTTCCAAGCTTGAAATTTTTCATTATTAAAGGTTTATTATACATAACAAGATAATATGCATTAATAAAATAAAGTAGTTTCAAAATACTTATTTGAGTTAAAGTATTGTTATCAGCAATACTAATTTGTATTAAAGTATTAGCAACAGTTACAGCAGGGTAAGTTGTTAATTCAGGATTTGTATCATTTCAACAAGTATTAGTTTTGTTTTCTAGACTTTCAGGGTTACTCATAGTACTACCTCCACCCAAGTAAGGCATATTAATAAAAATCGAAGCAATAAATTATAAAAAGTAATTCATTGTACTATTATGATAAGTATATCATAAAACATATAACATCTACTTTTTTAGTATACAATTTTTAATAAGAGTATCGAAAAGTAGATTTTATACAGTTCTTTATTAATTTTGTTGATTTTTTTTGTAATATAGTATATTTAATAGTAGAGTGTACATTGTATCTGTGGGTGTTTTATGCTCACAATGTATAAAAAATATTTTAATGCACAATCTTGGAGAATATATTTAATATGGCTATGAAAATTCGTTTGGCTAGAGGTGGGGCAAAAAAAAGTCCTTTTTATCGTATAGTTGTTGCTAATGCAACTGCACCTCGTGATGGTAACTATAATGAAAGATTAGGTTCTTATAATCCTATGCTACCAACTGGTCATCAAGAAAGAGTAGTTATCAAAGAAGATAGAGTAAAATACTGGTTATCTGTAGGTGCTCAACCAACTAAAAGAGTTCAAAAGTTTTTAGCTGAAATGGGTTTAGCAAAAAAAGTAGATTTTTCTGCTCAACAAAAGCAAGCTCAACCTAAAGCAAAAGCTCAAGCAAAATTAGATGCAGCAGCTGCAGCAAAAGAAGCTGAAGCACAAGTTGAAGCTTAGAATAAACTTAATAATTCACTTTTTTATGATGTATGAAAAGTAAAACTTTAATAGCAAAAGTTGTGTCTGTTAAGGGTTTGAAAGGGGAGCTTAAATTAAAAGTTTTCAGTTCAAACCCTTTAGTTATTAAAAATTATGCTTTAACTTTTGATGATGGTAAAGCTATCAAAATTGTTTCATGTTATCTTCAAAGTAATGTGTTAATAGCAAAATTTGATGGTGTTGATACAAGAGAACAAGCAGAAAAATTAGTCTCAAAAGATATTTATACTAATGCTGAGCTTTGGGATAAACCAACAAAAGATGAATTTTATCATATAGATTTAATTGATATCAAGGTTGTCTCTAAAGAAAAAAAGTTATTAGGTAAAGTTGTAGCAGTCCATAATTTTGGTGCTGGTGATATATTAGAAATCCAGTTTATCAATAATGATATTACAGAGATGTTAAGATTTATAGAAACTTTTTTTCCTGAAGTAAACTTAAAAGAAGGTTATATTGTATTTGATGAACCTATTTACATGTAATGTCTATTAATAATAAAAAGCCTTTTTTACTTACTTTTATTACATTATATCCAGAAATGTTTCCTGGTATTTTACAATATGCAGTTTCAGGACGTGGGTATAATAATAATATTTGGGATATTAAAATTATAAATATTAGAGATTTCGGCTTAGGGAAACATAAACAAGTCGATGACTATATTTATGGTGGTTCTAAAGGAATGTTATTAAGACCAGATGTACTTTCAGAAGCAATAGAACATGCTTTTGAAATAGGAGCAAGCAGAAATCTAGTTTATGCTAATCCCAAAGGAAAAGTATTAAATAATGAATTATCAAAAGAATTTTCTTATTTAGACGGTTTGACATTTATTTGTGGACATTTTGAAGGTATTGATCAACGTCTTTTAGATGTTTATAAACCAACAGAAGTTAGTATAGGAGACTATATATTATCAGGAGGGGAATTATCTTCTATAGTAATTGCAGATTCTACTTTACGTTTCCTTCCTAATATGTTAAATTCTTATGATTGCGTAGAGCACGAAAGTTTTAGCAATGGTTTATTAGAGCATCCACATTATACCAAACCTTATGATTGGAATGGAAATAAAGTTCCTTCTATTTTATTGTCTGGAAATCACCAAGAAATTGCTAAGTGGAAAGTAGCCAAGTCTGAAGAAATAACTAAAATTACTCGTTCAGACCTCTGGAGTAAGTATAAAGAAATAAAAAAAGACTGATGGAGTATTTTTATGAGTAATATGTTATCTGTTTTCGAACAAGAGCAAATTGATAAGTTAACCCAAAACAAAGCTAACTACGACGAATTTGCCCCAGGTGATAAAGTTGTTGTAAAAGTGAAAATAGGTGAACGTTTTCAAAATTATGAAGGTGTTTGTATAGCTATAAAAAACAGAGGATTGAATTCTTCATTCACTGTTAGAAAAATTTCTTATGGTTGTGGTGTAGAGCGTGTATTCCCTTACTATTCTCCAAACATTGATTCTGTTACTAATATCAAAAGAGGTAAAGTTAGAAGAGCTAAATTATATTATCTAAAAGATCGTGTAGGAAAAGCAACTAAAATTGCAGAAAAAGTAACAGGCTACAAAGGAAAACTTACTGCCTTAGCTAAAGCTGCAAAAGTAAAAAAGTAATTTCTGTTTAAATCTGTTTAAATAGAAAATTTGAAACTAATATCTAGGCTGATCAAAAATCAGTCTAGATATTGTTATATTCGAAAGAAAAATATGAAACTTTATATTTTATTATTTATTCTAAATCTTTTTTTATTTCTTTCTATAAGTTATGCTGAAGAAAAATTAATAACATTTGTTTGTACTGGCAACACAGGTCGTAGCCCAATGGCAGAAGCGCTTGCAAATAAGATAATAAATGGTAAATATTCCAATATAAAAGTACAATCCCGTGGAGTTAATGTTGATATTAATGAATTGCAGGTAGAAAAAGGTACTCTTATTATTTTAAAAGAAAGATGGATTGATATTTCTTCTCATTTAGCTATTCAACTTACTAAGGAAGATATTAAAAATTCTTTCTTAATTCTTACAATGACTAAAAATCATAAAGATAAAATTATTTCTATATATCCTGAAGCAAAAGATTATGTTTTTACTCTTTCTGAATATGCAACAGGTAAAGATCAAGATTTGCTAGATCCTTACAAACAACCAATAGAAGCTTATAAAAAGTTAGAAAAGCAATTAGACCAATTGCTCCCTTTAGCTTTAGAAAAGGCATCTGATATGAAAGGTCATTTCATACATATAGATTAATATATAAAACACAGGTGAAAATGTATAATATTGCAATTGTAGGTTCAAAAAAACGCGTAACTGTAGAATTTTTAGAGGTATTAGAAGATAATAACTTTGAAGGCGAGATTCATATAATAGATATTAGTAAATCTATAAAAAATATAATAGAAGATACAGAAATAGATGACTTTTTAGATGAAGATAGCTCAAAAAATTATAATGATGAAGCTTTTAATTTCAGATTAAAATTTAAAGATTCTTATTTGCCTGTAAAAAATTTCAAAGATTTTGATTTTTCACAGGTAGATTTTGTATGTTATTTTGAAGATAAAGAGCATATATCAAAAATAATTGATGCTATTAATAATCTAGATGTAATTTTAATAGATAATTCATTATCTTTTTTGAACGATAAAAATATTCCAATAATAATTCCAGAAATTAATAAACATTCCATTGATAAGTATAAGGATATAAAAATAATAACTAATCCTAGTTCTTGTGTTATCCAAATGTTACAGCCATTATCTTTATTACATAAGGAATTAGTAGTAAAAAGAGTTGTTTGTTCTACATATCAGTCTGTCTCTGGTGAAGGTAACGATGCTTTAGCAGAACTATTTGAGCAAACTCGTGGTATTTACGCACAACAACCTGTCAATAAAACTAAATCTGTGTTTTCTAAACAAATAGCTTTTAATGTTATCCCTCATATAGGAAACTTTTTAGATACAGGCTCTACAGAAGAAGAACAGAATTTAAACCTTCAAACCAAACTTATATTGGATGAAAACATAAATATAACGTCAACATGTGTTAGAGTACCTGTTTTTATAGGTGATGCAATGAGTTTAAATATAGAGTTTGATATAAACACTACAGAAGAAGAAATTAGAAATTTATTAAGTAGTTCCGAAGATTTAATTTCGGTTATAGATTACAGAGTAAGTGAAGGTTATGTAACCCCTACAGAAGTTGTAGGGGAAAACAAAATTTATGTAAGTCGTATAAGAAAAGATAAGACTCAAAATAATACATTCAATATGTGGATAGTTGCAGATAACTTAAGAAGAGGGGTTTCATTAAATATTATTAATATTATGAATACTATAAATTCAACAAAAAACAATCAATAATATTGATTATTGCATCTCTTAACGCGCTTTATTCTCTAAGTTCTAATAAGATAAACTTAGGTTGTGTAAAAAGCATAAAATGCTATAAAAGAGTATATTCATTGCTTTTTATTCACCAAATAGTAGCATATATAATAACTTAAAACATTTAACGAGAGGTATAGCTATGTTAGGATTTTTATTATTATTAATACTATAGTGTATAATTATAACTTTATAACGAAGCAATTTTATTTTTTTGCCCTTGGGTGAAACATGCTTTGTGTTTTTTCTAGCTCATTCATGTCTACTTTTAAATATCTTTCTGTTGCACTTAAAGAACTATGTCCTAAAAGCTCTTGAATTGTTCTTAAGTTTACTCCAGATTTTAATAAATGGGTAGCAAAGGAATGTCTAAAGGCATGTGGTGTTAGTGTGTTATCTAAATGTAAATGATTTCTTATTTGCTCTACAAGTCTTTGGACAACTCGGGCAGATAAGCGTTCTCCTTTTTCCCCAAAAAACAAAGGAATGTTTCTGTTATTTTTAATATTATTTTTAGATTTATATGTTTCTATAATGTCTAAAGGTATTTTATTTATATACATAAATATATTTTCTAAGACATTATCTAAAATAGGAACTATTCTTTCTTTATTTCCTTTCCCATTTACTTTGATTACACTATCATATTTTTTTGGAATATCGTTAATATTTAAGCTCAAAGCCTCATCTATTCGTAATCCACATCCATATATCAAGCTTATAATTGCTTTATTTCTAAATTTTGTCCATTCTTTTTTGCCTAAAGAAAAAGCTATATCAATAGATTTTATAGAATTTTCAATATTTAAAGATCTTGGTAAAGATTGTTGTAATTTTTTCATTCTTATAGATTTTATATAAGCATTTGATACAACTTTTTCATTATCTAAATAAATAAAAAAACTTTTCAAAGCAGATAGCTTTCTTGCAATTGAAATATTGGTTAAATTTTTGTTATGTAGAAAAGATAAATAGCTACGAAAATCATTTTGAGTTATATTATTCAAATCTATAATGTCTACAGATACAGCTAAATGATTAGTTGTAAAATCTAAATAATCTTTTATATCTAATATATATGCTTCAACTGTATGTATAGACTTTTTTTGATGGAATAGACAATGTTCTAAAAACAACAATGTATAGCGCTTTAAACTTGCACTACAGTTGATTTCTGGAATAAATTTATAAATTTTTTGCATGTTATTTTACTTATAAAAGTAGTATTTAATTTGAATATATTATACTATGATTTCTGTGTAGTATAATTATTTGTGTGGAGTTTTGAAATTGTATAAGGAAGGAGATATTGTTTCAATATATTTACAACTTAATTTAGCTAATAAATATAGCTATAAAATTCCCTCATTTCTTGAATTATATCCCGGTGACATCGTAAAAATACCTTTTAATAATAAAACTGTTTTTGGTGTTGTTTTTCAAAAAGAAGAAAAGATAGATTTTGACATAAAAAAGATAAAATATGTAATATCAAAAGTAGAAGATATAGGATCATTGAACGAACAACTTATGGAATTTTTAAGATGGTTTTCTGAATATAATATGGCAAATTTTGGTTTAGTACTAAAAATGGCTTTGAATATAACGGGAGATGACTTACTAAAATATAGTACCTATTTATCTTTAAATCCCTCTGCTATAAAAAATATAAAAATGACTAAAGCAAGAGAAAAAGTTATTAAAGAATTTTTGCTTGAAGAATTCATTGAAAAAGACAAAGTTATAACACAAGCTAATGTTAGTGCTTCTGTGATACAAAATTTAATTGATAGCAAAGTACTATCAGTCACAGAAAAAATAAAAATTTCAAATTTTCAGGAAACATATAATTATACCCCTCTGAGTTTACTGAAAGAGCAAAAACAAGTTGCTAATGATTTATTAAATACATTTTCTTCAAATAAATTTACCGTAGAAGTTTTACAAGGTGTTCCTGGTTCCGGAAAAACAGAAGTTTATTTTGAATTAGTAAATGAAGCATTAAAACAAAATAAGCAAGTTTTAATTTTGTTACCAGAAATTGGTCTTACATCACAAATAGTAAATAGATTCAAACAAAGATTTAATATATCACCCTATGTATGGCATTCAGACATTTCTAAAACTATAAAAAAAGATACATGGGTTGCAGCAAATAATGGGAATTTAAGAGTAATAATTGGTGCAAGATCTGCTCTTTTTCTAAGTTTCAAAAATTTAGGTTTAATAATAGTAGATGAAGAACACGATAGTTCTTATAAACAAGAAGAAGGGATTTTTTATAATGCCAGAGATATGGCTGTAATAAGAGCAAAAATTCATAATATTCCAATTATACTTGCTTCAGCAACTCCATCTTTAGAAACTGTACATAACATAAAACTTGGTAAATATAAGCATCATTGTCTGGCAACAAGAGCTAATCAGATGGCTTTACCAAATATGAATATCATTGATATGAGTGGATTAAAATTAGATAAAAATAAATGTTTATCACCTGATTTAATTAATCAGATGAGAGATGTATTATCAAGAAAAGAACAAATATTATTGTTTGTAAACAAAAGAGGTTATTCGTCTGTATTTTGTACATCTTGCAATGAGACTGTGAAATGTAAATATTGTTCAGTTGGTCTTGTGTATCATAAAATAAAAAATATTTTTATGTGTCATTATTGTGGTTATAAAATAAATTATACATCTGATTGTTCTGAAGAATTATGTAAAAATTTAGAAAATACTATTGTTACTTTTGGAGTAGGTATAGAAAAACTATTGGAAGAAGTTCAAGAAATATTTCCAGATAAAAAAACTATAATATTATCATCAGATACAATGAAAACTTATAAAGATGTAGAAACAATTGTAAATGAGATAAATGATAATAAATACGATATTTTGATAGGAACACAAATTATTTCTAAAGGCTATAACTTTCCTAATTTAACTTTAGTAGGAATTATAAATGCAAATTTAGATGAAAAATTAGATTTAAAATCTAATGAAAAACTATGGCAAATGTTATATCAAGTAGCAGGTAGAGCAGGAAGGGTTCAAAAGCCAGGGTCAGTATATATACAAACTTATACCCCAAACAATAGTTTAATAAAATATTTAGTCAATCAAGATTATGATGGACTTATAGAGCATGAGTTAGAACAAAGTCAAAAATTTAATAGCCCTCCGTTTTGTAAATATGCTTCTATAATAGTTTCATCCAAAGATGAAGATTTATTAAAAATATATTGTAAAAAAATGTCTGATAATATTCCACAGGGAGAAAATTTTGAAATAAAAGGTCCTGTAGATTCAATAATTTATATTCTTAGAAAGACATATAGAGTAAGATTCTTAGTAATTTCTAGCTCATTCAAACAGTTACAACATGTGATTAAATTCTGGCTTAAAAATATAGAAAAACATAATAGAGTAAAAATTCAGATAGATATAGATCCTCAAAGTTTTTTATAAAATATTATTTATATTAATAATAATAATATATAGTTTTTTTTGAATAAAAATGATAAGATGTGTGTAACAGTTAGTTTAGTATATTGTGATATAAAATATACTCAAGTGGAGGACTTGTCATGGAAATACAACTACAAGAGTTAATTTCTAAAATTAAAGAAGATGGTTTAGAAAGCGCAAATAAAGAAGCTGCAGATATTATTGAAAAAGCCCAAAATCAAGCAAATCAAATCATATCTGATGCTAATGCCAAAGTAAAACAACTAATGGATGGCATAAAAAAAGAAGAACAATTATCTATTCAACGTTCAGAAAATGCTATAGCAAATGCAGCTAGAGATTTAATTTTAAATATCAATTCCACCATTGTTTCTATATTAAGTGGAATATTAGAAAATAACGTTGAAAAAACAATACAAAAAGAAACTTTAATTAGTTTATTACAAAAAGCTATAACTTCATTACAAATCAAAGATGATGTGGTAATTGAATTATCGGAAAAAGATAGTACAGATTTAGCAGAAGCAATAAAAAAAGAGTTTGCATCTCAAGTTTCGCAAGGTATTGAAATCAAACCAACCAAAACAATTTCATCTGGGTTCAAAATTTATGGTAAAACAGATTCTTTATCATATGATTTTACAGGTGAGACTATAGCTAATCACTTAGGGGCTTATACTAATTCTAAATTAGCAGAAATTATAAAAAAATCTACTAAAACTATACCAGTTTAATTGTACTAAGTTTGAAAAATAATAGTGCAATAGGATAGTTGAGGATAAAATGTCTAATTTATATTATGTAATAGCAGCGTTACCTGCAATAAATTTTAATGGAGAAAAACCTCCTTTATCTTATGAAGAATTCTTATCTTCAATAAAATCTTTTCTTTCTGAAAATCAATACTCAAGAATATCAAAATTTTTACTCAACGAACCTCCAAAAACTTTAGATGGATTACATAATTTTGAAAAAGATTTTTGGATATGGGAATTAAGCTTACGCAATGAGTTAGCTATAAAAAGAGCAGAAGCATTAAATTTAAAAGCAGATGCCTACATAAACCCAATATTCAATACAGGTATTGCTTCTGAAATTGCTAAAGAAGCTTTTAAAATGAATAATCCTTTAGAAGCAGAAAATTTTATACATCAATCTCGTTTTAATATATTGGAAACTTTGAAAGGTTTAAAAGCATTTGATTTTGAATCTTTACTTGCTTATGCAATGCAATTACAGATTCTAATTATCAAAAGTTGTTTTAATTTAGAAACGGGAAAAGAAAACTATCGTAAGAAATACGAACAAATTATGCAAAATGCCAAAACTGTATTAATGGAGAATATCTAATGAATGAAGGTATAGTAAAAGGAATAAATGGGAACATGGTTACAGTAGAAGTAACAGGTTCTATTCTGCTAAATGAAGTTGGTTATGTTGTGTTAGAAGACGGCTCTCGTTTAAAAAGCGAGGTTATTAGGATACGTGGTGCAAACTGTCAAATGCAGGTATTTGAAATGACACGTGGAGTTCAACAAGGGAACAAAGTAGAGTTTTCGGGTGAACTTTTAAGTAGTGAATTAGGCCCTGGTCTTTTAGGTCAAGTTTATGATGGTTTACAAAACCCATTACCTCAATTAGCAGAAAAAGCAGGTCTTTTTTTAAAAAGAGGTATTTATATAGAGCCATTACCAACAGAAGTAAAATGGAGTTGGAAGCCTATATTAAAAGTAGGTGATACAGTTTCAGCAGGTGATGAACTTGGTTGGGTTCCTGAAAATTCTTTTCATCATAAAATTATGCTTCCATTTAATTTTATGGGTGAGTTTAAAATAACTAAAATTAGTGAAGCTGGTGAATATACAATTCGTCAAACTATAGCAGAAGTTGAAAATTCTAAAGGAGAAAAATTCCCTTTAACTATGAGTTTTAATTGGCCAGTAAAAAAAGCTATTACTTGTTATGCAGAAAGGCTAAAACCAGTTGAACCTTTAATAACTCAAATGCGTATAATAGACACCCTATTACCTGTTGCAAAAGGTGGAACATTTTGTACTCCCGGGCCATTTGGAGCTGGAAAAACAGTATTGCAGCATATGATAAGTAAAAATGCAGAAGTTGATATTGTGATTGTTGCAGCTTGTGGAGAAAGAGCAGGTGAGGTTGTTGAAACATTAACAGAATTTCCAGAAATTATAGATCCTAGAACTAATAGAAGTTTAATGGAAAGAACAATAATAATTTGTAATACAAGTTCTATGCCAGTTGCAAGTCGTGAAGCTTCTGTTTACACTGCTGTTACAATGGCGGAATACTATCGTCAAATGGGTTTAAATGTATTGCTATTAGCAGATAGTACAAGTCGTTGGGCTCAGGCTATGCGTGAAATGAGTGGTAGATTAGAAGAAATCCCAGGAGATGAAGCGTTTCCTGCATATTTGGAATCAACAATAGCATCTTTTTATGAAAGAGCTGGGTTAGTTAAATTAAAAGATGGAACAGTTGCTTCAGTTACAATTGGAGGAGCTGTATCACCTGCAGGTGGTAACTTTGAAGAACCAGTAACACAGGCAACACTTAAGGTTGTAGGTTGTTTTTTAGGATTAAGTAGAGAAAGATCAGATGCTCGTAAATATCCTGCTATACATCCAATTGAAAGCTGGAGCAATTACAAAAGTATCATCAACTCAGATCAAATAATGTTTGTGAAAAGTATATTATTAAAAGGTATAGAAACAGAACAAATGATGAAAGTTGTTGGTGAAGATGGTATGTCTATTGATGACTTTGTAACTTATTTGAAAAGCAATTATTTTGATACAGTGTACTTACAGCAAAATAGTTTTAATGAAGTCGATAATGCATGTATACCAGCAAGACAAAAAGTATCTTTTAATGTGGTTTTTGATATTTTAAGTCGTGAATTTGATTTTACAGATAGGCAAGATGCACGTTCTTTTTTTGCATCATTAAGCCAAAAATTTATTGATTGGAATTTATCTAAATACCAGTCTACAGAATTTGAACAACTAAAAGGTGATATAAAAGCTTTAGTTGCAAGCCGTCAAAATGGTAAATTTTTATCTAACAGTGAAAAACTTAGAGAGATGTAGAACATGACTAAAGTTTATAAAAAAATAGAAAATATTGTTGGTAATGTTATTACAGTAAAAGCTGATAATATAAGATATGAAGATTTAGCAGAAGTTAATACTCGTTATGGAGTTTCATTAGCACAGGTTATAAAAATAGAAGGTGATCTTGTTTCACTTCAGGTGTTTGCAGGTGGCCGTGGTGTATCAACTACAGATGAAGTTAGATTTTTAAATCGTCCAATGAAAGTATCTTTTAGTGATAACTTATTAGGTCGTATATTTAATGGTAGTGGTAATCCTAGAGATAATGGGCCAAATCTTACAGAAAACATGGTAGAAATAGGTGGGCCATCTTTTAATCCAGCAAAAAGAATTGTTCCTAAAAGAATGATAAGAACTGGTATACCAATGATAGATTTGTTTAATACCTTAGTTGTTAGTCAAAAACTTCCAATTTTTTCATCATCAGGTGAAAAATATAATGAACTTTTAGCTCGTATAGCTATGCAAGCAGAAGTAGACATAATAGTTTTTGGTGGAATGGGTCTTAAAAACGATGATTATTTATTATTCAAAGAAACATTAGAAGAAGGTGGAGCATTAAATCGTACAACAATGTTTGTTCATACAGCAAGTGACCCTGTTGTGGAGTGTATAATGGTGCCAGATATGACTTTATCTGTAGCAGAACAGTTCGCTTTGAAAGGCAAAGATGTTTTAGTTCTTTTAACAGATATGACAAACTTTGCAGATTCAATGAAAGAAATAGCAATAACTCAAGAGCAAGTTCCAAGTAATCGTGGTTATCCAGGAGATTTATATAGTCAGCTTGCAAGCCGTTACGAAAAAGCAGTAGAAATTGGTGATGAAAATGGTGGTAGTATAACAATCTTGGCTGTAACAACAATGCCAGGAGATGATGTAACACACCCAGTGCCAGATAACACAGGTTATATAACAGAAGGACAATTTTACTTAAAAGGTGGTAGAATTGAGCCATTTGGATCATTAAGTAGGCTAAAACAGCAGGTTAATGGAAAAACTCGTAAAGATCATAGAGCCTTGATGGATAATTTAATAAAATTATATGCATCTTTTAAAGATGCTCAAGAAAAGAAATCTATGGGTTTCAATATGAGTGAATGGGATAATAAATTGCTGAAATATGGTTCTTTATTTGAAGCAAAAATGATGGATTTAGCTGTTAATATTAGTTTAGAAGAAGCATTAGATGCAGGTTGGAAAATACTTTCTGAATGTTTCAATAAAGATGAAACAGGAATATCATCAGATTTGATTAAAGAATTTTGGCCTGTTCATTAAAAAACTAGGTAGATTTTATTGGAGGCAAAATGGCTAAAATAAAGATGACCAAAAATGAGTGGAAGAATCAAAAAGATGCATTAAAAATGTATAACAGATATCTGCCCACTCTTATTTTGAAAAAACAACAGTTACAATCAGAAATAAAATTTGCAGAAGATGAATTAAAAAAATCAAAACAAGTTTATGCAGATGTACTGAAGCAGTTCGAAAGTTGGGTTTCTGTTTTTGGTCAAAATATAGAACTTGATCAGCCTTTATTCACTTTAACTAGTTTAGAAATAGAAAAAGGAAACATAGCTGGTGTAGAAATTCCGATTTTAAAAAAAGCTAAATTCGATTTTTCTTCTTATGATTTATTCACAACACCTTTATGGGTAGACAAAGCTGTTACATTAATGCAACAAGCTATGGAATTTGACATAAAAACTAAAATAGCGGAAAAAAAGGTATCTCTTTTACAAAAAGAATTAACTACTACTACACAAAGAGTTAATATTTTTGAGAAAGTAAAAATACCAGAAACCAAAGAAGTAATAAAAAAAATCTCTATATATCTAGGTGATATGCAAACAGCAGCTGTTGTACGTGGAAAAATTAGTAAAAATAAAACATCTGCTCAAGGGGGGTCAGATGATAATTAAAATGAAAAAGGTTTCTTTAGTTCTACCTACAAAAACTAAAGAAATAGCTTTGAAATCTTTAGAAAATGCAGAAGTATTACATGTAGGAACAATAAACTCTACTAATGATAAAATCAATGATATTAATCTTAAATTATCTATTGTAAATCAAGCAATATCAATGTTACCTAAGGTTAAAAATACAGCTGATACAAAAGCTAATCCTGAAGAATTAGTTGATGAAATCATAACTTTAGGTAATCAAACTAAATCTTTAGATGCAGATATAATTTCTTATAGCCGCGAATTAGATAGAATTTCTACTTGGGGTGATTTTAATCCTCAAGATATTATAGAAATAAAAAAGCAGGGATATTTTGTAAAGTTATATGAACTTGATAATAAAGATTATGAAAAATTAGAAACAGATATATATGTTTGTAAATTGTCTAGTAATAACAAAAAAGTACAATTTGCTACAATATCAAAAACAGATCACTCTTTAGAAATAGAAAATGAATTTGATATACCCATACGTTCTTTATCAAAACTTAAAATAGAGATAGAAGAAAAAAAAGGGTTGATTTCTATTAATAATGAAAAATTAATCAAATTGGCAGAAAAGTTACCTGTACTTATTAAGTATAAAAATGTTTTATTATCTAAATTAGAATTTGAAACTACATTAGAAAGTATGGATAATTATGACGAGTTATCTGTATTATCAGGTTATATTCCGATTTCTAAATTAGAAAACTTTAAAAATCTTGTTAAGCAAGAAAAATGGGCAGCTTTATATACAGATCCAACTAACGAAGAAATAAACAGTGTGCCAACATTAACAGAACAAAAAGGTGTAGGAAAATTAATAGATCCTATATTAAAAATGTTTGATTTGATACCTGGTTACAAAGAATTTGATATTTCTTTAGTGATGTTTTTCTTTTTTACTATATTCTTTTCTATGATTATTGCAGATGCTGCATATGGTTTGATATTTTTAGTAGTAGGAGTTACTTTTGCTATTAAACAAAAAATGTCTGGTGAATGTGTTTCTCCTTTAATATGGGCATTTATTTGGTTAAGTTCTTGTACTGTAGTATGGGGAGCTTTAAACGGAGTATGGCTTGGTTTAGAATATATAGAACACCAACCATTTTTTGTAAGTTTAGTTATTGAGAAACTAAAAGATCCAATTTTTTTCCAAAAATTGACTTTTATGATAGGTGTTGCACATTTATCTATTGCTAGATTATGGTCAATATTTCGCATGATAAAAATTAATATATATAAATCAGTTGCAGGTTTAGGTAGTTTAGCAATGTTAATTAGTATGTATTATGTAGTACTATTTTTATTATTGGGTGCATCTACTTTAACTAAAATGGAATTACCCAATGGACAGTTACCTAACTGGGTTTTCCCAATGATTCTTATAGGATTTTTAATGGTTGTGTTTTTTCATGAACAAAAACCAGGACAAAATTTTTTTAAAGGAATTTTATTAGGTTTTGCAAACATTTTTCCAACATTTTTAGAAAGCGTAGAAAACTTTTCAAATATTATAAGCTATATTCGTTTATATGCTGTGAGTTTAGCAGGTTTAGCAATAGCAGAAGCATTTAATGGCATGGCTTTATCTAAACCCTGGTATATAGCTATCTTTATTATGTTAGCAGCTCATACTTTAAATATGGTTTTAGCATTGTTAGGTGTAGTTGTTCATGGCCTACGTTTAAATAGTTTAGAATTTAGTAATCATTTAGGTTTAACATGGTCTGGAACTACTTATAAGCCTTTTGGTTCTAAAAGATTTTAATGTATATTAAAATGATTGTTTTTTATTGTAATTATTATATAGGAGTTTAGTAATGGATATAGGTATGTTAGGTTATGTAGGAGCATTAGTTTTTGCAGCAATAGGAAGTGCATATGGAATTGGGGTTGCAGGTATGGCTGTAATTGGAGTATGGAAAAAAGATTTATTGGCTGGCAAAAAAGCAAACGCTGTTATGTTTGCATTCGCAGGAGCTCCATTAACTCAGACTATATTAGGATTGGTGTTAATGAATGCTTTAAAAAATGCTCTTGATGCTGGTGTTACAGATAGTCCTGTAATTTTCACAATAGGAGTATTTGGTGGAATTGCATTAGGTATATCTTCTGCATTTCAAGGAAAATGTGGTGCAGCAAGTGCTGATGCATTAGGAGCAACTGGTAAAGGTTTTGCTCAATACATGATCATTTTAGGGATTGTAGAAACAGTTTCTTTATTTGTTATGGCGTTTTGTTTAGGACAAATACCAACTGTATAAATTATTTTGATATCTTTGACAAAGCATGGTTTTTAGCCATGCTTTTGTTATATAATTTATAATGTTATAATTTATTAATATAGTATCAAAATAAATATGGTTTTTCTAATGAATTATGAGGTTGAAAAAAAAGCAAAATTATATTTCAAGTCTATTGTTGAGACTGCAAATTTTAAAAAAAACCAAGATAAATTAATTTTTGATATAAAACAAGTACAAAAACTTTTGATTTTAAGTTCTGATGATGAGCAAGAAGATTTGTTAGAGTTAAAAAACAAGTTTCATAATTTATCAAAAATACAACAGTTAGAAATTATCAAAACGTCTATTTCTGCTTCAAACCTACATCAATATACAAAAAAATTTTTAAATTTGATTTTAGAAACTGAAAGTTTAGATGTGTTTATTTATTTTATTAAATATTTTTTCGCACTAAAATCAGAATATGAAGCTATACAACAAGTGATTGTTTATTCTGTTGTTTGCTTAAATCCAACTCAAAAAAAAAAAATAGAGAAAATAATAAAAAATAAAATAACTATTCCTTTATATTTTGATTACAAAATTGATAATACTTTACTTGCTGGTTTGAAAATTAAAATTGCAAGTAAGGTATACGATAGTACTTTAATAAATAAAATAAATAGATTAGAAATTTCATTAAAAGGAAAATATAATGTCTAACGATTTTTCAGCAGTAATTAAACATCATTTAGAAAATTCCATTATGTCTGCTGAAGCTAGAGAAGAAGGCAAAGTATTATCTGTAGATGATAGTGTATGTACCATATATGGATTTAAAGAAATATCTTTAGGTGAAGTTGTGACTTTTCAAAATGGAATGTTAGGAATTTGTTTTGACTTAGATACAAGCATAATAGGGGTTATAATTTTAGGCGATAGCTCAAAAATATTGAGTGGATTTTCAGTTGTACGAACATATAAACAATTTGAAATTCCTGTTGGTAAAGAATTATTAGGAAGGGTAATTAATGGATTTGGTAAACCAATTGATGATAAGGGAGATATAACAGGTAGTTACTCTATAAAAATAGAAAATAATACCCCAAATTTAAAAGATATTGATACTGTAAATGATTGTTTCTATACAGGAATAAAAGTTATTGATTCTCTAATTCCAATAGGTAAGGGTTATTCTGAATTGATTATAGGAAATAAACAAACAGGAAAAACTTCAATAATTATAGATACAATACTAAATCAAAATACTTTGAATAATAAAGTTGCAACAAATGAAAACAAAATATTTTGTATATATGTTTCCATAGGACAACAAATTAGTCATGTAGCTCAATTTGTAAAAAAATTAGAAGAAAATGGAGCTATGGAATATTCGTGTGTAGTTGCAGCTACAGCTTCAGATAAAGCATCTGCACAATATTTAGCCCCCTTTGTTGGTTGTACAATAGCTGAATATTTTAGAAATAATGGCATGAACGCTGTAGTTTTTTATGATACTCTATCTAGTCATGCAATTGCATACAGGCAGTTATCTCTTTTACTAAAAAAATTCCCCTCAATTCAATCATATCCTGTAGATATGTTTTATATACATGCTAGATTACTAGAAAGATCCTCTCAGCTTTCTCAGGAAAATGGAGGAGGATCTTTAACTTCAATAGCTGTTACAGATACATTATCTAATGATCTTAGTTCTTTTATAGTAGAAAATTTAATTTCAGTTACAGATGCACAAATATTTTTAGATGCAAAATTATTACATCAAGGAATTAGACCTGCAGTGAACTTCAATCATCCAATTAATGCTATTTCATCTAAATTGCAAATTAATATAATAAAAAAAATTTTATCAGGTATAAAATCTGATTTAAAAAAATATAATGACATAAAAGCTACATTTCAATCTTCAATGAATTTAGATGAAAGTATGAATAAAATCATAAGAAGAGGTTTGATTTGGTCAGAAATTTTTAAACAAGAGACAAATAAACCAGTCCCTATAGAACTACAAGTTATCTCTCTGATTGCAGTTTATAAAGGTTTTTATGATAAGCTTCCTGTTGAATTAATAAAAAGTTGTGAAAAAGAGCTTTTATTAGAAGCTAATTTGTTATTAACTGCTATTTTATCAAAAATTAGATTAAATAGTGATTTAACCTACGATGAAGAAGAAAAAGTGACTAATTTTTTGAATAATTTTATTGAAGGTTTTATTTCTATCAATGTGTTGATAACAAAATAATATACGGATATTATATGGATAATTTAAAAAGTACTAAAGTTAGAATAGAAACTAATAATCCTACTAAAAATATGATTTTTTCTATGAAAAAATTTAATACTGATAAAATTTTAAAAACTAAGTTATTACTAAAAAATTTATCAGTTTTTTTTCAAAGAAATACAAAATTTTATAAAGATATGTTTTATATATATAATCAGAGAAATATAAAAAGTTTACAATTAGCTGATTTATTGTTAGAAAAAAAGAGTGCCGAAAGCGTATCTTATAGTAAAATTATTATTTTTATATGTTCAAACAAAGGTTTATGTAATAAATATAACGATGATATATATAATACTATAAGGGATATTATAGAAAACAATCAAAATAAAAATTTTATTTTATTTCCAATTGGAAATAAAGGCTCTATCTTTACAAAATCTTTACAACAAAAAAATTTAAAAATTTATGACTTAGGATTACAAATTGAAATTAATGATTTAAATATAGATGAAATTTCTATTTTTATAAATGTGTTATGGGATATAATTATACAAAATAATAATGTCGAACTTGATTTAATATATACGCATACAAGTTTGAATAAAAAAAAGAAAATATTAATTAAAAATTTATTTCCAATTATAAAACAAATAGACTTAGAAGATTTTATAGAAAAATATGATAGTGAAGATTATATAATACCTAAAAATATAGTAACAGATACATTAGAAAATGAAGATACATTAGTAGTTCTTTTTAAAGATTATCTTCAAGCTTCATTATATAAATGTATTTTATATGCATTATATTCAGAATATGTAAATAGAGCAGATGCAATAGAGAATTTGTATAATAAGATAGCTATTAAAACAAGTAATTTATACAGAGACTATAATAAGTTACAACATAAACTTCAAGCAAACAATGTACTAGAAGCAATATCAATTTATAAAAAAATCTAGTATTACGGAGGGTAAATGAATAAAACATCTAAAGGCTATGTAACTAAAGCATTTGCAACGGTAGTAGATGTTTGTTTTATATCATCAGATCTACCATCAATATTAACTTCTTTAATAATTGAAATAAAAGATAAGAAAATTATTTTAGAAGTTGTCTCACACTTAGGTGATGGGGTTGTTAGAACTATAGCTACAGATAGTATATATGGAATAAAAATAGGTCAAGAAGTAATAAATACAAATATGGTAATAACAATACCAGTTGGAAAACAACTTTTAGGTAGAGTTGTAAATGGGTTAGGTGAAACAATTGATGAATTAGAACCTTTGAATACTTCTAGTACTGCTTCTATATACAAGACTGCTGCGGGTTTTCTTCATCAAACAACAGAAACAGAAATATTTTATACAGGTATAAAAGTTATAGATTTAATGTTACCGTATATAAAAGGTGGAAAAATAGCCCTTATAGGAGGTGTGGGTATAGGTAAAACTGTATTGATGATGGAACTAATAAATAATATTGCTAAACATCATAATGGTTATTCTATTTTTGCACAAATAGGAGCAAGAGCAAAAGAAGGCTTAGATTTATATAGGAATATGCTGCATGATAATCATATAATTAAAAATGATTATACTCAATCTAAATGCGTGCTTGTATATGGTAAAATGAGTGATACTCCAGGGGCTAGAGCTAAAACAGTTATCACAGCTATTACCATTGCTGAATATTTTCGAGACGTGGAGGCAAAGGATGTTTTTTTATTCATTGATAATTTATATAGGTTTATTCAAGCAAAATCTGAGATATCTACAATGTTAGGTAATATTCCTGTAGATGGTATGTATCCTCCAACATTAGCAATAGAAATAGGCGCTTTACAAGAAAGGATAAGCTCTACTATCAACGGATCTATTACTTCTGTACAAATACTATCTTTACCTGAAGAAAATTCAATTGATTCATTATATACTAGTATTTTCAATCATTTAGATACAGGTATAATATTATCAAAACAATTATCTGCTTTAGGTATATTTCCTGCTATAGATCCTTTAGTATCTTTTTCTAAATTTTTAGATCCTGAAATAGTAGGTGACTATCATTACAAAATTGCACTAAAAGTGAAAAAAATCTTACATAGATATAAAGAATTAGAAGAGATCATTTCTATATTAGGAATAGATGAACTATCAGAAGAAGATAAAATAATAGCTTTAAGAGCTAAAAAAATATTAAATTTTTGCTCTCAACCTCTTGATTCAGCTACTAATTTTCATCATTTGAAAGGTGTTATTGTAAATATGGAAGATACTTTGGCCGGCTTTAATGCAATATGTGATGGCTATGTAGATGACTTACCTGAAACAGCATTTTTTTTAGTTGGGACTTTAGAACAAGCAAAAGAAAAAGCTACTCAAATAAAATAGCTAGAGGAGGATAATATGGATTGTATGAAACTTACCATCACTTCTTATAAAAAAAAGCAGTTTCAAGGAGAGTTTGATTTAATCATAGCTCCAGGAATTTTAGGACATTTAGGTTGCCAATACGGAGATCGGACATTTTTGACTTTATTAAAACCAGGTGTAGTTTATTTATTTAATAAAAAAATTTTAGAAACTCGTTTTTTTATATTTGGAGGTCAAATTATTGCAAAAAATAATGAAGTGTTTATTCATGTACCTTTTGAAATTATAGATTTAAAAAAAATTAATAGAGGAGATATAGATAAATTAATAGACAGTCTAGAAAATAATCTAATAAACTTAAAGTCTGAAAAAAACGCAGAATATATCAAAAATTATTTAGACAAAGAAATAAACGAAAATAACTCTTTTAAAATAAATGTTTCTTTACAATATTACAAAGAAAAAATAGAGGCATATAATTTATTAGCTAAACTAATTGATAGTCCAGAATATTAATCAAAAAATATTAATCTTGTAAGTATTCTTGATAAATAGCACTTAAATCTGGAGTAAGATTTTTTTTGATAACTCTTGTTGTAGCAGATGTTCGTATTTTTTTTATAAAAGGAACCTTGGCTATTTTAGTGTTGATCACTTTTTTGTATTCCATCCAGTCTGTAACAACCAATTTAAATATATAATCGGTATCTAATGTTAAAGCATATATTTCTCTTACTTCTGGAATTGCAGAAAGGGAGTTTTCAAAAATTTCTCTTTCTTCTTCATTATTAACTTCTATAGAAATAGAAGCAAACATTGTTAAATTCAAATTGAAAAATTTTTCATCAACATCTGCATAAAAGCCTGTTATAATGTTATTATCTTGGAGGGCTTTTAATCTTCTTAGACAAGGAGAAGGCGAAATACCAACGGCATCGGAAAGCTCTATATTAGATTTTCGGCCATTTTGTTGTAGTTCTCGAATAATCTTTATGTCAATTGCATCAATCTTATGAGATCTTTTAGTCATTATTAAACTTTGTTTTATTTATACAAACAACAATAAGTAATTATGATGCATTTTGAACATATTAGCAATATAATTAAGTATATTAATTATGATAAATTGTAAGCCAAAAGGAAATTGAAGTATGATTTTTGATTTGATTATAGTGGGTTCTGGTCCTGCTGGATACTCATCTGCTATTTATGCTAAAAGAGCAGGATTAAATCCTATTTTAATCACAGGAAGTAACATAGGTGGGCAGTTAATGCAAACTACAGATGTAGAAAATTATCCTGGTTTTGTGTCAATAACTGGTCCATCTCTTATGGAAAATATGAAAAATCAAACTATTTCCTTAGGTGTAGAACTCAAAAATGATTATATTAAAAAATTGAATATTAAAAAAGATGAATTTCAATTAATAGGTTCAGTTTCAGAATATAAAGCCAAAGCAGTTGTTATTGCTACAGGGTCCTCTGCAAAATGGTTAGGAATAAAGGGAGAAGAAGAGTTTAGAGGTTTTGGTGTTTCTGCATGTGCCACCTGTGATGGTTTCTTTTTTCAAGATAATATAGTTGCAGTTATAGGTGGTGGAAATTCTGCCTTAGAAGAAGCTTTATATTTATCTGATTTAGCAAAAAAAGTGTATTTGATTCATAGAAGAGATACTTTTCGTGGGGAAAAGATTTTACAAGAAAGAGTATTTGCAAAATCGAATATCGAGATTATATATAACTCTGTGACACATGAAATATTAGGTAGTATAGAGCCTGAAAAAAAAGTATCTGGACTATTACTTGAAAATAGAATAGATAATACTACTTCAATTTTGAATGTTGAAGGGGTATTTATTTCAATAGGACATTTACCCAATACATCATTTTTGAAAGGTGAAATAGATTTAGATGAAGCAGGTTATATAAAAGTTCATAATAAAGGAAGCCTTTGTCTTAAAAATGATAAAGAAGTTAATGGTCTTTTTGCGGCGGGAGATGTTAAAGAACCAATTTATAAACAAGCAGTAGTTTCTGCAGCAACAGGCTGTATAGCAGCTTTAGATGCAAAAACCTATCTAGATTTGATTAAATAATAATATTAAGGAAATATTATGGGAATTTTTTTGTTTTCATTATTTGTTATATCTTTTTTACTTTTAGTAAGAGAAGTATATTACAAAAAACTACAAAATATCAATATGCTTTCTACTATAAATAGTATGTTATTTACAGTTATGGCATTATATTTTATTCTACAAACAACAACATCGTTGATAGTTTCTTTTTTTGCATTACTACCTATGTGGTTGATTTATAGAGTATTTAAGATGCCTATGGTACTTACATGTGTTTCTTATTTATCTAAAAGAAAAAGTTAGAAATCTTATTTTGGTAAAAGGAAATATGTCAGAAATATTCAAAACTAATAAGAAATTTACTCTTGCCTCTAAATATAAACCAGCAGGAGATCAAGCTAAAGCCATAAATACAATAGTAAATGGCATAAAAGCTAACAAAAAAAATCAAGTTTTATTAGGTGTTACAGGTTCAGGAAAAACGTTTACTGTTGCAAATGTAATAGAAAAAACACAAAGACCAACTGTGATTATGGTACATAACAAAACTTTAGCAGCTCAATTATATAGTGAATTAAAAGATTTTTTTCCAAATAATGCAGTGGAATACTATATATCATATTTTGATTATTATCAGCCTGAAGCCTATAAAGCAAGTTCAAATACCTATATAGATAAAGATAGTTTGATAAACTCAAAATTAGAACAATTAACTTCAGCAGCAGTTTTCTCTCTTTTAGAAAGAAAAGATGTAATTGTTGTGTGTTCGGTATCTGCTATTTTTGGTATTGGTGATAGAACGTACTATGAATCATCTAGATTAATTTTAGAACAGGGTTTAACAATAACTATTCCACAGCTTTCTTTAATGCTTGTTAAATTACAGTATGTTAGAAATGATATAGAGTTTAGCAGAACTAAATTTAGAATAAAAGGAGATATTGTAGAAATATATCCCGCTTATCTTGATGATAAAGCAGTCAGATTATCTTTTTTTGGTGACGAAATCGAAAGTATTTCTTTAATAGACCCTTTAACAGGTATAAAAATAGAAGAATTAAGTAATATTAAGTTATATTCAGCAACTTTATATGCAATTCCAACCTCAATAATAAATGATGCGGTCAAAGCTATAAGAGTTGAGTTGCAAGAAACAATAGAAAAATTTAGACAAGAAAATAAATTTATAGAAGCACAAAGGTTAGAAGAGCGTACAAACTATGATATAGAAATGTTAGTTGCAACAGGTTATTGTAAAGGGATTGAGAATTATTCTCGATATTTTTCTAACAAATCAGAAGATGCGCCTCCTGCAACATTGTTTGATTATTTACCAGAGAACACTCTTATAGTTGTAGATGAAAGTCATGTTACTCTTCCTCAACTTCGAGCAATGTATAATGCAAACTTAAACAGAAAAACCACCTTGATAAATTATGGATTCAGATTACCATCTTGTTTAAGTAATAGACCTTTACGTTTTGAAGAGTGGGATGACTATAGAAAAAATACTATTTTTGTTTCTGCAACTCCAGGACCCTATGAATTAGATGCTTCACACGGTGAAGTTATAGAACAAGTAATACGGCCAACTGGGCTTTTAGATCCTATATGTGAAGTAAAGCCATTAGAAAATCAAGTACAAGATGTAATGAATGAAGCTGCAAAGTTGATACCTAAAAAACAAAAAATATTAGCTATAACATTAACCAAAAAAATGGCAGAACATTTAACAGATTATCTTAATGATTCTGGTATAAGAGCAAAATATATACATTCAGATATTGATACAATAGAACGTATATCAATTATTCAAGGTTTAAGACAAGATAAATTTGATATTCTAGTGGGAATAAATTTATTAAGAGAGGGTCTAGACATACCAGAAGTATCTCTAGTTGCAATTTTAGATGCAGATAAAGAAGGTTTCTTAAGATCTAAAACTTCTTTAATACAGACAATAGGTAGGGCAGCAAGAAATTCAGAAGGTAGAGTTATTTTATACGCAGACAAAATGACTGAATCTTTAGAATATGCGATATCTGAAACTAATCGCAGAAGAGCAATTCAGCAACAATATAACACAGAAAATAATATCATCCCTAAAACAGTAACTTCAAAAATAATGCAAGTAGAATTACAACCATTTGAAACCGTCAAAAATGGAAAAGTTAAAAATGCTTTGAAAGAACAAAACCAGATTAGTAGAGAATATTTAGAAAAACAAAAAAATGAATTAAATAAGCAAATGATTAAATTTGCAGAAGACCTTGATTTTGAAAAAGCTATATCTTTAAGAGAACAAATTAAACAAATAGATGATCTTCTTCTTCAATTATAAAAAATATATTATTTATATTCTATTTTGATGATTTCCCATTCTTTTGTGGTTTTAGGTGTATTTACTTCTACTATATCACCTACAGACTTACTAATTAAAGACCTTCCTATTAGAGATGTGTAAGATATTAGATTTAATGAAATATCTGCTTCTTTTTCACCAACTATTTGATATGTTTTTTCTAAATCCTCATCAAGATCCAATAAAGTAACAGTAGCACCAAAAATTATTTTGTCGTTTTTAATTGTAGAAGGATCAATAACTTCAGAAGAAGAAATAATAGAATCAAGTTCAGCTATTCTACCTTCAATAAAACCTTGTTGTTCTTTAGCAGCATGATATTCTGCATTTTCAGATAAATCCCCTAATTCTCTTGCAGCTGAAATAGCTTGGATGATTGATGGTCTGTCTACGCTTTTTAATTTATTTCTTTCATCTTCTAATCTTTTCAAACCAGTTCTAGTTATTGGCGATTTTTGCATATAAACTCCTTACAGACAATAATGAATTATCAAAATATACAATTAATATAATAATAAATTAAAATTGTTATACACAAAGTGTAATAATTCAATTAACAATATAAATATACCTAATACAGTAGTATACATTGCTGTATATTATATATAATATATTGTATTATTACAAATATATGTGTTTATTATGGAATAATCGATTTTTTTAATCTATACTATGATGTTTCATAGTATTTAAATATAAAAGTAAATAAATAGTGGATAATTATTTAGAGCAAATAAAAGATACTATTTCTATAGTAGCAGAAATTTCAAAAATTACAACATTACATAAAAAAGGTAGGGAATACACAGGTTGTTGTCCTTTTCATAAAGAAAAAACCCCTTCTTTTTATGTTAATCCAATTAAAGGTTTCTACTATTGTTTTGGATGCGGGGCTAAAGGCAATATTTTTAATTTTTATACAGATTATTACAGAATGTCTTTTCCTGAAGCTGTTAAAAGCTTAGCAGATCAGGCTGGTATAAAAATACCTAAGTCTTTTAAAATTGAAACAATAGATTATAAAAAAAAGTATTATGAATTAACAAATGCTTTTGCAGATTACAGTTCTAAACAATTATTACACTCAATAGATGCTATAAATTATTTAAAAAACAGAGGTATAAAGGAAAAAACTTTAAAAGAATTTTATTTAGGATATATACCTCATAAATATGAAGATTTTTTTAATAATTATTCTGATTATTATACAGAAATTTTAGATATAGGTTTAAAGGCCATGTCTGAAAGGCAACAAGAATATACTTTTTTGAGAAATAGAATCATTTTTCCAATTTTAGATATAAAAGGTAATATTATTGCTTTTGGAGGAAGAACTTTAACTGATGAAAATCCTAAATATTTAAATACTAAGGAAAGTAAAATATTTAGTAAAAAATCAGTACTGTATGGTTTATATAACTCTTTAAAAAATTTACGTAACAATAATTTAATCATTGTAGAAGGTTATATGGATGTCATATCTCTTCATCAACATGGAATAAATACAGCAGTAGCTTCTCTTGGTACATCTCTTACCAAAGAGCATATAAATATTATAAAAAAATATGATAAAAGTCCTGTATTTTGTATGGATGGAGATGAAGCAGGAAAAAAAGCAGCATATAGAGTATTAAATATATGTTTAGAAGAACTAGAAATAGGTTTCTTACCTAGATTTATTTTTTTACAAAACAAAGAAGATCCAGATAGTTATATTCAAAATAACTCTAAAGAATCTTTTATGGAACTTTGTCAAAATGCAAAGTCATTATCAGAAGTATTGTGGTTAAAAGAGACTGAAGGAAATAATTTAAAATTACCTGAAGTAGCACTAGCTTGTTTAAGTGCATTAGAAAATAGTGTGAAACTTATAAAAAACAATGAAATTAGAAAACAATTTATGTTTTTTTTTAAAAGAGAAATATTTGTTTCTAATTATGCTAAATCTAATAATTTCTCTAAAAATAAAGCAGATAATTTAAATTATTATTCTACGGTAGATTCTGATTATGGAATAAAGCTTTCTGCTTGTATCATGTTATATTGTATATCTGAATTTTCAGATATATCTGATATCATAGAAGAAGATTTTTTCACATGTGATTACAAAGATAAGAATCTGGAACGCTTACGAGTGCTATTTATTCAAAATTATGATAAAATTAAAAAAGGTGTGAAATTTGAACAAATTGCAAATGAATTTATGCCAAGTGAGTATAAGTATATGGAGCAATTATTAAAAAACGATCCTTTAAAAAAAGAAGTTGTAGACACCGCATCTGCTTTATCTGTCTTTCAAAGTGCGTATAAAAGACAAAAAAGAGAGCAGTTAGTAAGCATGTTAGAGGGAGTTGGAGAGTATTTATTAATTGCTATGAAAGATAATACTACAAATAAAGCTCAAGTGTTTCATGCGCAATTAAAAGAAATAAATTTACAAATAAAACAGTTATCTAAAATTTCTTAATATGTTTACCAAAACACAAATTTATAACTAATTCTACATGAATTAGTCAACAAATATAAAGGTTAATAATGAAAAAAGAAAAAATAATTCTTAATCAAAAACAAAGTCGTAGAGAGCTAGAAGAAGAAGCAAATAAAATTTTGGCTGCAGCTTCAATGAAATCTCCCACAAAATCTTCGACTAAATCGCCAACTAAAGCTGCGACTAAACCACTTGTAAAATCTCCAGTTAAAGAATACGACAAAAATACACCTATTGACTCTGAAGTTGCAGATGTAGAAATTGAAGATCCAATGGCTTTGATTTCAGGGGTGAAAAGAGATATTTTAACAAATAAAGATGACGATTTTTACAATGATGATTTTTATGTAATCGAAGAAGAAGTAAAAGCAGAAGCTGAAGCTTCTTCCAAAGAAGATTCTGATGAAGAAAGTTCAGTATCTTATGCAAGAACGGATAATCCTGTAAAACTTTATTATAAAGATATAACTTCGGTATCAAGACGTATAACAAAAGATGGTGAGATATCTATTGCAAAACGTATAGAAGCTGGTCGTGATCTTATAATGGAAGGGCTACTTGTTACTCCAATTTCTTATGAAGTGATAATTAAATGGTATAAACTCTACAAAGAAGATGCTACTCATATTAGAAATTTGATCAATATTCAAGAGTTTTGGAAAGATAATGAGGATTTATTAGGTCCTTTAGATGATTCAAAAATTGATAAATCTAAAATTGATGAAGCTGAAGATCATGTAGATGATGCTATAGATGATCAATCATCAGTATCACTTTTATTAATTGAAGAACATATTAAAGAACTATTTTTGAAAAAATTAAAAATAGTATTAGATTTACATAAAAAAATTCAAAACAACAGCATAGAATATATAAAAGAGGCTTTGTCATCTCCTGAAATAAAATTTCCAGATAAAATTGTAAAACAGATTCATGAAAGATCTGATTGTTTTGCTAAGTTATTTGTAAATTCAAATACTATTGCTAATATTATTGCAGAAACAAATAAAGTTATAGCTGAAGTTTCTGTAGTAGAAAATAAAATAATTCGTATTTTGCTTGATGCTAAAATTGATTACAAACAAGCTATTGCCTGGATGTACAAAATGATTCCGTATGAAGGTATGAGTAAAATTTGTGCAGAACATCCAAAAGCAGCAAAACATATAAATAGGTTTGAAAGCTTAATAAACAAAAATTTGGATGTAATACGTAATGTTATATTAAACTACGGTGTGACATATCCTAATTTAAAAAAAGTATTTAATATTCTTCAAAAGGGAGAATTTCATAAAAATAAAGCTAAAAAAGAAATGATAGAAGGTAATTTAAGGCTTGTTATTTCTATCGCAAATAAATATTTTAATAGGGGTTTACAAAGAGCAGACTTAATTCAAGAAGGTAATATTGGTCTTATGCGTGCTGTGTATAAATTTGATTATACTCGTGGACATAAATTTTCAACATATGCAACATGGTGGATAAGACAAGCAATAACTCGTGCTATAGCAGATCAAAGCCGTACTATTAGAATTCCTGTTCATATGATTGAAACTATAAATAAAGTTGTTAAAGCCTCTGTTGCATTTGCTCAGGAAGAAGGTAAAGAACCTGTACCTGAAGAACTAGCAAAAGTTTTAAATGTACAATTAGATAAAGTAAAAAAAGTTTTATGTATAGCAAAAGAGCCTGTAAGTTTAGAAACTCCTGTAAGTGATGATGAAAGTTTTTTAGGTGATTTTTTGGAAGATAAAAAGGCAGTTCAACCTATAGATATAGCAATACATGAAGACTTAAAAAAATCTATTAATCAAATATTAAGTACCTTAACTCCAAGAGAAGAAAGAGTATTACGTATGCGTTTTGGGTTAGGTACTAATACAGATAACACATTAGAAGAAGTAGGTAAGCAATTTACCGTAACTAGAGAAAGAATTAGACAAATAGAAGCTAAAGCTATAAGAAAATTAAAACATCCTAGTAGATCTAGAAAATTACGTAGTTTTTTAGATAACTAATATAAATTCTTTATAAAGTAACTCAAATATATTGTTTTATATACTTGAGTTACTTTATAATACATATAAGCTTATATGTATTATAAATATCAAATCTACCATTATATTTATTAAATTATTTTAAGACTTTAAAGTAATAAATAAGAAAATACCCTCTAGTATAAGATAGATAATCTATTAAATATATTCATTAAATGCTTTTATTAAGTATGATCTAACTTTTGATAAACTTCATAAATAATTTTTTATTAAAATAAATTAAATTAATGCTTGATAATTTTTGATTAATTATGTAATATTAGGTTGTTGGATCTATAGCTCAGTTGGTTAGAGCAGGCCGCTCATAACGGTCTGGTCGCTGGTTCGAGTCCGGCTAGATCCACCAACCATTACTTTTTACTGTTGAAATATATTAGTATTTTCAAGGCTACTATGTTTACTTTAAAACAAGAACTTCTTAGGAAGTTGGTACATCTTTCATCGATAATTTATCCTATTTTATATTTTTTTCTGTCTAAGCAAACAATGATATATTTGTTTAGTATTATTTTTATGACAATAATATTTTTTGAAATATTAAGAATGGGAAATGTTTCTTTTCCAGGTAGTAGAATATTTAATATAGTTATTAGACCAGATGAAATAAAAAACACAACTTTTTCGGGTGCTGTATCTTTTATATTAGCTTGTCTTTTAATAACTATAATTTTTTCTAAATATATTGTTATTTTGTCAATTTTTATTTTAGTTATTTGTGATACCAGTGCTTCATTTACTGGTAGAACTATAGGTAAAAATAAAATATTTGATAAGTCATTAGAAGGATTTTTAGCATTTGTGTTATCTGGAATAATTGTAATTTCGATTTTTCATTATTTTACTCCATACAATAATATAAAATTTTTTATATTATTGTATGGAGTAATTGCAGCTTCTATTTCTGAGTTGTTTTCTAAATTATTAAAAGTTGATGATAATTTATTAATTACAATTGTATTTGCTACAACTATTCAATATTTTACACTATGAATTAATTGACTTGTTTTTCTTGATTTTAGTTTTCTTTGTAAATTTGACTATTTTATTTGTGATAACAGATGAAATAACAGAAGCATTAACATTGAGTGCTGTTCTGCCCATATCAATTATAGGGTCTATACCTTTTACAAATGCAATAATAGTCAGCGGTAAGTTAAAAGTACTTAATACAGATATTGTTGTAAAAACAGCTCCTCCATTGATACCAGCAGAGCCAAAGGAAGATATTAGAGTAACAGCAATTAATGTAAAAATAAACTCCCAATTCATAACATCTAAACCTAATGTATTTGCAACAGCAAATGTAGTTATTGTAGAGTAAATACCTACTCCATTTTGTCCAAATACAGTGATAAATGTAGAACTCAATGTTGCTGTTGCATCATCTATATTCATTTTTTTTGTTTGTGTTTGTATATTAAGTGGAATAGATGCTGCAGATGATCTAGACATAAATGCAAAACATAAAAGTTGCCAACTATTTGCAAGGTACTTAAAAGGATTAATCTTGAAACATATAAGAAGTAAAATATGTACAATAAACATAATAAAAATAGCTAAATAAGTTGCTAAAACAAAAGAAAGCAAATTATTCAAGTCTGCTAAATTGGTTGTTGCTGTAACATTACAAAATAATGCAAAAATTCCATATGGAGTTAATTCCAAAATAATATCAACAAGTTTCATAATTATATGATATAAAACTTCAACACCATTTTTAAATTTTGCTGCTATATCAGGTTGAGTTTTTTTAATAGCCAGGTAAGAGCAACCTAATACCATAAAAAATATTACACAAGAAGCAACAGAATTAGGTCTTGTTCCCGCTAGATCCGCAAAAGGGTTTATGGAAATAAAATTTGTAACTTTTTCATACAATGGTATTGTAATAAGGTTTGTAGTATCTTGTAAATTAGCAACTATGCCATCTACATATATAAAACGTGATAAGTCAATATCAAAAATAATAGAGACTAATATACCAGATAAAGCTGCAATTGATGTGGTTATTAATAAAACTAATATTATAGATATAAAAACTTTGCCCATATGAGAATTTTCCCCAATTTTAGTCATAGCATATAATGTACCTATAGCAATAATTGGATAAATTAATTGTCTAAGAAAATTAATATAACCTACACCTATAATTTTATATATATTCATTACATCTTGTATTTGCTCTGGAGTATGTAAATACTGCATAAAAGCGCCAGTTAATCCCCCCCAAACTAATCCTAAAATTATTCTTGTATTAAAGGACACTTTAATTTTAAAAAGATAAAACAAAACTCCTATTACAAATAACAAGTATAAAATATAAAAAAATGTCATAAAAACTCCATAAATTATGTATCTCCAGATATATAATATATTATATTTTTATTTTTTGCTTGTCTTTTGTGTTAATATAAAGAGTTGTAAAATAAAACTGATAAGAGGTAAGTATATGTTTTTATATTTCTTTGATATAGATGACACTATATGTAATACCAAAGAATTAATACAAAAGTTCTTAAAAAATATACCAAGTGACATAACAAGTAAGAATGAAATTGGTCTATTTATAGAAGAAGAGATTTACAAGTATGGCATTGAGAATATGGAATTATTAAATAATTCAACAACTAATTTTTTGAAGCTTGTATTATCTCAGCATAAAGATAATGTATTTTATATCACAGCAAGAGATGGTAAATACAAAGAAGACACAATCAAATGGTTAAAAAAACATGATCTAGCAATACCTAAAGAGAGAATATTTTTCAATACAGAAGGTAAAAAAGGTCAAATAATCAATGAAATCTTAGAAACGTATGAAGATAAAAAGTTTGCTATATTTTTTGATGATTTATTGGATAACCATGAAGAAGCATCAAAATATAAAAATATTCTTACAGTTTTACCAACTACATTAAATGTAAAATTAGATTTACCTTATTAATATCTAATATTTTTAAAAGAGGTTACATGAAAAAATCGGTACTTATTACAGGCGGTTCTTCTGGAATAGGGTTTGCCTTAGCCAAATTGTATTTATTGCATGATCATAATGTGATTATAACAGGTAGAAATAGTGAAAAATTAGAACTAGCTAAGGAAAAACTTTCCCGTATAAATGGATCTATAGAAGCATATTGTGTTGATGTCTCAAATATGCTTGAAATGAAACACATGATAGATGAAATAGAAAAAACTTATGTAATAGATACAGTAATTGTTAATGCTGGAGTTTCTGAAAGTATTGTAAGAAAGTCTATGTCAAAAGAAAATACTTTATATGAAGATAGTCTGGTTGAAGAATTTAATATTGTTGGAGAACAAATAATAAAAATAAATGTATTAGGAGTTTTCAATACAGTTAATCCTGTTTTAGCATATATGAAAAAAAGATCATCTGGCAATATAGTTTTGATTAGTTCTTTAAGAGCATTTTTTGGTTTTAAAAGAGCTCCTTTTTATTCTGCTTCCAAAGCAGCATTAAAAAACTATGGAGAGTCATTAAGAGTACTATTAAAACCATTTAACATAAACGTATTGACAGTTTTCCCAGGTTTTGTTAAAAGCGATATGACAAAAAATTATTCTCATAAAATGCCTTTTATAATAGAAACAGATAAGTCAGCAAGAATAATCTATAATGCAATACTAAGAAAAAAAGGATATAAGTCATTTCCATTAAGTTTAGTTTTTGCAACATACATTCTTAATATTCTTCCGTTTATTATTAGAGAGAAATTTATAAGTTTTGTTACAAAATTTTTTAGCAAATAAAAATAACTGATACTCAATAGAAAATATCAAGAAATATTTTAATCATACATTTAAAATGTTAAAATAAAAATCAAATTAAAATCAAACTCAAAGAGGTTAATAACATATGGCAACATTTATTCTAACTATGAAAGATGTAAAAAAAGTATATCCAGGGGGGAAAACAATTTTAAGTGGATTATATTTATCTTTTATGGATGATGCTAAAATCGGAATATTAGGTCATAATGGTGCAGGTAAATCGACATTTTTGAAACTTGTAGCTGGTGTAGATAAAGATTACATGGGAGAAATGTGGGTAAGAGATGGTATAAAAATAGGTTATTTACCACAAGAACCACAGTTAGATGAAAGTTTAACAGTTAAAGAAAATGTATTAGTTGCAGTGAAAGAAACAACAGATTTATTAGCTAAGTTTAACGAAGTTAGTATGAAATTTGCAGATGTAACAACAGATGAAGAAATGAATAAGTTGTTAGAAGAGCAAGGTGCCTTACAACAACAAATAGAAGCAAAAGATGCTTGGGATATAGAAAGAACCATAGATATAGCAATGGATGCATTACGTTGTCCTGATGGTAATTTACCTGTTACTAATTTATCAGGTGGAGAAAAAAGACGTGTTGCATTGTGTAAATTATTGTTAGAAAAGCCAGATATATTATTGCTAGATGAACCGACAAACCACTTAGATGCAGAAAGTGTGTCTTGGTTAGAACAGTATCTAAGAAACTATAAAGGAATGGTGTTAATGGTAACCCATGATAGATACTTCCTAGATAATGTCACAGGTTGGATTTTAGAATTAGATAAAGGTCAAGGTATTCCTTATGAAGGTAACTATACAGAATGGCTTAAACAAAAACATAAAAGATTAGAACAAGAAGAAAGAGAAGAAAGTTCACGTCAAAGAGTATTGAAAACAGAGTTGGAATGGATATCAAAGTCCCCAAAAGCTCGTCAAGCTAAAAATAAAGCTAGGGTTAATGCTTATGAGGATTTATTATCCAGTTCGAATGCAAATTCCAATTATAATTCTTCTCTTATTATACCATCTGGACCTAAATTGGGTGATTTAGTGATAGAATTCGAAGAAATATCTAAAGGATTTAATGAAAATTTATTAATAGATAAGTTTTCCTTCAGAATTCCTAAAGGAGCAATTGTTGGAATAATAGGAGCAAATGGTGCAGGTAAATCAACTTTATTTAAAATGATAACTAATGCAGAAAAACCAGATAGTGGGACTGTAAAAATAGGTGATAGTGTTGTATTGGGTTATGTTGATCAAAGTCGTGATACTTTAAATGACGAAAATACAGTATGGCAAGAAATATCTAATGGGCATGATGAAATACATGTTGGTAATGGTACTATGCAAAGCCGTGCATACGTATCTCAATTTAATTTCAAAGGTGCAGATCAACAAAAGAAAATTGCAAAGTTATCAGGAGGGGAAAGAAATAGAGTTCATTTAGCTAAAATGTTGCGTTCTGGAGCTAATGTGCTTTTATTAGACGAACCTACCAATGATTTAGATGTTGAAACTTTACGTGCCCTAGAAGAAGCTATATCTAATTTCACAGGTTGTGTTTTAGTAGTATCCCATGATAGATGGTTTTTAGATAGAATAGCAACTCATATTATAGCTTTTGAAGGAGAAAGTTCTGTAAATTGGAATGAAGGTAACTATCAAGATTACGAAGAAGATAAAATAAAAAGATTAGGTGCTGAAGCTATAACTCCAAAGAGAATAAAGTATAAGCCTTTATTTGTAAGTTAGGGGAATAATTTGGACACATTTAATAATGTTTATTATATAAGAAAAGATAATTTACATGATGGAAGCTTGAAGCATTTATATGAAGGTATATTTGCACTTGGTAACTTTGATGGTGTTCATAAAGGACATTTAGAAGTTTTAAATACAGCTTGCGAACAAGCTAATAAATTAGGTTTAGGAAGTAATTGGGGTGTGATAATTTTTAATCCACATCCAAAAGAATTTTTGAACAAAACACAAAAATTTTTAATTACAGATATAGAAGTTAAAATATCTAAGCTTAAACAGGTTGGAGTACCTAAAATTTTAATTTTAGATTTTCCTGATTTTTATCAATTAAAAGCAGAAGAATTTCTTACAGAAGTTTTATTTAATGCTATTAAAATTAAAGGTATAGTTGTAGGAGATGATTTTAAATTTGGTGTTAATAGACAAGGAACAATTGTTTTATTAGAAAAGTTTGCTAAAGACAATAATATTGTATTGACAGTATTACCAAAAATAAAAGTTAACAATATTATATGTTCTTCATCAAATATAAGAGAATTTATATCTATTGGAAAAATAGAAGAAGCAAATACTCTTTTAGGACATAGATTTGAAGTACAAGGAACAGTAATTAGAGGAAATAGCTTAGCACGTAGTTTAGGTTATGCTACAGCTAATATTTTATTGAATAATGCAATAGTAGAACCTAAATATGGAGTATATTTAGTAAAAGCAACAGTTAATGATGAAATATTAGAATATATGCCAGCTATTGCAAATTTTGGTTTAAGACCAACTTTTAATCATGAAAATGATAAAAAGCCAATTTTAGAGGTGCATATTTTAAATCTTAATGTTAATTTATATAATAAAAATATGATTATAAAATTTACAAAATTTATTCGTCCTGAGCAAAAATTTTCTTCTGTAGAAGATTTAAAGAATCAATTAATAAATGATGTGCAGTATGCAAAAAATTATTTCCGTAATCAATAACAAGGATATATAGATGACCCCCGATAAATTAAAAACCACTGTTAGGTTACCTAAAACAGATTTTTCTATGAAAGCCAATCTATCTAATTTAGAGCCTAAACTGATAGATATTTGGAAGAGTACAGATATATATAAATCTGTATGTGATAAAAATAAAGGTAGAAACAAATTTATTTTACACGATGGTCCTCCATATGCAAACGGCAATTTACACATAGGTCATGCCTTAAATAAGATTTTAAAAGATATAGTGGTTAGATCTTATATTAACATGGGTTATGATTCTCCTTTAGTAATAGGTTGGGATTGTCATGGGTTACCGATTGAATGGAAAATAGAAGAAAAATATAAAGCTAAAAATATAAGTAAAGCTGATATTGATATTGTAAAATTAAGAAAAGATTGTAGAGATTTTGCAGGTAAATGGATTGATATCCAAAAAGAAGAATTTCGAAGATTAGGGGTTTTTGCAGATTATGATAATCCATATATAACTATGGACTATAAAGCTGAATCAATAATAGTAAGATCTATTTTCAAATTACTTAAAGATCATGCGATTTATCAAGGCAAAAAACCAGTTTTTTGGTCTGTTGTAGAACAAACAGCATTAGCAGAAGCAGAAGTTGATTATAAAGAAAAAACTTCAGATTCTCTTTATGTTGGTTTTGAAATAGATCAAATAGGAAATAAAGTATCTGATAAATCTTTATGGGAAAATGCATTTATAGCAATTTGGACAACTACTCCTTGGACATTGCCAGTTAACCAAGCATTAGCATATGGTGAAGAAATATCATATGGTTTATATGAAGTAGAAAGTATATCAAAAGAATGTTTGATAAAGGTTGGAACAAAACTTGTTATAGCAGAAGATTTATCACAAATCTGTATGGATAATTTTGGTGTTACAAAATTTAAAAAAATAGATAAAATACAAGGTTTGGAAGGATTTACAGCTAAACATTGTATGTATGAAATAGGCTATAACTTTTCAGTTCCTGCTTTAAAAGCAGACTATGTAGAGTTAACTGCAGGTACAGGAATAGTACATACAGCACCATGTCATGGGGAAGACGACTTTTATTTATGTATGAAACATAATGTGAAACCAAGAGAATTAGTTTTAGAAGACGGTACATATAATGAAGATGCTGTAGGTTTTGTGGGTGATCATATTTTTAAAGTTGCTCCAAAAATAATAGAAAAATTAACAGAAAATAATAAATTATTGTTTGCAACAAAAATTGTACATAGTTATCCCCATTCTTGGCGTTCTAAAGCACCTCTAATATTTAAGTTAACATCTCAGTGGTTTATTTCTTTAGAGCACGAAAATATGAGAGAAATTGCTGTAAAATCATTAGATAATATTGAATTTTATCCTGCAAAAGGAAAAAATCGTTTAAAATCTATGTTAGAAAATAGACCCGATTGGTGTATTTCTAGACAAAGGTTTTGGGGTGTTCCTATGAGTATTTTTATTCATAAAAAAACTAAAGAACCTATTGTAGATGAGAAATTATTCAATAATATAATTGAAGCATTTGAAAAAGAAGGTGCAGAGGCTTGGTATAACCGTGATCCTTTGACTTTTTTACCAGAACAATATAATAAAGAAGATTATATACCGGTGTCGGATATAGTAGATGTATGGTTAGAATCGGGTTTAACTAATGAGTTTGTTTTGAAAGAGCAAGATCATTTATCTTTTCCTGCAGATTTATATTTAGAAGGTTCTGATCAGCATAGAGGTTGGTTTCAATCTTCTTTGATTATGTCTTTGTTGTTAAATAAAGTATCTCCATATAAAAAAGTATTAACACATGGTTATGTGTTAAATGATAAAAATGAAAAAATGTCAAAATCTGCTTCTTCAGGAAATTTAGATCCGAACTCTGTATCAGCAGAATTTGGTGCAGATGTTTTAAGATTGTGGGTAACATCATCAGATTGTTATGGTGATGTTAATATAGGTAAAGGAATTTTAATACAGCAAACAGAAACTTATAGAAAAATAAGAAATGTTTTAAGATATTTACTTGCAAATTTAACCTATTTTGAAACTGCACAACCTTATGAGAAACTAGATATTTTAGATCAATGGGTATTAAATAATATTTATTTATTAGATAAAGAATTTGAAAATACATTCAAAAATACATTCAATATACATGGTTTTTTCAATAAATTATTACAATTTATACAAACAGATTTATCTTCGTTTTATTTTGATATAAGAAAAGATGTGCTTTACTGTGATGCAGATACAAATGATAAATTCTTATCCACATTAACAGTACTAAATATTACTTTAGAGTATTTGTTAAAATGGTTGTCACCAACAATACCATTTACAGCAGAAGAAGTTTTTGCAAAACGTTATAATAAAGATTTAGGTACTTTATCATTACATGATTTCGAAAAAGCTAATTCTGATTGGCAAAGTGAAAAAGTTATAGAAAAAGTAACTTTATTACAAAAAATCAGAAAAATTGTAAACAGATCTTTAGAAAAAGCAAGAGAAGAAAAAATTATAGGCTCTTCATTAGAAGCACAACCGATAATATATCTTGCTAAAAATCATATAAAAAATTTGGAAAATATATTTTTAGAAGAAATATGTATAGTTTCATCTGTTGAAATTAGAGATATTTCTCAATTAGATAAAAACAAAGAGTATTTTACAAGTGATGAAGAAGATCAAATAGCTGTACAATTTTCAAAAGCTAAAGGTTCTAAATGTGAAAGATGTTGGAAAATTACTGAAGAAATACAAGTTTACAAAGAAGTTAGTTTGTGTAAAAGATGTAAAGATTACATGGTGAGTAATACTTAATGATAATTTCAAAATCAAATATAAAATTACTAATAAAATTTTTATTTATGACTTTAATATTCATAACTATAGATCAGTTATCTAAAATAGTTATTATAGATAGATTTGCGGCAGATAATTCTTCAATTTCTATTTTACCTTTTTTTGATATTATTTTTGTTATAAATAAAGGAGTTAGTTTTGGAATTTTAGAAGGTATACCTTATCAGTTACTTCTTATTTTCTCTATAATTTCTTTAGTAACTATAGTGTTAGTGATTTTATATTCTTTTGTAATAAATAAAACTATTAAATTTTTTATTTTATCTTTAATTTGTTCGGGATCTATAGGAAATTTAATAGATAGATTTTTGTATAAAGGAGTAGTAGATTTTATTTGTTTGCATTATTCAAAATGGTATTTTCCAGTATTTAATTTAGCAGATTGCATGATTTCTATAGCAGTTGCTATTTTATTGATATACTTATTTATGAACAGAAAAACGTCTAAGGGGAAAAATGTTTAAAAATAATTCTAAGCTAATATATTTATTATTAGCTATAACTTTAGTTGGATGTAGCACTACTAATAAACAAACGTTTAATACTAGTAAAACTTCATATGATCCTTTTAGTATAAAAAACAATCAAAGCTTAGTGCTTCCACCAGTGTATTATTTGACAGCAGAAGAAATACACAGTGAACGTAAAAATATGCAGAATCAAAGTGATAGAGTAAAAGCTATATTATTTGGTGAAACAACTCGTTATATAGCTTCATCAAAAGTAAATAATCTTGATGCAGCAGATTTGAAATTTCTTAAACTTACTAAGTCAGATAGTGATAAAAGTTCGGTTCGTAAAAAATTAGATTTTGAATATAATAATTTAGTAGCAAAAGATCAAAAATTCATAAAAAAAGTATCATCTAAAGATGAAGAGTTGCATGATAAATTATCTGAATATATTAAAGTCAATAATAAGTAAAACCAGAATTATTGTTGTAGTTATTACAGTAATTTTTTCTTGGAATTTGTATGCTTTTAATTATAAAGAAGTTGTCTTAAAAAATGGGTTAAAAGTATGCCTAATCCAAATGCAAGTTCCACTTGTAGCTTATGCTGTTACATATTCAGTAGGTACTTTAGAAGATAATTTTTATGATGAAGGTATGGCTTTAATTTTAAAAAGAGCTAATCTTTTAGGTACTAATAAGTATTCTTCTGAAAAGATATCCGATATTTTGACCAAAATAAAAGCTACATATAAGTCATATATTGGTCCTAATCATACAGTTTTTTCTTATTTAGTTCCTCTTCAATATTTAGATGATGTAATAGATATAGAACGTGATAAAATGCAATGGCTAAAATTTATTCCTCAAAAAATAGAAAATATAAAAGTTTCAGTTCTGGAAGATATATCATCAACCAAAAATGACCCTTTGAGTATTTTTATTGAGGCCTATAAATCAAGAGCCTATCCTTATACAGCTCAAGGTAGGGACTATCTTTTAGATACAGAAAAATTTGCAACAATTTCAGCAAGAAATTTAAAAAAATTTTATCAAACTTGGTATGTACCTAACAATGCCAATATTGTCATAATTGGTAATATTGATATAGAAAATGTAATAGAGTTGATAAAAAATAAATATGAAAATATATATCCTAATAATCAGCTATCAGATTATTTTCATTCTTATATAGAGCCAGAATATAACGTTGATGTAAAAGTAGATTACAAATTTCCATCACTTAAGGAAAAAATATTTGTACAATCATATTTAGTGCCTTCTTGGGTATCTGCCAATAAAAAAATAGATGTATATGCTTTGGATATTATAGCTGAGTATTTATCTTCTAAAACTGGATATTTCTATAATACTTTATTGAATGAACAATTAGTTTCTGATGTTCGAATCATATATAATAAATACAAAAAAGGTAACACGGCTTTTCATATAACAATGAAAATCGCTAGTAAAGTTGATAATGTTATTAGTATAGTAAAAAAAGTAGATAAAGAATTAAAAAATATAAAAAATTTTTCTATCAATTCAGAAGCTAGAGAAGCAAGCATTAATGCCATAATAGATAAATATGAATTATCTAAAGAGAATATTGTTGATTTTGCATTACAAATAGCTATGAAATTATCAATAGGCATGGAAATAGATGAAATAATGCATCCTAGAAAATATTATTCAGAAGTCACAGAAAATAAGCTTAATCAAGTATATAGTGATCTTATTGGTTCACATAATATAATGGGTTTTGCTGATAATTCAGAGAGTCAATAATGAGAAAGCACTATAGTAAATATAGTATAAATATTTTCAAATATCGCTATATTCTTATTTTATTTTTATTATTTGCTTTTTGGATATATATATATGCTTTTAAAAGTATAAAAGTTTCTTCAAAAAATGAGCACTCTAGATTCATAGATTATGTTATAGATCTCGTATCAAATACTGAAGTATTAAGATCAGATACAGGCACTAAGGTGTTGTTATATACAAATCAAAATTCAAATACTGTTTCTTTAGACTTTGCTTTACCAACAGGTGCTTTTTCTGATAAAACAGATAAAGAAGGTACAATGTATATA
Organism: Alphaproteobacteria bacterium endosymbiont of Pipizella viduata; assembly: GCA_964020055.1. Lineage (GTDB taxonomy): Bacteria > Pseudomonadota > Alphaproteobacteria > WRAU01 > Hepatincolaceae. The sequence goes on from OZ026533.1 coordinate 115,144, forward strand.
TTATCTAAACTGCTTCTTAGATCTCCCAATGTAAAAGAGTATATTTATAAATATTCTATGAAAATTACCATTGATCTTCAAAGAGGATTTCTTTTTATCAATATAACATCAGCTAATTATTATATAAAAGAAATATTTGAATTATTAAAATTAATACTATTTAGTGTGAAATTTGATAATGAAGAATTAACAATTGTTAAAAAATTGGTAATTAATGAATTAAATGATAACAGTGAAGATTTAAATATTTTATTTCAAGATAAAATATTACCTAACATATTTATTAATAATAATTACTATAAATCTATAAAAGGCACACATACGTCAATAAATAACATAAAACTAGAAGATATATATTATTCATATAATAATTATTTAAATTTCGAAGATGTCATATTAAGTATTAGTGGCTTGGTAAATAAAAATACAATTAACTTTTATATGAATCGTATGTTTGTAAATCTACCAAAAACTAATATAAATATTTCCTACAGAGATGAAATAAAATCCAATTTTATAATTACATCTAATTTCAAAGAAGTAAAAATACCTATAAATAATGTAGAAAACGCAATTATATATGCAGTTATACCATTTATTGGTGCATACAAAGACATAGCATATGCAAAAATAATATCTACATTTTTAGGCAAGACACCTAACTCCTATTTATCACGTGCTTTTAGTGAAATGAAAGATAGTATATACAATATGGATGCATATTTATATGATGATAATTTTTCTAAATTCTGGGTTATTTTATTAGAAATACCATTGAATAAAGTTAATCTTGTAGAAGATAAATTAAGAAATCTTTTCAATAATAGTAGTTTTTCTTATCATGATATGCAAGATTCTAGAAACTGCTTAGTAAGTGATAATTTGAAAGATTTAATGAGTAATTTTTCTATTTCTCGTTACTTGACATTTTTACAAATAGAAAATAATAACTTGAAATCTTACATATGGAATTATGATAAATATTCATTTTTAGACACAGAAGAATTAAAAAACTTATGGAATTCTAATTTTCAAAACCCAGAAATTTTAATAATAAGAGTAGTAAATGGATTTATGAAATAAAATATGTATTTATAGTATTGAATAATAAAAAATAAAAAGAAGCTTATAAAATATATAAGCTTCTTAATTTTATATTACTTTTTTCATAAGTTTATAGGTATTATAAGTAGGTAATATTGGAAACATTTGTGTTACTAATTTCAAGTTTTACTTTTGAACCAATAATCAATGGAATATTAGTTTTAATGTGTCCGTTTGGAAATTTAAACATTTTAGGAATATTTTTAAAAACATCACAAATGATATCATAATAGATTTCATCATATTCTTCTTGTTTGAGTTTCATTCCTCCAACAAGAATACCTTTAACTTTATCCCCTAAACTTAATTTTATTGCATTTAGCATTCTATCCATGGAGTAATAAGATTCATTTAGATCTTCTAAAAATAAAATAATATTGTCTTTTTTATAATTATCAGCAGTACCAAGCATTGAGTATATTAGGCTTACGTTCCCTCCCAATAAAATACCTTCAACATTTGCATTATCATTTTTTTTATGAGATTCTATTGAAAAACCTGGAGTATTACCTTTTAATATATCAAAGATATGTTGGTAACTTTTGTCAGGTGAACCATAAGAATTTATTATATTAGCACCATAAATTGATTTAACATAACCATGATTTAGTAGCATATAAGAAATATATGTGTTATCAGAATACCCTATATACCATTTTATTTGTTGATGTTTATTGATAATATCTATTAATGCTGTTCTTAATCTTACAGCACCATAACCACCGCGTGATGCCCAAATTGCTTTTATGCTTGGATCAGAAAAAGCCCATATTAAATCTTTCTTTCTTTCCTCATCAGTACCAGCAAAGGTATAACCGTTATGATAAAATGATTTTGTTGCATTAGCACCTATAACAGGAACATAGCCCTGTGATTTTATCAAAGAAATTGTATTGTTTAGTGTTTCTGGGTTTGAAACTACGCCAGATGGAGATATGATAGCAATTTTATCTCCTTTTTTTAGGTTATTAGGGGTTATATAGTTATGTTTTATCATTATTTATCTCCAATTAGTCTATACAAAAATTATAATAGAGATCTTAAAATTAAGATTTTGAATTTATTCATATAAAAATATTAAAAGAAGGTTACAATTAATAAACATTTCATATTATTCAGATTTTATAAGGTGATCAAATTTTGAAAAATTTTTATAACTTTCCTAAGTTTTTTATTTTAACTATATATTTTACATTAATTGCGAATTCCTACGCTGATCATATAGTTGGTTTCCAAAAAATAGAAATCGATAAAAATAATATAAGACCTTTGCAAATTGCAGTATGGTATCCATCCCAAGATCTTAATAATATTGTCAAAATAGGTGACAATAAGGTTTTCAATGGTATGTCAGTATCATTAAATGGACAAGTAGCTTTTGGTAAATACTCACTTATAGTACTATCACATGGATATAATGGTAGTTGGGTAAGTTTAAATGCATTAGCTTATGAATTAAGTAGAAAAGGTTATATTGTAGCAGCTCCTAACCATCCTGGTACAACAACATTTGATCAAGATCCAGAGCAAGCAAAAAAATCATGGGAACGCCCTATGGATTTAAGCCGTACAATTGATGCCTTAATAGTCAATGAAGACTTTAAAAATCATATAAATATAGATAAAATAGCCGCTATAGGTCATTCATTAGGAGGATGGACTGTACTTGCTTTATCAGGAGGTATTTTTGATAGTCAATTGTTTCAAGAAGATTGTAACCAATTTACAAATAGTATTGCTTGTAAATTATCAGAGAAATTAGGTTTGAATAATTCAGAACTTAACAAGAATATGAAAGATGATAGAGTAAAAGCATTTATAATGTTAGATCCTGCAATACTGAGAGGGTTTACTCCAAAAAGTTTAGAAAATATAAATATTTCATCTCTTATCATTAGTTCTGGAACAGATATAAAAGATTCAGCATCTGAGTTAGAAGCTGGTTATGTTAGTAAATATCTTTCTAAAGAGAATTCTCAATATGTTGTTATAAATGATGCTACACATTTTAGTTTTTTTCCTATTTGTAAAAAAGACGCTATAAAATTACTTTCTTCTGAGAAGCAAGGTGAGGAAAATATATGTAAAGATGGTTCTGATAGAAGTAGAAGTAAAATTCATAAAGAAATTTTTTCAATAATAATAAAATTTTTATCTCAAAAAATGTAATTTTATTATTATCAGACATATAATATGATTATAGCTTTGTAGCATGCAAAATGCATAGGATAGTATAATTAATCATATAAAGTATTATTATAAGGTTTATCAGAAATAAGGAGTAATAAATGACTATAAAAACAAAAGGATATGCAGCTTTAAAAGAAAAAGAAGCATTAATACCATTTACTTTCACTCGTCGTGATCCTTTAGAAGATGATGTAGTTATAGAAATTTTATACTGTGGTATTTGTCATTCTGATGTACATAAAATAAATAATGACTGGGGAGGAAACACCTATCCAGTAGTACCAGGGCATGAAATTATAGGTAAAGTTTCAAATGTAGGTAGTAAAGTTAAAAAATTCCAAAAAGGTGATATAGTAGGGGTTGGTTGTATAGTTGATTCTTGTAAAACATGTGACCCATGTAAACAAGACTTAGAACAATTTTGTAACAAAGTAGAACTTACAACAAATCAATATGGTGGTTATTCAGATACTATTGTAGTAAAAGAAGGCTTTGTATTGAAAGTTCCTAAAGAATTAGAAACAAGTAAAGTTGCCCCTATACTTTGTGCCGGAATTACAACTTGGTCACCTTTAAAGCATTGGAATGTTAAAAAAGGTAGTAAAGTTGCTGTGATAGGTTTTGGTGGTTTGGGGCATATGGCTATTAAACTTGCTAAAGCTTTAGGCGCTGAAGTTACATTATTCACACGCTCTTTAAATAAAACAGACGATGCTATTAAAATTGGTGCTGATAATGTTGTATTATCAACAGATAATAAACAAATGTCAGATATTAAGAATAAGTTTGACCTTATTATAGATACAGTACCTTATATTCATGACTTAAATTCGTACATGCAAACATTGAACATAAATGGAACATTAGTTGTAGTAGGGCATTTAGGGGAGGTTAAAGCATTTAATACAGTCCCACTTGTAATGGGTAGAAAGTCTGTCTCTGGATCTCTTATAGGAGGAATAAAAGAAACACAAGAACTGTTAGATTTTTGTGCCCAACATAATATCGTACCTGATGTGGAAATTGTAAATATACAAGATGTAAATAAAATTTATGAACGTATGTTAAAAAGTGATGTTAAACATCGTTATGTTATAGATATGGCATCTTTGAAGTCTGACTAAAATATACAAATTTAAAAATATAGATATATTAAAATTTGATATATCTATATTTTGTTATTAAATATAGTTTTTGTCATTATCTATATTTATCATTATACCTAGGGAGATCATTGTTGTTAGCATAGATGTACCACCAAATGATATTAAAGGGAGTGGAATACCAACTACTGGTAGTATACCACTTACCATACCAATGTTAACAAAAGCATACAAAAAAATGGTGGTTGTGAACCCAGCTATAGTGTATTTACCATAGTTATATGGACACATATATGACATTATGATACCTATCATTATAATAGAACCATAAATTATTATTACAAATAAGGCACCAATAAAGCCAAATTCTTCAGCTAATAACGTAAAAACAAAATCTGTTTGCTTTTCAGGTAAGAAATCTAATTGTCCTTGTGTTCCGCTAAGATAACCTTTTCCAAGAACTCCACCAGATCCAATTGCTATTTTAGATTGAATTATATGATAACCTGCTCCTAAAGGATCCCTTTCTGCATCAAAAAAGGTTAATACTCTATTTTTTTGATAACTATGTAAAAAAAACCAAGAAATAGGTAAAATAATAAGTAACATTCCTATTATGTAAACATAATATTTAGCCCCAAAGCCTGTAATAAAAAACATAGCAGCAGCTGTAGCCATTATTAATATCGCAGTACCTAAATCAGGTTGTACTAAAATAAAGAATAAAGGAATTACAACAAGTAAAATTGGAGTTATATAAAATCTTAATTTTCCGATTTGAGAGGCAGAAAATTTATGAAAATATTTAGCTAACATTAATACAATAGCCATTCTCATAAGTTCAGAAGGCTGGATAACAACTATACCTAAATTTAACCATCGTTTAGCCCCAAGTTGGGTTACCCCTAAAATATCAACTAAAATAATAAGTATTAAACTAATAACATAAAAGGAATCGGTTAGTATATATAGAGACCTTAGGTTAATTTTACAAACTATAAATAAAATTATAAATGATAAAACAGTTTTCATTAAATAAGATTCTGCGTAAGGGGTTATATTACCACCACCAGCACTATATTGCATTGCAAAACCAATAACACATAATGTGATGGTTAAAATTATCAATATTTTACTTGAGGTTGTAAGTGGATCTGTTGTGCTTTTGTACATATTATTATTTAAGTTATTACTTTATTACTTATTATTTAAGATACTATTTTTTAGCAAAATTATAATTATTTTGTATTATAGATGAAATTTTATTAAGTTCTGTATTATATTTTTTATCTAATTCTTTCAATTTAATTGAAATAAGATTGGCAATAGGAGCAGCAGTTGCACTACCACCACCTCCATGTTCTACAACAACAGAAATTGAGTATTTGGGAATATCAAAAGGAACAAAACCAATAAATAATCCATGATCTCTAAGTCTCCATGGTAGTTCATGATTAGGAATTATACCTGTTTTTCTTTCCTCTAATGATATTCTTTTAACCTGAGAAGTACCAGTTTTTCCAGAAACAGGCCAATTTTCATCTAAATTATTAGCAGTATATGCAGTTGCTGTTTTTAGCTGTACTGTTTTATAAAGTGCATTTTTTATTAAATTCAAATTTTCTTTTGAATATGGTACTTTTTCCTGAATTGTAGGATTTACAGGATAAATAACTTTGTCTGGGTATTCAATAGACTTTAAAATATTTAATTTTCTTTTTTCCCCATTTGAAGCTAAAATAGAAGTCATATATGCTAATTGTAAAGGAGTTGTAAGCCATTTACTTTGTCCTATTGTAGCTATCATTAGGTCTCCTAAAGAGTATCTTCTATAATAATCATCTATTAATAAACCTTTTTGTTCACTTTTAACAATTGGAAGGTGAGTTTCTCCTAGCCCAAAATCTTGTGCAACAGATACCATATCTTCGCGTGTCATAGAATTAGCTAAACTGTAAAAAAAGATATCGCAAGAATTAAATATTGCTTCTTCTACATTTTGTACTCCATGACCAGTTTTTTTCCAACAATGAAATATACTATTACCAACTTTCATTTTCCCTGTACATGTACAAGTAGTATTTTTAGTTATATAACCTTTTTCTAAAGCCTTTAACGCTAATATTGGTTTTAAAGTAGAACCAGGAGGAAATAAGCTTTGCACACATTTGAAAGTAAGAGGAGCCTTTTCATTTGTAATTAGATTATTCCAGTTTTGAGAACTGATACCATCACTAAATAAATTAGCATCAAAACTTGGATAAGAACACATGGCTAAAACATTACCAGTTGCTATATCGATAACTACAGCAGTTGCACTGTTGTATTCAGACAATAAGTTATATATATAAGTTTGTAATTCTTCTATTATTGTTAAAGCAACATTATTTCCTTTTTTAGATTGAATTTGATCTAATTTTTTTAATATATTCCTTTTAGCATTGACTTCGTATTTTGAATAACCTATTTCACCTCTTAAAAACATATCAAGTTGACTTTCTAAACCAAATTTACCAACATTCCAATTAGTGACATTTTGTGTTTTTGAAATATCATCTGGTAACCCTGTGTAACCTATCAAATGAGCAAAAGCTTCATCATATGGATAATTTCTTTTATAGTATGGTCTTATAAATATGCCTTGTAAGTTATATGAGAAAGTTTCTACAATTCCAATTTCTTTTTGTGTTAAATTACGTTTTATTAAGATTGGTATATTAGATTTTCCAGTTTTATAATCTTCTTTGATTCGACGTATATCTTCTTTAGATAAAATCAATATTGAAGATAAAGTATTAATATATAAATCTATAGAAGTTTTTATTTGGGATTTTATAAATAATAATTCCCATAACATAGTATCTTCAGCAAGATTTGTACTGAAAAAATCTTTTATTACTCCTCGTTTAGGAATAATAGGAATATTATCTGTTCTATTTTTATCAGATAAATTAGAAAAATAAATCTGTTTTTTGATTTGTAAAAAAACTAGTCTAAACACTAATACTAATAAAAGAAATATCTTTAAAATAGCAAGTATAAAAATTCTTCTTGTGTATAAATTATTTTTCATTATTGACAAAATTATTAAATAATATTTGAATTATAAAATATATAAATGGATAAAATATAGTTGAAAATAAAAGATAATAACCTATATTCACAAAATGCATATCTAATATATATTTACTCATTAGTGATAAAATTGCTACTATTCCAAGCGATATAAAAAATATAGAATGAGAAAAGAAACTTCCTAGCTGTTTTATATAATGGTTTTTTATTTTTATTAAAAATGCAAAAACGATAAACACTAGGGCAGAAAAACCTAATGTCATTCCATAAATACTATCTAACATAATAGATATTAAGATAAATGTAAAAAATGGTGTTTTTTCCGATAATGCAGAGATAGATATGTATACAAAAGTATATATAAAAGCTAACCATATGTCGTTGTAAGAGTTATCTATAGTACCTGAAAATAATACAGATAATAAAATTATGATAGTTTGTAATATTATATTTGTTCTTTTTTTCATTTATTTCACAACAAAAACGTAATTTATTGTAGAAAAATCAGCAAATAATTTAACTTTCCATGTTTTGCTTTTTGGTTCTTGGAATACTGTACCAATAGGTATGTTTCTTGGGAACAATCCCTCTAATCCTGAAGTAGTTATTAATTCATTTTTTTGCAAATTATATGTTTCAGAATAAACTTGAATATCTGGTGTTTTCGTTCCATTGCCAGATATTATAACATTATATTTACTTTTTTCAGTAAAAGCAGAAATTTTAAATTGATGATCTAAAAAAGTTCTAACTACTGCTCTTGTATTATAAACATTTGTAATGTAACCCACAACACCCGAAGAATTAATTATTAAAGATTTAGTTTTTATATTATCTTGTGCTCCTAAGGGTAATATAATAGTATTACTTAATGTTTTAGTTGAAATAATATTTTCGTTTTTTATTAAGACAGTTGTGATAGATCTAATATTAGGGTTTGTTTTTATATTTAGTAAATTACGTAATTCTTTATTTTCTTTTTCTATATTCATAAAATAAATATATTTAGAGTTCAAATTTTTAATTTGAATTGTTAACTGTTCATTTTCTTTTTTTAGATTTGTGATCAATTCTGAGTTAGTTTGAGAATTACGGATAAAAGAAGGAATAGTTTGCACAACTGAACGTTCAAAAAATCCAGAATAATAATTAATTTTTGTAGACAAAACAAGATATTTCTCTGGAGATATAACAGAAAAAGTTATAAGTAAGATAGAACAAATTATAGCAAGTATCAATTTGGGATTACTTACACTATTGGATTTATTATAATTTATCATAATATTTTATATGAGTTTATGATTATATATAACTTAATAGTATGTAAATAATGATTTGAATTTATTTACATTTTCTATCATGATACCTGTTCCTCTAGCAACACATTCTAATGGGTTAGGAGCAATAATAACAGGTAAACCTGTTGCTTTTGAAAGATAAGCATCTAAATTTCTAAGAAGACCACCACCTCCAGCTAAAACAATTCCTTTTTCCATGATATCACCTACTAATTCTGGTGGAGTATTTTCTAAAGATGTTTTGCAAATATCTAAAATAGCTCTGATGCAACCTGATAATGCTTCTTGTACATGGTCTTCTGTAATATAAATTTCCTTAGGAAATCCAGAAACAATATCTAATCCTTTTACAAGAACTTTAGCATCTGGATTCTTTTTTGTGATAACAGCACAACCAATAGTTTCTTTTATTCTTTGTGCGCTTGCTTCACCAATTATCATATTATGATGTTTTTTTATATAAGTTATAATAGCATCATCCATTTTATCGCCAGCAACTTTAGCACTTCTAGAGTAAACAATACCTCCCAGAGACATAACAGCAACTTCTGTAGTTCCACCACCAATATCAACAACCATAGAACCTATGGGTTCCATAACAGGTAAGCCAGCCCCGATAGCAGCAGCTATTGGTTCTTCTACTAAATAAACTTTATTTGCACCTGAGTTATAAGCTGAGTCTTGTATAGCTCTTCTTTCAACAGGGGTAGAGCCAGATGGTACACATACTAAAACTAGACAACGTTTTAAAAAGTTATAGCGATAAACTTTACGCATAAAATATTGTATCATTTGTTCTGCAACTTCAAAATCAGCTATAACTCCATCTTTTAAAGGACGTACAGCTGTAATATTATTTGCAGTTCTTCCAAGCATTTTTTTTGCTTCCATTCCTACAGCAAGAACTTTATTTTGATTATCAACCCTGTGTAAAGCTACAACAGAAGGTTCATTCAACATTATTGTTTGCCCTTTGATATAAATTAAGGTATTGGCTGTACCTAAATCTATGGCGATATTAACAAAAAATAAATCTTTAAATTTCATGGAGAATATTCCTTATTCCAAAAATTAGATTGATAATACAAGACCTTTAATAATAGCAACAATAATAAATATTTAAAATAAATATTTTTCATTTGTTTTAAAAAAATATTGTATAAGTTATTTCATACAGATGTAATATTAATCTATTATTTGAGTTTCTTTATCTTTAATTTGATTATTGAACCAGGTAATTTGTCTTTTAGCATAATTACGTGTTTTTTTCTGTATTATATTAATAGTATCTTCAATAGAAAATGTATGGTTTAAATAATTTACTATATCTGTTGCACCTAATATTTTTTTTAAATATTGTTCGGCATTATCAATTATAGATATAGTATTTTTGACTTCATCTATTGCACCATTTTTTATCATCAAGTGAGTTCTTTCATTAATATTATTATAAAGTTTATTTCTATCTTTATAAAGGTATAAATTAATAAAATTACCGTTTATTATTTGTTTTTTTGGTAATTTTTGTAATTCTGAAAATGGAGTTTGTGTTGACAGATATACTTCGTATGCTCTGATTAGTCTTTGTGGATCTTGAAATTTATTAGTTGTCTCTGGATCTATTTTTTCAACTAATTTAAAAAATTCTTTTTCTCCAAGCTCTTCATATGTTCTTATAGACAAATGTTTATTTTTTAAATTTGATGGCATAGGGGATATACCATACAACAAAGAAGAAATATACATTCCACTTCCACCGACAACTATAGGTAATTTATTTTTTGCAAATGCTGAATTTATTAAATCATTCACTAAAAGCAACCATTTTCCTACAGAAAAATCATCATTTATATTTAAAAAAGAATATAAAAAATGATCAATGTTTTCATGATACTCAGGTATATTTGTTAAAGAGGAGCATTGTTTGTAAACCTGTGCACTATCTGCATTGATTATTACTCCATTATATTTTTCTGCATATTTTATTGCTACATCATTTTTACCCACAGCTGTAGGACCAAATATTACTAAAATATCTTTTTGTTTTAAATTTAGAAGTTTCATCATATTATTATATTTGATTAAATGTTTTAACATATTTAAAAGTAAATTAAAATTATGACAATAGCAATAGCATTATTTGAACCCGATATTCCTCAAAATACAGGCACAATACTTAGGCTTGTTGATTGCTTAAATTTAAAACTTCACATAATAGAACCCTGTGGTTTTATTTTCGGAGGATCTCATATGAGAAGAGCATCTATGGATTATTTACAAACTGCTGATTATTTGAGGCATAGATCTTGGGAAGATTTTTTAGAATTTGTAAAATCAAATAGTTCTAGGTTAGTTATAGCGACAACAAAAACAGATACTGAATATTATGATTTTACTTTCCAAAAAAATGATATTTTGCTATTTGGAAAAGAAAGTCAAGGGTTGCCTAAACACATACATGATTTTATAGATAAGAAAATTACAATAAAAATGAGACCCGAGAAAAGATCTTTAAATTTAGCTGTATCATGTGCTATGTTAGTATCAGAAGCATTAAGACAACTTAGAGAAATTTAAAATATTATTATTAAAAAGGTCTTGTGTAAAAAATAATTTTAAATTATTATAGAGAGAGCAATATCAAAGTACATATGATCACTTTTATCTTGATTATATTTACCACTATTTGTTCACTTATTATGTAATATAGGTAGAATATGAAAAAAGTAGTTCATTTTATAGAAGCTTGGCGTGCTGGAGGAGCGGAAAGAGTAATCACAAGATTATGCGATTACATGGTTAATGACTACGATGTTTATGTAGTAGTTTTAGAAACATATCACGATACTGCTATAAATCCTCATATTAAACTTATAGAAATTTATAACTATGATAAGTTAAAAATATTTTTGGACTTAGTTAAGCCTGATATTTTTTTCACACATCAGTATTGGGGATTAACGCAATTCGATGTTATAACTATAGTTCAATCCTTTAATATTCCTATAGGTTTGATATATCATAACAGTTATGAACATACAAAATTAGATAATGATAAAGCAGCAAATATAAGAGTTCCATATTATAAAAGTTTAGATTCATTAATATGTTTGAATAAGGCTACAGCAGATAAATTCTTGAAAAATGATAATATAAAATCTATTGTTATCCATAACCCTTTAACGTTTGATATCCAATCTCAAATCACAAAAAGAGATATAGAAAAAAAAGATAAAAACTATATAATAGCAATTGGCAGATATAATGATACTGTAAAAAATTTATCAGGTGTTATAGAAATTTTTTCATATGTTTTAGAAAAAAATAATAATGCAGTTTTACACGTAGTAGGAGAATATAAAAAACATGTAGCTAATAAGTTATTAAAAAAATTTGCTATAAATCCAGAAAAGATAGTTTTTCATGGCCATACTACTAACGTAAGTCAGTATTTAAAAAAAGCAGGCATACTGTTACATGCAGCACTGAGAGAAGGAATGCCAATGGCTTTTTTAGAGGCAAAAGCCTACGGTATTCCTATAGTAGCAGCAAAATTTGATGGAATTGAGGAAGTTATAGAACACCAAAAAGATGGGTATATATATGATCAATTAGATTATAAAACTGCTGCTTCATATTTATTAACGTTGCTTGAAGAAAATACCAAATATAGTTCTTTTATTGAAAATTCTTATAAAAATGCTACGAAATTTTCATTAGAAACAATAGGGCACAAATGGAATGAATTAATTAATGATTTAACCTCTAAAAATTCACCTCATCCAGATTATGGCTTCAAAAAAAATTTATCAATGAATAGCTTAGTTTTGAATATATTAGAAAATCCTAATGATATATCGAACAATATACCTTTTTTTGAGAAAAAAAAGTTTGGGGTTTTGTATAAATACATGCAATACGATAGAAATATTAGAGTTCAAATATATAAACTTTTTAATATATTACCTGTTTTTATGAAGGAAACACAAATATTCATAGAAAAAGATAAAAAAGTAAAAATCATAAAAATATGTCATATACCCATTAAAAAAAGGGTTTATTTATATGAATAAGTAAAAATTAGTTTTATACACATTAGTAATTTTATAGTATTTATAGAATGTATATATAATTTGAAATATCTTTTTATGAGATTTATAAGTATCAATAAGTAAAACAAAACAATAGGTAAACAAATGTACAATAATGTTTTAGTTACAGGTGGAGCTGGTTATGTAGGCTCTCAAACTTGTAAATTGTTAAAAAAACAGGGGTATAATCCAGTAGTTTTTGATAATTTAGAAACTGGCTTAAAATCTAATGTAAAATGGGGTGAATTTTTTCAAGGAGATTTACGTAATATAGAAGAAATAGATGCATGTATAAAAAAAGTTATGCCTATATGTGTTATACATTGTGCAGCCTATTTAAATGTTTTTGAATCAATTAACAAACCAGGAGAATACTTTAATAATAATGTTTTAGGAACATTGAATTTATTAAACTCAATGGTCAATCATAATATAAAACATATTGTTTTTTCATCAACTTGTGCTGTATATGGTAATGTCACTAAACTACCTATCCTTGAAGATTCACCAATCAATCCATTAACCCCTTATGCTAGTAGCAAATTTGCAGCTGAACAATTGATAAAGTCTTATGATGCTGCTTACGGAATCAAAAGTGTTATTTTACGTTATTTTAATGTAGCAGGTGCGGATGAAGATATAGAAGTAGGACCTGATCTATCTCATCCTTATCATTTGATAAATGTAGCAGTTAAATTAGCTATAGGACTAAAAGACAAAATGTATATATTTGGTGATGATTATTCAACTAAAGATGGAACCTGTATACGAGACTATATCCATAATACTGATTTAGCTAAAGCTCATTTGTTATCATTAGAATATTTAAATAAAGGAAATAAGAGTAATTTATTTAATTTAGGTAGTAAAAAAGGATATACTGTAAAAGAAGTACTTTCATCATTGGAAAAAATTTGTAATAAAAAATTGAATATAGAAGTCACTTCTAGAAGAGAAGGCGACCCAGTTTCTTTAGTTGCAACGACAAATAAAATTGAAGAATTTTTAAATTGGAAAGCAGATTATACTAATATTGATAATATTATAAAAACGGCATATGATTTTGCTCAAAATTATAAATATCATTAATCATCAAGTAAGCTATACATATAACTGTAAAAAATATATATTATCTTCGGGTAATATATATTTTTTTTTATATGAAACAGTAAGAGTTAAAATGGTGCCACAAGGCGGACTTGAACCGCCGACACAAAGATTTTCAGTCTTCTGCTCTACCAACTGAGCTATTGCGGCATTTTTAGAACCATATTATAAAGTAATAATATGGTTATGTCTATAAATCACAAATAAAATATTAATAATTTAGCTTTATTTTTTTACCAAAATTTACAAATGGTATTTCTATTAACTTATAAGTTACTGATGATACTAAAGTTATCAATAAAAATGTAAGAGGACATATATAAATATAAGTACTGCTATGTAAGACTGCTTTACCAGAAGGTTTAATAATATCATTCATAAGCAGATTATAAACCGAATAAAATACTAGCCCATGCATAATATATATACTATATGAAATATTACCTAATCGTATAAAACCCTTCAATTTTAAAATACCAAACCCACTAGCCCCTTTCAATAGTGACGTGAAGAGTATAATCAATAAGATATTGCTAGGAGAATACACACTATACAGGGTAGGTTGTAAAAACATTAGAGATAGCATACTAAAAACAAAAAATATTTCATAATAAACGGGTTTTAAATTAATTTTTTTACTAAATTCATAAGAAAAAATTCCAAGAAAAAATAATAAATTACAAGATACACTTAATGGACCTGTAAAAGCTATATTTTGTATTGGTAGTACTTGAGTAATATAAATACCTATAAATAAAAATATCATAGAAGATTGGAAAGCATTTTTTCTGAATAAATATAATAATGGTAAAGAAAAATAAAAGCCCCATTCAAATACTAAAGTCCAATGGACACCAGAAGTTAGTTTCCAAGCAGAAGTAAAATTATTGATACTATGAGTGGTTTGGATATACTGTATACCTGCAGTAAACCAATGTAATAAAGAAGGATTAAAAGCGTCCCAACTGAATTTAGAATAAAAAAGAAGTACAAGAATAATAATTATGATAGAATTAAAAAAACATACAGGAACAATTCTAAAAATTCTATCTTTCAGCAAATCAATCCAGTAAACATTGTCATTTTCTGATATTTTTTTCCAAAATAAAAAACCTGTAATCATAAAAAATATAGATACTCCAATACCGCCTAAATATTCGGATGAATAATAATTATGCTGAGAAATGCCAGTTTTTATAAAAGTATACATACTTACACTATGTCCACCAAGAACAAATAAACAGCACCAAGATCTTATAGAAGTAATATTATTTAACTTTTTTATTTTAGGTTCATCTAAATACTTAAAGAAGGGAAGAGAAAATATAAATCCAAGTAATAAAATAATTAATGTTACGTATAAGTATTGATTACTATAAATCCAGTTCATATTATCTCAGAAGTTGATGGTGCCACAGGGCGGACTTGAACCGCCGACACAAAGATTTTCAGTCTTCTGCTCTACCAACTGAGCTACTGCGGCTTTACGACTTGATTATTATAAGATAAATATATTTTTATGTCTATATATTTTTACATTACTGGGTTTTTTATTAACCGATTTTCAGATGCAGTAATAATATATTAAAGTAAGGATGATAAAATAAGTATAGTTACTTATTTTTATAATTTTTTTTCAATATAAATTAAGAAATTTGAACTATTATCAAACTATTTTGTATCATAACAAATGCTATACTTATAATTATCAAAGAAAATATATCGTATAAATATTGGTTTTAATTTTTATCTTTAGCTTTATCTTTATCTTAATATATGAATTTAAAATAAAAATATAGTAACAATCTACTATATACAGTAGTATAAAAAAAATTGAAATTATTTATGTTTACACTATATATATAATAAAAACTAAACTTGATTAAATTGCTTATAATAATTGGATACAATGCTTTATTTTTGTGAATATTAAAATACAGATATTCATTAGATAGTAATATGTAAAACTTATTATATTAAAATAATAATTACTTCAAAAAAACTAAAAGTAACTATTTTCTAACAAAGAATCATATTATTTGAATTAAGGGTAATAGAGGTGTTACTAAAAATGAATACAGCAGTAAATATATAAGTTTTTTGACATTATTATCCTGACCACTTCTGATTGAAAGTAAGGTTTAAGAAATTTGAACTATTATTAGTAGTAATTAATATAAATATTTAATTGAAATTGCAAAAAAAACACATAGATTAGGACTAATTTATACCAATCTTTAAAAGTGGTTTTATATAATGTATTTAGATATTATATTTTTATATTTTTTCTATAGGGATATTTTCTGAGTTTGTTTTTTCGGGAAGGTTATCTAATTGTTCGATCATATCATAATCGTATTCTTGGGTTTCTATAGTATAATTGCCAGACAGCCAATTATATAAATCTATATCTGCACATCTTTTAGAACAAAAGGGAGAATGTATATTTTCTAAATTTAATTGAGAGTGTGATTTTGAACAAATGGGACATTTCATAATGTGGTCTCCTTTATATAACTTTAATTAGTTATTATATTTATATTACTACAATGTTTTGTAGAAACAAAATTGATAGGTTGGATTAATTTGGTGTTTATAATATCAAAGTCATTTATTTGCAGATCTTTCAAATAAAAAAACAGATTTTCAGGTACTTCCACGGTAATTCTAGATAATGGATTTTTATTAATTATATTTGTTATATCTAAAAAAAGTTTAAATATTTGAAATAAATTACTTTTTATTACAGAAACTATAGATTCTTTAGTTTTTTGTCTAGCTATTTCAAGTATACCAAGATTAGAAAAACCTAATACGGAAGATTTATTAAGATCTTTATTAAAAATATCTTGAGTTTTCTTTATAATATTATTTTTATATAGTTTTTTATTTATTTTCAATAAATCTATCAATATTTGTCCACTTAAATTTCTTAAAATTATTTGATTTATAATATAAGGTATTATTTCTAAATTAGTTTGATAAAAAGAATTTTCTTTAGTAGATGTAAGATCGGAAGTTCCTTTAAAATCTACATCGATATAATTGAAAGCTTCAGTATGATAAAAAATTAAACTTATATTTGGGTTTAGTTGTAAAACTGAAGATGATATTTCATCTAGATACGATTGTAATTCTAATTTTTGATAAAGATTTTCTTTTTCTGTATTGATATGTAATTTTATATCTAAGAAATTATATTTTTTAAGTAATTCTTTTGTATTATTTAAGTCCAAAATATTATCGATAATTATTTCATTAGGTACTAATTTATGGTTGTTTATTAATAATTTTTCTAAAGTTGGTCGAGTATGGAGAAGACCTATTTTATTTATTTGAGATATATCTTTATATAAGTTTCGGAATACATTTAGTTCTTCTTGCAGTTTAATAAAATAGTTATGTTTATATAAACTTCTTATAACTATACCTTCATCAGAAAGTTTATTTTCATTATTTACAAATTCAAGTGTTAGTTTTTCTTTATCATCATCAGATAATTTTTTAGAAAATATAATTTGTTTACCAAAAGGTTTGTATCTAACTAATGCTCCTTCAAACACAATATCATCTGTTACAACAGCAGATTTATTTGGAATGATTTCTTCTTTTATGATTTGAACAATGATCTTTTGTCCAATGAAAAAATTAGAATTTTTTTGATTAATTTTTAAAAGCGCTTTTTTATCCATACCAATATCAACAAAATATACTCCTAAAGAAGGATTTTTTTCAATTATCTTAGACAGAAAAATATTACCAATTTTTATATTAGACAATTCATTTTCTGAATTTATATTTACTAAAATATTATTTTTAAATATAAATGATAGGCTAAAAAAGGAAGTACTTATATGATATAAACTTACATGATTTTTTTGTTCTGATGAATTATCTTTTTTTTCTAGAGTGTTATAAGCATTTGACATAATAATTTATTCTTTTTCTTTAGAAGTACCATAGTTAAAGTTATAACCTAAGCCTATAAGTACATTGTAAACTTGTAATAAAGGCAAGCCAACTACACTAGAAATAGAACCATTTATTTGTTTTATAAATAATTCAAAAATTCCTTGTATAGCATAAGAGCCAGATTTTCCTTCCCATTCTTTAGACGCTAAAAACCATAGTTTCTCTTTTTCTGATAAGTTTTTTAGCAATACAGAAGTTTTAGTGATTTTTACTATAGGTTTGCTTAAAGTAGGTGAGCAAACACAAAAAGCAGTCAAAACTTTATGTCTACTTCCTGACAAAAGAGATATCATATCATAAGCCTCCTTTTCATTTTTAGCTTTACCTAAAATTCGTCTACCTTTTAAAACAATTGTATCAGCAGATAAAACTAAGCTATCTGTATGTTCTTTAAAAATACTAATAGCTTTTTCTAAAGCTATTCTTTTTACATAAGCTGTTGGATCTTCAAATTTTTTAGGTGTTTCATCTAAATTTGGAGATATAATAAAATCTGGAGTTACACCAATTTTTTGTAATAATTCTATACGTCTAGGAGAACTAGAAGCTAATATAAATTTTAAATTTGACATGTTTATAAATATTAAAAATTAAGCTTTGTATCTGAAAGCTATCCTACCATTTACAATGATATCTTTTCTTTTTAAATTTTCAGCATCTGAAATACTAATTTCTACACTTACAATATCGTATAATAAAACACGTATTCTGTGTTTTCTCATTTTACCTGAAGTATGAGCTAAAACAATAGCGTCATTTATTAATTTTACTTTGAATAAAGTTCCTGGTAAGACTTCTATAACTTCACCTTTAATACGTAAAGTTGTACCGTCTTCACTTAATTCTATTTCATCTGAAGGTTGATTATTATTGTTATTGTTATTTGGGACTTGTTGCAATTATTTGATCTCCTGTTTAGTTATTTCTACGCCTAATTTATTTAATTTTCCAATAACATCTACATATCCTCTATATATGTGATGAGGATGTGTGATTTCTGTTACTCCATCTGATGATAAAGCAGCAATTATCAATGCAAAACCAGCTCTTAAGTCAGTTGCTTTAACCTTTGCTGATGTAAAACTTGTTATACCATGAATTACAGCTTCATGATTACTTAATATTCTTATATTAGCACCCATTTTTATTAATTCGGGTATATGAGTAAACCTATTTTCAAAAATAGTTTCTTCAACAATCGATTTTCCATTAGCTAAACACATAAGTACCATCCAAGGAGCCTGAATGTCTGTAGGGAAATATGGATAAGGTGCTGTTTTTATATCTATTGGATTTATAGTTTTAGATGATTTTATTTGTATAGAATTTTCAGATGGATAAGAAATTATTGCTCCTGCTTTTTCTAAGTATTCTATAAAATTACCAAATATATTTCGTTGAATGTTTGTTAAGGTAATCTGCCCTTTTGTAGTTAAAGTTGCAATAGCATAGCTTGCAGCTTCAATTCTATCTGGCATAATTGAATATTCAGCAGAGTGTAGCTCTTTAACACCTTCAATTTCAATTATTGAAGTACCATCACCTTTTATAGATGCTCCCATTTTACGTAAACAATTAGCTAAATCAACAATTTCAGGTTCTTTTGCTGCATTGATTATTTTTGTTTTTCCTTCTGCCAATGTAGCTGCCATTAAAGTTGTTTGTGTAGCTCCTACAGATACTAATTCAAAAGTTATATCTGTACCTTTTAACCTTTTAGAAGGTACATTTCCTATTATATACCCATGTTCCATATGAATATTAGCACCCATTTGAGATAAAGCTTTTATGTGTAGATTTACAGGGCGCATGCCCAATGAACATCCACCTGGAAGAGGAACTTTAGCCTCAGAAAAACGAGCTAATAATGGTCCTAAAATTAATACTGAAGCACGTAATTTACTTGCAAGTTCATAACTTGATGTAAAAGTATTCACATTTGTAGCGTCAAGTGTTGAATGATCTTTTTGCTGCTTTATTACTATGTTTAGTTCACTTAAAATATTTAAAATATTATGTATATCAATCAAATTAGGAATATTATCTAATTTTAGCGTACCATTACAAAGGATAGTAGAAACTAGAATTGGTAATGAAGCATTTTTTGAGCCATCAATCCTGATTGTTCCATACAAACCATCAGATTTTTTTACCATTAATTTTTCTACCACAAATACCCCTAGATTTTGTTATTGATCATTTTAAATGATTTATACTGATAAATATAATAGTTAATATTTTACTATAATAATATTAATAAACGGCTTTATTTATGAGTTTTTTCTTGCATTAGCCTGTGCTTTTCTTTTTTTTAAATTTTCACGTAATGCTTTTGCTATCTTATCCTTTTTTAAAAGATCTCTTTGTTGAAGAGCTTTTTCATTTTGGATATTATCTTTTTTTTGTTTATCAAAAGTCATAAGTACATTTCAACTATATATTAAAATAAGCCATCCATCAATTATATTAATAAAATATAAGAGATGTAAAGCAACAAATTTTTTCAATTAAAAAAAAGTTCGATCAATAATAAATAAATTATTGTATAGTTAGATAAATAATCTTTGCAATATAGATAAAGATTAAATATGATTAACTTTGTATGCCATCGTAGCTCAGTGGCAGAGCGCACCCTTGGTAAGGGTGAGGTCGTATGTTCAATCCATATCGATGGCACCATACAACTAATGTTTTACTAAAAGTTAAGTTCCCAAACTTAAAAAGAAATATTTTTTGATTTTGTTTTCTTTTGTTTTTTATTGCTTATTGTTGTAAATAACATAACAATCATATCTAATGATACTATCCTTATAAGTTGGTTAAAACTAACAAATAAAATATCTAAATTTAAATTTAAAGATAAAAAAGTCATAGAATCAGCACCTCCTGGTGCTAAAGCTAAAAGTAATGATTTTAAATTTAAATTAAAAAATTTATAACCAATAAAACTCAATATTATACTTATAATCGAAGCTATGATCGATGATTTCAATGCTAAAATTATTAGATGTTTGGTTTTTTTTCTATCTAATAAATTAAGCTGACATCCTGCAAGCCAGCCAAGTAATACCTGAGCAAGAATTCTAATAAATGAGTCCAAGTTAATATTTACTATATTCATTTGATATAAAAATACTCCTACAACTAATGCAAAAATCAATGGAGTTATATTAAAAAACCTTCTAATGAAAATTATTGTAAAAAACATTATTAAAATAAAACTTACTTGAGGAAATAGTGGGTGAAATACAAGATCAGCATTATTGTTATTATGATGTTCTATAGATTCAAAAACAAAAAACAATGAAAATAAGAAAATAGTAAATATATATCTAACAACTTGTGTTATTGTTATTACATGTTTATCACTTGGAAAAGAGTCTGCTAAAAGTAATGTAGATGATAAACCTCCAGGTAAAACAGATAATATAGATGTATTAGCGTCATATCCATTTTTACGGTATGTTCTGTAATTTAAAATCAAAACTATAACAACCATAATAAACATTAAACTTAACCCTGATATCCATTTTTCAGAAAAAAAATTCAAACCGGTTGTATCTTTTAATTGAGTATGAATACCATTTGCCAAAGATAATCCTATAATTGTAGAGGCAAAAGCTCTTAGATATTTATTAGGGCTAACATTAACTTTTTTGATAGAAAGAAACAAACTAACAATGGTTGCACCTAAAACCCAAGATGCAGGTAAGTGAAAATAATTTAAAATAGCTCCAAATAATGCGCACAGAAATAAGATAATAAATATATGTACAAATATATATAGATATGATTTATAGTTGATTTGAGAAAATTTAATCATAATTTCACTCCATATTTCTAAGGAACTTTATTCAAACATTATTTTATACTATATTTGCGAGTTTTTTATTAAAAAAGCGTATTTAAATTAGATTGACGCTTTGATCCTTATAATATAAACTGAAACTAGCAATTAGATAGTTGGATAGTTGCTGATTACAAATTTTATGTAATTGGAGGAAAGTCCGAGCTCTATAGAAACAGGGGACTGGGTAATTACCAGCTAGGGTAACCTAAGAGAAAGTGCAGCAGAAAATATACCGCCATTTATGGTAAGGGTGAAAAGGTGAGGTAAGAGCTTACCGCTTTTCTAGTAATAGAAAAGGCATTGTAAACCTTCCCCAGAGCAAAACCAAGTAGAATCTTATATCTTGTTTCTAAGGTGATTCAGGTAGGTTGCATGAGGATATTAGAGATAATATTCCCAGATGAATGACTATCGTTTAAAAATTTTTTTTAACTACAAAACTCGGCTTATAGATTATCTAATTGCTATTTATATATAATGCTTAGTTACCATTTCTTATTATGTTATTTACTATAAACTTAAAAGAGTTAAAAATAACTCGTCCCCATTTTCCTGTTATGCTTAATGAGGTATTGCATTATGTTTTACACAATTTAGATTGTGACAATCCTAATTTAATATTTTTAGACTGTACTTTTGGTGCAGGTGGTTATACAGAAGCAATATTGAAACATACTAAAGCAAAAGTAATATCGTTTGATCGAGATGAAAATACAGTTATTCAGTATGTAGAAAAAATAAAAAAAGTATATAAAGATAGATTTATATTTATTCCTGATAAATTTTCTACTTACAAAAGTTATTTAGAAAAACTTAATATATTCCAAGTTGATGGAATTATTATGGATTTAGGTTTTTCGAATATGCAAATTAGCTCTAGAGATAGAGGATTTTCTTTTAAAGATACATCAAGTCTATCTATGACAATGGGAAAAAATGAGACAACAGGTTTTGATATTGTAAATTCTGCTTCTTCTGAATTACTAGCAGATATAATATATCATTATGGAGATGAAAAAAAAGCAAGGCAAATTACAAATAAAATATTAAAAATCAGAGAAACAAAAAAAATTGAAACAGCTTCTGAGTTAGCAAATATAGTTAGAGGTGTTGTTGGTTATAAAAGAAATAAAAAGTCAAAGTCCAATATAGATCCTTCAACTAAAACATTTCAAGCTTTACGAATTTATGTGAATGATGAATTAAACGAACTACAAACAGCACTTAATAATTCTAAAGAATGCTTAAAAAAAAATGGTAACATTGTTGTAGTTAGCTTTCATTCTTTAGAAGATAGAATAGTTAAACAGTTTTTCTCACAGCATGGTTTAGTTATAAAAGAAAAATTTACTAAAAATAAAGAAAATCCTACTAATATAGATACTATGTTCAATATTCTTTCTAAAAAGCCTATATTACCTAGTCAAGAAGAAATTGATATAAATCCAGAGTCTAGATCTGCCAAATTAAGAGTAGCAAGTAGGTTATAATTTTATGAAAAAATTTCTTATAGTTTCTTTTATATTTATGATGTTATCTATATTATCTGCAAGTGTTTTATCATTATGGGATAAGATTTTGCAAATAGAAATATCAAAAATTGATAGAGCTATGCGTATTCAAAGAGAAGATTTACAAAACTTAAAGGCTCAATGGAATTATTTAAGTAGTAAAACAAGTATCAACTTTTTAGTGAAAAAACATTTACCTCAAATGAGAAATTTAGACTTACAACTTGATACTAAATTAGATAGGTTATCTGCCTTACCTAATAAGCCAAGCGATGATAAAAATCAAAATTAGACTAGATGAATAAAGATACAGACATAAATTATATAAAAAGAATTATTAAATATTATAAAATAATATTTATATCATTATTTTTTTTGTGTTCATTTCGTTTGTTATATATTGCTTATTTAGGATATCAAGAAACAGATCAGTCTACTTCTAAAAAATCATCGTCTAGTTTTAGATATGATATTTTAGATAGACATGGTAATACGTTAGCTTTGAATATTCCTGCAACATCTGTTTATATAAAACCTAACAAGATTTCAGATAGAAAAACAGTTTTCAAGATTTTAACCTCAGTATTAAAATTATCTCCAGAATATGTAAATAAACTTTTAGATTCAGAAGTCAATTTTGCTTGGGTTAAAAGAGATATCACAGATAAGGAAGAACTAGAGTTAAGGTATTGTGGATCTTTGGATATATACTTTCAAAAAATTGAAAAAAGATTTTATCCTTATGGTAATTTGTTTGCTCATATAGTGGGTATGACAGATGTTGATAATAATGGTATAAGTGCTATAGAAAAAAATTATAATAAAGAATTACAAAAACAAAATATATATCTTTCTGTAGATTTAAGATTGCAAACTATACTACATGAAGCACTTACAAAAGCAAAAATAAATAATCAAGCAAAAGAAGTTTTTGGAATAATAGTAGATCCTAATACATCTGAGGTTGTAGCTATGGTTTCTTTACCTGATTTTAATCCTAATGATAGATCTACTATAACTAATGAAAAAAAATTCAATTATGTAACTCAAGGAGTATATGAATTTGGTTCAATTATGAAACCAATAACCGTAGCTATGGCTTTAGATAATGGTTCTGTAGGATTAGAAGAAGTATTTGATGTTTCTAAACCAATAGTTAAAAATTCATTTCTAATCACAGATTATAGTTATATCAATAAGCCAATAACCATTCCTGAAATTTTAATGTATTCTTCAAATATAGGAACTTATATGTTGGCAAGGCAAGTTGGAGCTAATTTACATAAAGAATATTTAAATAAATTAGGAATGTTAAATGAAACAACTTTGGAAATTCCAGAAAAATCAAAACCAATTGTTCCTAAAGAGTTTAATGATCTGAATTCTATGACAATATCTTATGGTTACGGGATTGCAATGTCTCAAGCAACTTTTATTAATGCTTTTGCAACTATAATTAACGGTGGGGTTTATAGACCTTTGACATTCCTAAAATCAGAAAAAAAATCTTCTTTAAAAGGAAAGCAAGTAATAAATCCTACTGTATCTGCACAATTAAGAGGTATGTTAAGGCTGGTTGTTGCAAATGGATTTGGAAAGAAAGCACAAGTTAAAGGTTATTCTGTTGGCGGTAAAACGGGATCATCAGAAGTTAATATAAATGGTGTATATTATAAAAATTTAAGTATTGCATCTTTTATATCTTTTTTTCCTTCAATAGATCCCAAATATGTTATGGTGATCACTGTAAAAGAACCTAAAAGAGTAGCTTATAATAATTTTGTTATTACAGGTGGTTACTTAGCAGCCCCCGTTACTGCGGAAATACTTTATAAAATTAGTGCTACATTAGGTATATCTACAAGTTATGATGATGGCGCAGAAAATATAGATAATTCAAATCAAACAGCAATATTAGATTATGTTAAAAGTATGCCAATTAATTTGCCTAAAAGATAATTTATTATAAATATTACGTAGGTTAGTAATAAATGTTATTTGAAAATATTATAAAAAATTTAAATTATGATATTGTAGCTTCTAATTATGAAGAGTTAAAAAATATAGATATAGCAGAAATTGTAGATAATAGCTGTGTGATAGATAGCTCAGTTAATAGTATTTTTGTAGCTATATCGGGTTATACACAAAATGGTATTAATTACATAAAAGATGCTATTAAAAAAAATGTAAAAATAATAGTAGTAGATATTCAAAATAAAAAAGATATAGATAAATTAGATATAGACAGCTTATTTAAAGATAATAAAATAATTTTTGTAAATAATGTAAGAAAGTTTTTTGCAGAAGTAACTTTTTTATTAATAAATGATAAAATACCCCAAAACATATTAGCTGTAACAGGAACAAATGGTAAAACATCTGTAGTTTCAATAACTAGTCAAATTTTAGTACTTTTAAAGAAAAATATTATTCATTGTGGTACTTTAGGTATTTTCATACAAAATGAAAAATATTCTGATAGTCTAACAACCCCAAATCCATACCTTTTAAAAAATGCATTAATTGAAAAAAACAGTAATAAAAATGAATATTTGATTTTAGAAGCTTCAAGTCAGGGTATTTCCCAAGATCGTATTTCAGGGCTTAAGTTTCAAGCACTGGGATTTACAAATTTAACTCAAGATCATTTAGATTATCATGGAGACATAGATAATTACTTCAAAACAAAACAATCTTTGTTTATGAATTCATCTGCGAAAAATGTAGTTATAAATACAGATGATGAATATGGCATTATACTTGAGCAAGAGTGTAGAAAAAAATCAATAAATATAATTTCTTATGGTTATAAAGCTAAAGATATAATAATAAAAAAAATAATAAACAATTTAAGTGAAAAAACACAAGAAGTACACTTAAATTACAAGAACAAAGATTATAAGTTTTCTATAAATTTATTAGGTTCCTATCAAATTTATAATTTATGTTGTGCTGTAGGTTTATTATTAAGTTGTGGTTTTACTTTTGATAAAATCATAAAATGTGTAAGTAAATTAACACAGATTCCAGGTAGATTAACACTATTGAAAAGTAATACAATAGGATCTATTTTTATAGATTATGCTCATACTCCTGATGCTATAGAAGAAGTTTTGAAGAATTTACAAACATCAAAGCCTAAACAATTAAAAATATTATTTGGCTGTGGAGGCAATAGAGATGAAGGTAAAAGAGCATTAATGGGTATAAAATCAGTTCTAAATAGCGATGTAGTTTATGTTACAGATGATAATCCAAGGTACGAAGATCCACAAAAAATAAGAAAACAAATATTATCTGCTATTGATGATTTTATTTATAACAATAAAATAAAAAATAAAATAATATTAGAATTCTCAGATCGTAAGAAGGCTATTGAACAAGCAATTATTGATTTGAAAGAAAATGAAATTCTTTTAATAGCAGGTAAAGGTCATGAAGAAATACAAATAATTGATGGTGATCATATAATTTTCAACGAAACAGAGATTTGTAATAATATTTTGAAAAGATTAGGAAGGTTTAAATATGGCAATTGAAATGAATATTTTAAACCAAAATGATTGTGCAAAAATTACAAATGGATTTTTTATTGGTAAGTTTAAATTTACTAAATTATCAATAAATAGTAATACTATTCTTAAAAATGAAATTTTTTTAGCTATCAAAGGAAAAAATTTAGATGGGCATGATTATGTAAACCAAGCATTCAAAAACGGTGCTCAAGCTGCAATAGTAAATGAACAATTTTACAATCTTCATAAAGATAGATATAAAGATAATAACTTATTAGTTGTTAAAGATACTTATAAAGCATTAGTTGATATCGCTAATTTTAAAAGAACAACTTTTAAAGGAAAAGTTGTTGCTATTACTGGAAGTATGGGAAAGACTACATTAAAAGAAATGTTAGTTTGTTGTCTTTCTAAATACTATAAAGTGCATTATACAGTTGGTAATTATAATAATCATATAGGTTTACCTCTTTGTTTGAGTAATTTAGATAATTCTTATGATATATCTGTTTTAGAGCTTGGAATGAGTTCTGAAGGTGAGATATCTTTTTTATCTAATTTAGTTAAGCCTCATATAGCAACAATCACAGAAGTTACAGCTGCTCATTTAGAATTTTTTTCTTCTATTGACGATATTTTGAAAGCTAAGTTAGAAATATTAGAAGGTTTATCTCCACAATCTTGTTTTTTCATAAATAAGTCGAGTTTATATTTTAAAAAAGTTTATGAATCTTTAAAAGAAAGAAATTTAAAAAATATAATTTACTTTAATGATGAATCAGTTTCTGAAGAATCTACTGTTATCTTATCATATGAAGTATTATTTAAAAACTATAAGAATTTCCAAACTATTGTTAAAGCTAATATACAAAATGAAGAAATCTCATATGTTTTGAACTCTATATATGATCATAATATTATGCTTTCTTGTCTTGCATTATCAATAGGTAAAACCTTGAAATGTCCCATGGATAATTTAATAGAAGGAATAAAAAGTTTTAGTCCTTTAACAGGAAGAGGAAACCTTTTTAATTTAAAACTCAATACACATGATGTTTTAGTAATAAACGATAGTTATAATGCTAATTATAAGTCTATGACAGCAGCAATTTTAGCTACAAATAGAATAAAAGGTTATAATAAAATATTAATATTAGGTGAAATGTTAGAATTAGGAGACTTTTCTAATACTTTACATGAAAAATTATATGAACCAATTTCAAATTCTAATTCAGATTTAGTGTTATTATTAGGCTCTAATATGAAAAACTTGTACAAGTTACTTAATACAAAAATTAATGTATTTTTGTCTATGTCATGGAATGAAGCATATGATATTTTACTTAATGAAATTAAAGATAATTCTTTAATTTTATTAAAAGGAAGCAATTCTTCTGGTATATACAATATAGCAAATAGCTTATTATGTAATAAAAAATAATAATATTATATTCGGAGAAATAAATGAGTTATTTTGCCTTTTGGTTTGATTATTTAGAGAATTTGCACTTAATATACAGAGCAGGTTTTAGTTTTATTGTTGCTTGTATTTTGGTATTAGTATTGTGTAAATTTTTTATTCCTTTAATGCAAAAAAAATTCACGCAACCAATTAGAGAAGAAGGGCCCGATACTCACATGTCTAAAATCGGTACCCCAACTTTAGGCGGAGTAGTTTTATTTTTAGGATTTTTTATTTCGTGTTTTATTTGGATTTCAAGTTGGAATAATATAGTACTTTCTATTTTAAGTGTTATTTTAGGTTTTTGTTTTCTTGGATTTATAGATGACATATTAAAGCTTACTTCTAATAGTAGTAAGGGATTAAGCGGTAAATTAAGACTTATAATAGGTTTTGTTATTTCTTTTTTGGGTTCATATGTAATTATTCAAGACATGCCCTCTCCAATAAGTTATTCTATATTTTTTCCTTATTTTTATAATTTTTTTATTAGTATAGGTATTACCTACTTATTTTTTACATCATTTGTTGTTGTAGCTTGTGCTAACTCTGTTAACTTATCTGATGGTTTAGATGGATTAGCTTCGTTATTAACTTTCACAATTTTTTCAACTTTTTTAATATTACTAACAATCATCATAATTCCTTTTAATCCTTTTCAAATAAGTTTAAGTTTTACAAAATATTTCCATGAAATACCTGAGATAGCTATAATATTAGCTTCTATAATGGGAGCTTTATTAGGGTTTCTTTGGTATAATAGTTATCCTGCTAAAATATTTATGGGGGATGTTGGATCTTTAGGTTTAGGAGGAGCTTTAGGAATAATTTCTGTTGCTTTGAAGCAAGAATTATTTTTATTAGTAAGTTCGATATTTATTATAATAGAAGCTCTTTCTGTTATTCTTCAGGTATACAGTTTTAAATTAAGAAAAAAAAGAATTTTTTTAATGGCACCAATTCACCATCATTTTGAAAAAAAAGGAATTCCTGAAAACAATGTGGTGATGAGAATTTGGATTTTTACTGTTATCATGTGCATTATTTCTTTATTAATGTTCACCCCAACAAATTAGTAGTAAATGCGATGTCTGTAAGTCAGAAATATTTTTATGATACTTTAAAAATAATAAACAAAAAAATATACATTATTGGATTAGGCACCACTGGTATATCTGCTTTTAGATTTTTTTCTAAATACGATTTAAGTATAGCTTGCTGGGATGATAATTCAGAAGTTAGGGCAAAATTTTACAATCAGCATCAATTACAAAATATCATTGATTTTGATTTTACTAAAGTTGATTTCATAATAATTTCACCTGGAATATCTTTGTTTTATCCTGAAGATCATTATATTGTAAAGCAATGTAAACTAAATAATATTCCTATATATACAGATATAGAAATATTTATGCTTTTATTTCCAAGTAAACATTATATAGGTGTTACAGGTACAAATGGAAAATCTACTGTTGTATCTTTATTACAGCATGTTTTTATAGAAAACAATATGAAATCTATACTTTGTGGTAATATAGGAACATCTCCATTAGATTTTGAAAATTCAACATTTGAAATTGTAATATTTGAGCTTTCCTCGTATCAGCTTGAGATAATGAGTTATAACGATAATGTAAAATTTAATATATCTATTTTATTAAATTTTACATCAGATCATATAAGTTATCACGGTTCATTAGATAAATATTTTGCAGCCAAGAGTTTTATAATAAAAAACCAAACTAAAAATAATACTTTAATAGTGAATAAAGAAGTATTTACAAAATTACAAAAAATAAATTCAAAATTACAACAAAAAATTATACTTATATCAAAATGTGAAAAACATTATGATAAATTTGCAAAGGAAGTATATTATACAGATAAAGATATTATATATTTTGGTAAGTATGTACTTGATTATACTAAATTAAAATATTTAAAAGGTGAACATAATGCTCAAAATATATGTTTTGTGATTACTTGTGCTAAGTTGTATGGGTTATCAACTCAAAATATAATAAAAAGTATAGAAAATTTCAAAGGGTTACCACATAGACAAGAATTTTTTTTATCTTTCAGAGGTATAAATTTTATTAATGACTCTAAAAGTACAACTATTGATTCTAGTATTCAAGCGTTAAAAACTTTTGATGATAATATTTTTTTGATTTTAGGTGGACAAAGAAAAACTGATGATATTGATGATCTTTTACCATATTTAAAACAAACACACTTAGTATTACTTATTGGTTCTTCTGTAGATATTTTTTCATCTATTTTAAAAAATAATAACATTACTAATTTCGTAAAATGCGATACTATGTCAGTAGCAATAAATATAGCTTATGATTGTATAATTAATTCTGATTTAGAAAAAGCTACGATACTACTTTCTCCAGGATGTGCTTCTTTTGATCAATATAAAAATTTTATAGAGAGAGGAAATAACTTTAAAATGTTAGTTAAAAATTTGGTAGAAAATGTTAATTAATAGAAAGCAAACAAATATTATTAGTAAATTTTGGTTGCAAGTTGATAAAACTATACTTTATTGTGTATTGATTTTACTGTTTCTTGGATCAATACTGATAGTTAGTTCATCACCTTTTGTTGCTATAAGAATAGGACAACCTGCTACATATTTTATATATAATCATATTAGATATATAATGTTAGGTATTTTTACTATGATTTTTATTAGTTTACTAGATAAAAAATATATTTTTAAATATTCCATTTGGATTATGGGAATTTTTCTTGTTTTAATGTTAGTTGTAGTTTTATTAGGTACAGAGGTTAAAGGAGCCAAAAGATGGGTTCATTTTGCAGGTTTATCTTTACAACCTTCTGAATTTGCTAAAGCTTTTTATCCGCTTTGTTTAGTATCGATCATTTGTTTTTTTAATACAGAAGTCAAAAATAAAATATTTAAGTATACACTTCTAATAGGTTTTCATGGCTTTTTTGTAATTTTATTATTATTAGAACCTGATGTAGGAACAACATTCTTAGTAAGTTTAGTATTTTTATGTTTATTAGTTGCAGATAGGATAGGATTTATCTGGATAATATTGATATCTTTCATAGGAACAATTTTCATAGTATCATCGTATTTTATTTTTCCTCATGTGAACTACAGGATAAATGAATTTTTTATGAAGCAAAGAACTTACCAAGCTGAAAAAGCTATAGAAGCAATAGAGCGTGGAAAATTATTTGGAACAGGAGTTGGTCAAGGTAAAATAAAACAATATATTCCTGATGCCCATACCGATTTTATTTTCACAATAGCTTCAGAAGAATTTGGAGTAGTCTTAAATATAATTATAATTATTTTATATTTAATTATTATTTTTAGAAGTTTATATATTGTGACTAGTAAAAATAACATAAAAAATTTACTTGCAACTTTAGCATGTTGTTTGATTATTATATTTCAAACGTTCATTCATATTGCTTCTAATATTAGCTTGATACCAACAAAAGGAATGACGCTGCCACTTATATCGTATGGTGGTTCTTCTATGATTGGAACATCAATATTAATTGGTTTTATATTATGTCTAACCAAACGTAATATACAAAATATTATTTTGAAGGTAAAATAACATTTTGTATATGATCAAGTTTGATAATAATATAATTAAGTATTTAATCTATATAGTGTTTTATAAATGATAAAAAGAATTTCTATAATAGCTGGTGGAACAGCAGGACATGTTTTTCCAGCTTTATCTGTAGCTTTGAGTTTAGCCAAAATACAAAATTACAAAGTAAATATAGTTTTAGATAAAAGAGCATTTACAAAGTTTGCATATAAGATTACAACTACTTTCAAAGTAAATACAATTATAGTTACAGGTTTACATAAAAAAAATCCATTTTTTTTGATCAAAATGTGCTTTTTATTAATGCTTAGTTTTATTCAATCATTATTTTTCTTGATAAAATATAAAACATCTATGGTTGTTAGTTTTGGTGGGTATACTAGCGTTCCTGTAGGGATAGCGGTACAGTTTATTAATTTTTTTAAAAGAATATTTCGTTGTAAACCTATTATATTTGTTATACATGAACAAAATGCAATATTGGGTAAATCAAATAAAATTTTATCTAAATATGCAAATAAGATATTTTTAACATTCAAAGATACAAAAGGATTAGTAGAAAAATCTAAAAATAAAACTTTGGTAGTTGGTCTTCCTGTAAGAGATGATTTTTACTCATTTTTTGAGAATAATCATAAAATTTCATATAATCATCCAGAAAGTCAAATTAAAATATTAGTTTTAGGAGGATCTTTAGGCGCACAAATCTTTGCAAGTACAATTCCTGAAGCTTTTAGAAAGCTAAATTCAGAAACTCAAAAAAAATTTGTAGTATATCATCAATGTAGAGAAGAATATGTAGATGATGTAAAACATTTGTGGAATAAGACAGCAACAAAAGTATATATAAAATCTTTTTTTGATAATATAGCCGAAATAATGCACGATGTTGATGTTATAGTTACAAGATCTGGAGCATCTACAGTAAGTGAAATTACTATTTTAGGTAAGTATGCTATATATGTACCTTTTAAAAAAGCAGCAGCTAATCATCAATATTATAACGCATTATGGGCGGTTGAGAATAACTCTTCAAGTATAGTATTAGAAGATAATTTTAATGAAAATTCTTTTTCAAAAATTTTGAATAAATTAGTTTTGAAAGATTATTTGGATAACAAAAATCAGTTATCTTTTACTGCACGAAACAAGAAAAATGCAACAAATATAATTACAAATGAAATAAATAAATTATTTATCAATTGATTTGTATATAAGCTTAAAAATTTAATAATGGATAAAAAAAACAATGATAAATTTATGTAAAATACCGTTTTCTAAAGTAAAATGTATACATTTCACAGGTATTGGTGGTATAGGTATGAGTGGTATAGCTTCTTTATTCAAAAAAATAGGTTTTGATGTTCAAGGAAGTGATATAAAACCTAATCAAAACACAGAACGTTTAGAGCAATTAGGAATAAAGATATTTGATAGCCAACAAGCAAATAATATACAAAACGCAGATGTTGTAGTAATTTCATCTGCTATAAAAAAAGATAATGTAGAATATATAGAAGCACAAAAACAAGGCATTCCCATATTAAGAAGAAGTAGGATGTTAGCAGAGCTAATGAGGTCAAAATGGGGTATTGCAGTATCTGGAACCCATGGAAAAACTACTATAACATCTTTGATATCACACATTTTGTCCTATACAGGTAAAGACCCAACAGCAGTTATAGGTGGTATTGTGAATGAGTGGAAAGATAATTCTAGGTATGGTTCCAGTAATTGGATGGTTGCAGAAAGTGATGAATCAGATGGTTTCTTTTTAGATTTACCAGCTACAATTGCTGTTGTTAGTAATATTGAATCTGAGCATATGGAATTTTACAAATCACATGAAAATTTATTAAATTATTTTAAATCATTTGTAAATAAAATACCTTTTTATGGTTTTGTAGTTGTATGTGCAGATGATAAAGGAGTTCAAAGTATTTTACCATTTATAAAAGAAAATAATAGAGTAATAACCTATGGTACTTCCAAACATGTTGATTATAGAATAACTAATATTAGGTTTGATAAAAAAATAACAACCTTAGATATTCATAGTAATTATGCAAATAAAAATGAAGTTATTACAAATGTAGAAGTACCTATGCATGGTAAACATAATGTTTTGAATGTTGTAGCTTCTATAGTTGTAGCCAAAAATATTGGTCTTAAAGATCAGGAAATAAAAAAATCTTTAAAATGCTTTAGTGGAGTTAAACGTAGATTTACAAATATAGGTGAGCAAGATGGGGTATCTTTCATAGATGATTACGCTCACCATCCAACAGAAATAAAAGCCGCTTTAGAAACAGCAAATACGTTATTAGTAGAGGGAAAAAAAATAGTAGCTATATTACAACCTCACAAGTATTCACGTTTAAAAACCCATTTCAAAGAATTTTCTTTATCTTTTAATACAGTAGATTATGTTATTGTATTAGATGTATATCCTGCTGGAGAAACACCAATAAAAGGTTTTTCTGGTTTAGATTTAGCACAAAATATGTCAAGGTATGGACATAAAGGTGTCATTTATATAAAGTCAACAAATGAAATTATAGATACAATTAAAAAGTTTAATTCAAATAATGAAATTGCCTTAGCAGTTTTTTTAGGGGCAGGTAGCATAAGTTCAATAGCACATCAAGTTTACAATAATTATAAAACATCATAATATATTATGGAACACTTGAAACTATTATTAAAAGGTGAATTAAAAGAAAATTATCCATTAAAGAATCTTTCATGGTTCAAAGTTGGTGGTAATGCCGAATATTTTTTTTCGCCTATTGATGCAGATGATTTATTACTTTTTATTAAGAAGAAACCTAAAAATTTACCTATTCATATAATAGGAGCAGGATCTAATACTTTAATAAGGGATAAAGGATTTTCTGGTTGTATTATCAAATTAAACCAGCTAAATAAAATAGATTTAGTTACAAAAGATACAATATATATTGAAAGCGGCTGTTTAAACACTTCACTAGTTTTTTTTGCTAAAAAGCATAACATTACAAATTTTGAATTTTTATCTGGTATTCCTGGTACTATTGGAGGAGCTTTAGCTATGAACGCTGGTTGTTTTAACCTAGAAATGAAAGATATAGTATTAAGTATTAAAGTTTATGATATATATACAGATAAGATAATTAATTTAGATAATAAAGAGATTAATTTTCATTATAGGGGTAACGGATTGAAAGAAGGTATGATTTTTATATCTACCATTTTGAAAGGTTGCTTATCAAAATTAGATGAAATTAATAAAAAATTAGAACATATAAAAAACCAAAGAGAACATAATCAACCTAAAAAGGTTTTAACAGGCGGTTCTACTTTTGCAAATCCCAATTGTAATTTAAAAGCATGGCAATTAATAGATAAAGTTGGCTTAAGAGGGTACAAAATTGGCGGGGCTAGTTTTTCAGAAAAACATTGTAACTTTCTACTAAATGATGGTACCGCAACTTCAAAAGATATAGAAGATTTGATTGCTTTAGCTAAAGAAAAAGTTTCAAAAGAATTTAATATTATTTTGAAAGAAGAGATAAAAATAATAGGTACAAAATAATGCTAAAAGATAAAAGTATAATTATTCTTTCAGGTGGAATATCTAACGAAAAAGATATATCGTTAAAAACAGGAGAAGGGGTTTATGAAGTTTTAAAAAATGCTAATTATAATGTGGAAGTTTACATTTTTGATGGAGATTTGAAAAAATTAGTAGATTATTTTTCTTCAAAAGAAGCCCAAAAAATAGTGGTATTTAATTGTTTGCATGGTAAATTTGGTGAAGATGGTAGAATTCAAGGGGTTTTAGATTTTTTGAAAATTCCTTACACTCATAGTAGTTTTTTAGCATCATCTATTATGATGAACAAGAATATAACAAAAGCCATAGCAGCATATTTAGGAATTAATGTTCCAAAATCATATTTGATAAATACAGATGAAATAAAAGAATCAATATATAATCAAGATATTATTTTTCCATCTATAGTAAAACCAAATTCAGATGGATCTTCTTTTGGATTATATTTTGTTAACAATATTCAAGAATTAAAAGAAGCTATATCTTCATCATCGGGTTGTATATTAATTGAAGAATATTTAAAAGGTAAAGAATATACAGTAGGCGTTTTAGACGGAAAAGCTCTTTGTGTAACAGAAATAATAACGAATAACATCTTATATGATTTTGATGCAAAATATTCACCTAATAAATCAGAGCACATACTACCTGCAAAGCTGTCTGATGAATTAACAAATCAATTATTAACTATATCTGAAAAACTTTATAATTTTTTAGAAGCTTCAGGAGCAATAAGAATGGAATATATAATTAATAATAATATTCCATATTTATTAGAGGCTAATTCTTTACCAGGTCTTACTTCTACATCTTTATTACCAGAACAAGCAGAGCATTTGGGAATCTCTTTTTTAGAGTTATGCATAAAGTTACTTGAACTTGCTAAATATTCAAAATAAGATATAAGTCAATTATTATAATTTGTAAATAATTTAACTTATTTTTTATATAATAATAGTAATATACAAATAGAATTTTTTTATAATTTACGTTCAAATTTTATAAGCAAGTATATATGAAGATAAATATATTCGATAAAAAATATCAAATAGTGGTAATTTTATCATTATTATTAAGCGTTTTTTTGATATTTTCTACTTTTGTGAGCCAAGTAGTATCATTTATGGATAAAATTTTGGTAGTAGAGATTGTTGTTAAAGGGGCAAGTGATGAAGTAAAGAATGTCATTTCAAAACGCTTAGAAGATGTAATTGGTACCCCAATCACATCTGTAGACTTATCTCAGATATCACTTGAAGTTAATAATATACCATGGGTACAATATGGAAGTGTATATAGAAGTTTAAATGGTATCATTATAATTAATGTTATAGAAGTTACTCCTTATTTTTTATGGATAAACGATGATAGTAGATATAAAATTATTACTAGTGATAATAGATTAGCCCATTTATCAACAAATTTTGACATTAAAAATTTGATAACTATAGAAAAAGGCTCTGATGCATTAGTTAAATCCAATGATTTAAGATTTGTAATTTATAAAGATTTAAAAGTCTTAAGTAAAATCAAAACTTTAAGATACAATGGTTATAGATGGGATATTATTTTAAAAAATGGTGTCATAATAAAAATGCCTGAAAAGAATATAAAAAAAGCTTATGAAAGTATAATTAAATTTAATGATAAATTTAATATATTGGACAAAAATATTGAGTATATAGATGCTACCGCAGAAAATAAACTATTTATAAAACCTAATTTCATTGATAGGTAGTTATGATTGGTAAATTTGTAACCTTTATAGATGATACAAAAAATATTTATAAAGACAATATAACAGTAATAGATATTTGCAATAATGTATTGTTTTTATCTGTATATAAAATTAGTAAAAATGGAAAAAATATAAACATATATGCTAATTCTTTTCCTATAAAAGGTTTTAACAATCAAGTTATTAACAATGCTGTATTAGCAACAAAAACTTTAGCCAGTATATTTGATCAAGTAGAAAAATTTTTGAAAATAAAGCTGCGTAAAGTAATATTAAATGCTCCCAATAGTCAAGTTAGCTCACATAAAATACAATACAAACAAGAGCTTAATTCAATTGTTAAGAAAAAACATATAGATAAAATAACAGACTTAAGTTTATATAAAAAAGATATAGATGATTCAGAATTTATAATATCTGCTCAAATATCGGAAATATATTTAGATGATAAAAATTTAAAAAATATATTAGGTATATGGACTAAAAAGTTATCAATTAAAGTTAATATTATTACAATTTACAAACCATACTTACAAATACTGAAGGAAATATTTGATTATTTATCTTTAAAGTTAATGTCAATAATTTACATTCCTAATATATTCACTCAAAATGAAATCACTAAAAAGGATACGTTTGCTTTTTTAAATATAGAAGAAGAAGAAACTCTTATAGGTAGTTATATAGATGGTAATTTAAACACTATAAAAATTATTCCAATAGGTTATAATCATATATATGAGAAAATAATACCAATTTTTAATATCAATTTACCTGAAATACAAAAAACATTGCAAACAGCTAAATTAAAATTTAATTCTAATATAGGTGATATAAAAATCCAAAGTAATGATAAGAGTATTAAAATACCTTATAATGAATTTATAACTATAATTGAAAAACAAATACTAGAATTTTTGAGAAGTAATTGTATTTCAAAGCATTTAAAAAATTTATTATATAATCAAAGTATTATATATATATGTAGTAATGATATTATTTCAAGTATTATTGATAGTATAATATATAAACAAACTCACGATTATAATATTAAAAACAATGAATTAATTGGATATATTCCTTTTTTCTCTGATAGACAAGAATGTATTAGATTAAAACTTATGATAAAATATTATTTGAATGAAAGAAATCAAAATAAAGCAATTTATTCATTTAATAACAGATTATTTGAGATATAACTGGGAGATTACTATAAATGATCAAAAAATTTACTTCCATGGATGAAATAAATACTATATCTTCAGATGAAATATTTAAGCCACAAATAGCTGTTGTAGGAGTTGGTGGTGCAGGTGCTAATGCTGTAAATAATATGATCAATATGGATATTTCAGGTGTGAAATTTATAGCAATAAATACAGATGCACAGTCACTTGAAAGATCAGCAGCAGCGCATAAAATACAAATAGGTCCAAAAGTTACAAGAGGTCTTGGAGCAGGCTCTAAACCTGAAATTGGCACTCAAGCTGCAGAAGAAAGTATTGAAGAAATAAAAGCCGCTTTAGAAGGTACTAATATGCTTATAATTGCAGCAGGTATGGGTGGAGGCACAGGTACAGGTGCTTCAACAGTTATAGCAAGATTAGCTAAAGATTTAGGAATATTATCTTTAGGGTTTGTTACAAAACCTTTTATTTTTGAAGGAATGCAAAGGCAAGAAATTGCTAATAAGGGTACAGAAGAATTAGAGAAATATATTGATGCCTTGGTAGTTTTATCTAATCAAAACTTATTCAAAGTTGTAAATACTAAAACCAGTATTTCTGATGCTTTTAGAGTAACTGACAATATTTTATACTCTGGTGTGCGTGCAATAACAGATTTAATCACTTCAAATGGTCTTGTTAATTTAGATTTTAATGATATAAAATCTGTTTTAGAAGATATGGGAAGAACAATGTTAGGTTCTTTTGAGGCTTCTGGAGAAGATAGGGCCATAAAAGTTGCAGAAGGATGCATATCTAATCCTCTTTTGGAAGATGAAACTATTAGAGGCGCCCAAAGAGTATTAATTAATATATCTGGTGGTAAAGATATGACTCTTTATGAGGTAGATACTATAGTTAGTACCATAAGAAATGAGTTAGAGCCAGATGCTTTTATTCATTTTGGAACTTCAGAAGACAATACACTTGCAGATAGTATTAGAGTATGTATTATTGCAACAGGTCTTCCAAAGTATGAACATCATGTAGATTTTGATCATAATTATAATGAAAACTATAAACCTTATAAAGAAAAAGCATATAAAGAAAATTTTTATAAAGATTCTAAAATAGAAAAAAAAGAAGTGTATAATAAAGAAGTTTTATCTGACTTTGAGGCAGAGAGTTCTCTTGCATCTTTAGAAACTAAATCAGAAAAAAATAATTTCAAGCCTGCTAATTTTTCAAGTTTTTCTGACTCTATAAATAATCTTCAAGAAAGCAAAAAAAATACATATATACAAAATACAAAAACATATGTAACCCAAGAACATGAAGTAGAGAAAGAATTTTTTAATACACAACATGATGTAGTAAATCTATCTGAAGAAAAATCTCAATCTTACAAAGAAGAACAAAACTACTCAGAATATAAAAAAAATACTATAAATCATGAAAATAATGATTATATTTACAATAGAAAAGAAGATTTTGATACAATGAAACCTAATTTATTTGAGTTGATTACAAAAAATAAAACTGCTAATCAACCTAGTTTTATAGATAACTTAACGGAGCAAAAAGTTGTTAGTATCAAAGAAAGAAACAGTAGTATTGATATACCAAATAAGAAAAAAGTAGGTGGTAGTTTTTTTGATTTTCCTTCATTTTTGACAAAAAAATAATAGTCTTATAATAAAATTTGAATATTATATATGTAAGATATATAAAAAGATAATATAAGTAAGGAGGTATTTTGTTTCAAATTACCATAAAAAAACCAGTTTCTTTTTCTTCAATAGGATTACATTCTGGCAAAGAGGTATCAATAACTGTTTATCCTGCAAATGAAGATACAGGTATCGTATTTAAAAGATTAGATATTCAGGAAAAAAAATCAGATATAAGTGTAAAATACAATAATGTAACATTTACAAGTTTATGTACATTGATTCAAAATGAAGATAATATCAAAGTTAAAACTATAGAACATTTCATGTCTGCTATATCTTATCTTATGATAGATAATTTGATCATTGAATTAAACTCTGAAGAAATACCAATATTAGATGGTAGTTCTATTATCTTTGTTGAAGCCTTAATAAAAGCAGGTTTGAAACAACAGCAATCTAAAAAGAAAGTTTTAAATATACTTAAACCAATTATTTTAGAAAATACAGATTGGTCTATAAAGGTAGAACCTCATAAATTTTTTCATGTAGATGTAACAATAGATTTTGATAATGAAATTATTGGTAAAGAAAGTTTAAGTTTTAATTTTATAGAGCAAAATTATATGACTGAAATAGCTAAAGCAAGAACTTTTGCTTTATTAAAAGATATAAAAAATTTACATTCTTTAGGATTTGCTAAAGGAGGTAATTTAGAAAATGCTATAGTTGTAGATGAAAATAAAGTATTAAATACTAATGGGTTAAGATATAAAGATGAATTTGTAAGACATAAAATTTTAGATTTGATAGGAGATTTATCATTATCTGGTTGTTATATAAAAGGAAAATTTACAGCTTATAAATGTGGTCATGCATCTAATAATGAAATTCTAAGAGCAATTTTTGCTGATACTTCTTCCTATAAGATTTTAGATATGCAAGAAGATATTTGTAACTTTCCACGTAGTTTGCTAAAATAAGTAAATTGTCATTATACACATATAAAGTAGCTGTGTATTTGGTGTTATAAAATTATAATTTGAAAGATAATCACATTGAGAAAATTATTATATTGTTTATTTAGTTTAATATTATTATCTGCCTGTAATTCTAAGTATGATAAAGATTTAGGAGTTACGGTTGATGTTTTATACTCACAAGGGTTACAAAGTTTAGCAACTGGAAACTTGAAGTCTGCAAAAAAAACATTTGAGAAAATAAGCGATAATCAGCCATTCACTCAGGAAGCTATTGAAGCAAATGTTTTTTTGATTTGGATATATTATCTAACAGATGAAATAACTAACTTACAGTTAACTGCAGATAGCTTTTTAAAATATTATGTAGATAATAAATATACCCAGTGGGTTATTTATATGAGTGCTATTTCTAGGTACGAACATATATACCAAACTAACAGAGACCAAACATATACTTACGATGCTTTCATTGCATTTCAAAATATAATCAATAAATCTAATATAGATCAAAAATATAAAAAAGATGCAGAATACAGATTACAAGTTATTAAGTATATTTTAGCTAAAAAAGATAATGAAGTAGCTTCAGATTATTTGAAGCAAAAAAATTATATATCTGCATTAAAAAGATATCAAAATATTACTAATTTTTATCAAAATACAGATTTTACAGAAGAAGCTTTATTTAGACAAGTTTATATATGGTTATTTTTAGGTGTGACAGATGAAGCGTTTAGAGTATTATCGACATTAGGTTATAACTATCCTTCAAGTGATTGGTATTCTATGTCTCTGAGATTATTTGAGAAATATGCACCAGATTATGACATGAAAAATGTAATAAAAACCAATCGTATTCATGATCAGTAGGTATGCTGAGAGAACTTCATATTAAAGATTTTATTTTAATAAAAAATCTATCCTTAAATTTTAACCCAGGATTCTCTGTATTTACAGGAGAAACTGGAGCTGGTAAATCTATACTGTTAGATGGTTTAGCATTAGTATTAGGACAAAGAGCTAATTACTCTAATATAAGAAAAA
Source organism: Alphaproteobacteria bacterium endosymbiont of Pipizella viduata (assembly GCA_964020055.1). Classification (GTDB taxonomy): domain Bacteria; phylum Pseudomonadota; class Alphaproteobacteria; order WRAU01; family Hepatincolaceae. The sequence continues at coordinate 157,235 of OZ026533.1, forward strand.
ACGAGCCTTTTTCCGAGGTATCGGCAGTATTTGATTGTAAAAACAATCCTCAAATAATAAAAATATTGAAAGATAATTTTATATCTTTACAAGATAACTTAATAATAAGAAGAATAATAACTTCCGAAAGTAAATCTAGAAGCTTTATTAATGATACGCCTGTTTCTGTTTCTTTTTTAAAAATAATAGGTGATTTATTGATTGATATACATGGGCAATTTGACAATCATAAACTTTTGAATTCCTCGTTTCATTGCGAGATACTAGATAATTTTTTACCAGAAACAACTTATATAGAAGAAGTAAAAACAGCTTATTTAGAATATAAAAACTTTTCAGATTTGTACAATAAAATGTTAAATGAAAGTAATAGCTTGAATGAAGAAAAAGAATATATAGAATTTTCTTTGCAAGAGTTAGAAGAATTAAATTTGAAAGAAGGCGAAGAAAAATATTTATCTGATCAAAAAATATCTTTAAATAATGCTAAAAGAATACAAACTACTTTAGATAAAATAGAAGATAATTTAGTTAATAATAATGTTTTATCTTCTTTCAATAAATTATTAAAAGTTTTAGAAGCTTCAAGAGACATTTTAGAAAATCATAATACTTTAAATGAAATAATTTTAAAAATAGAAAATGCCTATAGTACAGTTACAGATGCTGTTGAATATTATAATGAACTTTCTTCTCATTTTTATAGCGATAATTTGAATGTAGAGCAAATAGATGAAAGATTAATGAATATAAGAACAATAGCACATAAGCATAGGGTCTTACCAGATGACTTGTTGATTTTAAAAAATAACCTTGCAGATAAATTGCAAACAATAAAAAATAGTTCTTCTAATTTAGATGATTTGAAAAAGCAAATGTTGAAAGCAGAAAAATATTTTTATGACGCATCATATGAACTTTCAAAAATAAGAAAACAAACAGCACAACTATTAGAAGATAAAGTAAAAAAAGAACTACAGTATTTAAAGTTACCAAATGCAGAATTTTTAATTGATATAGACACAAATGTCAAAAACATGAGTGTTTTAGGAATCGATAAAATTATTTTTAAAGTTAAAACTAATATAGGTTCTGACTTTGGTTTTTTAAATAAAGTTGCCTCAGGTGGTGAAATGGCAAGAATAATGCTTGCCATAAAAATCGTTTTAGCTGAAGTTGGTATCATAACTACAATAATTTTAGATGAAATAGATATAGGAGTAGGGGGAGATGTAGCAGATTCTATAGGTTGTAGATTACAATATTTAGCAAAAAATGTACAAACTATGGTTATAACTCATTCTCATCAAGTAGCATCGAGAGGTAAATACCATTTTAAAGTATCTAAAAAGAATGTAGGAAATTTTTCTGAAACAACTGTAAATCTATTATCTAAAGAAGACAGAGTTTCAGAAATTGCAAGAATGTTAAGCGGAGCACAAATAACTGAAGAAACCAAAAAAGCAGCTATAGCTCTATTAGCAGCATCAAATGATTAAAAGTAAAAATATAAGTTTTATTTATCCAAATTATTATTCAACCATTGAGTAGCATCATCTATATCACTTCTATCAAGATTAAGCCAAGCAGCCTCACCTGATAGTTTAGCCACAAATATTTTATCATTTTTATGAATATATTTTTGTAGGTTATTTAATATTTCAGATGAAATATTTACGTTAATGGCAATATCAGGCACAAAAACAAACCAAGTTGTTTCTAAATAATGTGCCCATATTCCATAATTTTTTATTTCTGTATATAATTTTTCGTAATTACATGAATTAGAATTTTTTAAAGAATAATTTATGATATATACAGACATTTTTCTCCCTATCAACTTATATTATATTAATATCATATGATAAATAATACCATCTTTGAATTCAATTTACTTTTATTTGGTATATAATTACATATTATAATATGTATATATTAACATAATATTCAACTTCAATTTTATATATACATTGGTATTATTATGAATAAAACATCATCATCACAACAACAATATCTAAAAATAATACAAGAAATATTAAATAATTATAATGTAGATGTGGGTTTAAAATTAAATAATCAAATATATATTAATATCTTGTATGCAAATGAAAATTTATTTAACTTATTATCTTCATATACAGATAAAAATTCTAATGATAGTAAAAATAATTATTTAGATATACCTGTATTATTTATGTGTATAGATTCAGCATTAAAAATTCATAAAAAATCATATTATGATGATAATCAACCATTAATAACAGATGAAATCTATGATAATTTAGAAAATATAAGACAAAAACTTTATCAGCAATTACATAATGATACAAATTATAAAGATATATTAAAAAATTTACAAAAAGAACTTTCTGTTGGTTATAAACCTTCATCTACATTTCAAAGCATAGCTCATAAGAAACCTATGTTATCCTTAGAAAAGGTTTTTGTAGAAGAAGATGTAATAAAGTTTGATGTAAGAGTAAAGAAATATCTCAATATATCAGATATAGCAAACACACAACTTACATATTCAGCAGAATTGAAAATTGATGGACTATCTTTAAGTTTACGCTATGAAAATGGTTCACTAAGTCAGGCTTTGACAAGAGGTGATGGAATAAAAGGTGAAGATGTAACAGAAAATGTAAAAGTGATATCAGCTATTCCAAAAAAATTAATAGGTTCTTATCCTAGTACTTTAGAAGTAAGAGGCGAAGTTTATTTAAGTAAAGCAGACTTTCTACAAGTAAATAAAACACAAGAAGAAAGAGGTGAACGTTTATTTGCAAATCCTAGAAATTTAGCATCAGGAACATTAAGAACTTTAGATACTTCAATAACAAAAAGTAGAAATTTACAGTTTATAGCATATGGTTTTGGTGAAGTATCAGAAGGTTATTTATCAGATAGCTTACATGATAATATAAAAAAACTTAAAAATTTAGGTTTCAAAATAGGTGATTTCAACCAAAAATGCAAAGGAATAGAAGAATTAATAAAATACCATCTATACATTAATTCAATTAGATATGATATTCCATATGATATAGATGGAGTGGTTTATAAATTAGATTCTATTTTATATCAAGAAAGACTAGGAAATTTATTGAATGTTCCTAAATGGGCAGTTGCTCATAAATTCAAAGCTGAAGAAGCAATAACCAAAGTTGAAAATATAGCAATTCAAGTTGGAAGAACAGGAGCCTTAACTCCACTTGCAGAACTTACGCCAGTTAATATAGGAGGGGTATTAGTTTCAAAAGCATCTTTACATAATTTAGATGAAGTACAAAGAAAAGATGTTAGAGTAGGTGATACTGTAAGTGTTAAACGTGCAGGAGATATAATACCTCAAATAGTGTCTGTTGTTTTAGAGAAAAGACCTGCAAATACCATAAAATTTACTTTTCCAGCTAATTGTCCAATTTGTAATTCACCTGTTAAAAAAGTAGATGGAGAGGTTGCAATACGTTGCACAGGCGGAAAGTTTTTTTGTAAGGCTATGATACTGGAAAGTTTTTATCATTTTGTAAGCAAAAAAGCATTTGATATTGAAGGTTTAGCAGATAAACAAATAGATTTGTTTTATTCTTTAGAATATTTAAAAATTCCTTCTGATATATGGAGTTTAAAATATAAATCACAAGAGTTATCGAAACTTAATGGTTTTGGTGAAAAATCAATAACTAAATTGTTAGAGGCTATAGAAAATAAAAAACAAATATCATTAGATAGGTTTATATATTCTTTAGGTATATACAAAATTGGAGAAAAAAATTCAAAAATTTTAGCTAGATATTTCAAAAATGCTGATTTATTTATAGAAACTTTCAAACAGAAAAAGACTATAGAAATTACAGGAATGGGACCTCTTACTTTAAATGAGTTACATTTATATTTTGCTAACTCCCAAAATATAAATGTAATAGATAATCTATTAAAAGTTGTAACTATATTACCTTATGAAGAACTAAGTGTAAAAGAAGGAAAGTTATTAAATAAGAATGTATTATTTACAGGTACTTTAGAAACAATAAGCAGAAATGAAGCCAAAACTTTAGCAGAAAGAGATGGTGCACATATATTATCTTCTGTTTCTTCTAAGCTAGATTACTTAATAGTAGGAGATAAACCTGGCAGTAAGTTAAAAAAAGCGCAAGAATTAGGCATACAAGTATTATCAGAAGAAGATTTTTTATTGTTAGTTAAAAAAAATATTTAATATTTTATTGTTTTATGAGTTTTGCTCTCTTATCAAATAATAAGCTTTTATAATCTAAAAATTAATATATTAGAGAAATTTTACTTAATTATAATACTGTTATTTGTAACATGGTATAAATGGTAGTATTTTACAATATTTTTCTAATAACAGAAATAAAATAGTTTGACTTTAATGTGCTAAATTATTAATAATTTTTATTTATTTTTATTTCATTATTTTAATAATGCTCTTATTTCTTTATTCATATAAACTTCTTTTATTATATCAATTACAGACTTAGCAAACTTACTTGTTTTAGGATCATTAAATTCACGCCATAAACTTTCATCTATCTTTTCAGGCATTCCGTTAAAAACACATTTCGAATGCATTGGCCACCAAAAGTTAAGTGGTTCAGGATTTTTAAATATGTATTTACAAGCATTTTTTATTTTTTTATGTTGTTCGTAATCTTTGCTTATTATCTCTTTTTTGCTTATTAGCTCTTTTTTACGTATTAGTATTCCATATATTAGTCTTAAGCATTCGTTATCGTTATCCTCCCAACGTAATACAAAACTATCATTTGGTTCAAATTTCACCTCAAAACCTGGATTAGGTTTTGTTATATCTTTATCTAATTTAAGTTTAATATTTAAATCTGCAATTTGCTCATTAATATATGCAAGGAATTTTTTAAATAAAGCTTCCTTAAGAGGTAGAACATTTTTTTCAATTAAAAAAGCGGCCTCTAAATTTTCCAATAATTTTTCTGTTAATTCATTTTGATCTATCATATCAGATTCCCTATTAATATGTTCTTGAATATATTTAATTAATTCATCTACAAATAATCTTATTTTTGGAGCTTTGACATATACGCTACAATCTATTAACCATTTTAATAATTCTCTAAAAGTAAGATGTATTATATTTTGTTTGATATGTTCTGGTGTGTTGGGTGGTAAACTAGCTTCACTGTATATTGTATTTGATAAATAAATTAGTAACCAATGCTCATTATTTTTGGCTTTGGTATGTAAAAATTCTCCGTAATCTTTTAATTGGTTTGTTTTATCTTCAGCCCAAGGTTTATTTTCTATTGCTATATAACGAGTATTATCTGACAAAAGTATATCTAATCTACGCTTATTATTAATACGATATTCTTTATGAACATAATATTTTTTAGGAAATTGTAATTTTTGAGGTATATCAAATTTATTATAAAAATTTAATATAAATAAGTCTTTTTGCCCATGAGATTCATTTTTGTCTAGCAAAAAAGCTAAGCACTTTGAAATTACAAGTTCGTTAATAGGGAAAAAACTAAATAAATTAAAAAAAGGAGCAATCTGATCTGCATATAATTCATTAGCTATTTTTTTACTTTTGTTCCAAATATTAATTTGATTTAATAATTTGGAAATCTTCTTTAACTCCATATTGACCTCAGATATTGAGTTTAGTAAATTATATTACTTTATTTATTTCAGAAAAGTTTTTTAAATTATCTTGATACTTTATAAGATATTTTAAAATTACTTATTATAAATTATAGTAATTTTCAGTATATTACATTTAAAGTTATCAGGTTTATTATATTCAAGTAAAGTATAATTAACTTATATTTTTTATAAAAAGTATTATTTTAATATTTTATTATTAGATGGTAAGTTATTCTTATTAGAAATATGGGTTTGATTTACATATTTTAAAAAAGTAAATCAAAAGATATTTTTAAGTTTAGTACTGGTATAGTATTATAAATATGAAAAGTTAAGTTAGAAATATCGCCATTCAAAAAGGTCAATTTTTGAGACATAAGAGAAAAAAGAGCCTATTAGTACAAAGTACTATAAACAAGTACTAGAATATTTATAATTATAAAAGCATAAAAATAAAAAAATTTAATAAAATATTGTATTTAAATAATAAAGTTACTATATGTATTTATAAGTATATTTGTTATTATCACAACTAGTTAGTTTGATAAAATTATATATACTTATTTTTATAATAAAATAACTTTATTAGAGGTCACAAATGGATAAAATAATTCTAAAATCCAAGAATAATGATAACACAAGTATATAAACTATAACAGAAGCTTTAAATATAATCAATAAAATATTGAAAGCTTATGATGAAGGTAATCATTATAATGCAAAAAAGTATTGGCAAGAGTTAGAGGAGTTTTTTAACAACGCCCATAGCCATTATTCTATACCTGGAGAGCCAGAAGCGAGTGGAATGTACTTTCGTGACACATTAAAAAAGAAAGGTGATAGTAAAGAATTAGCTCAGGAGTTTAAAAAAATATTAACTGATAATTTAGAAAAGGCAAAGAAGCTACACAAAAAATAGAAATTATATGAATATATTTTTAAATATATTTATTATATGAAATCAATAATCAAAGCCTTATAAACATAAGGCTTTGCTTTTTGTTATTCTATAAAATTTTTAATGTCATTTTAACTTTAATATATAGATATTACAGATTGATTATCTAAAACCCAAAACTTATTTTCAAACATTGTAAATATAAGAAACATGTTAATTGCTATTAAATAATTAAAAAATTATCTAAATGACAATATTATTATTGTATTGGAAATAATAATATTTATTAAATTAATTGAAATATTAAATATTAATTTTTTCTGAACTTACTATTGCAATTGTAGGTTCTTGTTTGTGTAAAAGTTCTTTTATATAAGTCATATCATTTAAGTTAACATTATCTATTTTTTTTGTAATTTCGTGTATGTCTTTTATTTTTCCATAGTTTAACATATTGCTTGCTATTCTTTCTGCTCTATTAAGAGTATTTTCTAATGACATAATTATAGAACTTTTAATTTGGTTTTTTGCTTTTGTTAATTCTGCATCTGTGAAGTTTGTTTTTTGAATTTCTTTTTCAATTAGTTCTATTACATCAAGTGTATTTTGCTTATTACAGCCTACTTGCACTGTGAAAGTTCCACAATCTGAATAACTATTTAAAAAGCTGTCTGCATAGTATGCTAGGCCTCTTTTTTCCCTTATTTCTACAAATAACCTAGAAGACATTCCAGCACCCATTATTGCATTGTAAATAGATAATTTTAAATAATCATCATGTTTATATGATAATGCGTTTCTTCCATATAGAACTACAGTTTGCTCTACATCTTGTTTTACAAAAACATCTTTATTACTGTTAAATGTTGGTATTTCTTGTTGTAAATTCAAAGTAGCATCATTACAATCTTTTGTTAATTCTTCAATTAATGAAATACAAGATTTTTCATCATAATTACCAGATATCACAACTACCATCTCAGAAGGTATATAATAAGTTTGTATATGATGCAAAAAATCATCGGAAGAAAACTTTTTGATATTCTCTTCTACACCAATTATAGGAGCACCAATTGGATGATTACCATAACATAACTTATCGTAAAGATTATGTGCAATATCTTGTGGGCTATCTAAATACATTTTTAACTCTTCAATTATTACTCCTTTTTCTTTTGCAAGTTCTTCTTTTGGAAAGTTAGAGTTTAGTAATATATCAAATAAAATATCTAATGCTAAGTTTACATCTTCTTTTAAAACTTTCGCATACCATACTGTTTTTTCTTTTGAGGTATATGCGTTCATATAGCCACCTTTTTGTTCTATATGTTCTGATATTTCAAAAGATGTTCTATTTTTAGTTCCTTTAAAAACCATATGTTCTAAAAAATGACAAATTCCATTATTATCTTTATTTTCTACTTTAGAACCAATGTTTGTCCAAATTCCAACTGTTGCTGAACTTACTGTTGGGACATAATCTAACACTATTGTTATCCCATTTGATAGTTTTTTAATTACAGGTTTAATCATTTGAAATAATCCTTACTATAAGTTATGATTTATTTTGTTTTATTAATTAGTCTAATTTCTGTTATAATAGCAGAATTAATAAATTTATATAACAAATAAGGTTATATAAAAGTATTTTCTAAACTATTTCTTTTTCTTTGCACTTATAATGGTATATCAAATATTATATATAGATAAAGATTTTGATGGAATAATAAAAAATTATTCTCATAATGACATAATCTATCCAATTGTTAAAGTTCCTTTTACAAACGTAGGAGACATGATTTCTGTTTTAGATATAGAAATCAAAAATATTCCTATAGTAAAAAAATTCGATTTGCTTAATAAAAAAGCAGACAGAGTACAAGCTCCATGTAGATACTATTCTTTATGCGGTGGATGTAAAGGACAGCATTTTAGTAAAAACGAATATATTGATATAAAATTAAATAATGTTATAAGATCATTTAGGTCAAATGATCTAGATATAGATAATAAAATATCTTTTATAAACCATATTGATGATCCATTTTATCATAGAAGAAGAGCTATTTTTTCTGTATATAAAAATAAATTAGGTTTTAATAGTTATAGAACTAATAAAATTATAGAAATAGATAATTGTTTACTTTTAAAAAAAGAAATTAATGATATCATTCCTATTTTGCAAGAAATAACACTTCATTTGAATATTTCTTCGGTTGTAGTTACGTGTATAAATGATAAAATAGATGTATGTATTCATAGTAATCAAAAATTTAAACCGAAAGATGCATTATATTTACAAAATTTATGTATGCATAAAACTGTGAAAAATGTATCATGGCAAAAAGGAAAAGATATTCAAACGGTTATAGAAAAAGAAAAGATATATCTTAAATATGGAGATCACGAAATAAAGTTTTCAGCTGGTGGGTTTTTACAAGCTTCTAAATTCGGTGAAGAAAATTTACAAAATTTAGTATTGTCTAATATAGATGAAACTGCAAAAAGAATTTTAGATCTATTTTGTGGTCTTGGAAGTTATACTTTCTCTTTAGTAGCAAGTAATAAAAATATAGAAAATATTACAGCTATAGATTCTGATTATCAAGCTATAAACTCTATAAAAAATTTAAAAGCAAATAAAATTATTCCTGTGATTCGAGATATTATGAGAAACCCACTGTCTAAAGAAGAACTAGATAAGTTTGATGCAATAATAATAAATCCTCCTAGAGTAGGAGCAAAAGAACAAATACAAAAACTATCTGAAGTACATAAAGATAAAATCATATTGATATACTGTAGTGTTTCCTCTTTGATTAGAGATTTAAAAATTTTATTGACTTCATCTTTTAGATATAAAATTGATAACGTTTATTTGATTGATCAATTTATTTATTCTCCGCACATTGAAGTTGTAGTTATATTAAGTTTATGTAATACTAGCACTATTGTTACATCAAGAGAGTCATAGTTTATATGCAAGTGTTTGTTTGATATAGATTGTGATATATTGTTTGAGTTTGTTTTAATATATGGATATTTTAAAAAACATAATGAAAGTATTTTTTAAGATTTTCAATATGATACTAAATTATATTGTCAATTTGTTATATAATTTTAGAGATACTAATCTTTATTTATTAATAAGAGGTTTATCAAATACCATATACCAAATAATCAAAGTATTTATTTTTATAATTGTATTTTTCTCAAAAAATATATTGTTTATTTTAAGAAAAATCATAATATTTCTTTTTAAAGAAAGTATAAATATTTCAAAAGAGATATTGGCTTTTTTTATATTTTTAATTTATTTAATTAAGGTAATATTTTTATTTACTATTTATATAATATATTTACTAACAAAGATAGTATATAAAACTATAGTTTTTATTTATAAACTAATTCTTAATCTACCTAGTCTATTTGTTACATTGATTTCACTGTTAAGTAGGAAAATCTATTTTTATTTTTATTCTAAATATTATTCTATAAAAAAATTTAACTATTTGAGAAATTCTACAAGGTTGAAAAAACAAATTAAAATTATTCATATGAATAGGTATAAAAAGAATATAAATGTATATATAAGTAGATTGAAACTAAATACTAAAAAAATTACTAAATATATTGTCACCTATATTAAAAGTATTTACAAAAAAATATATAATATATTCAAAACTATTATATATGTAGTAAAAGTTTGTTTTATAAGTTGTTTGAACTTTTTTATACAAATCATGAATTTATTTATTTTAATACTTAATTACATTTTTAAGTTTTTAATTTCTTTGAAAGATTTAAAAGTATGGTTTGCTATTATAAGTAGTTTCTCAAAATTTATATTATTAATGATATACAAAATATTCTTTTTCTTTTATTTATGTATAAAAGAAATTGTATTTTTAGTTGTAAAACTTCCTAATATTATGAATTTTATTGTAAACGATATTTTCAAAATTACATCTTTATATAGCTGGAGTTTGAATAATATTCGTAAGTCTATCTTTATCATATTTGTTGTTTTTGTTGTGATAATAGATTGTTTCTTAGTCTATAGTAATAAAGATTTGTTGGATAAAGATAATCTATATATAGATAATAGTATAAAAACTCCATTTATGAAAATTATTCAATATGGATATTATATGATTAATAAAGAAACTGTACTAAAAGTTAAACATTTAACAGAAAAGATTTATATAGTAAAACGAGACGAATTATATGATAAGTTAATAGAAAAAAATATATCTCCCAAAGACGCAAAAGAAGTCACAAAATTATTGAAAAAAGCAGTGAATTTCAAAACAATAAACTCATCATCGGGTATATTATTATCATACACATACTTATCAAATTGGGATTATAATAGATTAGATAAATTAACTTTTTTATTAAATGATAAGGAAAATTTGATTATAGAGAATGATAATGATAATTATTCAGTAAAAATAACAGATGAGAGAATAATAGAATATGTATTACATAAAAAAATTAGAATCGAAAACTCAGTAAATGAATCTATTTTAAACGAAGGAGTTCCAAGTAATATAGAAAGGATAGTAACAAAATCTTTATCTTGGGGATTGGATTTTGTAAGAGAAGTGCATGACGGAGATAATTTAGATATAGTATATACATGTAACTATAATAAATTTGGCAAAGTTTTAGATTGTAGTAAAGTTTTATATGTTTCATTTAGAAGTTCTGAAAAAACATTTTCATTTTATAATTATAAAAATAATTATTATTACACTGATGGAAAATCAGTTTCTAAATTATTAATAAAAACCCCATTAGACCAAACAAGACTAACTTCATCATTTGGGGTAAGATTACATCCAGTTTTAGGTTATAGTGTTTTTCATACTGGAAATGACTTTGGAGGAAGAGTAGGAACTCCTATATATGCAAGTGGTGATGGTGTTATTGTAAAAGCATATTTTTCTGAATCATATGGTCTGTATGTTACAATTAAACATAATGAACATTTAAGAACAGCTTATGCTCATTTAAGTAGATTTGCTCCTGACATAAAAGTTGGAACTGTTGTAAAACAATTTCAAGTCATAGGATATATTGGTTCTACTGGAAGAGCTACTGGTCCCCACTTACATTATGAAGTTTGGATAGATAATAAGGCTGTAAATTCATTAACAATTGATACGCCATCTAAAAATATACTTTCTGATGAAGAATTAATTAAATTTACAGCATACAAAAAACTATTTGACGATGCATTGATAAGAATTCCATATAAAGTAGGTGCTGTAGTGAATGCAAAAAAGAATCTGCCGGAGATGCCAGAATAAAATAATTTTTTTTAAGGGAATACTAAAATAATAAATTATATAAAAAAAAATTATTTAGCATTTATAGCTATGTTTATTTCTTTTTCTGGAGCATGCTTTTCATTTACTTCTGCGTACATAAATGTTAATCATGTTATTGAACAAAAAAACATAGAAAAAATATCAAAAAATATTTTGATTGATAAATTTTTTTTACTAAAAGGAGAAAAAATATATGATGAGCTGATTAAACAAAATATACAAATTGATGAAGCCAGAAAATTAAGAAAAATTATAGATAATTTAATAAATTTAGATATGAAAGGAAATAAATCTTATCTAATTTATTTATATAGTCATTATATAGATATAATAAAATCAAAAAAAATATATAAGATAGTTATTCATTCTGATACAGGAAATGAAATCACAATAGAATATAATAACAAATGATATTATTATTTCGGATATAAACCGCTCAAAATTTCCATATTCAAAAAATCTTTAGATAAAAAGCTAGTATCAATAGTTAAATCAGGACTCATATAAGACATAGAACCAGACTTTGGTAAATTTATTTTTATAGAATAAGATTTTTGCGTAATTATATCATCTTCTGCTTTATTATTTATAATTACAAAATAGGCAAGATTAATTGCATCAATATCTAAATTCTCATTGTTTCTTATTTTTTTTATTGTGAATTTTATTTTTAGAGTTTCTTGTAAATACAAATTATTATTTTTTTCATTGATTAATTGGTTAACTATATATCTTGGAGTATTAGTTTTGAATATGTATTTATCTATTTTCCAATCACAAACTCCTTGAACAGCTTCCATACTGATGATGTATACAATATCACCTTTAGAATTTCTTATATATGCACGTTGTAGTCCATTAATAAAATTAGGATAAATACACGACATCAATGTATTAACTTTTTCGAGTTTATAGTATTCAGAAAAAGTACTGTTTTTTTTATCTTGATTTTTTAAAGAAGGGATTTTGACTGAGTTAGAATTGTTTATAGTACTATTTTGTTCGCTAGAAATATTATCACCTCTTAGGAATTTCTTATAATCTTCATCTTTTTTTTGAGAAGTGATATAATTTCTTCTATATTCATTATAAAATTGTCTATATTTTTCTTTTTCTATTTGAGACATACGTGCAATATTTCTTTCTACTTCTTCTTCTGATATAGGTGGTTCAGTATAAGAAAGTGCGTACAATTCAGAATATATAAGAAAAAATATTGATAAAAGTATTATGTAGTATCTGATTGATTTATAAAATATTGAATGCATATTGTTAAAAAGTATTGTGAATGTTATTTTATAAGATTATATCTATATATAGAATATATATAGATATAAATAAAAAGTCTAAAAAAAAATATAAAAACTTAATGAATGGATTATGATTAATACTAAAAAGACAGTAGAAATTTGGACAGATGGTGGTTGTTCTAAAAATCCAGGTCCTGGTGGCCTAGGAGTTTTAATGAAATATCAAGATAAAAGTTTAGAAATATGTTATTTTGTGCCTTATACAACCAATAATCAAATGGAATTATTAGCAGCAATTGTGGCATTATCTAAATTGAAAGAACCATGCAATGTCATTTTACATACAGATAGTGTATATTTAAAAGACGGTATAACTAAATGGATATATAACTGGCAAAAAAATAATTGGAAGACTTCTACTAAAAAGAATGTAAAAAACACATTATTATGGAAAGAACTATATAAATTAACTAAAGAACACGAAATACAATTTAATTGGTTAAAAGGTCATTCAGGTATAGAAGGTAATGAAGTTGCGGATGCTTTGTGTAACAAAGCCATGAAAAATAAAATACCAATATTAAATAATAATTATTTGGAATTATTAGAACAACCACAATAATATAAAATATTTTAATATAAACAAAATATGAAGTTTATAAATTAAATAATAAAGGAATATAGTTATGGATGAAAAAGTACCATTTTATAATTTAAAAGATTCACTGCTAGGTAAGATTTTAATATCTAATCCTGCAATGCCTGATACAAGATTTATAAAAACTGTAATAGTATTACTTTCAAATAACAAAGATAATTTGCTTGGTGCAGTGCTTAATAAATCTTCAGCACATAATTTTTCACATATAATAAAAAGTATAAATACAGATATTAAAATTGAAGAAGTAGATACAAAAGATAGTAATATAAAAATATCTTTAGGTGGTCCTGTTAACCCTTATAATTTGTTTGTTATTCACTCTAATGATTATTTTTCTAATCAAGAAACAATAACTGTAAATGATGATTTTAAAATGACTAATCATCCATCTATTATTTTAGATTTAGCAAAAGGTGAAGGGCCAAAAGAGTCTTTTATTTCTATAGGTTGTACAACCTGGCAAAAAGATCAATTTATAAAAGAAATAACCCAAACAGATGCTTGGCTTATTTCAGATATCAAAGTTAGTGAGTTATTTTCAGTTTCTCAAGAAGAAATGTATACATATATGTTAGATAAAATAGGTTTAGGAAATATACCTAAAGCATTTTTTATGAATAACAAAAGTTTTGGACCAATTAAACAATGAAAAAAACAGAACTTTTATTACCCGGTGGCTCATTAGCTAAAGTAAAAACAGCATTTTTATATGGAGCAGACAGTGTATATGCGGGTACTCCCGATATGTCTTTAAGAGTAAAATCTGAATTTTCTTTAGAAGATTTAAAAGAAGTATCAAAAATTGCAAAACGTAACTCAAAAAAATTATATTTAACACTAAATTTGTTTTCTCATAACAAAGATATAGAAAAGTTACCTGCATATTTAAATACAATATCTGAAATAAATCCAGATGGATTATTAATAGCTGATCCTGGTATATTTGCATATGTAAAAAAACATATGCCAAATATAAATTTACATGTATCTACTCAAGCAAATGTTTGTTCTTCATTATCGGTAGATTTTTGGAAAGACCAAGGAGCAGCACTTTGTGTGTTAGCAAGAGAAGTAACTTATGAAGAATTGAAAGAAATAAGACAAAACTGTAAAGATATAAAATTAGAAGCCTTTGTACATGGATCTATGTGTATGACTTATTCTGGGCGTTGTTTACTTTCAAATTTTATGGCAGAAAGAGGAGCTAACCAAGGTAGTTGTGCGCATAACTGTAGATGGAATTATAAAGTTAAAGCAAAACTTAAAGATGGTAAAATATTTGATTTAACTTTAAATGATGAAAATAAAGAGCTTTTAGATTTTTATTTAGAAGAAGAATTTAGAGAAGGTGAATATTTTGAAATTCAAGAAGATGATATGGGATCATATATTCTAAACTCTAAAGATTTGTGTTTAATGCCTGTATTAGATAAATATTTAGAAATAGGTGTTGATACCTTCAAGATAGAAGGTAGAAATAAAGGAGAATATTACGCAGCAATAACAGCAAGAGCCTATAGATATGCAATTGATAGTTGGTATGAAAACCCAGGTAATTGGAACTATAAACCATTTATGGAAGAATTAGAAACAATACCAAACAGAGGATATACTTTAGCATTTCATAATGGAAGATTGACAAATTTAGCCCATAACTATGATGTGACTAAAACTTTAAGTTCATTTATGTTTGCAGGTATTGTTTTAGAGTATGAAAATGATTGTATGTATATGGAAATTAGAAATTTCTTAGAAGCAGGAGATGTATTAGAATTTATAAGCCCTTTTTACATGGAACCTATAAGATTAAGGTTATATGAGTATCAAGATTCTAAAACAGGTGCAATCAAAACAAGAATATCTCCAGGTAGAGCAGGGCAATGTATTAGAATTCCCCTATCTGCTTTTCATATGCAAGATCCAAATAGTATAAAAGATATACTGCCTCCATTATCTGTTGTGAGAAAGTCTAATTTACAAGTTGAAGATAATAAATTTTTAAAAAGAAATAATATAGCTTTCAAATTTGAGAATAATAAGGCATCACTTTCATTATTAGATAGAATAAATGGGCAAATTAAAGAAATAAAAACTACAGATAATACTCAACCTAAACAAAAAGACTATAAAGGTTATGAAGCTACATGTTGTTCTAAAGGGTGTAATGGCTGTTTAGTTTTTTGGCAAGATGATAAATATGCCAAAATGAGAGATAAGTTATCTCAAAAGAAAATAGGTGAGAAGCTTATAAAACATGTAGATTTTTGATCTAATCATATGATATTTCTTATAAATATTTACCTTATAATTAAATTTATAATAATATAAATTGGACAATTAATGCTTGAAATAACAAAAAAAGTTGAAACTCAAGAAAACGTAGGGATAAGATGTGATGTATTTTTATCCCAAAATATAAATATTATCACTAGAAGTAAATTACAGGCTTTAGCAAAAGATGGGAATATCTTCTTGATACGTGATAATGAAGAAAAAAAACCTATTTATGATTTATCTATAAAAACTAGACAATATGATGAATTTTTAGTTATTTATAAAGAACAAAGTACAGATCATATAACACCACAAAATATAGATATAGAAATTTTATATGAAGATGATTATTTGATAGTTGTAAATAAACCAGCAAATTTAGTAGTTCATCCTGGTGCAGGAAATCTAGACAATACATTAGTTAATGCTTTACTTTACAAGTATAAGAATAAACTATCTACTTTAAATGGAGAAATTAGAGCTGGAATAGTACATAGAATAGATAAAGATACTTCAGGGGTTTTAGTTGTTGCAAAAGACGATAATACTCATGCTTTATTATCTGCTATGTTTTCTAAACATGATATTCAAAGGTTTTACAGAGCCCTAGTATGGGGTATGCCTAATCCTAGAAAAGGAATTATAGATACTTATATAAATAGAAGTAAAACTAACCGTTTGAAAATGGCAGTTGAAAATACCAAAAAAGGTAAAAGGGCAGTTACGCATTATAAAAGTATCAAGACCTTTGATAATTTACTTACATTAGTAGATTTAGAGTTGAAAACGGGCAGAACTCATCAAATAAGAGTACATATGACACATATAGGTAATTCTTTAGTTGGAGATAAAATTTATGTCTCACAACATAATCACTTATTAAAAAAATTGCCCAATGATATACAAATATTAATTGATACTATTCAAAGGCAATGTTTACATGCTTATAGGTTAGGTTTTGTACATCCTATAACCAAAGAGTATATCAATATAATAAAAGAAGAGCCTTTTGATATCAAAGAAATATATGAAAAAATATTTGAAAATATAGAACAAATAAGTTATACCCCCATAATATAATTTATATATTCAATTAATATCAAAAGCCTTTTGTTCTAGTTTATAATTTAGCAAAAATAAGATATGATAGTGTTATTGTTTCCCATAGTCATTTCTTACAATTGCATATACATATATACACCAACCAATATCCAGCGATATTTTTATAAATAGAATTATAATAGATTATGCGCTAACTATTACTTTTAAAGCTTTACTATTAGAAGCGTTCATAAAAACATCATATGCTTTTATCATTTCATCCATTTTAAAATTATGAGTAATTAATTTCTCAGGACTTAATGTTTTAGATTTTACAGTTTTTAATAGCATAGGAGTAGAAGTTGCATTTACTAATCCTGCTGTTAATCTAATATTTTTTATCCATAATTTTTCAATATGAAATTCTACAGATTTACCATGTACACCTATATTAGCTAAACACCCACCTGGAGTTAATATACTTTGACAAATATCAAAAGTTGCAGGAATTCCTACAGCTTCTATTGCTATATCAACACCTTTGTTATTTGTATGTTTCATAATATTTTCAACAGCTTTACCATCAGTAGAATTTACAGTTTTTGTAGCTCCAAATTCTTTTGCAACTTTCAATCTAGCGTCATCAACATCTACCATTATTATTTCAGACGGACTATAAAATTGTGCTGTTAAAAGTGCTGCTAAACCAATAGGTCCAGAACCTACAATTGCAACAGTGCTACCAGGAAATACTTTTCCTGATAAGACTCCAATTTCAAATCCTGTTGGTAAAATATCACTTAACATTACTAAAGCTTTTTCATCTGAACCTTCTGGAATATGGTATAAACTACTATCCGCATGAGGAATTCTAACATATTCAGCTTGTGTTCCGTCTATTAAATGACCTAAAAGCCAGCCGCCATCTGTACAATGAGCAGGTAGTCCTTTTTTACAATATTCACATTTAGCACATGAAGTAATACAAGAAATAATTACTTTATCTCCAACTGTAAAATTAGATACAGCATCTCCAACTGCTTCTACAATTCCAACTCCTTCATGTCCTAAAGTTAAGCCGTGGGGAACCTCAGGAACATCTCCTTTTAAGATATGTAAATCAGTACCACAAATTGTTGTATGGGTTATTTTTACAATAACATCTGTTGATTTTATTATTTCAGGTTTCTTTTTTTCTACAATTTCTTTTTTATTAGGTCCGTTATAAACTAATGCTTTCATTCCTTATCCTATATGTTTTGTTATATATGATAGATAAGATATGCTACCTTATCTTATTCATAAATTATCAATTTAAAGAAATCAATCAAACAAAAAAATTATATATTAGTCTATTATGTTACTTTAAAATTGTATAATTAATAATATTAATTTGTTTATTAAGAATAATGGTAAAAAAGGAAAAATATTGAAATCTACAAAAATAACATTTTCAAAAGAAGTAGCATTGGTTATTTATGATAACACCTTGCAAGAGTTGCTATATGGTATATTACAAACGTTAGATTATGCAGTTATAAAAATAGATAATATATCAGATATAAGATCATTAAAAAAATTTATGGAAAGTAAAGATTTCAGTCGATATATTTGTATTACAGATTATGCTATATTGGAAAAATTTAAAGATCTAAGAAAATATAATAATGTACTATGCATTTATACATTAGGAGTGTATAATTTACCAGTTATTAAAGGTAAATATATATCAACAGAACAATTAACAATAAAAGAATTTAGAAAAGTACTGAACAATGAAATGTTGTAATTTGATACTGGGTAATTATAAAAGTATTTAGTTATCTTATAAATTTTATATTATAAAATAACTAAATAATAAATTATTTATATCTTTTTTGAATGAAAGTTAAATGCTTTCTTTCTACAGGATCATATTTTTTTAAAGATAATTTTTTAGTTGAATCTTTTGGTTCAACCGCTAAATAAAAATAACCAGTTCCAGCTGGGCTTTCTAATTTAACTAATCTTCTAACTTTTTTTGCCATAATAAGCACCTTCATAAGTAAAAACAAATGTAATAAATACAGAAAATAATTATATATTAATTAACCTAATCAATCAACATATTTTTCAATTATGATATTAACCAAAATTATATTTAAAAATTAATAAAAAAATAATATCAAATTATAGCAATTATTATTATTTCTAATATTGTGAAGAAGAATGACATATGAATTAAACAAATAAATATTATTACTTTTATAAAAAGCCAGTAATAAGGGCTAATAAGCAAGGAAAAAAAAGAAAATAATAGATATAGACATTTTAGCTTGTTTTTGTCATAAGAATTATATAGACAATAATGTCTATAAATTCCATAAAAGGAGAGAAAAATGCATACAGATAACAATAAACAAAATATATTTAAAATAGGAAAAAATTATTTAACTATAGAAAATGATAAATTAACTTATAATGGTTCAACTTATTTATATGCAAGGCTTGACGGAGTTGATAAATACCCTCACTCAACTAAATTGAACAAAAGTATGTTGTTTTTATCTTTGATTTGGGTTGCTGCTTTGATATTTGCTATTTTTGTATTTATATACCCAGATCAGTTATCTGGGGGCATACTTATTAAACAATACATTATAATCCCGTTGAAAATAAATTATCAAAATTATATAATATTAGGTTTTATAGCACTGATAGTATATATTATATTTACTTATAAAATAAAGTATGGAAAAAAATTTTATATGGTATTAAAAGTAAATGGTCAGCCTCCTATAGAAATTTGCAAGACAACTAATAAAAATTCTATTTATAAGGCTTCTAGAGAGTTGGAAAAGGCTTTTACGCAATACATTAATGATAAATATTAATAATAATTAGTATTATAAAAAATAATATTAACTACCCAATTTAAATGTAAGCAAACCTGTAATAGGGTTTGCTTCATGAATTGCAACTTTTATTTTATCACCCAATTTATAGGTTTTTTTAGTAACATTATCTTTTACTATTTTTCTTTCTAAATCTATCATAGTATAGCCTGTGCTTATTAATCTACAAGGTAATAACCCTGAGGCTTGTGTATCATATAAGTGAATAAACATTCCAGCGTTTGTTATAGTAGAAATATACCCCTCATAGTTATCATCGATTTTATCTTCATACCATTTAGCTAAATATCTATTTTTAGAAGCATGTTCCATAGAAAATGCTTGTCTTTCTGTTATACAAAGATGATTACATATTTGGCCTATTTCATCAGTATTATAATTAAAATGATTATTCTCTTTGTCAATCAAAGAAAGAATTAACCTGTGTACTAATAAATCAGAATATCTACGTATTGGAGATGTAAAATGACAGTATTCTTTTAAATTTAAACCAAAATGACCTATATTATTATTGCTATATTTCGCAGGGCTTTGTGTACGTAATATTGCTTCATTCAATGACATATGCACTGCATCATTTTTATATTTATTTAAAATATTGTTAAAAACTTCTCCAGATATTTCATCAGCATTATAACTGATCTTTTCTCTAATTTTTAATGAATATAAAACTTTTTGAAATTCTTGTAATTTCTCAGTACTTGGTTTTTCATGTATTCTATATACAGCTAAGCCTGAATCATGAAGTTTGTGTTTGGCTATTAATTTTGCAGCGGCAACATTTGCTGCAATCATAAATTCTTCGACAATTTCATTTGCTGTGTTTTGAGGGCTTATACCTATAGATTTAATATTATAATCAAGATCTAAATCTATTTTTACTTCTTGTGAAGTAATGGAAAGAGCCTGTCTTTTTTCTCTAGCTTTTGATAACAACTTATATGCTTGGTAAATAGAATTTATATTTTCCATATAAGGTTTAATATTTTCTGTTATAGTACCGTTTAATGCGTCTTGCACTTCATTATATGTTAATCTAGCTTTAGACTGCATTAAAGCTCTTTCAAACTTATAATCTTCAATTTGACCATTTCTGTTTATTTGTATTGTTGCTAATATGCAACCTCTTTCTACATTAGGATTTAAAGAACACCAACCATTACTCAATTTTTCAGGTAACATTGGGATAACTGTTCCTGGTAGATAAATAGAATTTCCTCTTTTTTGTGCTTCTTTGTCAATTTCTGAATTTTTCGGTACATAATGAGAAACATCTGCAATTGCAATATATATATTATAAGTATCTTTTCTGTCTGTTACTTTTTCAGCATAGATTGCATCATCAAAATCTTTTGCATCTTCACCATCTATTGTTATAAGTGGTAAATGTCTTATATCTTTTCTATGTTTTAAAGTACAGTTTGTTGCTGCATCAGCTTCAACTGTTACTTTATCGTTAAAAGTATCATTTATATTAAATTGACAAATTGTAAGTTTATTATAGTCTATTTTATTTTCTTGAAATTTAGCAAGAGTTGAAATATATCTTCCTTCATTATTTCTAAGTAATTTTATTTTTAAAAGGCTGTTGTTTTTAATTTCTTCAGGTAAATTATTAATATAAATACGTTCTTTAGATTTAAATGTGACAGGGGTTATTATAATTTTATTATCATTTGAAATGTTTACAAAAACTGTTTCAAATTCTTTATTTTCAGGAGCAGTTTTTTTTACATAATTTTTTTGAATATAAAATAAAGGGATAACTATAACTTTATTATTTTCATCTAATTGTATTTCAGATAAAATATTGTATTTTTTTGCTTTTATTGCATCATACTTGTTTGTTTTTAAAGGAAGATAAGCAACTATAGAATCTTTAATTTCATCAGAAAAGATAGATTTATAAGAAATCAACAATTCATTACTAGATATTTCATTTTGTACAGTTACAACTGCAAAATTCTTTTTTTTATTTGTAGTTAAGATTTCATTAGAGATTGGTTTAAGAACCTTAATATCAACTAATATAGATAGTTTATTGTACAAGGTGTCATAACATTTATCAGACTTAATTTTAAAATATTTACTAATATTAGTAACGTTTATTTCATCTTGTTTAATTTCTTGAAGGTAATTTAAAATATCTTCAATTTGTATTCCCAAATAGTTATTTGATTTTGTTGAAGATTTTTGAGGAAACTTGTTTTTATAGTGCTTTTTATCTTTTATGTGGGTTGCTTTTTTCATATGTAAGTGTTCATACCTGTATGTTTTTTTAAGAATTATCGATAATAGATACACTATCATCAAGAGTTAATTCTTTATTTTTGTATTCTTTTGGAATTTTTATGTTGCTATTATTGTAAGAAATATAAGCACCATATTTTCCATGTTTTAAAAGAACATCTTTTTTGCTTTTAGGATGTGTACCTAAACAAACCCCGTTTTTCTTTTCTTGGTTTTGTTTTATTAGAATTTCTGCTTTTTCTAAGGTTACACTAAAAATATCATCTTTATAAGATACAAATTCTTTACCTTGTTTTATATAAGGACCATACGGACCAATGGAAAAAGAAATGTCCTTATTTAATTGTAATGGTAAATGAGACAAAAATATAGCTTTTTCTAATGTCAAAGTTGTTGGATCTATTGAACTTGGAATAGATATTCTTTTCGGTTTTTTTTCTGCACGTTCTATATAAAAACCATAAGGTCCTTTTTTTAAAATAATTTCTATATTACCATCTTTTCCAAGTGAGGTATTATCTGAAAATGATGTATTGGAAGATGTACCTTCATGTTCTTCGTCTTCATTAGATTCTAATTGATGAGAATAAGTACATTCTGGATAGTTAGTACAACCTAAAAAAGCACCAAATTTAGAAGTTTTAATTTGAAGACTTCCTGTTTTACATTTAGGACAATTAGTATTTTCTCCTACAAATTGAGGTAAAGCCACTTCATTGATTTTTTCTAATATTTCTAAAATATTTTTATTAGAAACATCTTTTAAGTTGTCATTAAAAGGTCCCCAAAAAGCTTCTAAAGTATCCAACCAGCTTTTTTCTCCATTAGATATACTATCTAGTTGTTCTTCTAAATTTGCAGTAAAATTGTATTCTAAATATTGAGTAAAATATGAGGTTAGAAATACATTTAATATTCTTCCTCTTGCTTCTGGGATAAAACGTTTTTTTTCTATTTTAGTGTAATTTCTTTCTTGTAAAACAGATATTATACCTGCATATGTTGATGGTCTTCCAATTCCTAATTCTTCTAAAGTTTTAACTAAAGATGCCTCTGAAAATCTAGCAGGGGGTTCTGTAAAGTGTTGTTTTTCGTCAACTTTTTGAGGATATAATGATGTGCCTTCTTTTATATCTGGTAAAATTTTATCTTCATCATTTTGATTATTAGTTTCAACTTTATATACTTTATAAAAACCATCGAAAAGCATAATAGAACCTGAAGATCTTAAAGTCACCGACTGATCAGAGTTTGTTATTTCAAAAGTACAAATATCGTATTTAGCAGCTTCCATTTGACTTGCAATTGATCTTCTCCAAATAAGACCATATAATTTCTGCATGTCTGGTTCTAAAAATTTAGCAATTTTTTCAGGAGTATTTTTAATATCTGTTGGTCTTATAGCTTCGTGAGCTTCTTGAGCATTTTTTGCTTTTGTTTTGTGTACTCTTATACTTGAAGATAAATAATCAGAGCTATATGTGTCTTTTATATAATTTCTAATAACTGTTATAAAAGTTGGATCTATTTGAGTTGCATCTGTTCTCATATATGTGATCAAACCCACAGTTTCCTTTTCTAACTTTACTCCTTCATAAAGTTTTTGGGCAATCTGCATAGTTTTTTTTGCTGTAAATCCTAATTTATTAAATGCATCTTGTTGTAAAGTTGATGTTGTAAAAGGAGCAAAAGGATTTCTACTTGTTTGTTTATTCTTTTTTGAAGCTAAAGTATAATCATGACTTAAAATTTTTTCTTTTATTCTCTGAGCTTCCTCTTGATTTTTAATACTTAACTTTTCTAAAGTGTTTCCTTCTAGTTGATAAAGTTTTGCATTCAATTCATTTTTTTTACTATCCTCTAGTAGAATATTCATATCCCAATATTCTATTGGTTTAAAATTTTCAATTTCATTTTCTCTTTCTGCTATAAGTCTTAAAGCAACAGACTGTACTCTACCTGCAGATCTACTACCAGGTAATTTTCTCCATAAAACAGGAGAAATACCAAATCCTACTAAATAATCTAAGGCTGTTCTAGCTAAATATGCAGATATTAAATTAGTGTCTAATTCACGTGGAGAATCAAAAGCTTTTAATATTTCTTGTTTTGTAATTGCATTAAAAACAACTCTTTGAACTTTTATATTCTTCTTTAATAATTTTTTATTTTGAAGGTAATTTACTATATGCCAAGAAATAGCTTCACCTTCTCTATCGGGATCGGTTGCTAGAAATAGCTCGTCTGCAAGTTTTATATTTTCTATTATAGTTTTTAAGTGTTTTTTGGCATATGGTGATTCTTCCCAATTCATTTGAAATTTATTATCTGGATCTACAGAACCATTTTTAGATACCAATTTACGAATGTGCCCGTAACTTGCTATAACTTTATAAGAAGAGCCCAAATATTTATTTATTGTTTTAGCTTTTGAAGGAGATTCTACAATGACTAATTTCATTCTTTAACCTAAATATTAAATTATTATCTTAGTAATATTTATGTGATTTTTATAACTAATGCAACTTATAAATAATGTTTTACTTCAAATATATTTTTTACGCTGTGTGTATGAAACTTATGATTTAGACAATATAGATACTAGATTACCGGGCAATCTTTCTAATTTTCCACATAGTTCTAACTCTAAAATAGAAGCTTGTATTTTGTTTGCAGGATATGTATTTTCTTTAATGATATCATCAATATTAATTGGTGTTGTACTCAATAAGTTATAAACATAACTTGTAATTTCATTTTGATTTATAAAAGTCATCTCAGTTGGTTTAATAAATTCAGAATTATATGTGTTATTTACATTTAATTCTTTTATTGTAAGTGGTTTTATAGAGTTTAAAATGTCTTGTGGGGTTTCTGTTAATAAAGCTCCATTTTTAAGTAAGTAATTACATCCAGCACTTCTTGGATCAGAAGGATTATTAGGGATAGCAAAAACCTCTCTTCCTAATTCTGCAGCAAAATTTGCAGTTATCATACTTCCAGATGAAATATTAGCTTCTACAATCAATACACCACGTGTCATTCCTGCTATAAGACGATTTCTCTTAGGAAAATTATATGGGTAAGGTTTACTATTAATAGGATATTCTGAAATCAAAGCGCCTTTTTCAACAATTTCATTATATAAACTTTCATTTTGTTTGGGATAAATAATATCAACTCCTCCTCCTAAAAAAGCTATAGTCCCTGTATTGATTGATCCTTTATGAGCTGAAGCATCAATGCCTTTTGCCATGCCTGATACAACTGCAATTTTATTTTTTCCTAAACTTTCAGCAAAAAATTCTGCAGTTTGCCTTCCATTCAAAGATGCATTTCTAGATCCTACAATAGCAACAGAAGTTTTTTTTAATAAGTTACTGTTTCCTTTTACAAAGAGAATGGGGGGATGATCCTCTACATGTTTCAAAAGAGGGGGATATGCTTCTGAATAACAGCTTATGATTTTAATATTATTCTTTTCTGCAATGTCGTATTCTTTTTGTGCTTTGCTTTTAGAATATAGTTTGAAATTGCCACTGTAATTTTTTACTAAATAGGGAAGAGCAGCTAAAATATTATCCAAAGATCCATATTGTTTCATCAACTGATGAAAAGTTATAGAGCCGATTCTTTGAGTTCTTATAAGTTGAATTATTTTTATAATATTTTCAGTGTTCATGCAAAAAATCTATTTATATTTATTCAACTTTTTTTTGAAAATTTTAATTTTGTCTTCATTGTTATTAATAAGCCTTATAAAATTATCTTTATGTTTATACAAAACAACTATTGATATTATAAAAGTTGTTATGAATAATTCTGGTTTTATTATTAAAGATAAAATAGGTAAGCATATAAGAGCTATTATTGCAGATAAAGAAGAATATTTAGTAAGAATAGCTGTTAACAACCATATCAATATCGTTGATAATCCTAAAAACACATTCAAATATAAAATTGTTCCTAATGTAGTTGCTACTCCTTTGCCTCCTTGAAATTTCAACCAAACTGGAAATATATGTCCTAATACAGAAAAAATCGCAGCAACGGAGCTTATAATTATTGTATTATAACCGTAGTCTTTTGATATTAATAAAGCAATAAAGACAGCTAAAACACCTTTTAATATATCACATACTAGCGTGATTATAGCTAAAATAGGATAACCTGCACGCAAAACATTAGTTGCTCCTATATTATTTGATCCGATTTTTCTGATATCTTTATTTTTTAATAACTTAACTAAAATAAGTCCATAAGGGCAAGATCCTAGCAAATACGCTAAAACAGCAACAAGTACTATAATTATTAACATTTAAAACTCTTGAAATGATTTTTTATTTATTGGCACTATATATCAATGCACATGAGTATATATTATCTCAAATAATAATAATATATTATTAACAATTAGAGAAAGAATAATTTATTTTGTCTAAAAATATTTGTAAAAAGCAAGAAGCAGCTTTAGCATCTAAAGAATTATCTTTTTTATTAGATGTATTTTTTGATTTTGCAAACTGAGTAGAAAATCTTTCATCTTGTAAATAAATGTCTAAATCTTTGATTTTTAATATTTCTTTTATAAAGCTATCTATACTTTGTGTTCTAGAATTTTTATTGCCTTCTAAATTTAAAGGATAACCTATAACTAAAGATGAGATACCTTCTTTTTCTATAATTTTCAAAATAGTATCTATATCTTTTTTGAAATTACTTCTCACTATAGTTTTATATGGAAAAGCTAATTTCAAAAGACTATCAGAAATTGCTAGCCCTAAATGTTTTTGACTTACATCTAGAGCTAATAATTTCTGTTGAATATTTGAATTTTTACTATTTAATATATTAGAGATATCTTTTTGTATCATATTTTTATTTGTAAAAGTTATTATTACCAAGAATTATCTTTATGATTTTTTAATTCTGGAATACTTTCTTTATGAAAAATAGGTTGTGATTTTGTTTTTAATTGTTGTTTATAGTTTCTAAAACATGCTAAAGCTACTTTTCTAAGTTTAAATATAGCCCAAGAGTTTATAATTATCATAACTCCCATGAATAAATCAGCTAGATTCCATACAGTATGTAGATCAGCAATAGAGCCAATGAACACTAAAACAATAGTTGAAATCCTCAAAATAATCAAAGCATATTTTTTATTGATCAATAATGAAAAATTATGTTCAGCATATGAGTAATTTCCAATTGCGGTTGTGAATCCTAAAATCAAAACAATTAATGTCATTACATACACAGCTATATTACCAAGTGATAATTTTAAAGATTCTTGAACTAAAGCTATTCCTTCTAAATGCGATGTTAAATATATATCTTGTGAAAGAATTATGATAGCTGTTATTGTACAAACAATAAAAGATGTAAAAAAGCCACCTAACATACCTACAAACCCCTGGATAGCGGGATGTGAAACTTGAGCAGAAGCTGTAATATTAGGTGCACTACCAGCACCAGCTTCTGTAGAGAACAATGCTCTTTTAATTCCAGTTAAAATTACCTGTAAAAATAAGCCAGAAATTCCTCCTGTTATTCCAGCTTTTAATGTAAAAGCACTAGTAATAATAGTTGTAAATATAGAAGGCATTTTATCTATATTTATAATAATAACAGCTATTCCTAAAAGTAAAAATATTATAGCTTTTAATGGGACTAAAAAAGTTGCAGCTTTTGCTATCACTTTATTACTGGTTAATACAAATATAGCCATTAAAGCAGTAAATACTAGTCCTACTATATGTGGATTAAAATCAAAGGCTTGATGTAAAGAAGAAGCAACAGTGTGGGATTGGATACCATTAAATATAAGTGCATATGCGATTACTATTATTATAGAAAATACTAGCGCAACAAATTTATTATTCAAACCAGCTATTATATAGTAAGCAGGTCCTCCAACATAACGACCCTTTGCATCTTTAACTTTATAAATTTGTCCTAAAGTATGTTCAATAAAACTTGTCGCCATAGTTGCTAAAGATATAATCCACATCCAGAATATAGAACCGGGTCCTCCAATTGAAATTGCAATTCCCATCCCAGCAACACTTCCTGTACCTATGATTGAAGCTAAAGATGTACAAAAAACCTGCAAAGACGAAAGTTGTTTTTTAGTTTTGTTAGGACTATTGGCAAATAATAATTTTATTGAATGAGACAGAAAAGAAATTTGTGCAAATTTCATTCTTATTGTGAAGTATATTGATATTAATACTAATACTAAAACTAGTATATATCCCCACAAATAGTGATTAACTGTTGTGACAATTAGATTTATATATTCAAAAATTGTATCGCTCATTATTATATCTCTCTTTATTTATTTAATTATCTGATTACCTAATGGTAGATGTAACTTTTAGTGCAACTACTGAAAAGTAGTTTAGAAAGGTAATATTTTTAGCTTTGATATATTGTTTAACTATAAATATAAAAAACAACAGCAATATAATATCATAATAACAGTTCAAAAGGCAAATAAATGATGATATAATGTCTTTTAGACAACAACTAACTTAATATAATAATTATGATACTATTATTATAATTATCACGTCATTACTTATAAGGAGATCTATTTTGAGTATTGATAACAAAGAAGAAATTAAAAAGCTTTCTGAGATGGTATATATTCATGTAAGTGAAGAGGAAGCTAGTGAATTTTATGATACTGTAGGTAATATTTTAGATTTTTGTGACAAACTAATGGAGTTAGATACAGCTTCAGTAGAACCAATGTTTACAGTTCCTGAGATTATATTTGAAGATGTTAAGGCTAACTTAAGAGAAGATAAAGTAACAGATGGAAATTATGTTGATGAAATTTTAAGTAATGCTCCAGATAAAGAAGATGTATTTATAGCTGTACCAAAAGTCATTGAAGAACAATAACTTGTCACAATAAAATAAAAATTATATTTGAGATTAATAGGTAGTACAGGAATTATTATGAATATTTTAAATTACACTTTAACAGAATTAATAGAGAGATTAGAAAGTAAAGAGCTAACCTCTGTTAAAATAGTTTCTTCATATATTGAAGCATCTAAAAAAGCTAAAGAGTTAAATGTATATATAACAGAATTATTTGACGAAGCTTTAAAACAAGCTAAATTATCAGATCAACGTAGAGCAGAAGGTAAAGCTTTAAGTAGAATAGATGGCATACCAATAGGTGTGAAAGATATATTTTTAACTAAAGGTATAAAAACAACTAATGCTTCTAAATTTTTAGAAAATTTTATACCTCCTTATGAATCAACAGTAACTCAAAATTTACTAAATGCTGGTGCAATCTTTATTGGTAAATTAAATATGGATGAGTTTGCAATGGGTTCTGGAAATTTAACATCTGCATTTGGTTGTGTGATAAATCCTTGGAAAGCAGAAGATAATGAAAATAGAGTTCCAGGAGGAAGTTCTGGAGGAAGTTCTGCTGGAGTATCAGCAAGATGTTTTCCTGTAGCGTTAGGAACAGATACAGGCGGTTCAATAAGACAGCCTGCAGCTTTTTGTGGTCTTGTAGGGATGAAGCCAACTTATGGTACATGTTCTAGATATGGAGTTATATCTTTTGCATCTTCTTTAGATCAACCGGGGCCAATTACAAGAAACGTTAAAGATAATGCTATTATGTTACAACATATGGCCTCTTACGATAAAAAAGATGCTTCTATGGTAAAACACCAAATCGAAAACTATGAAGCTAAAATTGGTAAATCTATAAAAGGTATGAAAATAGGTATACCCAAAGAGTATTTTCCAGAAGTGTTAAGTGATAAATTAAAAGAATATAAAAATAACTTAATATCTATATTAAAAAAATTAGAAGCAGAAGTTGTTGATATTTCTCTACCACATTCTGAATATTCTTTAGCTGTTTACTACATGGTAGCACCAGCGGAAGCTAGTTCTAATTATTCTCGATTTGATGGTATTAGATATGGTAAAAGATCTCAGGAAAATACACTAGAAGATATATACTTTGAAAGCAGATCAAAATATTGGGGTTCTGAAGTAAAAAGAAGAATTCTTGTTGGAACATATAATACTACAGTTGCACATTTTGATAGGTATATACAAGCTGCTAAAGTAAGAAGATTAATAGCAAATGATTTTATTGAAGCTTTCAAAAAAGTAGATGTAATTTTAACCCCAACCACAACTTCACCAGCTTTTACAATTAATAATGTACCCACAGATCCAATAGAAATGTATTTGAATGATATATTCACAATAACAGCAAATTTAGTTGGTGTGCCAGCAATATCTATTCCAGTAGGACTTTCAGATGAGAAATTACCACTTGGAATGCAATTAATAGGTAATTTTTATAAGGAAAGTTCTTTATATCAAGTTGCACATTTGCTAGAGCAAGAAATTAATTTCAATGAACTACCAAGTTTTGTTAAAAATAATAATTTGTATTAGCAGTTATAAATTTAATGGTATTTTTTGTTTAATTAAAAAGATAAATATAGGAAATAAATAATAATGAGTTATTTTTTACAAGGAAAAACAGGAGATTGGGAATTAGTTATAGGTCTTGAAGTACATTGCCAAATAATTTCCAATTCAAAGTTATTTTCAGGTTCATCTACAGAGTTTGGTTGTGAGCCTAATTCGAATGTATCTTGCATAGATTTAGGTTTACCTGGAGTATTACCAAGCCCCAATAGACATTGTTTAGAACAGGCTATTAAAACTGGATTAGCCCTAAATGGGACTATAAATAAAATATCTTTATTTGATAGAAAACATTATATGTATCCTGACTTACCATTTGGATATCAGATTACTCAATTTTATAAGCCGATAATGGAAACAGGTTATATTGATATAGAAATTGAAGATGGTAAAAAGAAAAGAATAAATATAGAAAGATTACATGTAGAACAAGATGCAGGAAAATTGTTGCATGAACATCATAGTACAAAAAGCTTTGTAGATCTAAATAGAGCAGGGGTTGGACTTATGGAAATAGTTAGTGCTCCAGATCTAAGATCTAAAGAAGAAGTTGCATCTTATGTATCAAGTTTGAGAGAAATTGTAAGATACCTAGAAACTTGTGATGGTAATATGGATGAAGGTTCTATGAGATGTGATATAAACATATCTGTAAGAAAACCAGGAGAAGATTTTAGAACTCGTGTAGAGGTTAAAAATGTAAATTCTATAAAATTCATACAACAAGCAATAGAATATGAAGCAAATTTACATATTGAAACTTGGGAAAGTGGTAAGGTTGTAGAACAAGAAACTAAATTATTTAATTCTACACTTGGTAAAACTTATTCTTTGAGAAAAAAATCTGACGCTGGGGATTATAGATATATAAGAGAACCTGACATCTTACCTATTGTTTTTTCTGAAGAGGAAATCAGTAAAATTAAATCTTCTTTACCTGAGCTACCAAATCAAAAAAGAGAAAGATATATAACTGAGTATAAACTAAGTTCATATGAAGCTTCAGTGTTAACAGCAGATAAAGATTATTGTACTTTTTTTGAAGAAACATTAAAAAAAGAAGATGGTACATTGAGAGATCCTAAAGCTGTTGTAAACATAATAACAACTCAATTATTTGGTTATATGAATAAAGAAAATTTAACTATTTCACAAAGTAAATTATCTCCAAGTATCATTGGTGAGATTATAGACTTATTAGAAGAAAAAGTTATATCTAGTAAAATAGCAAAAGATGTGTTTGATATAATTTGGAAAGATCCACAGTCTCCCAAAAAACTTGTAGAGGATAGAGGTCTAAAACAAATTACAAATACAGATGAAATTGAAGCACTAGTTGAAAAATTAGTTAGTGAAAATCTAGATAAAGTAGAGCAAATAAAAGCAGGTAAAGATAAATTACTTGGTTGGTTTGTTGGGCAAATTATGAAAGACACTCAAGGAAAGGCTAATCCTGAGATTGTCAACAAGTTTTTAACAGAGAAAATATTTGGAAAATAGTATTTAATTACAGATTTAAGATTGTTTATATTTTTAATTTGAGTTATAATACTATTGGACAGATGGCCGAGTGGCTGAAGGCGCTCCCCTGCTAAGGGAGTATAGGACTTAAATCCTATCGTGGGTTCGAATCCCATTCTGTCCGCCAGATATCATTTCTAGATTTATGGGTTTATATGCAAGGTTTTACAAAAAAAAATACATTTTTATATGTGTTTTTAGTTTTTATAGTGACTATTTATAATAATAATGCTTATGCATATTTAGACGTTGCAGGAAAGTTTTTTATAGAACCTTCGCAAAGTTTTATTGTGCATTCTATGGCTACTGTAACTCAAGATAAAACTGAGGTTGTTAATGGAGTTTCAAAAACAACAACTACCGTAGATAAATATAAATCTTCTGGTTTTAATCCAAAATATCAGGGAAGTATTGCATTTGGTTATAAACCTGCAAATAGTTCCTTTTCTTATTCATTTCAATATGATTCTTTTAATTTGTATTACAATGTAAAAAATGGTTCTTCTATTGGATCTGCAAATGGTGAAGAGGCTTCGTTTAATCTAGATGCTTATACACTTAATATTCAATATGATTTGTTTTCTTGGGGGAATTTTACTGCTTTTACTAAATTAGGATTAGGATTTATGCAATTTAACCAATTTCGTAAAAATCCTCAATCTGCTATTCCATCTGGTTATAAGTTAGAATTTACATATAATGGAGTGTTAGGTGGTTATTATAAAATCACTAATTATCTTGATGTTTATTTATATTATAAGGTAATGAGTAATATATCTAAAAAAACCGCAGTTTCAGCTCTTGGTTCTCCAACAAAATATGATTTATTAGATGGTTCTATATATTTAGCTGTTAGATTTAATTTATAGATTTATTATAATGTTGTTTATACGTTTTAAAAAAGGATTGTGAGTTTACTAAATAATTCACAATCTTTTTTTTATACATTATCTTATTTTTATAAGAAAATGTTATTGATAATTTTAGACTTTTATTTAAATTAGATAACAAATGATAAAAACAAAATAAAAAAGGATTGATTATGAGTAGAAATAATAACAAACAGATAAAATCATTAATTTTAATTTCCTTACTCTTCTCTTTAGCAGCTTGTGCTGAAACTCAAGATAAAGTTTATCGTAAAATATTTGGCTTAAAATCTGAACAAGAATTACAAAAAGAAAGGGAAATTAAAAAAGATAAAAGCAACGATAAGTATTGTAAAGTTTTAATGAATTATTACAACGTAAATACTTATGCAGATCTTAGAAAAAAGTTAGAAGCTGCAAATATAAGTGAAGATTTTTCAATCATCCATGGACATAGAGATGCTTATTTTGTAGGTACTGAAGTTGAGAATTTTATTTTGAAAAAAGAAGTAGAAGAAAAAACAGCCTTAGCTGAACAAAAAATTAGACAAAGTATATTAAATAAATACAAAATTGATACAGCTAATGATGCCTTAGAAAAAGAAATTCAAAAAGAAGTTCATTTAGCTAAAGAACAAATAAAAAAAGAATTAAACCAAGAATTTATCGATAATTATAAAAAAAGAAGTACTACCTATATACATGGTACATCTGTACAAAATTATCTACTTAACAAAGCTTTCTGGGAATATAGTTACGCGGCTTTACAACCTGATAAGTAATTTATAAATCTTATTCTAAAGAAACATTTTATCTTGATGTCCTATTTATTGGGGCATCAATCTTTTATATTATTTTCTTCACTTTCATCTTCTTCCATAAAGTTTATCACTTTAGTCAACCTTATAAGTATTCTTGTTCCACTTGATACTGTCACAATTGGAGCTAGATTTATTGTGTTTTTCAATATGTTATTTGACACATCTATTGCATTTAATGCCGTATAATTAAAAAGATTTTTGCTATCACTTGTTGTTGGGGTTTTACTTGCTAAAAACATTCCAGCTGCTCCTAAGCCTGATGTTATAAATGCCTGACCATATTTCTCCCACAATCTATTATCTAATACTCCTACTATTCCTACTCTTCCCATTTGATCGTATACTGGCATATCATCTATTCTTATCTTTTTACCATTTGGTAAAATTATTTCATTACATCTTGCGTTTATTGCTGTTTCTCCTGTAGCTAGTGTTTCAAAGTTACATATAAATTTACTTCCTTTGGGTAATAAAACATCTGTTGTATCTGGGCTATACACATTCCTTTCTAATAGTGCTACAAAACTTGCTGCTCTTCTACTTGAAATACTTATGTTTTTAACTATGCTTTCACAACTATAATGTTATTTTATACATAAAATTGCACTACTGTATCTATATTGTCTGCTGTATATTGGGTATTGTTTTCTCAGTTCATCTTTTGTTCTACAGTCTAAATAAGTATATTTCCCATCTCTGCAAACTTTATTTGGCGCCATTTTTTTGTAATTACACTTTTTTTGATTACAAATGCCTGGCATTTTCATTTCAAATTTATAATCAAATGCAGGATTAAATGATGCTGTTGTTTCTTGATCTTGTATTTTCTTATATAAAGCATCTAATTGTTGATTGGCTAATATTCTCTACAGTAGAGTGTAAATCATCAGAATGTACACCATCTAACCTTGTAGTGAATAAAAAAATAAAATTAATTAATAATAGTATTGTGAAATTTAATATTTGATTTATTTTCATTTCATATGTTTTCTGTTTTATTTCTTTCTATAACTCTAATATTTAAAAAGTATTTTTAATAGAAAATGAAATTTCCTTTATTTTCAACAGATTAAGATGGATTTCATGTGTAGATCATTGAACAAGTAGTTATTTGTACAACTTCGTTTACCTTGTTTTTCTTGTTTTCTGATGTATTTATACATTACCGATGAGAAAAGTATTCTCATTTTAAAATATTTTGTGTCTTGCTTGAGTTAAGTTTTTTGATTTCATATTTAAAAGTCAAAAATATACTTTTAATAGAATTTATATGTCCAAGTTGTAAAAATAAAATCAAAGAATATATTTTTAGCTAATAATTTTGATGAAATATTCAAAAAACTAAAAATATATAATACAAATAAAAATTACTGATGATTTCACAATATGATTATAGCAGTAACAATGTAGTTTTTGATTATGATATAATACGAAAATTAAAATGTATTGCCTTAGCTTTAGATTTATCTATCATTTAAATCATTGTTCATATAATGCACCTTTATTGCAGATAAGGGTCAAGGTCAAGACCTAACTATTCCTTTAGAACTACTATATAATCAGTTTAGAACGTAAGCTACTAAATAAGAATTTGAAAGATAATAGGGGTGAAAAATCCTTGTATCGCTACTGGGCAAGGGTTTATGATTACTAATAATATAATAATATCAATAATTACGCGCGCGAGATTTTTTTGTTAATAACTAAAATATTTTTTTTGTTTGTATTGGTTTTTTAGCTAGATAAACTTTTTTTCTTATTAACAAGATTGATTTTTCTATTGATTTTACGTCATTTTTAGCAAGGTTTAGATTTACTTTTTTTTAAACAGTTTACCTAATCCCTAAAATATAGGATTTTGATTGTTAATAAAAATGTTAATAATCATATTCATCAATAAAAAATTTTTTACATGTATTTTTGCTTTTAGATAAACGTAAGGAGTTAGGATTTGTCTTTTAATACCAACACGCACTGATTGGGAGTTAATACGTTCCTAGAGGTTTTAAAAGACCCTTAAAAACTGTTCAAGTTTGAAAGAATATTGCTGATTAAATAATAGCTAAAAATTACAACGTAATTTTTGAGTTCAAATTTTTTGTTTATAAAAAAGAAGAAAGCTTTTCTTGTGTTGTGTGTCATTTTTTTTAAAATGACTACAAAACACGTATTTTGCACAACTTTAAAAATCTATAAAAAGCCTGAAAAACCAACAAAACAAACTAAAATAAATATACTTATAGATATAGGACAAAAATATCTCTGATATAAAGCCAATTTATGGTTTTACAAATACATGATATAATAAATCTAAAAAATAATAACAGATAAATCCTGTAAATATAGAAATTTAAAAAAAAGAGAGTAGAACAGTGAAATTTAAAGTGTACAATCAAACATAAAATAAAGCCTAGAAATAAAAGCTTAAAAGCAATTTTAAAAATAAAAAAAGTAGTACACTAAAAAATTAAAGTAGTACACTAAAATGTCTTATAAAGACCCAAAATGCAAGCTTTAAAATAAATATTTATCAAAAATGTAGGCACAAAATATACAAATCAACAAAAGTGTCTACAAATGAAAAATTTATCTGATAAACAATCATGGCATGCCTTCTTTAATAGACATAAAGACACAATCGTAAAAATATGGTTTATAAATATCAAATCTTAATCAAAAAAAGCCTAATATTTAATACTAGGCTTTTTTTTATATAAAGATATATTATAGCAATAGCAAGTAAAGATAATCAATCAATATATACCACATATTATTCGATTATAATTACATAAATAATTATAATGTTTTTATGAAATTATTATATTTTACAATATAATAATACATCATATATAAACACGGAGTGTTATTATGAAATCTATAATATTGGCAATCAAAAAGTTGGAGTAGGAAATCTACTATAGCTTCAAATATACTTGTTTTGCTATCTTAAACGCAGGGATATAAAACTGCAGGAATTGACACAGACCTCAGTAGTCTTTTACTCTTTTTATTTGGTCGATCTGAATTAGAAGGTTCTACTAAAAACGCAACACTTTTTGAAGACTCCCATATTCCAAGATTAAAATATAAATATAAAGGCAGTGAAATTATGGTTGTTGATACAAAAGGTCACGCCATGCTTCTGTTATAAGTCTTTCAGTTATGTTGATAAAATAGTAATTCCTATGCAGCCTTCGCCAATAGATTATGAGGCAACTTTGCCTTTATTAGAAATCTTGCTTAAAGAAGGTATTACTAATTATAAAATACTTATAAATTGCGTGCCATTGACAAGTACTAAAAATACAAAAGAAATTCAAAATGAATTAACAACTAATGAAATACCTTGTTTTAATTCTACGCTAGGACTTCGTAATTTATATAAAAAAGCCTTCGTACTATCTCAAGGTATTTGCAAATACGAAGTTAAGAAAGCTAACGAGGCAAACGCTCAAGCGGAATTTAATGTTTTTATGGAAGAATTTTTAACGTGGTAAAAGGTGAATAATATTATGAAAGATAAGTTTGACAAAGTAAGTGCTATTAAAAGAGAATTACATAATCCTTATTAAATTATGGAAGAAACAAAAACTACTAAAAGCTCTGATTTTGAGCACATAGGTAATATAAGTATTAAAGTTAAAAACAAGTTTGTGGATAAAAAAGTTCCTTTAACTGTTTCAATTAGAAGATCTAATGAAGAATATTTAGATAACTTGTCAAAAGTAGGAACACGTAAGTCTGAATTTGTTAACGCTTTAATTACTTTAGCAAAAGAAAATAAGATCAAAGTTGGACAGATTGCCTGCTAACGGACGAAGGGGCGATTACCTTCTTAATGTAGGTTCCCGGGATTTCCCAGAGTGCTTTCAATTGTTTTTTTTAATTTACTCTTATGATGTAACGATAAATAAT
This sequence comes from Alphaproteobacteria bacterium endosymbiont of Pipizella viduata, assembly GCA_964020055.1. Classification (GTDB taxonomy): domain Bacteria; phylum Pseudomonadota; class Alphaproteobacteria; order WRAU01; family Hepatincolaceae. The sequence continues at coordinate 195,104 of OZ026533.1, forward strand.
AATCTAAAGAACTATTTAATAGTTTACACATAAACTCTGTATACGCTATATTTTTGTTTTAAGTTTGTTTATCTTCTAAGACCTTTAAATATTCTTCTCTTGCTTCTTTTGCACATTCAAAACAGGATAGTTGTTTTGCAGTAAAATACCGTTCATTAACAGTCTAGAAGTTCTCCCTTTACCAACTACAAAAGGGTGTATGTGACACCAACTTATAATGAAAGTCTATAGCCCTTCACAGGTGTTCTTTGTCTTCTCTCAATTGTTCTTCTAATTCATCAATTAAAGGTTCGAGTTGAAAATGAAAAGGTAGCTGAGTTGTTGAACCAAGAATCTGTACATCAACTTTTCTGTAATTAATTTTTCTTTGTCGTTTATTTTATCTAAAATGAAACTGTGAATGTTTTTAATATCCCGTTGATTGAAAGGGCAGCAATCAAAACTTCTATTATACACATAATCAAACGCTCTATAATGATTTATAGCTTCTAAATGTTCGCTTATAGTTTTGCCTGAAGATGTTAATCATTTTTCTATGAACATTGCTGTTTGCATATGGCTTAAGGTATTTCCTTCAATAGCATTTGAATGGTAAGTTAGTAAGACTTTGATATATTTAAAAAGATTAGGATTGTATAAATATTTTGTATTAAGAAAATCTTATAATTGTCTTTCTTTTTCATCAATAGTATTTAACAAGTTTTTAATTGTCATGGGGATACCTTAATGTAAGTTAAAACTTTGTATGATTTTTTACTTATCACAAACTCTTAGCATTATGTTTGCAGCCAACTGTAATAGTGAAAACTCTAACTTTGCCAGAACCATTAGCACCAGCAATCATTCAAATTCTGGTGTACTTTCTTTAATCATTTATTTCTTCTCCAAGATAAGTAATGTTTTTTTCTTCATCATAATGAACTAAAAACTTTTTACCATCTGGATATTCCCTTATTAATCTGTTTTGATCATCTCTATATGATGCTGGAATTCCTTTTTTTAATAATTCATCCGCAGGTGAAGGCATGGTGGCTATAGCGTCCATTACAGCTTCATAAAAGTCTCATGTTTTTTTGGTTTTGTCATTTTTTTTCCCTCATATATAACATATATATAATCCTACATTAGTTTTTACATTAATTATAATTAAAAATGCTTTTGATAACAGTTACTCAACTCCTTTTTAGTCTAAGCTATAAGGACCCAAAAAACATAAATTTTAAACCACCTATTATGTTAACTTTAAGTTGTTATTGTGTTGTAATAACAGTATGAAAAGTTAAATCTAGAAGTATAATTAACATGGGATTTCCATTAAATTTTCAACAAACTAAAACAAGTGGTAAAAACTTATCTTATATGAGAATTTCTACTGTAGATCAAAAAATCGATAGGCAAGAAGAAACTTTAGCTCGCTTTAATATTGATAAATGTTTCATAGACAAAGTTTCAGGAGGTACCTTATCAAGACCTCAATTAGAAACATTAATTGATTATTGCAGAGAGGGGGATCATATATACATAGCAAGTATTGATAGATTAGCTAGAAATTTACAACACTTAATATCTCTAATAGATATTTTCAACAGAAAACAAGTTGTTATACATTTCATAAAAGAGAATTTAGTATTTAATGGAGATGACACACCGATTTCTAAATTAGTATTACACGTAATAGGTGCTGTAGCTGAGTTTGAAAAAACTTTAATTAAAGAACGACAAAAAGAAGGAATAGATCTTGCTAAAAAAGCAGGCAAGTATAAAGGGAAGCCTAAAAAATATTCTGCTAAGATCATAGAAAAAATCATATATGAACTGAAAACAACAAGAATAACAAAAACAGAATTAGCCAAGAAATATAATATTTCTAGAACTCAATTATATAAATATATTAATGATTTTAAAAATAATTCTATACACATCAAACAGATTTAGAAGAGTTTGCTAAATTAAAACAACTAGTATTAAGTTTAAAAAACAGAAACAATATGAAAATCATACCAGACAAAAACAAAGCTTTGTTTTTAGCAAAGAAAAAAGTAACAGATTTAGTATATGATACAATTCAACTTGAAGGAATTAATTATACTCTTCCTGAGGTTCAAACTCTTTTAGACGGAGTAACTGTTGGAGGTCATCCATTACACGAGCAAGAAATTACAATTAATCAATATAAATCCTGGTGTAAATTATTTGATTTGGTTAAAGAAAATAAATTTTCTTTAACCAAAGAAACAGTATGTCAATTACATGAGATAGCTGGTAAAAATGAAGCTTTAAAATGGGGAGTATTCAGAGATGGCAGCGTTAGCATATCTGGAACTGATTATATTCCACCTGATGAAAATCAGTTAGACTATCTGTTTTCTGAAATGATTAATAACATCGCTAAAGAGAAAAATATATAGAAAAGCTGGGATTGTTTTTTTAAATATGGCTCGTAATCAGTATTTCTACGATGTCAATAAAAGAACTGGCCGACTTATGATGAACGGAATTCTTTTAAATGAAGGGTACCCTGCAATTAATGTAAAAGTAAAAGATAGGTTGGAATTTAATACCTTGATGCTAGAATTTTATTCAAAAAATAATCCTGATCCGATGTTAAAATTATTAACAAAATCTATAGATAGTAGAGATTTACAATTTATGAATACTAACAAACAAAATGATCTTGAAGATTTTTGTGTCTTTAAAAAATCAAAAATGTAGTGCGAGAATGAATAATAATTTACATTTTGATATTTTACCTAAAGAGCAACGTGAGTTGTGGAAAGATCTACATCAAGTACCTAAAGATTTTACTATGTATGGAGTAACAGCGTTAGCTTTACAGATAGGTCATAGAATATCGATTGATTTTGATTTTTTTACTAATAACAAATTCGATCCTTTGGACTTGCAACAAAATATTCCCTTTTTAAAGAAAGCAGAAATATTACAAAATACTTCAAACACTCTTACTTGTTTAGTGTATAGGTTAGAACTTCCTATTAAAGTCTCTTTTTTATGTAATTTAGAATTACCTAAATTACATAAAGATATTATAGTTGACGGAGTTCATATAGCTTCTTGTGAGGATGTCTTAACAACAAAATTAAAAACAATACTTGATCGACCTTCATTTAAAGATTACCAAGATATTTCTACTGGATTAGAGCAAGGCTACGAATTAAGTAAATTACTTAACAATACCCAACTACTATATGGATCTCATTTTAACAAGAATTTATCATTAAAAGCTTTGACTTTTTTTGACGATATCCTAAATATAGACAATAATATAAAAGAAGCATTAAAAACCCATGTAATAAAATATGAAAAAGTAAGAACATTGAACCTATACAAAAATCATTTAGAAAATAAAGATTTAGAAAGGATCGCAAAGAGGGTTGTCTGGTTTAAAAAACCAGAGGAAACATTAAAAGACAAAAGATGTTTTTTGACATATCTTATGACATACGGAACAGATAAAGATACAGATATAGCAAGAAAATATTTTACAATAAAAGATTTTATAGAAGTCTTAAAAGATCCAGAAATAGGAGTATTTGATAAAAAATCTTGGAAATATTGGAATTTAGTTTTTTTAGATCCCAAAGTTATACCACCTCTTCCAAAAAGGAATTTTTCCAAATATCCCTCAATAAGCCAGAAGCCTGTGAAATATAATATAAAACCCCAATTTGTATTATAAAAAAAAGAACTTTGTGTTACAAATAATAATCAACTTACTTTAGAAGATTATTAGAATGAGCAATAGTAGCAAATTTTAAAAACTGTAACAAAGAAATTTCAACTTTATCTCCCGTCTTACAATCCTTACATTACCACGTAGAGAAACTCTAAATTAGTATGGTAATAAGGCTTTGACTTATGAAAAAACTATAATCAGGGGACAAACAATATATAATTTAGCTATTCGTTCAGGTACAAGTAAACAATTAGATATAAAAGGTGATTATATGGGATTCATTATAGCACCTATGCAAGATTACTGTTGTATTTCATATGTTCTGAAGTATAAAAACAACTATATTCAGTTGCTTTTTACTTGTTACGAATCACTTAAAACCTTTACAAATACTAGAAATACAGTATTTGTAAAAATCTTGATAGTATGAAAATGTATTTTGTTTGTTTTTTGGAATTTTTTTATAAAATAACAACTCTTTGTGAGTTTATAATTTTCAAGCCCGAAAAACCAGCTTCTTTTTTTATTTTATCACAACATGTTGTGATTTTTTATTTTAAAATCTTGGTTTTCTGGGCTTTTGAAAAAGTAATATTTTATACTTTTTTTTAAAAAGGCCGTATTTCTCGTCTTTTAGATAAAAAACTATGGGAAAAAAAAGAAAATTTTAATTCTTGATATTTCTAAATTTATATGTTATGTGTATTGTTATTAATATTTAATATTAATACACAAATTATTAATTTCAATAAATTCAATCTGCTTTAAATAGATTTTTGATATGGTTAAAAATTGAGCTTTGATGTACAAAATAACTAGAATAAAAAATATTATCTTTTAATTCAAGATTAGAGGCCATATTATGCACCAACGTAACACCTTCTTTTAACCTTATTACCCGTTATTAATATCGCTTATAGAACTAACTTTTATATCATTATTATTATTAAAAACATCATTCCAAAGAACAGTGAAGTTTTTTCTTTCCTTTACCAGCTTGTTTATTTCTTTTGAAATCAAGTTAAAACTAACATGATTTAAGAAAAAGTCACCTTCTTGTTGAGACTTATTGTCATAAAAAAATACTTTTTCATCATTGATAAAAACAAATAAAGACTGATAAATTAAAGTAGAAATTAAATTTTTAGAATAAGTAAAAATATTAACAATATTGTTTTTAATGGTTTCCAACAGACAATCATTGTCTATTCTCTCATTTATTAAAAACGAGACATTATTATCTTCTCTATAAATATTTATAATTTCACCCAAATACTCAATTTCTTTTAAAGGAATAATTTTAATTTCATATGGACTATCTAATGAAGATATGGTTATTAATTTTTTAATTTGATCAATTTCTAAAACATTACCTATATATATTTTTTTACCTTATTAATCATAAGCAGTTCGTTAGTTAAATCTAATAATTTATATATTACATCTTTAGATATAATATAAGAGCCCCTAGTAAAAAATGGATTTATGTTCTCTGTAAGTAAATGTCTTTTATATGGGCTATTTTTTAAGGATTATTAGAAAAACTTTTAGATAGATTTTTATGAATAAGATATGTTACTGAAGCTTTATCAAAATTAATATCATACAATCCAGGTGGAAAATCTTGATTATTTAGTAACCAATTTCTAGATACAATCAATTTATTATCTTTTAAAATTTCAATAATAATATCCACAAGTACTACTTTGTCTGGAATAAAATTAGGTATTTGATTTTTATTTTCTAATCGAGTGAAATTTGATGGATTAAGAATTTTCTTTAAAGAATAAGGTTTTAACTTTTCATTAATTTTATTTGAAAATTAAAGAAATGAATAAAAAAATATAAGATGATATAGTGATTATCATCTTATATTTTGATTAAATGTTATTAAATTATATTAAAACCCAACAATTTTTTTTAAAAATTTGAAAGCTTTTTGTTTAATAGGCTTTTTATTAGCGTCATTGTTATTAACAATTTTATGAGCTGCTACTTTAGGAGTTTCTACTGATTTGGGTTGTTTCTTTTTGTTTAAATTATATTCGATTTCTTGTTCTACAAAAGCAGTAACTTCTGGAATTTCCACTTTCTTAGTTTCTTCTTTGAATTTATAAAATGGAATTTCTAAACTATCATCACATACTATTCTTATAGTTACTTTTAACATATTTTCTAAATTTATTAGGTGATGTCTTTTATTATTTAATAAATAAAATGCTTCTTCTTTAGGTACACTTAACAATAAGTTTTTTGCATTGAATTTTAATTTATTATTTTCAAAATCATTATAAATATTACGAAGAATATTTATTGCATTTAAAGGAGTAGGGCGCATATAACCTGAGCCTTGACATTTAGGACAAACATGGAAGCTGCGTTCTAATAAAGAGGGTTGTATTCTTTGTCTTGATACTTCAAGTAATCCAAAACTAGAAATTTGTCCTATTTGAATTTTGGCTTTATCGCTTTTACATTCTTCTTTTATTTTTCTTTCGACCAAAGTTCTATTTTTAGGATTTTCCATATCAATAAAATCTATAACAATAAGTCCACCTATATCACATAGTCTTATGTGGCTTGCAATTTTTGAAGCTGCTTCTAAATTAGTTTTTAAAGCTGTTTCTTCAATATTTATTCTACCTTTAGATCTACCAGAATTTACATCGATTGCAACTAAGGCTTCTGTGTTGTTAACTACTAAATACCCGCCAGAAGGTAAAAATACAACAGGACTATAAATACTTCTTATTTCTTCATCAATGTTATATGCTTTAAAAAGTGATTTATCAGTAGATTTAAAAGCACGAATTTTATCTAGAATTTCAGGAGCAACAGCTTTTGCAAATGTTTTTATAGTATGGTAAGCAGATTTACCTTCTATAACTATTTCATCTAAATTACCACTTCTTAAGTCTCTTATTACTCTTTTTATTAAAATTCCTTCTTCAACAATGATACCTGGATATTTCATATGTTTAGCTTTAGTTTTTATCATATTCCATAAATTATAAACATAATTATAATCTTGTATTATTTGATCATCGGTAGTTTCTAAGCTAGCTGTTCTTATTATTACATTGATATTACTTGGAATTGAAATTTGATTTATGATATTTTTTAATCTTTTTCTATCTTCGGGAGAAACAATTTTTTTAGAAATACCACCTTCAAAGGGAGTATAAGGCATTAAAACACAAAATCTTCCTGGTAAAGAAGGGTAAGTTGTTAATGATGCTCCTTTATTACCACGTTTTTCTTTAACAACTTGAACTATCACAAATTGATTAGTAGAAATAACATCTTGTATTTTATAACCAAATCTAGAACCATAAGATTTATTTTCACTTTCAACTTCTTTCATCAAATCATTGTAATCTATAGTTAAATCATCTGTTTCATGATCTGTATTTATAGTTTCAGAAAAATCATTTGTTTCTTCGTCTGTATCTACAACATTTTGATTAAAAATTTCTTCTGAATTTTCTGAAGAGATATCTTCCTCATTATTTATCATTTCATTGTTAGAAAGTTCTGAAGACGTGTCTTCAATAATTTGTTTTTTAGGTTGGTTTTGTTTTTGATGTTTTTTCTTTATATTTTCTTTATAAGCTTGTTGTTTATCTAATATAGCTTGTTTTTCCTCTTTAGAAATATTGAAATACTCTAAACTTATTTCATCAAAAGGTAAAAACCCTTGTTTATCTCCGCCATATTCCACAAAAGCAGCTTGTAAAGATCCTTCTACTTTAGTTATTTTACCTAAATATATGTTACCTTTTTGTTCTGCATGAGAAGTTACTTCAAACTCATACTCTTCTAATACGTTTTGTTTTAATATCGCAATTCTTGTTTCCTCAGAATGTGAGGCATCTATTAAAATTTTTTTTTGCATAATTCTTATTTATCCTAAAATTCTTACAATTTATTCAATTGTTTAAATATTGAAATTTCTATATTTACTATTGGTATTTTATAGCTTTATGTGCTTACTTATAGTCGGGTTCAGAATTAATGAAAAACAGTTTGTATCATTTTTTAGTTTTCTGATGATAATGTTTTAGTCTTTTAAACATTTCTTAAAATCATCTACAAGTACAGCAGCCAAGTAAACCACATTACTATTGTACATTAATATTTGATATATATCATTATCATTGTGTATATATTACAGATATTATATGATAATGACAAAAATGAACTATTTTATAGGTCACTAGAATATTCTATATAGTATTATATACTAACAATTTTTTAGGAACTATTTTTATGATGATTTGATATATGAAAAGCTATATAAACTTGTAACTTTTGCTAATTACCATCATAATATTTTATATATAACAAGTGAATAATATGAATTTTATTAATGTATGAGCTGATTAATTTTTACTAAGGAAAAAAAATGTGTGGAATTATTGCAGGTATTGTAAAAAATAATATAACGGAAAATTTATTAGCTGGATTAAAAAGGTTAGAATATAGAGGGTATGATTCCTCTGGACTTGCTATTATTAATTCAAATGGAGAATTAATAATTTCTAAAGAGCTAGGGAAAGTTAATATGCTCGAAAATAACATAAATAAAAATTTTTTTTCAGGTAATATAGGTATAGCTCATACTCGTTGGGCTACTCATGGTAAACCATCTGTATCAAATGCACACCCTCACATTTCAAATAATATTGCAGTTGTACATAATGGAATAATAGAAAATTATTTAATTTTAAAAGATGAATTGCAAAATATAGGATTTAAATTTATATCAGATACAGATACGGAAGTTATTGCGCACCTTGTAAATCATGAACAAAAACAAGGTGGATCTTTATTAGATATTGTTAGGCGTGTAAAAAATCAATTGAAAGGTGCTTACGCTATAGTAGTTTTAGATTCAAACAATCCTGATTTGATTGTAGCTTCTCGTTCTGGAAGCCCTTTGGTTGTTGGGTTAGGGGATAATGAAAATTTTTTAGCATCAGACATACTTGCTCTTTTACCTTTCACTCAAAAATTTATATATCTGGAAGAAAATGATACAATAGAAATAACTCAGAAAACAGTTAGAATAGTAGATAAACAGGGTGCAGATGTAAAACGTGTTAATATTGAAACTAAACTTCAATATCAAGATCAAGGTAAAGATATTTACGATCATTATATGCAAAAAGAAATTTACTATCAACCAATAGCAATAAAAGAGACATTGAAAGATCGTTTAACTGTAGATAATAAAATAGATCTTAGTGAGTTAGGTAACCAAGCTGATAAAATTTTATCTAAAGTTGAGCATGTTCATATAATAGCTTGTGGAACTTCTTATAATGCAGCAATGGTAGCTAAATATTGGTTTGAAGATTTAATGTCTATTCCATGTGATATTGAAATAGCTTCGGAATTTCGTTATAGAAAATTTGTTGTACGTGAAAAAAGTTTATTAATCACGATTTCCCAATCAGGGGAAACAGCAGATACATTAAGTGCTTTGCTGTTAACTAAAAAATTAAATTATTTAGCTTCACTCACAATTTGTAATGTTGCTAGTTCTTCTTTGGTACGTGAATCAGATTTTTCTATAATTACAAAAGCAGGTCCAGAAATTGGTGTGGCCTCTACAAAAGCATTCACTACGCAGTTAACATCTTTATTATTATTAATAGGATATTTAAATAAATTAAAAGGAAATATTGAAGGAATAGAAAATAATATTTCACATATACTAAAGTTATTACCATCTAGTGTTGAAAGTATTCTAGCACATGATAAAAACATAAAATTACTAGCTAATGACTTTGTAAATAAAAGTAGTGCATTGTTTTTAGGTAGAGGAGTTATGTTTCCGATAGCTATTGAAGGAGCATTAAAATTAAAAGAAGTTTCATACATACATGCTGAAGCATATGCAGCTGGAGAATTAAAGCACGGTCCTTTAGCTTTGGTTGATGAAAATATGCCAGTAATTATTCTTGCTCCTGACAATCAATTATTAGAAAAATTAACCTCTAACATAGAAGAAGTTTCTGCCAGAGGCGGTATGTTATATATATTTGCAGATGAAAAAATTAATTTTATTCAAAAAGAGAATATCAAAATTATACCTTTACCTAATGTGAATGAATTAATAAGTCCTATTTGTTATACAATACCTTTACAATTACTTGCATATTATGTCGCATTAATAAAAGGCACAGATGTTGATCAACCTAGAAATTTAGCTAAATCTGTTACTGTTGAATAAGTTTTGATTATTCTTCTTTGGAGTGTATTAATTATTATATCAATATAAATTAAGTTATTGTTTGATTAGTTAACATATTAAGCTTAAACTGAATTTAAATCTTCATTTCCAAGCTTATATGTAGTATATTAAATAAAATAATAGCTTTTTTATAGATTAGTTATTATTTTGTGTATAGTTTTATATAGTTTATTTTTAAATCATAAGGTTTCTTTATGAAATTGTTTAATAAAGAATTTTGCAAGTGTGTGTTATTTAACGCATTATTATTTTGTTTATCTATTCATATTTTGTGCGCTGAAGATGCTCCAAATAACTTTACTAATGTAAAGGAAAATTCAGAAGATAGCTTAGAGGCATCAATACTGAAAAGTTTTCAGTTGAATGATAATCCGGGATCATCTGTAAATGATACTAATGAAGCAAACAACCTAGAAAAATCTCAAGTAGCAGATATAAATATAGTAGAAGATAAAAACACAAAAAAAATAGAAACATCTACTTTACCTTTACCCCAAGGGCAAACTTCTGAAGATTCAGCATCTACATCTGACACAACAGATGTAAAAATTACAGTTAATGCTTCTTTTGATAATGAAGACTATATTGATAATAGTACAGCTGAAAAGAAACTTGAGTTGTTTAAGGATCCTGATTACTTAGATTATTTATATTATAATCAAAAACAAATAGGTAACATAAATGATGTAAGGGTTATAGATAATGGTAATAACTCGTTTAAGTTAGTTTTTAATTTAGATCGTCAGTTTTTAGCGAATGTTAGAATTGTTAATTTTCCATTCAGATTGATTATAGATATACCAATGCCTTATCAGTGGGCTGTTTCTTCAGAAGTTATCAAAAAGAATATCCCAATTGATTTCATACAATCATTTAGATATGGTAGAATTTCAAAAAATTCTTTCAGAATGATAGCAGATTTATCTCATCCCGTTCGTGTAGAAAATTCTGTTGTTGAGAATAACCCAGATGGAACTTATAATTTTATTATCACTTTATCAAAAAATGTATCTGGTGATCAGGTGTGGGAAAGTAATAATTTATCTTATGTTAAATCTAAAGAAATCATTGGTCAGATATCTCAAATATCAGATATGAAATCAAAAAATGAAGTTTTTCAAAAGTATTCAACAGTTGTTGAGCCTTTTGTTAAGCAGTACCTTTCAAAAGTTACTTACCCTAAGCCTAAATCTCCTTTTCCAGAAAGAAAAGTAACAGTAGTTTTAGATCCAGGACATGGAGGTAAAGATCCAGGCTCAATATCTAAAGATAATTTATTGATAGAAAAAGAGCTTGTTTTAAAAATAGCTAAACAAATAAGAGAAGAATTATTAAAAAATAAAGATATAAATGTAATATTAACTAGAGAAGACGATTATTACTTGCCTTTAAAAGACAGGGTCCTTTGGGCTCAGTTTTATAAAGCTGATTTATTTGTATCTATACATGCAGATAATTCTGAAACAGGTGAAGAAACTTCTGGTATGTCTATTTATACTTTATCGGACAAAGCTTCAGATGCACAAGCCCAGCTAATAGCCAATCAGGTTAATTCATCAGATATCGTAGCAGGTATTACTAATAATACAGATGAAGATGTAGCTAAAATTTTAGTAAGATTATCGCAAAGAATGAAAGTTAATGATTCTTTACTTCTAGCTAGAAATATTGTTTCTAAGTCTGTTGGTAATATACGAATTATGGAAAATCCATTAAGAAGTGCAGGTTTTGCTGTTTTAAAAACGCCAAATATACCATCTGTATTAGTGGAAGTAGGTTTTTTATCTAATCCAGATGATGTATCTTTATTTAGAACTAATATTTATTTAAAACGTGTATCTACTTCAATATCTATAGGTATTCAACAATATTTGTGGGAAACTGACGCATTTCAACTAATCCCTTCAGCTATTTTACAGCAGCAAAATTATGATAAAATACAATCACATAATAAGCAAATTATAGAACAAGAACAAATGTTGATACGTAAAGCAGTCCAACAAGTACAGATTGATAAAGAAGGACAAGCAGGTGTCTCTAGTGATAAGTTTATAAATAGAGAAAATGATAATATCTTAAAAGCCGAAAAAAGTACTTCTCAAAAAGCAATAGAAATTCCAGAAGTAAGTGATATCAAAAAGGGGACTGTACCACCTAATATGCCTAAAAAGGCAGAAACAGAAGGGAAAAATTCTGATTTACCTTTAGTGGAACCCAATACTACAGAAAGTAATGAGATTGAAGATAATTTTTATTAGTATTAGTAAAACCATTTATAAAATAAAGATATAAATTAATTAATTTTTTAGCTTACTTTGATTTTTATAAGTAATATTTATTCTTATTTTTAATGTATACTAAATTTAATTTGATCTTTTTTAGTAATCAAATAAGTGAATATAGTGGATAAAAAATATATCAGTAATAATGATAAAGATAAAACTTTATCAGAAGAAACTCCAGTACTTTCAAAAGAACAAAATATAGACAAATTAAAAGAGCTTCTTTTAGGTGATCAAAATAATACTCAAATTTCTCAAAAAAAAATAGAGATATTAACCGAAAGTAAAGATGAAGAAATAGTAAATGAGCAATTATTTATTGAGGAAAGTCATCAAAACAAAAACACAGAATCTAAAGTTGAATCTCAAAACACTCAACTGACTGATTCTAATATAAAAAAGGATAGTACTTTAGAACCGGATATACAAAAAGAATTATTGCCTAAAGAAAATACCAAAGTACAAGTTGCATCGTCTAAAATTCCAAATAAAGTTGCCCAACCAATTGCATATAACCTAGAAAGTCAAAAAGATATTTCTTTTTCTACCGAAGCTAAAAAGGATTATTCATTCAAATTAAGAAAATTATTTTCTGAAATTAAATTTAGAAATAATTCACTTGCTATAAAAACATCAAAAATTTCTATTTTTTTAAAAGTTTTTATATTTTTCTTTGTAATTTGTTTTTCTTATTTAGTATATTGCCTTTGGGATTTACCAGATTATAAACTTTTATCTTCTTATAATCCACCTTTAACCACTAGAGTTTTTAGTTCAGATGGGTACATATTGTCTGAATATGCGGTAGAAAAAAGATCATATGTTTTTATTAATGATATTCCTGCTGTAGTTAAAGAAGCATTTATATCAGCAGAGGATAAGAATTTTTATAAAAATTACGGATTTGATTTTGCTGGTATGCTCAGATCATTATGGAACGACATGTTGTATCTGCTAGGTAAATCAAATAATATAACAGGTGCTTCTACAATAACACAACAGGTTGTGAAAAATTTATTACTCACAAAAGAAAGAACAATACGTAGAAAAATAAGAGAAGCAGTTCTTACATTTCAGTTAGAGCGTTCATTTTCCAAAGATCATATTTTAGAATTATATTTAAATGCTATATATTTAGGTAATGGTTCTTATGGGGTTGCTACAGCAGCATTAAATTATTTTGGAAAACCTGTCACAGATTTAGATTTAGCAGAAGCTGCTTATTTAGCATCAATACCTAAAGCACCATCAAGATACAACCCAATAACAAGAAATAAATTTGCAGTTACTAGACGTAATTGGGTTATAAATAGAATGTTAATAGATGGTAAGATCAAACAGAATGAATCTTTAGAGGCTCAAAAAGAACCTTTAATTGTTAAAGAAAGAAAAAATTTAGATGTGGGAATAAGTTCTTATGCAGCAGAAGAAGTAAGAAGAAATCTTTTAGATAAATTTGGCTATGATGTTCTTTACAATGAAGGTTTAAGTGTACAAACCTCAATAGATAATAAATTTCAAAAATATGCTTATGACTCTTTACGCTGGGGGATTAACAGGTATGAGATGAAAAAAGGTTATACTGGAGCAGCTTTTTCTGCACTAGGTAACAATATAACTCAAAAATATTTGCTAGATCACACAGATAGTTTACCTAACTGGTACATTTTTTTACATGCAGAAAAGAAAATAATGGATTTTGCGAAAATAGTAGCACCTTGGGAAATAGCAATAGTTCTAAATGTTCAAAAAGATAAAATAAAAGTTGGTTTATCAGATAATACAACTGTTATTTTAAATAGAGAACAAAATTTATGGGCTGCTCCTTATGATATTAATAACATAAATAGACAGTTGGAAAATTTTAATGATATTTTGAAAATTGGTGATGTAATTTTTGTAGAACAGCAAAACAATCAAACTTGGCAACTAAGACAAATACCAAAAGTAAATGGCGCAATTGTTGTCATGAATCCTCAAAATGGTCAAATACTTGCTATGCAAGGAGGATATTCATATTTACTAAGTCAATTCAATCGTGCTACTCAAGCTAAAAGACAGTTAGGATCCGCTTTTAAGCCTTTTGTATATTTATCTGCTTTTGAAAAGGGTTTCAAATCTTCGGATCTTTTTTTAGATGCTCCGTTTGTTTCTAGAAATGATACTTTAGATTGGAAACCTCAAAATAATGCTAATTCATATTCTGGTTTGATAACTATGAGAAGAGCTTTAGAAGTTTCAAAAAATTTAGCCACAATTCGTATAGGTAGTTTAATAGGTTTAGATTACATAAGTCAATTATCAAAAAGACTAGGTCTTTATGATAGTAATTTGAATAATTTATCAAATTTATTAGGTTCTAAAGAAACAACTTTAATAAATACTGTTCGAGCTTTTTCTATTTTGGTAAATGGAGGTAAAGATATACAACCTAATATTATCGAAATGATTCAAGATAATGAAGGTAAAGTTAAATATAAAAATGATAATAGAGAATGTGATAAATGCAATAATATAGAGTGGAATGATCAAAATCCTCCTTTATTGGAAGATAATAGAAAGTCATTAGTAGATCCTAAAGATGCGTATTTAATAGTTAATCTAATGCAAGGTGTTGTACAAAGGGGATCTGGGAGATATGCTCGTATAAAAGGTTATAATATTGGTGGTAAGACAGGAACAACAAATGATGACAAAGACACCTGGTTTATAGGGTTTACACCAGATTTGATAGTTGGTATATATGTAGGGGCAGATGTACCAGTGTCTTTAGGAAAAGACTTACAAAGTTCTACAATAGCTGTTCCGATATTTTATAACTTCATGAATAAAGCCTTAAAAGACAGAGAACAATTACCATTTAGGATTCCAGAAGGTATTCATATGTACTGGGTAGATTATACTACAGGAAAAGCGTCACTTCCATCTCAGCCTAATTCTATTTTAGAAGTCTTTAAAGACGATCAAGTTCCAGATAAAGAAGATTTATCACAAAAAGAAATTTTTCAAAGGGATAAAACATCTAATAAAGATATTAATAAACAAGATAATGGAATATGGTAATAAATAAGTTAATATGAATAAACTTGATATTTTCAATGTAGATTCAATGCTACAACAATTAGCTCAGGAAATATTGATATTAGATGAAAAGTCTGATTTTCAAAATTTATGTGCTAAATATAAAAAACTAGAAAATGAAATTAATACTTCTTCTAATTTATGGACTGATCATCTTTTTATGAGTTCAAAAATGAAAGAGTTAAATACTATAAAAGAAACGGTTGATAGTTTATCTAATATCTTTCATTCTTATAAAGATATACAAGATTTAATATTGATTGCTAAAGAAGCTAAAGATAGTGATTTACTGAACGATATAAAACAAGAAATAAGTTCTTTACTTATTTTATCAGAAAAAGAAAAAACTAAATTATTTTTTTCATCATCGGAAGATAAATTAGATTGTTATTTAGAAATCCACGCTGGAAGTGGTGGAGCCGATGCACAAGATTTTGCAGGGATGCTTTTACGTATGTATAGTAGGTGGTTGCAAGATAATGCTTACTCTATAAGTACTATAGAGTATAATTCTTCTAATGAGGCAAAAAATGGTATAAAATCTGTTATTTTAAAAGTTTCAGGTACTTATGCATACGGTTTTTTGAAAGTAGAAGAAGGGGTACATAGATTGGTAAGGCAATCACCTTTTAATTCTGATGGTAAAAGACATACAAGCTTTGCAGCAATTGATGTATATCCAATAGGTGATGATATAGAAATTGAAATTTTAGATAAAGATCTTAAAATTGATACCTTTAGAGCTTCAGGTGCAGGCGGTCAGCATGTGAATACTACTGATAGTGCAGTTAGAATATTACATATCCCAACATCTATAGTAGTACAGTGTCAGTCTGAAAGATCACAGCATAAAAATAAAGCTACTGCGTTATCTTTATTAAGATCAAGGTTATTCAAACTGAAAACTTTGGAACAAAAGAATAATAAATCATCGGAGTATGCTTCAAAAAGAGCAATTGATTTTGGTAGTCAGGTTAGATCATATATTTTACACCCTTATAATTTAGTAAAAGATCATAGAAGTGATTTCGAAACTCAAAATACGAAAGCTGTTTTAGATGGAAATTTATCAGATATTATTGTAAGTGTGCTCTCTAAAATATAAATATAAAATAGGAATTAAATAGTTATTAATTATAATGAATTATCATTATATAATAATTTATAACTTTTACAGAAATAACTATATGTTAATCAAAATTTGGAAATCATTCAGCTATACAATTTTGGTAGTTGTATGTTTGTTTATAATTATATTTTCTTTTATTATATTTCAAATCCCAATACCTTATATAAGTAATAGTATAATCAAAGCAATTGAAAACAAAAAACCTTTTTTGAAGAATAAAATTTCTGTTGATTATTTGGCTATAGGTTGGAATTATTCGATAAATAGGCCTATATTATTTGTTAAGAATTTTGCATACGTAGAAAAAGAAAACAATATAAAAATAAAAAATTTATCTATCTATACAAACCCATCAAAAATTATAAAAAAAGAAGCTATAGAAAATATAAAAATTTTTATAGATGGTAGCAATATATCATTAGATCTTATAAATGAGAAAGATAATATAGTTGATGTAATAACAGAATTAATAAATGATTGTAATTGTAGTGATAGTAATATTGCTACTGATACAATAAAATATCAACATGTTAATTTTGATATTTTATTTAAAAACATCTCTTTTTTGATCAATAAAAATAAAAAACAAATAGCTGACTTAAAATTAGATTCTGTTATATTAAAATATCATGATGAACAGATATTTTCTAAAGTAAATGCTAGTATAAAATGTTACTCTAAAATTTGTTCTACTATTAATGCCGAATTGAATAAAGATAAGTTAGGTAATAATAATATAAATGGCACATTATTTTTTAATGATTTAAAAAGCTTCAAGATAATTCTGTCTGAAGTTTATCCAAAGTTGGATTTGAAATTATTACAATTTACTACAAAATCGGAAGCAAATATTTCTTTCAAAGCTAATTTTGATTTCCAAGAAGGATTAAAAAATATCACATCAAATATAAAGCTATATCAAACTTTTTTTAAAGCTCCTAATGATACTGATTTTGATATTTCTAATTTAGAAACTAACATTGTGTATAAAAAAGAGAATAATAATCTTAATTTTATGAATCTAAAAATTAATTTTGTAGATAATTATCACTATGTAGACAAAAAAAATGGTTTCAAATTACCAGTAAAATCTTTGACAACTGATATTAAATTTAGTACCCAAAGCGGTATATTAGATATCTCCAACATTAAGATAAAAATAAAAGATGATAAATATTTAAATGGCTCATTAATTGTTGATAATGTTTTTAGTAAAAAAATCAATTATTCAATTAAGGCTAATTTTTTAAATTTCACAACAAATGATTTAGCTTTATATTGGCCTAAAAATATATTAATAAATTTTTATAGCTGGATGAATCAACACTTAAGGTTTGACAATTATATAAAAGATAATATTTTAAAATTATCTTTTATTCAGAATATAGATAAAAATGATATAAAACTTAATGATGTTCATGGAAAAGTCAAAATTAACGATGCACAATTAACATATTTACCAAAAAGTTCTCTTCTTAATGCTGAAAGTGTAGATGTAGTATATAACGCAAAGAAAGTTGATATTTTTTATAAAAATTTAAAAATTGATGGATATCCTAGTATATTTTCTAGTAAAGGTTTAGTGTCTATTTATAATGAAAATCAAAATTTTCCTAATAAACCTTATCATGCTAGATTAAAATTAGATTTAAACCTGAAAGGTAACGCCGAAGAAACCTTAAATTATTTATCTTCGGATCCTTTAAATATACTAAATAAAGAACGTATATCTCCAAATTGGTTTGAAGGTTCAGCAGAAGGAACATTGTTATATGATGTATCTTTAGAAAAAAACACTACAAAAATTTTGAATGTTGATCTTAAATTAACCGATGTTATGTATAAAAAAGACTTAAATGAGTATCCAATACAAAATGGAATATTAGATTTAACTATTAGAGATGATCAATTACATACCTTCGGAGTTGCCAAATTTGATGGTAGTGATCTAAATCTAGATATAAAAATAAATTGGAAAGAACCTGAAAAATTAATTGCTCAATATACTATCAATACTAAACAAGTTAATATTGATAGTATAAAAAAACTAGAAATTTTACCTAATATTATATGGAAATATGTAGATGTTAATGGTAAAGTAGATACCGATATGGAAATATATGTTTCTGGAGATGATGCGAGAATAAGTTTTAATTCAGATATAAAAAATTCTGCAATTGATATAAAAGCTTTTAATTATACAAAAGATAAGAATTCAAAGTTTTCTGTTTCTGGTAATATATTTTTGAATAATTTCAAAACTTTTCTCATCAAAGATATAAATATAATTGCAAATAATTTTAATACTAGTTTTGATGTAAGAACTTCTACAGATTTAGTTAATATTGACATAAAAAGATTAACTTTTAAAGATGGTGAGTTAAAAGGAAATCTTAATATAGATAATGAAGACATAGATATTAACTTATCTGGTTCAAAAATAGATATTACAAATTTACTTATAATTCTAAAAGATGAATTAAAAAAATCGCAAATAACAGAAGAAAATCCAAGTAAGAAAGATATCATTGATAGGGAAAATTTTACTTATGATGATATAAACATTGATAATGAATTTTTATCAGAAGCTAATACTAATAGAAATGTAAATGTAGATTTGAAATTTGATATTATAACTTCAAATAAAAAATTAGCAAGAAATGTTAGATTTATATTAAATATTGCAGGTCTTGAAATTGAAAAAATAGAGATGAGGGCTATTTTTCAAAAAGGCTTATCTAGTTATACTTTATATAATAAAAAGACACATCTGTTAGAAGCTACAATATTCAATTTAGGTCATGCTTTATCCTTTTTTGATATATACTCGGGATTAAAAGAAGGAACTTTGAAAGCTAAAGTTAATATGTTTTATAAAAAAGATGAAGATACTAATAAAACTTTTTTACACACAGATGGTAATTTTATAGTATATGATTTCATAATAGGAGTTCAATTTGCATCTGGAAATGTTGATTTTGTGGGAAAAAATAGTTTTTTTGTATTTAAAAATATAGATTTAGTTGGAAACTTTTTAGCTGCTCGTTATAAAGGTTATTTAAACTCTAGCTATCTTAATTTAGATGGTACTTTACTTCCAGCGTATAGCGCTAATTCATTGATAAAAAACGTCCCAATTATTAGAGATATCTTAAGAGGATTATTTACTCAAGATATCAAAAATGCTACAGGAAAAGAATTTTTCCAAGTAAACTCTAATATTATGGGTTATTTTGGTGATTTAAAATATTCTTTTTCTAGAAAACCTAACGAGGAAATAAAATCTAGTAAAGAAAAAATAAAAGAATTGGTAGATAAAGTAGAATAAATTTTTATTTTATTAAAGGTTATTAATTAAAATTTTCTTCTCATTAGAGTTAATATTTTTTGATTTGGTGTGAATATAGATACCATATGCTATAAGGTATTTTTAATTTTACTATAGGGTTACTAGCACACTTGCAAGCATTGTTTTTATAAAATTTCAATATCTTAAGCAGATAATTTTCTAATCTCATTAAGAATATTACATTCATTAACTAAATCATTAAACAACTGATGTGAGTTAAGTTCGTTTTTGCTAAAGATAATCAGTGTTCTAATAAAGTTTATTCACAGATTATTACGGTTTAGATCAATACTATTGGCTTTGAGTTTATTATATAAGTCACAGATTTCTTTTGTTTTATTTTCTGCATTTCGAATAGTAGGTTATTGTTTTATATAATTCTATATTTAGATTACAAAGATTTATAAACTAGTTGGTTTAAAATTGTTATTAGTTTTGAAGTCTTGTTTTAAACATTATTTTAATTATCAGGGTAACTGATGCTTTATATTATTAATATTCATGCTTGCTTGATAATAAAATATATACAATAAGTTAATATATTTATTTGTATATTATTAATAAATAAAATAGAAGGCCATAAAGTATAATAGCCTTCTATTTTATTAGGTATAGTTATACTAACTTAAATAATATAATTTGTTTTTTACCAATATTTAGTTTTAAAATATTATTTGTAAAATCATTTTTGTTTATTATATACATAGGATCTTCACAAACAACATCATTAATCTTTATACCACCTTGGCTAATTATAGTTCTAGAAGAAGAATTACTAGGTTGTAAATTATGAGTAGTTAATAATTTAGAAATAGGTTCTATATTGCTTAACTCGTTCATCTTGATTTCTATAGTTGGTAAATTTTCATCTATAATATTTTCTTCAAAAGTATTAATAGCAGTTTGAGTACACTTATCAGCTTCTTCTTTACCATGACAAAGTTTAGTTAATTCGTAAGCTAATATTTTTTTAGCTTCATTAAGTTCTTTACCTTTTAACTGAGCTAATTTATTAATTTCATCTAAACTTACTTCTGTGAATATTTTTAAATATTCAATAACATTATCATCGTGTGTATTTCTGAAATATTGATAGAAATCCCAAACACTACACATAGATTTTGTTAACCAAATGGCACCAGTTGCAGTTTTACCCATTTTAGTACCATCTGCTTTTGTGATTAAATTAGTTGTTAAACCAAAAGCAGCTTTACCTGTTTTTCTTCTTATTAATTCAACACCATTCAATATGTTACCCCATTGGTCTGAACCTCCAATTTGTAAGGATACATCGTGATGTTCTTTTAAATGATAAAAATCTATAGCTTGTAATAACATGTAGTTAAATTCTAAAAAGCTAAGGGGTTGTTCTCTATCTAACCTCAGCTTTACACTTTCAAACGATAACATTCTGTTAACTGTGAAATGAACTCCGAAATCTCTTAAAAATTCCAAATAATTAAGTTGAGATAACCAGTCATAGTTATTAACCATTAAGGCACCATTTTTTCCTTCAAAAGAAATAAAATTCTCAAATACAGATTTTATACCTAGTAGATTTTCTTGAATTTTTTCTATTGTAAGTAATTGTCTAGCTTCATCTTTAAAACTTGGGTCTCCAACAACACTAGTACCACCTCCAAGTATGATAACTGGTTTATGTCCAAATTTTTGTAGATATTTAAATATCAGAATTTGCATTAAACTACCTGCATGCAAAGAGGGTGCAGTGCAATCGAAACCTATATATGCAGAAACAGAAGAAGATGCCATAAGTTTGTCTAATTCTTCGTAAGAAGAACAATTATTTAAAAAACCTCTTTCATTTAAGGTATGTAAAAATTCTGATTTAAATTGCATGAAATGTTCCTTATTTTGTTAATATTATATTATCTTCTTTCATTCCTTTCTGAATATAAGAATCCGCACATTTGTAAAAATCTTCCATATGATTATTAAAAAAGTGATCTGCATTTTTTATTATTTCATATTCTATACTCTTTCCTTCTGTTCTCATAGTTTTTTTTATAATAGGTTCTGTGTGCTTTAAAGGGGCTATCATATCTTTTTCAGCATGAACAAATAATCCATTTACAGGACAGGGATATATAAAAGAAACATCAAACATTTTAACAGGAAGTCCCACAGCCATAAACCTAGAAACCTCGATTCTTCTCATCATAATTTGAATAGCTATATAAGCTCCAAAAGAAAATCCAGCAACCCAAAAATGTTGTGGATTAATTCCTTCCTTTTTTTGTAGCCAATCACAACAAGTACTTGCATCTATAATTTCTTCAACTGCATCTCCGTATTCACCTTCTGATTCGCCAACTCCTCTAAAATTAAATTTTAAAGTAGAAAAGCCATTTTTGTAAAAAGCCTTTTCTAAAGTAGATATAACTTTGCTATGCATATTTCCACCATACAATGGGTGGGGGTGTAATAGTAGTACACATGGTGCATTATTATATTCAGAAGCTTTGAAGATACCTTCTAAAGTGCCAGATACGGAATTTATATTTACTCTTGTCATATGTGTTATATACCTTTAATAAGTAATTATTAATCGATTTATATTACTATTATTAGTTAATAGTAATTGTGCATAGATTTTAACACACATTACATATTTCCATACAATTTGAACAATATATTTTTATATATAGTTATTAGTTTGAATATTTAATGTTATAATAATATAGATTAAAGGCTTATAAAAGTATGGAAGTATTAGTAATATGAAATTAACAACAAAAGGAAGATATGCTGTTACAGCTATGTTAGAAATAGCTAAACATTATGATGAAGATAAAAAATATATTTCTGTTTTATATATAGCACAAAAAAATAATATTTCAGTTGCTTATCTTGAAAAATTATTTTATTACCTTAAAAAAGCAGATCTCTTAATCAGTGAACAAGGGTGTAAAGGTGGGTATATGCTTTCACGTCCACCTGAAATGATATTTATTTCACAAATTATTTCTGCTGTTGATGATAATATTGAATATCTATTATGTAAAAATCATAATTCTTGTACAAATGCTACTTGTACAGCAGCGTGTTTATGGTCTCATTTAGTAGACCATATACAAAGATATTTAGGTTCTTTATCTTTGTCTCATGTATTAAAGAATAAATTTCAAATTATACAGTAACAATGATATACTAACTACACTATTAACATATATAATAATGTTAATTAATATCATTTATATAATTCTATATTAAAATGATTTTCAAAGAGAGGCTTAATGACAAAAAATAATATGCCAGTTTATTTAGATTACCAAGCAACAACACCGTGTGATCCTAGAGTTATAGACGCAATGATACCTTATTTTTATGAAAATTTTGGTAATGCGCACTCTAAAAATCATATTTGGGGTTGGCAAGCAGAAGAAGCTGTAGAAAAAGCTAGAACAAGTATTGCAAATTTAATAGGTGCAAATTCAAAAGATATAATCTTTACTTCCGGTGCAACAGAAGCTAATAATTTAGCTTTAAAAGGAGTAATGGAATTTTACAAACAAAAAGGAAAGAATCATCTTATTGTTACAAAAATTGAACATAAATGTGTTTTAGCTTCTGCATCTTATTTAGAAGAGCAAGGTTATGAAGTAACTTATTTACCAGTTCAAACAAACGGTATTGTTGATGTACAAACTATAAAAGATGCTATAAAGCCAAATACAGCTTTAGTTTCTGTTATGATGGTAAACAATGAAGTTGGAACAATTCAGCCTGTTAAAGAAATAGGTGCATTATGTAGAGAAAATAAAGTATTTTTTCATACAGATGCAGCACAAGCAGCAGGTAAGATACCTGTAAATGTAGATGAATTAAATGTAGATTTAATGAGTTTATCTGCACATAAAATGTATGGTCCAAAGGGAATTGGAGCCTTATATGTCAGAAGAAAGCCAAGAGTAAGAGTTCTAGCACAAATCCATGGAGGAGGCCAAGAAAGAGGCTTACGTTCAGGTACATTACCTGTGCCGTTATGTGTAGGTTTTGGTGTAGCATCAGAAATTGCTCTTAATGAAATGGAAAAAGATACTAAAAGAATAACAGCTATGGTTGACAACTTGAAAAATGAGTTAACTTCAGCATTAAAAAGAGTTTATATAAATGGTGACCCTGTAAAAAGAGTTTATAATAACTTAAATATCAGCTTTGCTGGTGTTGAAGGTGAAAGTTTACTTATGGGATTTAATAAATATATAGCTGTTAGTTCTGGTTCTGCATGTACTTCATCATCTTTAGAATCTTCTTATGTTTTAAAAGCTATGGGTGTAGAAGATGATTTAGCACATACATCTATAAGATTTGGATTAGGTAGATTTACTACAGAAGAAGAAATAGCAGATACTGCAAAACATATAATCAAAGCTGTGAATCACTTAAGATCTATGAGTCCAATTTGGGATATGTTAGAGCAAGGTGTAGATTTAAGTAAAATACAATGGGCAGACCATTAGTAGTTTCTTATATATTATTAATATAATTAATATTCATAAATATAAAAAACGTAACCAGGAGAAATAAAATGGGATACAGTAATAAAGTTATAGATCATTATGAAAATCCAAGAAATGTTGGTACTTTAGATGAAAAAGACAAAAAAGTTGGTACAGCAATAGTTGGTGCTCCTGCATGTGGAGATGTAATGAAGTTACAAATACAAATAGAAGATGGCGTAATAACTGACGCTAAATTCAAAACATTTGGTTGTGGTTCTGCAATAGCTGCATCATCATATATTACAGAAATGGTAAAGGGTCAAACAGTTGAAACAGCAAAAACAATCAAAAATTCTGATATTGTTGAAGCTTTAGAATTGCCTCCTGTAAAAATTCACTGTTCTATTTTAGCTGAAGAAGCCTTAGAAAGTGCCTTAAAAGATTATGAAAACAAACAAAATTCATAATACTTTAAAATGAAAAAACAGTTAATGGATATAACACCAAACGCTCAAGAAAGAATAATATATCTTATGGATTCTTGTGAAACTAAGCCTTTAGGACTTAGAGTTTCATTAAAAACCAAAGGTTGTTCAGGTCTATCTTGGGGTTTGGAATTTGTTTATGAAGAAAACACATATGATGAGAAATTAGAATTTAGTAATTTGAATATATATATAGATCCTAAAGCTGTATTATTTGTTTTAGGAAGTGTTATTGATTATTCTAAAACCGAACTTGAAGAAGGTTTTGTGTTTATAAATCCAAATGAAAAATCTAAGTGTGGTTGTGGTGAATCCTTTATGGTTTAACCATATTTCAAATTATTCAACTTATGTTTATACTTTTTTAAATAAGGCTTTATATGCTTATTATTTGTAAAAATTGTTCAAATAAATTTAATATTTCCAAATATGGTTTTGTTTGCAATAGTTGTAATTATCTTAATCCAATAATACAAGATATAGATTATTTTTTGTATTTAGCTATTCCATGTTCTTTAGAAATAAATAAACCCTTATTAGAAACCAATTATATAACTAGAATGATGATTTATCATCCAGATAAATATATAAATAAAACAGAAGAAGAACAGTATTTTGCTATGATACATAGTAGTTATTTGAATACT
Organism: Alphaproteobacteria bacterium endosymbiont of Pipizella viduata; assembly: GCA_964020055.1. Lineage (GTDB taxonomy): Bacteria > Pseudomonadota > Alphaproteobacteria > WRAU01 > Hepatincolaceae. The sequence continues at coordinate 220,496 of OZ026533.1, forward strand.
GCATATTCTACATTAAATAATGAAATAGATACAATAGCATATTTATATAAAATGTATAATAAAGAAGATATAATAACTGAAGAAAAATTGTTATACGATAATAGTTTGATGATAGAGTTTTTTGACTTATATGAGCAAATGCATCAAGTCACAATTGAAAATAAAAAAGATTTTATAGATAAACTTATAAATATAAAAACAGAGTTAATAGATAAAATAAAAACATTAAATTTTGCCAAAGAAGCAAAAGAAATACAAACATTTTATATAAAAATTAGATATTTGAATAGAGTACAAGAAAAACTTTTAGAAAGACTTAGTAGCAACTAATGTTGTCGGTGATAAAATACAATATAATGATAGAGGCAAAGTGACATTTCTTCAAATAACTGATCCCAAAGCAAAAACAAATAAAAAAGACTCTTCAGAAGATCAAATAAAACAAATTGCAATCGGTATAGACTTAGGAACATCAAACACAGTTGTTTCATATTACAATGAAAATACATCTTCTGTTGAAATAATTCCTATAAATGGAAATCATTTATTACCTTCAATAGTATGGTTCAAAGATAATAAAATAATAGTTGGTGAATCTCCTAAAAAAGAAGATCAAGTTGAGTATATTTTTACGTCAATGAAAAGGTATATGGGAAAAGCTTCTAAAGATATAAAAAATATTTCAGAACTAAATTTCAAAATTAATGAAAAAGAAAGTTCTCAAACATTAAAAATACTTGTTGGCAATAATAAAGAATTATTTTTAGAAGAAATAATTGCAGAAATTTTAAAAAAAATTAAAAAAGAAGCAGAAATATATTTGAATTGTATTATTTCTAAAGCTGTAATTACAGTTCCTGCTTATTTTGATGAATCAGCTAGAGTTGCAACAAAAAACGCTGCAAAACTAGCTTCTTTAGAAGTTCTTCGTTTGATAAATGAGCCTACATCTGCAGCTTTAGCTTATGGATTAGATGAAAAAACAGAAGGGGTATATATTGTATATGATTTAGGAGGAGGTACATTTGATGTATCTATATTAAAACTTCAAAAAGGTATATTTAAAGTATTATCAACAACTGGAGATTTATCTTTAGGTGGAGATGATATTGATCAAATAATATTAAATCAATTACTTGATTCCTTAAACAATGTAGAGAATATTATAGCCCATAAACGTCATTTGTTATTAATAGCAAAGGAGATCAAAGAAGAATTATCTAATTGTAGTAAAGTTGTAAAACACTTCAAATTAGATAATCAAAACGTTATGTTCCAATTAACTAAAAATGATTTTGAAGAACTTATAAAACCTTTAATTAACAAAACCATTTCATTAATTAAAAATGCAGTAAAAGATAGCAAGGAAGATATACTCAATATTAAAGGAGTTATCTTAGTTGGAGGATCTACAAGAATTTCATGTATAAAAGAAATTATAGAAAAAGAGTTCAATGTGCAAACATTATGTTCTATAAATCCTGATGAAGTTGTAAGTATAGGAGCGGCATATCAAGCTGCAAATTTAACAGGTGTTTCAAATTCTTCATTACTTTTAGATGTTATACCTCTTTCTTTAGGGTTAGAAATTGCAGGTGGAATCGTTGAAAAAATAATACCAAGAAACTCACCTATTCCAATAGCAAAAGCTCAAGAATTCACAACTTTCAAAGATGATCAAACTTCTATGATGATACATATATTACAAGGAGAAAGAGAATTAGCAGAAGATTTAAGATCTTTAGGTAAATTCACATTAACATCTATACCTAAAATGAAAGCAGGCAAAGCAAGAATAAAAGTCATATTCACTATAGATGCAGATGGTCTTTTAACAGTATCTGCAGAAGAACAGACAACAAAAATCAAACAAGAAATAGAAATTAAACCTACTTGGGGATTATCTATAGATGATATGAGAAAAATGCTTGAAGTATCTATGGAAAATGCCAAAGAAGATATCGAAAAAAGATTGTTAAATGAAACAATATCAGATGCTAAAATATTAATATCTACAACAGAAAAAGCAATTGAAGAAGATGTAGATTTATTAATAGAAAATGAAGAACAAAAAATCAGAACAGCTATAGTTGCACTAGAAGATACTTTGAAAAATACAAATACAAATAGAAATATAATTCATAAATATGTAGAAGAACTAGAAAATATAACTCGTGAATTTGCTCATAGAAGAATGAGTATTTATGTAGAAAAAGCTTTAAAAGGTAAAAAAGTTGAGGAAGTAGAAAAACTTTTAGGAAAAAATAAGTAATATGTTATATACTTTTTACTTGTTAATAGCTTGTTAATAATAATATAAAGATTTACAATTAAGGGTAGTACAAATGGCAATCAATGTTACTTTTATCACAAAAGATGGTGTTGAACATAAAGTTGAAGCACTAGAAGGAGAATCTCTTTTAGAAACTGCACATAGAAATGGAGTAGAATTAGAGGGACAATGTGAAGGTTCTTTAGCTTGCTCTACATGTCATGTTGTTGTCTTAGATGAAGAGGTTTATGGTAAATTACCAGAGAAAGAAGAAGAAGAAGAAGATATGCTAGATATGGCTTTTGGTTTAGAAGAATTTTCACGTTTGGGCTGTCAAATTATTGTTACACAAGAGTTAGATGGAGCAAAATTCAAAATACCTGGCTCTAGATAATTTAAAATTATAGTATTGAATATTATATGTTCATGATTTGCTAAATTAGGAGATAGTACATGAATACAGTAAAAATAAAATTTTTAACAGCAGATAATAAAGAATATATTGTTGATGCAAAAGTAGGAGAATCTGTTTTTGAAGCAGCTCATGATAACCATGTGCCATTGAAAGCATCTTGTGAGGGATCGTGTGCTTGCTCTACTTGTCATGTTATTTTAGAAGAAGACTTTTATGATAATCTTCCTGAAGCAGAAGAAAAGGAAGAAGATATGTTAGATATGGCTTTTGGTCTTACAGCCACATCGCGTTTAGCATGTCAAATTATTGTTACAGAAGAATATGAAGGTAAAGTATTTAAAATACCTGCCAAAACTAGAAATATGGCTTAATAATTATTAAAAATTTTCAAATATAATCAAATAATAGGTATATCTAATATGAAACTTACTTGGGAAAAAATATACGACATAGCTGCAGAATTAGAAGATAAACATGGAGAAGAAATTTCTGATGTGTATTCTATATTATTTACAGACTTACATAAAATGGTAACTGAATTAGAAGATTTTTCCGATGATCCTGAACGCTCTTCAGAAGGTATATTAGAAGCTATTCAAAAAGCTTGGGCAGAAGAAAAAGAATAAGTATATGACTAACATTTTAAATTTTATTAGTGCAATAGGTAGACAATTTATTTCAATTTTTGAGAAAATTGGCAGTAATGTTTTATTTATTTTGACTGTATTCAGTCATATTTTCAGAAAACCATTTTACTTTTCAAATTTTTTGAAACAGTTTAAAGAAATATTTTTTTTTTCAATCCCAATAGTTGGTTTAACATCTTTATTTACAGGTATGGTACTTGCTTTACAATCTTATTTAGGTTTTGGAGTATTAGGTGGTGAAAATGCTGTTGCAAGTATTGTTATATTATCTTTAACAAGAGAATTAGCGCCTGTTTTAACAGCATTGATGGTGTCAGGTAGAGTTGTATCTTCTATTGCCGCAGAAATAGGTACTATGCGGATTTCTCAGCAAATAGATGCATTATATACAATGAAAGTTCATCCTATAAAATTTTTAATAGTACCTAGAATTTTAGCTGGTTTACTATCTATGCCTTTGCTTGTATTTTTAGCTGATATAATGGGAATTTTAGGAGGATATTTAGCATCTATATCAAAATTAGGCTTTGACTCTGTTTATTATATTCAATGCACTGTAGATAAACTTTCTTATGATGATGTTTATTCAGGTCTAGTTAAAGCAGCAGTCTTTGGTTTTATAATAACATCTTTAGGTTGTTATTTTGGTTATAATACTAAAAATGGAGCTGATGGTGTTGGTAAAAGTACAACAAACTCTGTTGTAGTATCTTGTATTTTAGTTTTTGTTGTAGACTATTTATTGACTTTGATGTTTTTCAAATAAAATTAAATGAGAATAATATGAAAAATAATGTTGTCATAGATGTTAGAAATGTTAGTAAATCTTTTGGTTCCAACAAAGTACTAGATGATATAACTTTTCAAGTAGAACAAGCAGATAAGTATGTCATTCTAGGAAAATCAGGAACAGGAAAGTCAGTTCTTTTGAAAATTATGTTAGGTTTGTTACATGCCAATAATGGAAATGTAATTTTAAATGGCCATGATATATCAAATAAATCTTTAGATGATATAATGAAAATAGATTTGTCTATTGGAATGTTATTTCAATTTTCAGCTTTGTTTGATAGTTTGACGGTTAAAGATAATGTTTTATTTTCATTATTATATAAAAATCACAATTATAATAAACAAAAACTATTAGATATAGCAGTTGAAAATTTAGAGCATGTAGGTTTGACTGCAGATATTTTAGATAAGTCACCAGCTTCTTTATCAGGTGGAATGCAGAAGCGTGTAGCTTTAGCAAGATTATTGGTTATGAAACCGAAAATATTATTTTTTGATGAACCAACTTCTGGTTTAGATCCAGTTACATCAATGTCTATTGCAAAATTAATTAATTATACAACAAATTATTTACAAGCAACTTCAGTAATAATAACTCATGATATGAAAGTTGTTGATTTAATAGCTAATAAGGTTATGTTATTAAATGGTTCTAAAATTGGTTTTTTTGGTTCTATATCGGATTTTCAAAAGACAGACAATACAATTGTAAGAAACTTTGTAAATGGTGAACAATAAAATTAAAATATCTACAAATAAAAAAATAAAATTACCAAATATATTATTTTTAGTTGCAGGGAATAATCATATTGTATATCAAGATTTAAAATTGCATCGAACTACTTTGAATATACGTTCGTTAGGAGCTATTTCTAGATCTACATTAATAATTGTTTGTAATAAAAAAAGTATATTAAATTTTTCTTCTGAAGCTCAAGAAAGGAATTTAATAGATGTACTTGATTTATTTATTCTATTATACCCAACTGCTTTGTGTTCCCCTTCTATACATTCGATATATAAATTTTTATTAGAAATAAATAAAATAAAAACTGAGAATGAACATAAGATTATTACTAAATTATTACATACTAAAAATTTAGAAGAAAGACAATTTTTAGAATTAGATTGTTTGATAAGAATTTACGAGATTTTATTAGATAAAATTATAGATTTAACTAATCAAGACTCAGATTTCCTAGACTTGATTTCTTATGTTTCAGTCGATAATTGGAATTGGAGTAAAATTTTATCATATTACTTAACATTTATAGATAAACCTAAAAACAAGAAAATAAATATATGGGAAGCGATCGAAGATAGAGAAGATGAAGAAGATCAAAGCTTATTCAAAAATCCAGATATAACAACAAAAAATATATCTAATGAAAAAGTTATAGAGAAATTAAAATGTATAACTAAATCATTAGGTAATCCAAGAGATGAACAAACTATTTATTGTCTTGAAGTAATAAAAAAATTAAATATAGAGAACCTAACAGATAGTATAAATTCAAATACTAATGATAATCATATAACTAATATCTTATTAGCAGAGGCTGGAACAGGGGTTGGGAAAACATTAGCATATTGTTCGTCTATTTTAGCTTTTATAGAAGAAAACCCAATGCAGCAAGTAGTTATTTCTACATATTCTAAAGTTTTACAAAAACAAGTTTATAATGTGCTAAAAAATTCTTTCAATCAAGAGAATACTTTTAAAGAAAAAGTAACTTTAGTCAAAGGAGTAAATAATTATATTTGTTTGCTTAATTATGAATATTTATTAGCAAATCCCAATGTACTAGGTGAAAGTAGATTATTTATTGCTGTAATTTCCCGTTGGGTTATAGAAAATAAAGAAGGAGATATAATAGGGGGTAATATAAGTTCTTTAATATATATGATGTTTCCCAATAAGTTTTTTAATTATCTATTAAATAAAAGAGAAGAATGTATTTATAGTAGATGTAAACATTTTAAAAAATGTTTTATTATGAGAAATAAGATAGATATCAAAAAAGCTAATATCATTATTTCAAATCATAGTCTGACTCTTTTATCAGATGGCTTCAACGTCAAAAATATAGTATTTGATGAAGCACATAATTTATTCAACACAGCAGATGATGTATATTCTTATGAAATATCTATAAAAGAATTTTTGAATATCAGATATTTCATACATGGAACATCTAACTCAAGAAAATCTAATAGTAGCTTAAATGGCATTAAGCAAAGATTACATATACTTTTGAATCGAGTTGAAAATACGATAACAGAAGATAGTATACATATTCATGAAGAAATAGATTTAGAAATTAAAGATTATTTAAATTTATTTTTAAATGAAACAGAAAATTTACCTGATTTTAAATCTTTAGATAATATTCTAAGACATTCACCTTCTAATATTTTTGAAGATTTTTTTCATAAACTATATTTACATATTCTAGAAAACACTTCAGATATAAATAAAAAATATACTCAAGAAATTCTGATAAGCAATCATATCTTAAATGATCAACTTAAACAAAGTATTGAAACATTAAAATTATCACTACAAAAAATTATAAATATTTCTTCATATTTATTAAATGCGATAGATAAAAAAATTGTTCATCTTTCAGAAGATGAAGAAAAATCTTTTTTATTTTTCAAAGGATCATTTGAAACTATTTGTGTTTCAAAATTTACAAATTTTTTATCTATGCTTTATGAAATAGAAGAGCCAGAAGATTTATACATATATAGATTTTTATGCATAAAAGATAAAGCAATAGAAGTTGATATAGCGTATAGTAAAAATTACATAAATCCAATGCTTCCATTAAACATAAATATGTTTGCTAGGTTGAATTCTCTTGTTTTAACATCTGCAACATTAGCGGCAAATAAATTAGTAGTTGAAAATAAAAATGAATATTTAAATAAAAAGTTTGGTTTAAATTTTTTAGATAATGCTAATATAAGTTATTTGCATTTAAAGTCTCCTTTTGATTATAAAAATAATAGCAAAATCATAATAACTAAAGCACCAAAAGAAACTATAAATTTTTCCGGCGTGCTTTCTAAGATTTTAGATGCAAGTAATGGTGGAGCATTGTGTTTATTTACTTCTATCGAAAGATTAAAAAACGTTTATGATTGTACAAATAACTTAATGAAAGAAAGTCATATAAACATCTATGCACAACATTCGAAAAATCAAAGTATTGTTAATTTATTAGATATGTTCAAAGATGATATAAACAGTTGTATGTTAGGAACAGATGCAGCACGAGATGGAATAGATATTCCAGGTAACTCTTTGAGAATGGTGCTATTTGAAAAAACTCCTTGGCCTAAAAGAGATATATTGTTAAAAATAAGAACTCAAAAATTAGGTATGATTTTTCATGATGATATTGTTGTACAAAATTTAAAACAAGCTTTTGGTCGGTTAATAAGAACTAAAAATGATAATGGGATATTTATAATATTAGATACCTCTGTACCAAGTAAATTTCTTGCAAATTTTAGTGAAGATATAGAAATTAATAAATTAGAATGGCATGAGACTATAAGTTTTGTTAATAAATTTTTTAATTAAAAAATTATTATTATTGAATTTTTAGTATCAATTTTAATATTTATATATAATAAAAGATCATTTTAAGGTATCTTATAATATCATGAAGTATTATTGTTTATAAAAGTGGATGTAGAAAAACTATGCGTTATTTGATGTTTTTTATCTTTTTTGTAAGTTGTGTTTTTTCTTTAACTACAGCTTTGCTTGCAGATGCACAATCAGAATGTGGTATAGAAGGAAGTTTGTGTATATCATCAAATGGAGTAACTCAAGATCAAACTTATGATTTTCCTACCTCGTATCCTAAATTAACTTTTATAGGTGGAGATTCAAATAATAAATTAGAATATTCATATTTGAATACAACTTTGCGTTTTAATCAGGGTTCTATTTTTACAATCAAAAATAGCATTAAACTTGATTTTAAAAATTCACGTATATTCCAAAACTCATCAAATAATCAATTAACAATATTAAATGAACAGTCTTCATCTGCCAATGTTGATTTAAATATATCTAATGGTTCAAATGTTAGTTTTGGAACTATAAAAGCTAATAATGATGATAAAACCATTAATTTTACAATGTCTATACAAGATAGTATAGCTAATATAGATCAAATTGATTTTTTTTCAAAAAATAAATATGTAAAGATAAACATCACTAATAAAGAAGTAGGAGATGCAAAAAATACATTAATTATTAATGGTAAAGATAAAGATTTCTCAGGAACAAGTAGAAAAGTATCTTTGCTAGGTAATTTTCAAAGCTTCAACGCAACCAATGCTAACATAACAATTGGAGGAGATATTATTGGTTCTATAACTTCTTTGACATTAACAGGAAGTAAATTGTTATTTAAAGATGGTGCAGATTATAAATTAGGTGGGCTTTTTTTTGGTGATAGCCCTAGTTTCGACCGTAATCAAGGTGGTTTAAATACAAGTTTGTCTTTGAGCAAAGAAAGCATTTTCAAAATGGAAAAAGGTGAAATCACTTGGAAAGTTTCAACATCAACAATTACAGGTAACAGTGAATTTATTGCAGATAGTATATATTTCAATTCTGCTATAGGAACATTTAATATGACACTAGGTTTAGAAAAATCACAAGATGATACTAGTAAATTCAAAGCTAATTTACTAAAATTCAATAAAAGTTCTACTCCGCTAATTACATTTAATGTAAAGGTATCACAAAAATCTTCTTTTATAGTTGATAAATTAGATTTATCTGAAGTAGAGTGGGGAAATTCAAATGATACAGTTGATAAATCTTATTTTCAAGTTCAGGTTGCTAAAGATGCAAAGTTTTATGTAAAAGAATTGATAATAGGTCCTGAAAAATTTGTATCAAATAAAAGCTATGGTTCATATTTCAAATTTCCAGCTTCAACATTAGAATTTAAAAAAATTACTTTTATGCAAAATAACTTTTTTAGAATTATTAATGAGAATCAAGAGCAAGCATCAATATTAAAGGTAGAAGATATAGATTTTACATCTAATACAGATGCTACTAAAGGAGCTGGTAATACTACAGGTGAAGTATTGATAGATTTTAAATACAATACACTAGAAGTCAAAAATTTCACAATAAAAAGTGTATCTACTACAAATATCAAGTTACAACAATCTGAAATTAAAGCAGATATATTTAAATCTCTAGGTACAGGGTTTAAAATTACAGGTGATGGTTTTTCAAGTTTTGAGGCAAACACATTAACAACAGTAGACTCTGACACAACAGGTGCAGGAACTATAATTGATAATATGAAAAATTTCATCGTTAAAAATAGGTTAACAGCATCAGGTAAATTTACAGTACAAAATAACAGTATAGTTAATATATCAAACTGGGAAGGAAGAGAAGTTTATATCAATATTACAGGTAATTCAACTTTAAATTTAAATTCAAATAATAGTTCTTTAATGTTAAAAGAAACAGGAACTCCTATAAATATTGATCAGGGGTCTACCTTAAATATCTTTGCTAATAAAGCATTTAATACTGATATGAATAAAAATAATATTAAAGCAATTAATAGAGGGGTTTTAGAAATAAGAGGATCTGATAATACCTTTAATCAAATTGATAATGAAGGGGGAATATTTCGTATTAGGTTTGCTGATAGCTCATCTCTGAAAAATACAGGAGTTATAAAAAAACTTTTTAATAGAAATATTGAAGATAGAAGAGGTAAGGTAGAACTATATGATAAAGCTTATGTAGAAGATATAGAAAACTCAGGAGATTTGAATGTTTTTGGACAAGTTAAAATAGATAAATTCAAACAGCAAGATCAAGATGCCAACAATAAAGCATATTTAATATTCAATATTTTAAAGTCTGATAACACAACTACATTAACTTTAAAAGAAACCCCAGACTGGAACAAAAGAATTAAACTTAATTTGCTAGATACTTCTATTTTATTACCAGGTAGTAAAAACCGTTTTGATTTATTAGTAAGCAAAGGGCAATCTATGACTGAAGGTGAGTTACAAAATAATGAGCTATTTACATATATTCCAGCTTGGTTAAAGACTAATAGAGGAATTGAAAAAAAGGATGGCACAGAAACAGTGTGGGTTAATATAGAAAGATTAACAAATTTTGAATCTTTGATAGAATCTTCAACAGGTATACAAAAATCTGCAAGATCAATAGCTAAAAAAATAGATGAGATTGTACAAGAAGATAAAGTGACAGAAAATATTCAAGGCTTGATCAATGCATTAGATAAAAACTCTAAATCTGATGCTTGTACTATTAATGAGAAAGATAAGATTTCTGAATATATATATAAAGCTGCAAATGCCGAAACTTTAGCAGCAAAACAAGAAGCAATAAATTCTTTGAAAGCATCTAAATGTTTAGATAAACTAGCAGCAAATATGAATAAATTATCTCCAATAAATAACTCAATATTTACAAATATTTTACATAATGAAGCCTCAAAAGTTTTATCAATGATATCTAATGAAACTAAAATGTATAATGGACTTGGAGATTATTATGTTTGGACAAATAATAACTTTTCTTACAATTCACTAGCTAATAATAATGAAATATCAGGATATAGCGGTTTTTCAAACTTACTTGAAATAGGAATTACTGGTAGTTTCAGGGAAGGTATAAACATGACTGGAGCTTTAGGGTTTACTTTGAGTAATTTGAAATCTAATGAAAAAAATTATGATTCAAATTTGTTTGGTGCAAATATAGCATTAGCAGTAGGCTATATAACTAGATCTTATTATGTAACTTTAAATACTACTTATCTTTTAGGTTTCTTTAATAATAAAAGATATATAGATTTTTTAGATAATGGTAATGTTGCTACATCAAGTGCAAATATACATTCACTAGCAATAAAAGCAGAAGTAGGAACAGAATATGATATTTCTAAATCAGTTTCAATAAACCCTAATACATTTGTTACATTAACTACTGTAATAGGATCTGGATTTAAAGAAAAAGACTCTTCTGCATCATTAGAACATAAATGGTTTGCAACAATGATACCAGAGTTTGGAGTTAATGTAGATGCTACATATGAAAAATTAATATCTAGATTTTTTGCTATAGATAATGTATTTTTCAAAACTAATTTATCTTTAGGGGTTTCTGGGTTATATAGACCAGCAATTAATACTTCTTTTAATTTTGTAGGAACAAATACATCACCAATAAAAATAACATCTGATTCTTTATTTTCATTTGGTTTACAAGGTGGTATAAGTACAAGTTTATATAAAGGCAATCATGAATTTAACATTTATGTTAATACAAAAATAGGAACAAAATTATATAATAATTATTCCTTAGGGTTGATTTATAGGTATTCATTTTAAAAAAATATAAGTAGTGAGATATGGTAAAAAAATCTTATGGTAAAATAAGAAGCCAAAAAAAGCAATCTATAGATGCAAAAAAAGTAAAAAAACTTTCTTCTCAAATGTGGGTTAGAAGACAGCTAAATGATGTTTATGTTCAAGCCGCAAAGAAGGAAGGTTATTATGCTAGATCTGCATATAAATTAATAGAAATCAATGATAAATATAAAATTATAAAACCTAAAAGCAGAATAATAGATTTGGGAGCAGCTCCAGGTGGTTGGTCACAGGTTGTATCAAAAATTATAGGTAGTAATCCAGAAAGTCAATTGATCGCTGTAGATTTATTAGATATTAAGTTTGTAAAAAATGCTTATAATATAAAAGGAGATTTTACAGATCCCGAGATAATCAAAAGTATTTATGAAACATTAAATAATAATAAAGTATTTTCTGTGTTAAGTGATATGGCACCAAATACGACAGGTTATAAGTCATTAGATCATTTCAAAATTATTAATTTAGTAGAAATAGCATATAATTTCGCAATATCAATATTAGAAGAAGGGGGCAGCTTTGTAGCCAAAGTTTTTCAAGGTGGTACAGAAAAAAATCTACTTGCACAGATAAAACAAAACTTTAAAGAAGTTCATCATTTTAAACCTCCAGCTTCAAGGAAAGAATCTAAAGAGTTGTATTTAGTGGCTAAAGGTTTTAAATCTAAAAATTAATTTTGATATAAATTAAAATATAAAAAAAATCCCCTAATAAATGTATGTTTGTTAGGGGATTTTTTACAAAATAACTAGTTAGTTATTAAAAAGTAAATTTATAAGCTACTTGTAAAGAGTGAGTAGACAAACTTTTAGTTGCGCTTGCAAATTCGTCTTTTACAGCTTGGCCTTTACCTGTAACAGATAAATTTGGCGTCATTTTAAAGTTATAACCAATAAGTACACTGTTGTTAGCGTCAAATGCAAATTCATAACCAGCACCAACTTGGAAAGTGAAACCACTAGTGTTAATAGTAGTATTATTAGCAACATCTGTAAATAAACCATAACCTATACCAGCTTTAGCAAATAAGATGCTGCCTTCTGCAACTTCTAATTTACCAACTACGTTAGCTAAAAAACTGTGAGAAGAAAATTTCCCTTTTGTATTTTTAGTATTTAAGTTTCTTCCAATACCCCAGTTGTATTCAGCTTCAACAGCTAAAACAGGCATAATGTTGTAACCAACAACCACGTTGATAGCAGGACCAACATTAGCTAAATTCATTTTCTTACTGTCTGGTGCATCCGATTTAAATGTATTGCTGTTGCTTAAACCCCAGTTTAAACCACCACCAACGTAAACTCCAACGTCAGAATCTGCAGAAAAATCATCTGCATATGATTTACCAGCTGATGCAAACAATGCACAAGCAACCAATAATAAACCTAATTTTTTCATCAAAATTCTCCTTAATTAATATAAAAAATTATTAGTGTAACTAGTATATAATAAACCTAATTTAAGTCAATATTATTATATATTGCTACCATTATTAATAACATATTTAAAGGTAAAAAGAAACCTAAAGTTTATTATAAAGTAATTTTATAAGCTATCTGAATAGAACCATAACAGAATGTTCCTGAGTTATTTTTATTGTATACTTTCTTTGGATCGCCTGGAATTATTTCATAATAAGATGAACTGTATCCTGTTCTTCCAGAATACTGTAGTTTTGGAGTATATCTAAAGTTATAGCTTATAGATATACTATTTTTGCTATTTAAATTAGCTTCAATACCTAATCCTATTTGCGCTACAAGTCCTCTATATCTTGAAGTAAGCTGATCCTGTATTATATAATTAGTATCTACACTTGAAGGGTCACCAAAATAGTCTTGAATCTTTAAAGTTGTATTATATATTCCGTAACCAAGACCTAATTTAACAAAAAGAAAACTTTTATCAAATACTTCAACTTTAGGAACAATATTTATAAAAAAACTATGTGAATTACTAATATTTTTTGCATATAACTCATAACTATCTTTTAACTTTTTAATTTCATATGAACTAGTTGAAAACCCCCAGTTATATTCGCCTTCAATTGCTAAGAATTTTGCAATATAGAAACCTACAATAATATTTAAACTAGGTTTTACATTAACAATATTACCAAATAGCATATTGCCATCATCAATTTGATATTTAGTTTTATTATGTAGATCTTTAGAAGCACCAAAACTAAAATATAGCTTTCTTGTTTCAACTTCGTCATCATCATATACTCTAGCATAAGCAGTATTTATATTAACAATTATTAAAAATAAAAATATAGAGAAAAAAGTTTTTTTCATAACTAGCCTAAAAGTTGGTTATATATTTATATATATGATAAATTATGTCATAATATAATCCATATTTATTATAAAATTTACAATAATTTATAATTGTATATATTATATTTTATTAAAATCACTATATGAAATATTTTGGATATCTTTTAGTCATAGAATTTAGTATATCTGCTAGATTTACTTTGTTGGTATTAGCATATTGATCTATAGTTATATTATCTCCAATTATCTCTATAATAGTATTTTCATTTATATTATCAATTGGAATATCTGTTATATCAACAGTTAGTAAGTCCATTGATATAGCACCTACAATGGGAGCTTTATTTTGATTTATAAAAACATAACCAGATTTATAAGCATTTTTAGAAATACCATCTGCAAATCCAATAGATAATACAGCTATTTTACTATCTCGTTCTGCTTTCCAAAGATGACCATAACCAATACATTCGCCATTTTTAATAGTCTTAATTTGTAGTATTGTTGTATATATATATAATACATTCTCCATAATATTTTTACTTTTATCATATGGAAGTGGATTTGCACCGTACAATGCTATACCTGGTCTAACTGCATCAAAATGATATTCATTATTTAAATATATAGAGCAGGAAGCACAAAGAGACTTTTTCACAAGTGGAAAATAATTAGATAGTTTTATAAATTTATTATACTGTTTATCTATGCTAATATGATTTTTTATATCTGAACATGCAAAGTGAGAAATAACATATTCTATGATAGTATTTTGCAATAAATTATTGTTTACTATATATTGAATATCTTTTTCTGATAAACCTAATCTATTTATTCCTGTTTCTACATGTAATACACATTTATAATTATTTAATCCTTTTGAAGTATAATCATGCCAAAGCAATACTTGATTTATAGTTGATAAAACCGGTATTAAATTATTTTCTTTAAATTCATTCAATCTATTATTTATTGTTCCATGCAAAACATAAATTATATAGTTACTATCTAATTTTCTTAATTCTATTGCTTCATCTAAGGTTGCTACATAAAATTCATTGTTTTGTGTGGCAAGAATAGGAGCTATATCTTTTATACCTAGTTTGTAAGCATCATTTTTTATTACACTTATGACTTTTGTTTTATCACCTACGCAAGACTTTATTTTTTCAAAGTTATGAATTATAGCATCTTTATTTATGAAAACAGCTGTAGAGTATTTTAAAGTTTGTTTTTTTATAAAATCTTTATATTTATCAAAAAACATATAATTCTCCTAAATATTTAACTAATGAGTATGGTCTATATTACCAAATAGTGTGTGTTCTGGTTGGAAATGCAGATCTATGTTTCCTATTGAGCCATGTCTGTTTTTTGCAATTATGACAGTTGCTTTATTTTTACAGCTTTCCATTCTAGACTTCCAATTTGTTTTTCGTGTCTCAAATTCATCTACGGTTTCGTTTTGTTTTTGCATGGTCGGTTCTTCTCTTGAAACATAATATTCTTCTCTGAATATGAAAGAAACAATATCTGCATCTTGTTCAATAGATCCTGACTCTCTTAAATCGGCAAGTATAGGTTTTTTATCCTCTCGACTTTCAACAGCACGAGATAGCTGTGATAATGCAATTATTGGAATATTTAACTCTTTTGCTATTTCTTTTAATCCTCTAGTAATTTCTCCGATTTCTATGTGTCTTGAATTACCTGTAGATCTTTTATCGGCATAAAGTAATTGAATATAATCTATTACAACTACCCCGATATTATGTTTACGCTTAAGCTTTCTACATTTTGTTCTTAATTGAGAAATAGATATTCCAGGAGTGTCGTCTATGAATAACTTTACTTTAGAAAGTTCTTGCATAACTTCAACAAGCCTATTGAAATCATTATCATTTATTAATCCTTTTTTTAAGGCATCTGAAGATATTCCTGCATTTGAGGACAATATTCTTCCTGCAATTTGTTCAGCAGACATTTCTAAAGAAAATATTGCAGCTGATGCTCCAGCATAAGCATCGGGTAGCAATAAGGCTCTTGCACAATTAAAAGCTATATTAGTTGCTAATGCTGTTTTACCCATCGATGGTCTTCCTGCTAACACAATCAGATCTGATTTTTGTAACCCACTTAATTTTATATCTAAATCTCTAAGGCCAGTTGTATAACCCGATAGCTTACCTTTATTTTGTTTAGCAGTTAAAATATTTTCGTATGCAGTTACTAAAGATTCTTCGAAGGTTTTGGTAGAGTTATTTATATCTCCACGCTCTGATAATAAAAAAACATCTTTTTCAATGTTTTCTAAAATATTTTGTGAGCTTCCGATATTTTCTAAATAAGATTGAATGTTATCTTTTATTGCAACAATTTGTCTTTTTATGTATAAATCATAAATTATACTAACATATGAATTATGGCTTCCTAAATTAGTAACTGAATTTATCAAGTCTAATAAATGTTCTGATTTTACATTTTTAAATCCTTCTTCAGAAGAGTATTTGCATAAGTTATCGACTGTTATTATGCTTGCTTCTTGCGAATTAGTTAGCAAATATTTGATAGCTTTAAAAATATTTTGATGAGCAGTATCATAAAAATGTTCATTATTTAAAACTACAGATACTTCATCATATAATTCATTGTTTAATAACAAAAAGCCAAGTAAAGATCTTTCAGCATCTAAATTATAAAAAGTAGAATCCATAATTAATTATTCTATAAGGTTGATTTACTATTGTATAATAGCATTTGAGATAATTTAAGTAAATATAATATCATATAAGATAATAAAAAAGCACAACTCAAAGTTGTGCTTTAGAACTAATGTAGTAATTAATTATTATATTGCTTCTGCTAAACTTTCAGAAGAAGCATTGTTTTTATCAGAAGATTTATTTTCTAAAGATAAATTTTCTTTATATTTAGATAATTCTAATGATGCTTCGTCTTCACTTCTAGCAACTACCAAAAGTAAATCAGCTGATACTTCTGGGTGTAAAAATAATTTAGCGTGATGAACACCTGTATTTTTGATATTTTCTGATAAAACAATATTTGCTTTATCATGAGAAATACCTTCTTTAGTAAGTTCTTTAGAAATATCTAATATTTTTACTGAACCATATAAATGTCCAGCTTCACCAGAACTTCTTATGAAAAATAATTCTTTATTATTGATAGAAGAAAGAGATTTTTCAGCTTCCTTTTTTATTGCTAAATTTTCAGCTTCTAAATTTTCTTTTATTTTTTCATATTCTTCTTTATTAGCTGCATTTGCAACAATACAAATTTTATTAGGGCTTAAATAGTTTCTGAAATAACCAGCTTTTACAGAAATTATTTCTCCAACTTTTCCTAATCCTTTTAAACTTTTAAGTAAAATTACTTCCATATCTGTTCCTTTAAACAATTTACTAATTTATTTTTTTTGACGGCTTGTTATAGATGCAAAAAACCCTATGAAAGAAGCTAATACTATAATCTCAGCCAATAACAAAATACTTATTACTACTAATAATACAGCAACAAAGATATTTTGCTTAATAATATAAGATCTGATGTAATATACTCCACAGCAAGCATAACCTAACCATAACGTAAACAAAACATGATAAACAATATACAATAAAAAATTGCTTGTTTCAAGAAAATTATAAGAAAAAACACCCAAAATAATCATAAAGATACAAATTATGTTATAAAACGGAGCTAATTCATATTTTGGTTGCACTTTGATTGTTTTATAATTACTTCTATTGTTTATGATTTTTGTAGCAATTTTGAAGTTTAAATATAAAATAATAGCAAGCATAATCACTATTATAGATGGTATGATTTGTGTAGATAGATCGATTAAATGCTTTACATTATTTAAATGTGCTGTTAGTTCGGGAGCTGACGAGTTTATTATGAAACCTAACATATACATTACAGATTTTATATAATATGAGATATGGTATTCATTAACAGAAAAATGCCATAATTGTAAAACAACAGATATAATTGTGATATATACAATAGACAAGCTAATTATTGTTCCAGCAGTTATAGATGTGTTTTTTTCTATGTAATGTTGTTCTGAATAAAAAGCAAAAACTATTACTGGTATATATAATGTAAATATTAGAATCATTATATATGCAGATGTACTATCTACTTCAGGCAATATAAAATAGATGATAGCTATAGCCAAAATCCCTGTAAAGATAGTAATAAAAGATTTGGTAACAGAAGCTGACAAAAACAATGGAATATACATAAATAAAAGTAAAATAATTAAAATATCAGTTTCATCATTAAGAAGAAGCGATACCCCACAAATAACTAATAGTAAAACCGAAAAAGAAAATAATAATTTTCCTAAAAAATTATTTGTAATATTCATTTTGTATATCCATTTAATATTATAAAACAAAAAGCAATTTATAAGATAATTGCCTTTTGTTTTATTTATTTATAAGTATAGATTATTTACTACATGGAGAAATTAAAGCTAAAACTCTGGCTATTTTTATAGCTTTTGAAATTTGTCTTTGTTCTTTTGCTGTAGCTGCTGTTAATCTTCTAGGAAGTATTTTACCACCTTCTGAAAGATATGTTTGTAATAATGCTATATTTTTATAGTTTATAATTTTTTCAACTTTTTTCATAAAGTATTCCTCAGTATATATTTTTTAAAATTAAGAAACAGAAATAGAAGAATTTTCTTCAGAATTATTTACTTCGTTTTCAACAGGTTTTCTTTCTTTTTTCTTATATTCTTCTCTTTTAGATTCTATTAACATATTATTTTCGTCAAATTTTTCTACTTTCAGAACCATTTGTCTTAAAACATTTTCATTATTTGAAATAACACGTTGTAATTCTTTAATAGCGTCAAAACTAGCTTCTATATTAAAAATAAAATATTGAGCTTTTTTATTTTTTTTAATTTTATATGCTAAGTTTCTTAGTCCCCAAGACTGCATATTGTGAATTTTACCTTGGTAAGATTCGATAATAGAAGTAACTCTTTTATGTATATTCTCTACTTGATTAACAGATAAGTCACTTCTTAAGATGTATATATATTCATATAATAACAATTTTTTTCTCCCTATTGGATTTGTCTTTTGAAAATAAAAGATTCATAGTATGTATTAAATACTAGGGATATCTTTACAACATAGCATTTTACTAGATTATATATTTTTATGCAATATATAATTAAAATTCTAAAAAGTAATAAGAGTTACCATTTTTTTTGTACAGATATGTACTTTTTTCTTAGTTAACACTTGATTTTGTTATTAGTCTTAAAAAACTGCCTTTTTTTGTAAAAATATGCTATTTAATTTTAATATAAGAATTATAATATGTAATTTGATAGTAATATTTTAAAAGGATTTTGTATGATAGCATTTATGTTTCCTGGTCAAGGATCTCAAAAAATAGGAATGGGGAAAGAACTTTACGATAATTTTTCGTCAGCTAAAGAGGTTTTTGAAGAGGTTAACGATTGTTTATCTTTTTCATTAACTAATCTTATGTTTGAAGGAAATATACAAGATTTATCATTAACTAACAATGCACAACCTAGTATAATGGCAGTTAGTCTTGCTACAATTAAGGTATTAGAAAAAGAATTTGGATTTAACTTAAGAAAAAAAGTATCTTTTACAGCCGGTCATTCATTAGGAGAATATAGTGCTTTGTGTGCTTCTTCGTCTTTATCAATTTCTGATACTGCTAAGGTTCTAAGAGCAAGAGGACAAGCAATGTTAGATGCGTCTCCTGTAGGAGTAGGTGCTATGGCTGCAATATTAGGGCAATCTGAGGAGAAAGTTCAAAACTTAATAAATCTTTCTAAGCCAGATGGAAAAATATGCGTGATTGCTAATTATAACGTGGATGGTCAAATAGTTATAAGTGGTCATGCAGAAGCTATTGAGAAAGCATGCATACTTGCAAAAGAAAATAAAATTAAAGCTATAAAACTACCAGTAAGTGGTGCTTTTCACAGCCCATTGATGTTAGAAGCTGAAAAAAAACTTGCAGATGTTTTATCAAACATAGAAATAAAACATCCAGAAATAAATTTTATTCCTAATGTTTTAGCAAGAACATTAGATCAAACAGATGATATAAAAAATTTATTAATAAAACAAGTAACAGGTAGTGTACTTTGGAAGCAAACTTTAGATTTTTTAAGTTTGTCTGGTGTTAACACTTTTGTAGAAGTAGGTTGTGGTACAGTATTGACAAATCTTGTTAAGAAAGCTAACAATAGTGCTAAAAAAATTAATTTAGATTCTATAATTGATATAGAAAGATTTGTAGAAGAATGTTTGTAATAATTTACATAATGTTTAGATAATTTATATATGGAGGAAACATGTTTAATTTAAATGGTAAGAAAGCTTTGATAACAGGAGCAGGTGGTGGAATTGGTAAAGCTACTGTAAAAGCGTTACACTCTTTAGGAGCTACAATTGGTCTTGCAGATGTCAAAGAAGAATTCTTACAAAGTATATATGACGAACTAAAGGGAGAAAGATTAGTAATTTTACCTAGTTCAGATATTACAATAGAAAAAAACATCATTGAATTAGCAAAAAATGCAGAGGAAGCTTTAAATGGAGTAGATATATTAGTAAACAATGCAGGTATAACAAGAGATGGTTTATCTTTACGTATGTCTAAAGATGATTGGGATGCAGTTATAGCTTTGAATCTTACAACTCCATTTCTACTGTCTAAAGCTTTAATAGCAAAGATGATGAAAAGAAGATTTGGTAGAATTATCAATATAGCTTCTGTTGTTGGTCTAATGGGTAATGTAGGACAAGCAAACTACTCAGCATCAAAAGGTGGTCTAATATCAATGACTAAAACTCTAGCTAGAGAATATGCAGCACGCTCTATTACAGTAAATGCTGTAGCGCCAGGATTTATCAAAACTAAAATGACAGACGTTTTGCCAGAAGAAGAAAAAAATAAATTACTTTCAGCAATTCCTTTAGGGGAAATGGGTACAGCAGAAGATATAGCTAATGTTATAGCATTTTTATCAACAAATGAATCAAAATATATAACTGGGCAAACAATTAATGTCAATGGTGGTATGGTAATGATTTAATGAATCAATCATATATAAAAGAAGTATAAATTAAGATAGTTGCAAAATATAAAGATATTTTGTATTGTATATAAGGTCATGTTGTATGGTATAGTATCTATACTATGAACTTTTAAAGTGGAGAAAATGAATGTCAAATTTTGATAAAATTAAAGAAATTTTAGTAGAAAAAATCGGCGTTGAAGAAGCAAAAATTACAGAAAATGCTTCTTTGATTGAAGATTTAGGTGCAGATAGTTTAGATGCTGTTGAAGTTGTTATGGATTTAGAAACTGAATTTGATATCACTATAGGTGATGATGAAGCTCAAAGTTTGAAAACAGTTAAAGATATTGTTAGTATCGTAGATAAAAAGCTAGAAGGTAAATAATTTTAGCTGTAGCTTGTCTTGAAAGTTATTTTTAATGTACAGACAGGCTACAAATCATGTTTAATTGTTGATAAGTTTAGGATAATAATGAGACGAGTTGTAGTAACAGGAATGGGTATGATTTCACCTTTAGGTGTAGGAGTAGATTTTTCTTGGAATAATTTGATAGCAGGTAAAAGCGGAATTGATAATTTAAAATTTGAAGCACCATACTTAAATTCACAAGTTGCAGGTTCAGTTCCATTGGGTTCTAAGTCTGAAGGTAAGTGGAGTAAAGACGACTATCGCAAGGTAAGAGGAATTAGTCCGTTTATTGAATATGCTTTAGCAGCAACTGATCAAGCAATAGAAGATAGTGGTTTGTCAGATCTTACAGAAGAAGAAAAAGAAAGATTTGGTGTTGTAGTAGGTTCAGGTATAGGTGGCTTACAACAAATATATGAGAATTCAGCATTATTAGCTTCAAATAATTATAGAAAAGTTAGCCCGTTTTTTATTCCTTCTGCTCTTATTAATTTAAATGCAGGACAAATATCTATTAAATATGGTTTAAAAGGTCCAAATTTATCTCTCACAACTGCTTGTGCAACAGGTACACATGGTATAATTGACGCTTATAATTTGATACGTTCTGATGATGCAGATATAATGGTAGCAGGAGCTTCTGAAGATCCTATAAACCCTATAGGGATTTTAGGTTTTGATAGAATGCGAGCGTTATCTACAAAACATAATAATAACCCTACAGAAGCATCTAGACCTTGGGACAAAGATAGAGATGGTTTTGTAATTGCTGAAGGGGCTGGTATATTGATACTTGAAGAATTAGAACACGCCAAAAAACGCGGTGCTAAAATTTATGCTGAAATAATCGGTTATGGCTTAAGTGGAGATGCAAGTCATATTACAACTCCCTTAATTGATGGTTCAGGAGCTGGTCGTGCTATGGAGTGTGCTATCAATAAAGCAAAGATAAATAAGTTTGAAGTAGATTATATCAATGCACATGGAACTTCTACACCTCTTGGTGATAAAGCAGAAGTTATGGCTGTCAAAAAGGTTTTAGGTGATCATGCATATAAAGTATCTATGTCATCTACTAAGTCTGCAACGGGGCATTTATTAGGTGCTGCAGGGGCTATAGAAGCAATCTTTTCTATCCTAGCTATCAATAATAATATAATTCCTCCTACCTTAAATTTACATAACCCTGATGAAGGTTGTGATATAGATTTAGTTCCTTTAGTTGCAAAAGAAAAGAAAGTTAATGTTGCCGTATCTAATTCATTTGGATTTGGTGGTACTAATGGTTCTGTAGTATTTTCAAAATTTTCTTAGAAAATTAATATTATTATAATAATAACTCATGATTGTTACTTAATTGTTATATGTTTGTATTAGGTATTTAAAATACTTATTTTTATCTTACATTAAAAACTATAGATTTTACCTACAAGTTTTTTTTCTAATAATTTCTTTTTATATTGTTTGTTTGATAATTCCAGGCCCTTCTATTAGTAATCATAAAATAGAAATAAAAAAAGGTTCAGGTGTTAATTCTATTACAGAACAGGTATATAAAGAGGGGTTTATTTACAAAAGATTTAAACCTATTTTTAAATACACTTTGCGTTTTATTACATTATTTAGTGATTTAACCCAAGGAGAGTTTATTATAAAAAATAAAAGCTCTTTGTATGATCTAATGATGTCAATATCTAATAATAAAAATATTTATTATTATAAAATAACAATCATTGAAGGAATTACTGTTAATGAAGCATTACAAATAGTTAATGACAATAAAATATTAACAGGTAATGTCAGTATCAAAATAAATGAAGGTATGTTGATGCCAGATACTTATTTTTTTACAAAAGGGACTACAAAAGACGAAATAATTCAACAAATGCAAAATCTACAAAAAGACTTCATAAATTCATTATGGGAAAAAAGATCAAAAGATTTTCCATTAAACAATATACATGAAGTTATAGTAATGAGTTCTTTGATTGAAAAAGAAGCAGGTTACGTACCAGAAAGAACACTTGTAGCTTCTGTATTTTTTAATAGAATGAAAATAGGTATTCCATTACAAACAGATCCATCAGTAGCATATGGAGTAGGAAAAAAAGAAGCTTCAAAAATAACATTAAGTGATTTAAAAAATAATAACCCTTATAATACTTATTTATTTAAAGGTCTTCCTAAAAATGCAATTGCAATCCCGTCTAGAAGTAGTATATTAGCTGTTTTTTATCCTGAAAAAACAAAATATTTATACTTCGTTGCAAAAGGAGATGGAACACATATTTTTTCTGAGCAATTATCAGAACATAATAAAGCTGTGAAAAAATGGCGGATTATAGAAAAAAAACTTATGAATTTGAAATATAGAAATCAATAAGTTTACACTATTTCATAGTTCATTATCTTTATTGTTATTAGATAACAATTCATTATGTAGTATATCTAATAATCATAAAAAAGTTATTAAAAAATGATTCTTCAAAAGATTTATTTTTGCTAAAAATAATAAATCTTTTAAAGACTAGCAAACGCTATTTTATGAAATAATAGTTGTTTTTTATATTAGCTATGTTATTGTAAAATTAATAATAACAAAATAAAAAGAGGTGAAATTATGAATGCTTATTCATTTAATTTAAATTTTTCAACAATGACAAATGGTATAGATCTAGAAACTTTAGAAAAAACAACTAAATATTTTGGTGAAATATTAAAATATAATGAAAGTAATGATTTTGATAAAGTAAATTATACTTTTAAAGAATTAATGTCGTTTTTCAAAGCTAATTATTCATATTATAGTGACTTATATTATTATTTTGAGTCTACATTTAAAGATTATAGTAGTTTCAATTTTGCATTATTTGAAGCTTTTTACAATGCTTTTTTATACAATTACAAACTTCGTAAACACTACTTTTACAAAACTGATAACTACAGAGCTGAATTTAGAGTAGTGGAAGATTATATTAATAATTTTGGTACTTATGAAATGAAAGAAGATTTAAAAGAATATGAAGATGCTTTTAGTACCTTATATGAACAATTTGATTCCTTTAAACGCTCATAGGCATATTT
This sequence comes from Alphaproteobacteria bacterium endosymbiont of Pipizella viduata, assembly GCA_964020055.1. Lineage (GTDB taxonomy): Bacteria > Pseudomonadota > Alphaproteobacteria > WRAU01 > Hepatincolaceae. The sequence goes on from OZ026533.1 coordinate 244,975, forward strand.
TCTAACATATTTGTTAGCTTTTTACTTATATAGCTAAAGCTTATTATTATCAATAATACTCTGAGCTTTAGTTATATACTTTTTTTTTGAAGTTAAAGTTCCCATCCAGTAAAATTCTTTTAATTTTTTTATCACATACCCTATATTTTTTTGATTTTTTATATCTAAATTTTTTATATCATCTCCGTTGATAGGGAATTCTTTTGCAGAGTTTTCTGTTAGTTTATTTATGACATTGAAAATATGATATTTTTGATTTTGTAATTCACTTGCAATTAATATTAGCGATGAGATGATAACTTCAAAACCATATTCTGCTGTTAATTTACATATATCAGCAAATTCTAATATCTCATATTTTATTAATAGTGCTTTCAAGTTTAAAATTTTCGTCAATAAAGAAAAATCTTTTTTTCTCAATAATAATTTATGACTATTTTCTAGGGAGATGCTTTTTTCTTCTATTATAAAACCTAAAATAAGTACATTGATTATGTTCTTATTTTTAATTTTTGCCATAGAAATAGTTTCATATAAATTATTTAATGCCTCATGTTCTAAACTTTGTAATTTGAGTATACAAAATGCATTTAATATTTTTGTTTCAGACATTAAAAGCAACGCTTTACTTAAACAATTTGTTTTTAATGTAAAAATTTTTGTTAATTCATTAGAAATCCTTTCTTTAGATAATAATGTTAATTTATATCTATTTTCAAATAATAGTTTTTTGATATAATCCGATGGTTCTTGCTTGCCGTATTTTCCGTAAAATCTAAAATATCTTAATATTCTTAAAAAATCTTCATTTATTCTATTTTTAGGCTCTCCTATGAATTTAATTTCTCCATTATACAAATTTTCAATACCATTAAAATAATCAAAAAATTCTAGTGATAAAGGATTTAAATACAAGGCATTAAATGTAAAATCTCTTCTTTTTGCATCTTCAAATAAACTATTAGTTTGTTTTACTATAGCTTTTCTTCCAAATGTTTCAACATCATTTCTAAAAGTAGTTATTTGAAACTCTATATTATCTATTATTGCAGTTATAGTACCGTATGATAAACCAGTAGGAATTACTTTTATACCTTGAGTTTTTAAATTTTCAAAATTTAATTCTGCTTGTAAATTAGATGCAATATCAAAATCACTAAACGGTAATTCTAATATACTATCTCTAATACACCCTCCAACAAAAAAAAACTGATGATTCTTATAATTTAAAGCACAAATAAGTTTTTGAATTGCAGGTTGGTTAAGAAAAGGCCAATTTTGAGTCATGCTTCACTTTAGTTAGTTATAAATATATTATTTATAAGAAATCCCTTATAATATTAAAAACCTAAATTATAATATATAATATATAATAATTTATTGTATATTTATAATATACAATAGTTGTTTTAATTCAAAATAGAGGCAAATATGAATTTTTTTAAATATGTTGTATTTGGTATTTTTACTTTAATATCTCTTACTAATTATTCTTATGCAATAGATAAGCAAGTTGATAGTAAAAAATCTAATAATAGCACAACAAAAACACCTGAAAATAATAAAAATAAGAAAATCACAGAAAAGCCTGCTGAAGAAACTATTACAGATAAGAAAGTAGATCTAAGTAATCAAGCTAAAGAAAGGGTAAATCTATTATTAAAGAATTTATCAGATAATTTAAATAAACAAAATAATTTATATGATTATTTTTCTTTATTAGTTAATGATTGTATAGCTTTAGAATACACAACTGCTTGGGTTTTAGGTGGAAATTATAAAAAGTTCACAGCAAGTCAAAGACAAAAATATACAGAATTAGGAAGAGATTATTTGATATTTGCATATGGAAATATGCTTGCTTACTATTATAAACAATATAATTTTGAAATTAAAGATGTTGTAAAACGCTCCGAACGTAATTATGAAGTTACAGTATTGATTACAGCAAAACCTAAAGATAAAACGGATGATTCAGCTAAAGTTTCTATACCTTCTATATGGGTGTTATCATATAGTGCACAACAGAATAGATTTTTTATTCTAGATATGGTAATTAATAATATTTCTTTGTTGCAAGTTCAAAGAGCATCATTTGCAGATCAAATAAAAAAGGTCAATGGAAATTATGATGAATTCATTGTGCAATTGTCAAAAAAAGTAGATGATTTAAAATCAAAAGGATTTCGCAGATAAAAATACAAAATATAAAAATAAGATACATGACTTTAAAGTTATGTATCTTATTTATAATTAATCTATTATTCTACATTTCTTAAAATTTTTGGAACAAAGAAAGTAACATTTTCTTCTACATGGTCGTAATTTCTAACTTCTACATTGTAAAACTCTTTGATTTTCTCCACCATATCAAAAACTAGTTTATCTGGTGCTGATGCTCCTGCAGAAATTCCAATGGTATGGTAGTCTTTTAATTTTGCTATTGGTATTTCATCTACATTGTCTATTAAATAAGATGCTTTGTTATTTTGACTGCCTAATTCTTTTAATCTATTTGAGTTAGAACTATTTCGAGAACCTACAATTATCAGTGCATCTAAAATATTTATAATAGCTTTGATTGCATTTTGTCGATTTTGCGTAGCATAACAAATATTACTTTTAGATAAGCTTTCTAAACAAGGAAATCTTCTTTTCAAAATATCAACTATATTTTTTGTATCATCCATGGATAAAGTAGTTTGAGTAATATAACATAAAGGTAAATTATCGGGAATTTTAATATTTTCTGCTTCATTTTCGTCAGAAACTATAGTTATATTATTAGGTATTCTACCAAAAGTTCCTTCTACCTCAGGATGCCCTCTGTGTCCTATTAGTATTATATAATAACCTTTTTCATGGTATTTTAATCCTTCATTGTGAATTTTTTTTACTAAAGGACATGTGGCATCTATATATAACATATTATGATTAATACAATAATCTTCTACTTCATTTGAGACACCATGAGCCGAAAATATTGTAACAGCTTCGTTTGGTATTTCATCAATATGCTGAACAAATTTTACACCTCTTTGTTTGAAACTATCTACAACAGTTTTATTATGGACAATTTCATGTTTAATATAAATAGGCTTATTTTCGTTTATATTATATTTTGTGATAGTTTTTTCTACTATTTCAATTGCGCGAGTTACTCCGGCACAAAAGCTTCTTGGAGTTATTAAATATATGATTATTGAATGCATGTAAAAAAACCTTTGTCTTATCCTGATATTGAAAGATACACTATTATAGTGTATTATATCAAATGTGTGTTATAAGTATAAAAATTGTTGATCATAATGTTGATTTTAGAAATTTTAAATGCAAATTTTTCTAATTTAATTCTTAGAAAAAATTTTTTATATCAGTTTTCTATAGAAAATTATGATATTTTACCTAATAAAAAAACATGCTCAAAAAAATGAAGTTATTTTTAATTTTGAATATAAAAAAATCAATACAATATATATTTTTTAAAATTTTATTTTATATGTTATTTGTTTTTGAAAATAATAATAATTTATCGACAACAAAAATAATCAATAATAATAAATTTATATCTGATATCATATTATAAGGTATATACATACATTCTAATATCATCTGTGTTAATACACCAATTAATATATAATTAAAGGAAAAATTCTTGTCTGACTTATTTAATAAAAACTTAGAAAATATAATCAAAGTTCCAATTTATGATGAGATGAAAAAATCTTATTTAGATTATGCAATGAGTGTGATTGTAAGTAGGGCACTTCCTGATGTGAGGGATGGTTTGAAGCCTGTGCATAGAAGAATAGTCTATACCATGCATGAAAACGGTTATACATATAACAAACCATTCAAAAAGTCATCCAGAATAGTTGGAGATGTAATGGGTAAATATCATCCACATGGTGATAGTGCTATTTATGAAGCATTAGTTAGAATGGCTCAAACGTTTTCGTTACGTTCTCCTCTAGTAGATGGACAAGGAAATTTTGGTTCTATGGATGGAGATGGTGCAGCAGCTATGCGTTATACAGAAGCTCGTATGTCAAGTATAGCTCATATGTTGATTGATGATATTGATAAAGATACTGTAGATTTTAGACCAAATTATGACGATTCATTACAAGAACCTGTAGTATTACCTTCTAAATTTCCTAACTTATTAGCCAATGGTTCAAGCGGTATTGCAGTAGGTATGGCAACTAATATCCCACCTCATAATTTAGGTGAACTTATAAACGCTCTTTTAGTTCTTATTGAAGATGAAGAAACTCCTATTGATGCTCTTTTACAACACATACAAGGTCCTGATTTTCCAACTGGTGCAAAAATACTAGGAAAAGCTGGAGTATATAAAGCATTAACAACAGGTCGTGGTAGTATTTCTATTTGCTCTGTATACCACATTGAAGAAGTCAGCAAAACTAGATCTGCAATTATAATAACAGAAATTCCTTGGGTAGTTAACAAATCTAAACTAGTTGAAGAGATAAGTTATTTAAAAGATAAAAGTGATAATAAAGAGCTTGATGTTATATCTTCAGTTAGAGATGAATCAGATCGTCATGGTGTAAGAGTTGTGATAGAGCTGAAAAAAGATATTGAGCCTGAAATAGTTGTAAACTATTTACAAAAATATACACCCTTTAGAGTTAGTTATGGAGTAAATATGCTAGCTATAGATAAAGGTGTACCTAAACTTATGAATGTTCGTGATGTTTTAGTATCTTTTCTAGCATTTCGTAAAGAAGTTGTAAAAAGAAGAACTGCTTACTTACTAAAAAAAGCAAGAGAAAAAGCTCATTTATTAGCAGGTTTAGGAGTTGCTGTAGAGAATATAGATGAAGTTATTGTTTTGATAAGATCATCTGAAAGTCCAGCAGTAGCGCGTGAAAGATTAATGACAACTCCTTGGAAAGCAGGTTCAGTTGCTCCTTTTATTGAGCTTTTAGATGAGCCTGATAGAAAAATAGAAAATGGGATTTATTACTTATCTGAAATTCAAGCAAGAGGAATTCTAGACTTAAGATTACATAGATTAACAGGTTTAGAAAGAGAAAAAATTCAAGGTGATTTAAAACAATTAGAAGAAGAAATAAAATATTATTTAGAAATTCTAGGTTCATATCCAAGACTTATGGAAATAATAAAAGAAGAACTTTTAGCAATTCAAACTCAATTTGCAACTCCAAGAAAAACAGCCATAGAAGATGCTGTAGATGAGCTAAATGAAGAAGATTTTATTGTAGATGAAAAAGTTGCAATAACAATCACAAGAAATGGTTATATCAAAAGAATGCCTATAACTTCTTATAGAACTCAAAGAAGGGGAGGAAAAGGGAAAGTTGGTATCAACACTAAAGATCAAGATTTTGTAACTGATATTTTAATTACCAATACTCATGCTAACTTACTATTTTTTACAAGTAGTGGACTTGTATTTAAAATTAAGTGTTATAAAATACCAGAAAGTCTGCCTAACTCAGTTGGTAGAGCACTAGTTAATTTAATTAATATAGAAAAATCAGATAAAATAACAGCAGTTTTACCTTTACCTAATGATACAGATTTAGAACAAGATATAGTATTTGCAACTAAGTCTGGTAATATTCGTAGAAATAAAATTGCAGATTTTGTAAATATTCCTGCAAAAGGAAAAATCGCAATGAAACTAGATGAAGGTGATAGTGTAATTGGAGTTTTATTATTTGATGAAGATCATGATATTCTATTAAATTCTAAGTATGGACAATGTATAAGATTTAACCTAGGGCAATTGAGAGTATTCAGCTCTAGAAATAGTTCTGGGGTTAGAGCTATTACTTTGAATAAGAAAGATGAGGTTATAAACTTTTCTCGTTTAAGGCATGAAAAAATAGAAGATTTAGAAGTAAGAGAAGATTATTTACGTTATGCATCTGCTAAACGTAGAGGTGATGAAATAACGTCTGAAATAAAAGGATCTTTAACTGATGAGCAAATTCTAGACTTAGAAAGTAAGGAAGAATTTATTTTAACTATCACAAGTAATGGTTATGGTAAAAGAACTTCTTCTTATGAGTATCGTATCACAAATAGAGGTGGTAAAGGTTTCTTAGGAGCAAGATTATCAAATAAAAATGGTGATATTGTTACATCTTTTGTTACAGAAGGTAATGATGAAATAATACTAGTTAGTGATAAAGGACAGGTAATTCGCCAAAAAGTAGAAACAATAAGAATCATTGGTAGAGTGTCTTTAGGTGTTATGTTGTTCAGATTAGATGAAAAAGAAGAAGTTGTTTCAGTTTCTAGAATAAAAATTGATGAAGATACAGAAGATCTTGAAGATGATACCAATAAAGATATTTTAAAATTATCATCTACCAATGAAACATTAGATTTGTAAGTAAAATAGTGAAAAAAGGTATATATCCAGGATCTTTTGATCCTTTGACATTAGGACATATTAATATCATAAAAAGAGCCTTAAAAATAGTTGATAGTCTAACTATTGCTATAGGTAATAACACAGCTAAAAACTGTTTATTTGAAGTTGAAGAACGTGTAGAGATAATACAAGATATTTTAAAAGAAACACTTAAAAAAGACTACTTTAAAATTGAAATAAAAACTTTTAATGGTTTACTTGTAGATTTTGCTGCAGCAAATAATATACCTCTTATTATAAGAGGTATAAGGGCTTTATCAGATTTTGATTTTGAGTTCACTATGGCTGGAGCTAATAATCGCATCAATCCTAAAATAGATACTATATTTTTAATGGCTGAAGAAAGTACACAATTTATAAGCTCTAAAATTGCGAAAGAAATATTCTATTTTGGTGGTGATACTTCTAAATTCTTACCTTTAAAAGTAGTGGAAAGATTAAAAGAAAAAAAGATAAAAAAAAGGTAAAAAATAGTTGCTTTTAATTAATATTAAGAGTATTATAAGTGAGTAAGTTGTGAGTAACACATCACAAATTATAAATCTTTTTGTGGGTACTTAGCTCAGTCGGTAGAGCATCTGACTTTTAATCAGAGGGTCATTGGTTCGAATCCACTAGTACCCACCACTTAATCACATATCAATTTAAGCACACAATCACAATAGTTTACAACTATATAATAATTATATATAACGATGAAGTAAAAAGGTTAATTTTGTAATCCGCTAGTTATACGTGTAATGAGCAGTCTATAATTGGAAAAAGTATCTTATATAAGAAAGAAATTAAGTGGGAATATGCGTTAATACCAGGGATTAAGCGCTAAACATTAAATTAATTCCCCTTTAATCTGTCATTTTTAAAAATATATCGTTAATACTAGAAAACAGGCATTTTAAAAGCAAAATTTTGTTTTGTGGTTTTATAAATAAGTGACAAAAAGTAGTATTATTAGAAGATACAGATAAAACTTTAAATCTTGATCCTTTTAAAACCATAGTTCATATACCTACATTAAAATCAGGATTAGCAATTCGTGGTGCTTTAGCTTATGCGGTTTGTTCTATATTTATTCTTAAAAACTATGGAATTAAGGATTGGTAGGAATTTTAGAAGTATTTGGAATGTCTATAAGATTTGGTAAATATGGAGAAATGGCAACAGACCGATGGGGGTAGCTATTTTCAAGCTAATGTTCATCAAAATACCCAAATTTACATAAGAAAGTCTGATTGTTCAGATTTAGCAGAAACAATCAACAAAAGACTTATAATTTCTTAATAGATTATAACTTTGGGAACAAGACGATTATCTGCAACTGTTTTTTAATTTAGAAAAAGAAGAAGAAAATTGCAACTTGTTAATATAGTTACACAAATTGCATCATTTGTTAAAGGCAAAATATAAGCAAGTAACTTACTAAAAAGGCTAGACTGAAGAACCAACAGGAGATGATGATTGGCTTGATATTAGTGTTCACATATTCAAAGTTTTGCTGGATCTGATTTTGCTCATAATAGAATTAATAATGTTGTTTTAAATGCTAAAGATACAATAGATAAACACGTTGAGAATGAACTTTATGATAGTATTCTGTAATAAAACCCATGATAGATGATATAGATAAGTTATTAAGTAAAAGTAAGAGCATAGAAAAAGCAAGTTTAGATACAAGAAAGTTAGAAAAAAGTCTTATTAAATCAGGTATAAAAGAAAGAGTAGCTAAAGGATAAAAATTATTTTACTTTATTAATATTGAATAAACTACAGGAGTTATAATGGGCATAAAAGATATTTCTGAATTTTCTGTTATTATGGTAGTAAGTATTGTTATAGGATATATAGGTTATTTTTATGCCTGTAATGATACAATAGATAATAAAGAAGATAAGTATTTTAAAATAAGTATATTAGCATTTCTCCCATATTCTATACTACAATATTTAAATAACACTTACAGATGGGATGATATAAAAAAATACTTTATCTTTATCTTTGTAGTTGTATTTATGTTTGCAGTCACAAGAAAATTTGCTCTATATTGGAATAAAACAGGAAAACATAAACTATTCAAAAAGCTGAATAAAAAAGGAGTTACAAATTATAAAAATAATATAGCAATTATTAATGAATTAATTAGAGATACCAACCTAGATATAACACAAATATATGTATATTTGCAAGATGGTACAATTTTAAAATGTACAGATGCAAGGGCATTTACAGATATAGATTTTGGGTTTCTTAGTACAGATTTAGAAAAAAATTTAGCTTTTTATGTAGATGAAATAGTTTATCCAAATAATAAAATCAAAGAAATTAAGAAAGATTACATAGTTGATGAAGAATGGGGGAGTTTGCTTACATATATACCATATGCTCAAATCAAATATATTTCTATAAGAGTGAAGAAACTAAAAAAATAAAAAATAAAACTATTATTCTTTAGGTTTAGGCTTATTGGGTTTGGTTCCCATATGAATTCTTGTTTCAAGATTCAGCTTGGATGAATTATTTATACCATTAACATTATCTTTTTTTTGTATTATTTTAGATAAATTGATAGATTTTTCAGAAGAAGGTTTGTTTTTATTATCTTTATTATTAGACATTTTATAAACTCGAATAATATTTTTTGTATATAAATATATTACAATGAACGTAAAAGATAATAAAGTAAAATAATTGTTAAATATTGTACAATATAAATATAACTTATATTTTATAGAGGTAGTATGCAAGTACAAAATTATACTAAAGTAAGAAAAATATTATAAAGAGTAATAGAGATGTGGTAGACAATGATGAAACAGTGTTTATAATAAAAAAAGATAAATCAGTAGTAGTTATATCATTAAATGAATATAACTCTTGGCAAGAAACAGAATATTTAACGCGATCTTCTCACAATGCAAAACGTTTGCTAGAAGGAGTTGAACAAGTTAAAAATGGAAAAATTTCTAAACAAAGTTTAATTAATGAGTGATATTATTTTTACAGATCATGCCTGGGAAGATTATTTACATTGGCAAAAGAATGATAAAAAAAATTGATTAAAATAAATAGTTTAATAAAAGATATTAACAGAAATTCATTTATCGGAGAAGGTAGCTGAACCTTTGAAAGGGAATTTCAAAGGTTATTGGAGTAGAAGGATAGACAGCGAACACAGACTTATATATACAATAGAAAATGATCAATTAATAATTATTCAATGTAGATATCATCATTAAAATGCCAAATACTCATTTAGATAATATAGTAAATAAAACTACTTATCATTGGACAGATATTCTGCACAACAAACATCCAGCGTTATTTACTATTGCTAAATCTACAGAAGCGACATTTTAATGATGTTAATCTTCATTGCAAGATTGCACTAGTAAACGGGAAACACTTAAGCAATTTCAAAAAGAACTAAAAGCTATTTTACTACAAAAAGGTTGGTGGGGTTTTAAAATAGCTATTAATCCCAAAACAAATGAAACTAAACGTGTTAAGTTGGAAGTCAAAGAAGATTAGAAATTATATATGAAGCAAATAAAAAAAGTAGCCGTGCAGCAGCTTTATGGATAGATAACAGCAAACTAAAGAAATATTACCATATTTTTTATATAATAGGACCATTAAAATAGCACAGAGCAGATCACGAAGATTTTAAAAATCTAATTAGAAGTAGTTTTGATATTTTATTTTAATTCACTCTATGAATCAATTTTTTATATAAGATTTCAATATTATATAAAAAAAAACAGGAGCTGAGCTCCTGTAATATTTTAGATATTATTTACGATTTGTAGGTCCACGATACCAATCAGGACATGATTTTTTCCACATACAAATCCAAGGAGCGCTTACCTTTCTTTCCTCTAATTTATTATCATCTGATATTTTGATAATATTTATATCAGTATTATTTAGAGAAACAGATACTTTTTGATGTAATAAAGATTCATCATCAATAATATTTGCAGCCATAATAGGTGTTGATAAAATAGCTACTGCAATTGCTAAACTTGTAATTTGCCTTTTCATTTTTGTTTTCCTTATTTTATTTTGTTTTAAATAAAGTATGGTATAATAGTATGGGTATACTATATACATATCCTATAAGTTATTTACACATGATTATTATTTATAGTCAAGATAATAAAAATAAGTGAACAAATGTAGATTATTATTGCTATTATTAACTTAATAATCAAAAATGACTAAAGACAAATTAATAGGTTTGGATATAATATTTTTATATTAGTCAATTCATATATAAAAAGTAAAACTAACGCTAACACTAAAAAAGGTCAGGATATTGATATTCTGACCTAAAGTATTGTTATGTTATATAGTATTTAATTATCTTTTTTTAATATTTTACGTACAAATAGTTTATCAAAATATAATATTGCTAAAACTACCAAATATATAACCGGATAGACAATTAATATAGCTATAACCCAGGTTGATATTGGAATATTTGAAAGAGAATTTATATTTTCCATGAAAATAATACCCAACCTTAATGTACCAACACATAGGGCAGTATATAAACTAATTATAGGTGTAGAAAAACCTTTTTTAGTTGTAAAGATTTGCAAACAAACAAAAGTTACTAATACTGTAATAATGGTAATAATCATGTTGTATCTCCTTGAAATATTCTTATAAAATAATAATAAATAAATAATCAATTATTTATTTGTTCCACCAATCTTTTGCAGCATTCCATATAGGTTTAACTACATGCTCAACTACAAGATAACTGCTACACCTATAATAACACCTTGCCACATTTTTGCCCCTTGAGTAGTTTGCATTTCTTGGTTTGATAGTTGTGTTGCTTGTATGTTTTCAGTTGTAGATATAGTTAATGCTTGATGTAATATTTCATCGTCAGAAATATTAGATAGTGCCTAATAGGTGATGATAGAATAGTTACAAGCATTACAAAAGATCTTTATTTGTAGTTTAGAATATTAAAAATATTAATATTGTTTCAACAGTTAGATACAAATAACATAATAAATTATAATTAGTCAATTTTATTATTTTGTAAGCATTTATATACTAACAAAGTGATAGCAAAGACTATGCTTGAAATATGAATAAAAAAATATTTTAAATAAAAATAAAAAAGGTCAGAATATTAATTCTGACCTAAAGTATTGTTTTTGATACTTATTTAATTACACTTTTTTATAGAAAAACTTTTTTTATTATGAAAATAAGTCATGATATTTATTGTCATTACAAATACAATACCAAAAATAATATCATATAGAGTCATATATTTTAATTCCAGATTTTTTGGATAATAATTTCAGCAGCACCAATACCAGCCAGTATTGCATGTTTTCCTATACAAGAAATTTCAGCCTTTCCTCTTGTAAGGCCATAGCAGCTCCACCTGCAGAACCAGTACCAACATTTTCTATAAAATCACTTGTACTCCATTTTCCGGTATCTTTACTACATAGATAGTAATGCTTTATAAGCTATATATAAAAGCTATATGATAATGTTGTATGCGTCAATTAATGTGTATTATTTTTTTGATATAAAGTTTTTCTTTATATTAAATACATTGATCTTTGATAAGAAATCTTATAATGTTTATAAACTAATAATTCCCAATATTGGTTTATAAAAATGAAATTACAAATTGGTGGTGAGAAGCTATCTTATAATAATTCTTCCCAGAGAGTATTTGAAAATCTATCTTTTAGCATTTCAACTAATGAAAAAATAGGTTTAGTTGGTTTCAATGGCTGTGGTAAAAGCACATTGTTGAAAGCAATTTATAATAATGATTTTACAGAAGGAACTTTATCTTTTTCTAAATCATGTAATTTAGCCCATATTCAGCAAGATATATCTAATGAGGATGCTTGTTTATCTGTAGAAGATTTTTTATCTAAAGAGTATGAAAATTTTGATAAATGGCAATTTTCTATAATAATGCAAGAATTACAAATTGAAAATATAGATTTTAGCAAAATTATAAATACTTTTAGTGAAGGACAAAAAACTAAATTATTAATAGCTAAAGCCATATATAAACAACCTAATGTATTACTTTTAGATGAACCAAGTAATCATCTAGATATCACAACTATTATTTGGTTAGAAAATTTTTTAAAGTTATGGAATGGAAGCTTTATTTTAGTTTCACATGATGAGCGTTTATTAAATAATGTAACTTCATCAACTTGGATTTTAAGAAATAAACATTTTTATAGTTTCAAATTATCTTTTATACAAGCTATTGAAAAATTAGAAGAGACAGATAATGCCAATATCCATACTTTTAGCTCAAAGTCTAAAGAAATTAATCGCTTAGAAAAAAGTGCAAAAAGACTTGCATATGGGGAAGAGAGCATCAAAGTAAGGGACTTTCAAAAAAAGCAAAATCAATGCAAAAGAACATTGAAAAGAAAAAAGAAAACCTTGAAAAAGTTGATAATCAAATCAAATGGAGGTTTTCATTTAGCGGTGAAAAATTAAATGCTGATACCCTTATAGAAATAAATAATTTTGTTGTTCAAAATTCTACAGACAATCCATTATATAAAATATCTAGATTACATATTAACCCATCAGAAAAAATTGCAATTTTAGGTAATAATGGTGTTGGGAAAACTACTTTTATAAAATCTTTATGGAATACTTATTGTGATAACAAAGATAAGAAAGATATTTTTATACATTCTAAGTCTAAAATAGGTTATTTTGATCAAAACTTAAAACAAGTGAATATTTCCAAAAATTTATTAGATACTATTGAACAATATTTTAATGAAATAAAGGTTTCTATGTCTAGTGATAACATATTTAATAGTTTAATATCTTCAGGATTTAATTATGAAGAATTAAATAAACCATTTAGCGTATTAAGTTTAGGTGAAAAGTCTAGATTAATGTTTATATGTTTATCTTTATTACAAGCCAATTTTTTTATTTTAGATGAACCTACAAACTATTTAGATATTTATGGAAAACAGCAATTGAAAAAAGCTCTTCAAGACTTTCCAGGTGGGTGTCTAATTGTAAGCCATGATAGAGATTTGATAGAAAAAGTATGTAATAAATTCATAGTAATTCACGATAATAAAGCTACAGAATTTTTAGATATACAAAAAGCTTATAAATTTTTCAAATAAATGAATATAACTATGAAAGTAAAGCAATGATTCTACAAGAATTAAAATCTAGATTTAATTTATTTAGAAATTATAATTATGCATTATTCACAACAAGCGGTTTGCTTGCAACTTTTGGTAATAGTTTGTTATACATTACGATAACTTGGACTATGTTTTCAAAAACAAAGTCTGTAGGATCTGTTGCTATATTAATGTTATGTTTATGGTTACCTGGTATAATTTTTGGTCAAATATTTGGTTTCATAGCAGATAGATACAACAGAAAATATCTTATTGTTCTATCTAATTTCGTAAGAGGGCTTGCAATTATTTTATATATTAGTTTGATAGGTTTTATTGATATTAATGTTTATTATTTAGCTCTTGTTTTGGGAATTTTTATGTCTTTTTACATGCCAGCTGCTTTACCTATGATAAAAGAAATTGTGCTTGAAAAAGACCTACTTATAGCTAATGCTACAATGGATATGCTTTATGAAATTGGTGGTGTTATAGCTATTGGAATGTCAGGTTGGTTATTATATGTTTTTGGAGACAAACTAACAATGTTACTTGGAGGTGTGTTTTTTTTAATAGCAGGTTTTTGTAATGTATTGATGCTTTATAAGCATGAAAAAATACCATCTACAAAAAATGATAATTTATTCATAATTTTTCTAAATGATTATAAATTAGCTTTTGAATATTTAAGTATAAATAAACATTTATTTTCTATATATATAATCCAAATGTTAGTAATAATTTTGTTAAGCACGCTACCTATTATAATTATTCCATTTATTACAATTAACTTTAATGCAAATGCTAAAGATTTTGCTATTTTTGAAGGTTTATTTTCTATTGGGGTAATCTTTGGAAGTCTTATATCTCCTGCATTATGTAGATATATTGAAGTATTTGGTGTTTTATTTTTACAGGCAATTATATTAGCTGTTGGATTACTATTATTCTCACAAATAGATAATATATTATTAGCCGAAATAATTTATTTCTTTATTGGTTATACTATGTCATCTTGGGCAATTATTTTAACTCAAGCCCAAAATCTGACTGAAAATAAGATGCAAGGAAAAATGCAAGGAATATGTTATAGCATAAGCGGTATTTTTATATTGTTTTTAAACTTATTGATAAATATTTATGAAAAAGAGATATCTATAAATACAATTTATATTATAGAAAGTGTATTTGCTATTTTAATGTTGATATTGGTTAGCTTTTCTTTTAAATCATTAATAAGCAAAGAAGAAGTATAAATATTTAAAATCTATACATTTTTATGGCACTATTTACAATAATTGATTCTAATTTAGGGAAATCATAATTTGAAAAAAAATATATATAGGATATATATTTTTACACTAGATTAGTCTTTCTTACTAATATTGTAATGAAATAAAACTAGATAAAAAAATCTTCTTAACTATTTTTTATAACAGATATAAATCATCAATGATTTTGCTATATAACATCATATTTTTTATAATATTACAAATTATTATGGCTGTGCCTGGTTGCAAAAAAAATTTTATGTGTTAAGTAAAATATTAATACTGTAAAAATATAAAAAGTATCATCTTTTTACATTAATTAAAAATAATTTTAATTTTTTAAACTTATATGTTGTTGCTTACTAACCATTGTAATAAAATAGTACTGAGTAAGAAAATTTTATAGATATTTGTTTAAACATGAATATAAAATTAGTAATACTTATAAATTACTGTGTAGTTTATATCTTTTATATGTGTGAGGTATCATGATTAAAGTTATTATGTACGATTCAAAAAAATATTTCCAAGATGTATTTTTAAAAAAAGCAGACGAATCTAAAATTTCAGTTCAATTTCATAGAGCTAACATCTCCCTTGATAATTTAGCATTATCAAAAGGATGTGATGTTGTATGTGTATTTGTAAACGATAATGTAACAAGAGAAATATTAGAAATTCTTAAAGAAAATGGAGTTAAGCTTATAGCATTAAGATGTGCAGGTTTTAATAATGTAGACCTAAAAGCAGCTAAAGAGCTAGGAATACCCGTAGTAAGAGTACCACAATATTCTCCTTATGCTGTTGCAGAGCATGCTATAAGCTTACTTTGTACAGTTAATAGAAAAATACATCATGCTTACAATAGAGTTAGAGAAATGAATTTCGATATTTCTGGGCTTTTAGGTTTTGATTTATATAAAAAAACTATGGGAGTTGTAGGGACAGGTAAAATAGGTAAAATTTTTATTAATATATGTAAAGGTTTTGGCATGAATGTAATAGCTTATGATTTATACCCAGATCATAAAGCAGCTAAAGAAATAGGCTTTGAATATACAGATTTAGATAATTTGTATAAAAATTCAGATATTATAGCATTACATTGTCCATCAAACCCTGAAAATTATCATATGATAAATAATCAATCTATTGCTAAAATGAAAGATGGAGTAGTTATAATTAATACAAGTAGAGGAAGACTTGTAAATACTAATGAATTAATGAAAAACTTAAAATCTGGTAAAATAGGCGCTGTAGGTTTAGATGTATATGAAGATGAAAACGGGTACTTCTTTGAAGATTATTCATCTGGAGCATGTATTGACGATGAAGTTTTATCTAGATTAATTAGTTTCAAAAATGTAATAATAACTTCTCATCAAGCCTTTTTTACAGTAGAGGCTTTGGATAATATAGCAGGGGTAACTTTAGATAACATTATGTTATATTTCGAAAAAGGAAGCTTAGAAAATGAAGTTATTGATATTTAATAGTGTTAAATCAACTTTTTACTTGACGTAACACTACTAAAATGGAATAATATGAATTCCTTGTTTTTATTTTGTTTTGGGAGGATCCTTTTTTGTAAAAAGGAGGGTCCTCTTTTTTTAGGGTAAATTTTCTTTGTAATATTAAATTAATATTCTTTGTCTTCCTTTTGTAGTTGATGACATATTTGCTGTTCTGTGATAGCTAGCATTTGTGATAACTGTGATTTTTCATAAAATTCTACTGCTTGATTAAATTGTTCTTTTAAAGATTTGTAACTATCGTATAAATTTTTTAAAATATTGCTATTATCTTCTTTCATTGAATTTCCTTATTTTTATTTTTTTAGAATTATTTAACATATTATGAACCAATAAGGATATATAAGCAATATAGATATAAGATAAAAAATTTTAAAATATTTATTTAAAAAATAAAAATATAATAATCATTATATTTTTGAAATTTTTGCTTTTAAAGTTCCTATAATTTTAAGTTTCATCATATTTGTCAATTCTATATACCATGGATCATGAAGATGATTATGAGGAATTATTTTATATTTACTAGGTAATTTTTGAATATCACTAATATAAAATTCATTGTTGTAATAGAATGCATAAATACCATCTTCTATAACCTCATTTTCAGTTATATCAATAAATATATAATCTCCATACCCTATTTTTGGTTTCATAGAGGTACCAAAATATTGTAAAGATATTAAATTTGAAGGTTCAGAGTTCGATATTTCTTTTATTATTTTTTTATTGATATACAGTTCTGAGCTAGGAACATCAAAAGTTTGTATAGTTTTTCCCTCTGAACTCTCAGAATATATTTTATTGTATAATTTTACTGATGCTATATCATCTATTTGTTTGTAATTAAAGTTTTGATTATTCCGATTTTCTATGTAAGCATTACTGATCAAATCTTCTGGTTTGCAGTTTAAAGCTTTTGATATTTTGTTTATATTATCTTGATTTAATCTTCTTGTACCATTTTCTAGTCTCATAATTTGAACTCTAGATATACCTGTTAGCTTTGATATATCAAATTGAGTCATATTTTTATTTTTACGTATATGTTTAATATTATTCATTATATTGACTATTGTTCCTATTTGGTTCATAATATTAATATAATAAAATAAAAAAAAGGATAATTCAACTATGTACTATGAAAAATTATTTTCAAACTTGTTTTTTAATATTCGTAACTTGAAAAAAATACTAACTTTTCAAAATAAGAAAAACAAAGAACTTCGTAACCTTTATGAAAAAAATAGGCAGAAAGTACCCCTGAAAATTATAGCTAGTATGCTAAATTGTTCTTTAGCTACAGCACATAATAAAATAAATGGAAAAACAATACTGAGAGATCATGAATTTGAAAAATTATTAAATTTTTATAATAATATAAAAATCTAATAATACATTATAAAACCAAATCTGATTATAGATTTGGTTTTATAATTATATATCTTTTTCATTTTGATCTTGGAAATATTTAACCTGACTGCATGGAAAGTTAGTAGTTATATCTTTATCTTTTTTATTGTCACCAAAAACCTGAATAGTACATTTTTGATTGTTATCCTCTTCTATAAGAGATTTAACACTATATTTATGAACAGTTATTCCTGATATATGTTTTATTTCTTTTTTTGTTGCACATCCAAAAAAAGATAAAGATACTAAAATTAATAGTAATATTTTCTTCATCGATTACCTCAATATTATTAAGTACATGATATATCATAATATTTATAAAAAATTATATCTATCAAATAAGGTTAAATATATCGTGTATAATAACTTAATTTATATTTAATATTTAATTTTAAGATTGGTTTATTTAGTATGAAAATCATTTTAACAGGTACCTATTATAGTGGGAAAACAACTATCATAAAAAAATATAAAAATAATAAAAATATTAATATAATGGGTGAACTTGTTAGATCTTTATCTTTGGAACCAAATTTTTATTTTAAATCAGATAAGGTGAATAATTATGCTTTCTCGGAATTTTCATTGGCATATTTGTATTACGGAATGGCTAAAGTGCAACATTTATTAGATAATAATAAACCATGGCTTTTTGATAGATGTATAGTAGATGTTTTGTATTATTTAAAATATTTTGAATTAGATAGTAATTTTTATATAAATAATCATTTATATGAGCAAGTATTAAGTTTAGTTACAGAATTGTCAGCTGATGGTTATTTTAGTGATACAACATTTTTGTTATTAAAACCAATAAAAATAAAAGAAAATGATAATTTCAGAATGCAAGGACAAAAAGATCAAATTGGTATTTATAATATTGCCAAAATAATATTGGAAGATTTAAAATTATCTTTTTATGAAAAATATGCATATCAAGCATTAGAATACATAGAAAATATCATCAATAATAATATACAAAATAAGTGACAGATCTGTGTTAATATTTTAACTAGTAAAAATAAACTGCATAAAAATTAGACCGTATAATATAATAAATATTATTAGCAAACTAAATACCATTATTGAAATATCAGCATATTTATTGTAAGGTATTTTAGAAATAGTAGAATATATGTATCTACCACATAAACTAATATTATTAGTGTAGTTTATATTCATAATATGCTTCAATGTTGCATATATTGTAGATTTTACGTCAATACTAAAATTTTGTATTAAACTAAATATTTTTCTCTCTTTTCTGCATAATAATTTTTGTGCTAATAGAAATATAGCAATATTCATAAGAATTATTTCTAACGAATGTAAAATTGTATCTTGATTTATTAATTTAAATGAAGGATAAAAGAAAGATGTCTGTAATACAAGTAATGCGAAGGCAAATAATGATAATCTTCCTTTTTGAAAATCAATATTATGTGCTGTGTTTCTAAAATTTAATAATGAATATGGGATTTTTATACCAACATTCAAAGATACAGCAGCAGAAGATATAAGCCAAAAATACATCATCCAAGTATAAGGTAAATTTTCAACTAAGTTCGAAATATGATTTTTAGAAATAAAACCTGAAGTAAATGGCGCTCCTAATGCCTGTAAAGATGCAATAATTAATAAGATACCTAAAGGAGATTTGGCATTAATTGATCTACTTAATATATATAAATTAGTTGTCTTATAAGAATTTATCAATATAGCTACAATCATGAAAAAAATTATTTTATAATATACACCAGCATATACATATGATGTAACAATTCCTGCGTCAATAGAATTATTAACTTGTGAAATTGCTATTATAGCAAGCCCTAATTGATGAATAATAGCATATCCTAATACTTTTCTTATGTTGGTTTCAATTAAACAGAAAAATATTGAATAAACTACAAGTATAATACCAATATAAATTAATATATTAAATCCAAAAAACATAGTAATTAGTATAAAAAAAGCGGTTTTAGTTGTATATATTGATAAGAAAATTGCAGAAATAGGTGAACAACTACTATACCCATTAATTAACCAAGAAGATAAAGGGGGAATTCCAATATTTATTAAAATACCAGCTAGCATAAAATAAGAATATATATTATTTAAATAAAAATTATCAATAGATAAGCTATTATATATAAAATAATATCCTGCAATACCAACCAATAGGCAACTTCCCGAAATTAAATGTATTATGAAATACCTGATACCAGAATTATTAGATTGCAAATTAGATCCAACTTGTCCCAAAGAAACAATCATAGATCCTGATAAAGATAAAATTTCCCAAAAAACTAACATATAAATTAGATTAGTAGAAAAAATTGCTGCAATTGAAGATGCAAAATAAATCAATAATAGGCCTAACTCATTAGGTTTTAAAGATTTTGGTTGTATCAAAACGAAAAACATACCCATCAAAAAAGTTGTAATGAAAACTATTTCAGTTGAGGCCAAGCTACTTTTTATACCTGTTATGGAAGTAGATAAGTTAAAATATTGATTATCAATAGCTAAAAAAGAAAAAATTAGTGCAGAAATAATAGACAACACTATAAACAAGTAATTATATCTATAGTTATTTAAAATAATAGATATAATTCCAATTAGATATAAAGGTATTATTAAATATAAAGAAATCATTATACAATCATCTTTTCTGTTAAATTGTTAATATTTTAGTTATTAAATCACCATAAAAAGTAATTATTATTGTGCAAATAGAAGTGATTATCATAGCACTATTCATAAAAATATTAGAAGTTATATTTTTATTTCTTCCATTATATGGTAGAAAAAAGGCTTTATATATTATTGGTATAAAATAAATACTGTTTAATAATGAAGAAGCAATCAATACAAATAATATAAAAGTTTGTTCTTTATCTATAGCTCCTAGAATCAAATACCATTTTGTTATAAAGCCACCTGTTAAAGGAAATCCTATTATTGATAAAGCCCCAATACTAAAAGCTATCATAGTTATTGGCAATTTACTTGCTATTCCTACAAGTTCATTTACATTGTTTTTTTCAGCATTTACAATCAAAGATCCAGCAGCAAAAAACAATGTAATTTTTGCAAAAGCATGTGCTATAAGTTGAAACACTGCACCTAACATAGAGTAGGAGCTGAATAATAAACAACCTAATACTATGTAAGATAATTGAGCTATAGTTGAATATGCTAAAAGCTTTTTAATGTTATTTTGATATATAGCAATCATAGAAGCTAATAACAAACTTATTGAAGGAATAATTAATAACCAATTTATTCCACCATCTTTATAAAAAATATCACTTAGATATTTATATCCAAAAATAAATAAGAATACTTTTATCAATATAAAAGCACCACTTTTTACAACAGCAACAGCATGTAATAAAGCAGATACAGGAGTTGGAGCTATCATTGCAGAGGGTAGCCATTTATGAAAAGGCATAAGACCTACTTTAGCAATTCCAAAAAGAAATAATAATATAATAATAGTTATTATGCTAGTAGGTACATTTTTTGTTACAAAAATTCCGTCTGCAATAAAGTTGGTAGTTCCTCCATAAATTGACGTAAGAATAATTGCAGGTAAAAAAAACAACATAGATGTTGTTATCAAAGTAAAAATATATGTGTTTATACTTTTTATATCTCGACTATATAAATTATGTGCTACAAGTGGAATTGTAGATAGGGTTAATAATTCATAAAATATAAACATAGTATATAAATTATATGAGTAGGCAATACCAAGAGTACAACCAATTGCTAATGAAAAAAAACAATAAAATCTATCTTGATTTTTCTCATGATGCTTTCTCATGTATCCGATTGAATAAATAATTGCACAAAGCCATAAAAAGTTGACCAATAAAGAGAACAGAATTCCTAAACTATCTAAATATAAAGAAATATTAATAAGATTACTCACTTTTATTATATTTATAAAAATGTCTTGATTATTAATTTTTATTATAAGCAATAGTAAAGAAAAGCAAATACCTAAAAAAGCAAACAATATTTGTAAAGTTTCTCTAAGATTTGGAAATTTTCGTGTTATAAAAACTACAAGAGAAGTAATAAATGGTATTAAAAAACTTAATAACAAAGCAATATGAGTTTTCATTATATATCCTGTTATTTAATTGATAATGTTATAAGTTTTGAAATCATATTCAGCATATATGTTGGGAACAATGATAATATAATATTTGCTGTTAGTATAAAAAATATAGAAACATACATAGAAAAATGAATATTTCGTGATTTTCCCATTGATTTTATTATATCTTTATCCTTATTACTTTCTCTTATATAATGGACATTAAATATTAATCTCCAAGAATAAATGAAAGATAAAACAGAACTTAAAACTATAAGAATAAAGGCAAACAAATTATCATACATCAAACTCCCAGTTAATAAGTATAACTTTCCCCAAAAGATTGATGTCATAGGAAATCCAGCCAAAGAAAAAGCTAATACTACTATAACTAAAAGTAAAAATTTATGTTCACGAGCCGTGCCTTTTAGTTTTACGATACTATCAGTTTGGTATTTGTTGTATAAAATCCCTATGCACAAAAACAATCCAGTTTTTACAATAGCATGAGAAATAATCAAATAATAAGTAGCTAAAAGAGTTTCTAAATTCAATATACAAACTGCAACCATTATAGTTCCTATTTGCGAAATAGAAGAATATGCTAATAAATGCTTTATATTATGTGTTTTGATAGCTCGGAAAGCTCCTAAAAATATAGATATAAATCCAAGTATCATAATAAATTTTAAGACAATACTAGTATGTAATATTTTATTTATAGAAAATGTAAAAACAACCATTTTTATAAAAATATATATGAATACTTTAGTTGCAGTTCCAGATAAAAATGCAGCTACAGAATAATAAGATGTACTATAATAATTTGTTACAAGGTAACATGCTGGATATAATCCGATTTTTATTATTAAACTTAATAGAATAAGAACATATCCTAATATTAGGATTGGGTTATCTACTGAAATATTTTGCATTTGTTCAATCAAAATATCAAAATTCAAAGTTCCATATATTATGTAAAATATTCCTATTCCAAACATGTAAAAAGTAGTTGCTAATGACCCTACAAGTAAATAATTAAAAGATGTCAGAAAACTTTGTTTTTTTTCTCCAAGTGATATCAGAATATATGTGCAAATTGAAACTATTTCTAGAAAAACAAATAAGTTGAACATATCATTTGTAAGTAACATTCCTATATAGCCTGATAAACATATGATAAATATACTGTTTATTATATGAATGGGGATATTTATGGTAGGTAAAACGAGAAATTTATAATTCCATATACCAATACAAAAACTTATAAAACTAATCAAACATATAAATAACAAATTTAACCCGTTTAGTTGCAATTCTATACCAAACGGAGGAGCAAAGTTACCAATATTATATTTTATAGGTACGAAATTATAGTTTAGCATTATTGAAAAACTTATTATAAATAAACAAGCAAAAGTTAATAAAGTAATATAATAATTAAGTTTTTTACTAGTTATAAATATCAAAGCTGTAGCAATAAATAAAGGTAAAGCTATCAATAAAGGTAAGTATTGTTGTGTATAGGTTATTATTTCCATATATTATTCTTTTATGTTATTAGTTTTATATAATTATTAAGACTACGTTTCATTTTACTTGTTTTTTAATTTTTCAGATAGTCTATCTTCTTGCAGAGTTCCATAATTTAAGTATATTTTATAAAGTAATGCATATCCTAAAGCTGTTGTTGCAATTCCAACAACGATAGCCGTAAGCATCAAAACTTGAGGTACTGGATTTGATACAAGATCAATATTTGTTCCTTTATTTGTTAAAATAGGAGGATTAGATTTATGTATATAGGCAGCTAATATATAAAAAATTATTACGCCAGTTTGTATTAGGTTTAAACCAATTATTTTTTTTAATAAACTCACACCATTTAATATAAGGTACAAGCCAACTAAAATAAAAACCACAGTTAGAATATAAGGATAGTTATATATTAAAGCAGATAAATACCAAACATAAGATATTAAATTATTATTTTCCATATGTTTTTCTTTTTAAATTATAATTATTTTTTTTATTTCTTTTATCTTTTTTTACCACTTGATTTGTATTTTCTTTTATTATATCTTTGTCACTTTTATAAGATGTTGTAGATATTTTCAATAAACTATAAAATTGTCCTACCATAATACACATAGAAGCAAAAACAGTTATACATACTCCTAATTCTATAGATAAAAGACCATAATGATAAGCATGATTAAAATTACTACCAAAAACGTAGTAATCTAAAAATTTTCCGCCTAATATTAAAGTAATAATACCAGTTGTAATATATATAAAACAACCTATTGATAATAATTTTATCAATAATGAAGTAGGTAAAAAAGCACTTGCTGATTTATAACCTAATAATATTGTTATTAATATATAAATTGAAGATAGAATAACTCCAGCTTGAAAACCTCCTCCTGGACCATAATCTCCATAAAATTGAACATAACTACCGAAAATAAAAATAATAGGAATTAAAAGAAACAAAGTAGAATATAGAACTATATCTGATTTTATAGCTTCATTTTTTGAAGTTCTTTTTATTAATTCTATGTCAGGTAAAATAATGTGTGATTTAAATGCAAAATCTGAATAATTACTTGAGATTTCATCTTCTTCTTCTTTACTTAATATTTCTTGTTCTTCAACAATATAAAAAGGAGATTTCAAAACTAAATATACTCCTAATGCAGCAAGAAATACTACTATAGTTTCACCCATAGTATCAAAGCCTCTAAAAGATCCTAATATCATTGTTACAATATTAGGTATATCAAATTTATTATAACTATTCTGAATATAATAATCTGAAAGTTCGTTATGTACTGGATTACCAATTTGGCCAAACAAAGGTATATAGGATATTGAATATATAAAAATTGTAGCTAATATTAGAAATATCAAAGTTTTAGCTGATATTTTTAATAATCTTATAAATTTCTTTGAACTTTTTTTTGTATAATAATAGGGTTTATAACTTTTAGTTAAATGAACAATTATTAAAGTTAAAGCAGTAGAGATACCTGCACCTATAGCAGCTTCAGTAAAAGCAACGTCAATAGCATGAGTGCGTGTATATAACAAAACACAACACACAGATATAAAACCAAGAACTAATATTATTTGTATAAAATTATCAATAAATAATAAAGATAACAGCAGTAAAATTAGTATAAAGTACAGTATTAATATAAGCATTCTAAATATCTTTAGATTTATTGTTCAATTTAGGTCTATCTTTTCTAATAACAATTTGCATAAAAGCATAAGTTATAGGGGCACTCATAATTAGTATGATTGTAGCTAATAAAATCGCTTTAAAAGCAAGAAGAGGTGTGTTTGAGCTAAAAGCTATACCAATAAATAAAAATATGGATCCCCCACCATCTATCAGAGATAAAGCATGTTGTTTAGTATATATATCAGGCATTCTTATTAAACCTAAAATTGAGATTGAACAAAAGCATAATCCAACTGATATGAAAATTGTACTTAAAATTTGTAAAATTATAGTTAACATGGCTCACTGATTGTTTTATATTATTTAGTTTTATTTATTTTTGTTGATGAGGTTTCTCTTCTTTTTACTTTTGATACATGCATCTTATAATATTTACAAAATGCCAAAATAGAGACATAGCTTAATAAAGCATATAAAATAGTGATATCTAAAAAATTTGATTGGTTTTTAGAATAAAAATATACACTCATAAACATAATTGCCAAGGTATTAAAAGGTAATGAGATCTGTAGTTTTGCTGTCAGTGATTTTCTCACAAGAAATAGCACAGCACAAATACACATAAGTAAACCTAAAATAAGCAAAGATACAGTATATATAAGATTCATTTTGTTATCATATCATATTTTATTAATTATTTTACACATGCTATAAATTAAATATTAGAAGTATTACTTAGCTTTATCAGCATTTAAAGTCATTTTTTCAATTCTTTTAACTAAAGATTTACTCAGAATGCTTCTACCTGTAGTACTATCTAATACATGTACTAAAAACCTTTCTGAATTCTCATGTAATACTACTGAACCTGGAGTAAGTATCACAGATACACAATAACATGCAGATGCCGAATTATATTTAAAATTATTAGCAATTTCAATAATTCTGGGTTTAGAGTGGTTTTTTAATACATCTTTAGCTACATTTATATTACTTATTATTATATCAATCAAAAGAACTGGAATATAAAGTGAAAATTCTTTTATATTCAAAGTAAAGTGAATATTCCTAGGAGATAAACGCTTAGCTCTTCTGTAAACAACAATACACAAAAAAATACTAATAATACCTGCAATATTAGGTAAATTTACATTTACATTACCAGCTAATACTACCCAAGTTAGTAAGAGCAATACAAACAAAAACATTTTTTGAACTTATTAATGATTTATAAAACAATATAATAACATACCAATTATTTTAAATATCATCAATATTAAAGCTAAAAATTAGAATTATATGAATATAAAACTTTAAAATTTTATATTTTTCAACTGAAATTTTGAAACTAGCAAGTTTAAAGTAAGAATTTTATTATTAAAGAATAAGAAAAAATATATTTATAGAAGAATTATTATGACAGATACGATTTCTAAAAAATTCATCAATAACATTGAAGATATCAATTTTATAGATATGCAAATAAAAATATTAAAGAAAACCATAACCAATTTACAAAGAATGAATAATAAATATTTGAAGGAAAATCATAATATACTAAGCAATAATATAAAGCTTATCCTTATGCTTATGACTTATAAAATAAAACTGTCTGACAAAAGTATATTATCAGAAAGTGATTCAATATTAAATTCCATATTAGATTAATAGGTGGTAAATGTGCACAATAAATGTTGACTTAAAGCCTATATTGCAAAACTTTCCTGAATTTGTAAATTATTTGTTGAAAATAAGAAGCAAATCCCAAAGTATAGATAAGTTTATTTTAAATAAAGAACAAAAATATATACATAAAAAAATAGAAGAGCAAAAAAGAAAAATTGGAAAAGTACGTATATTGATATTAAAAGGCAGGCAAATAGGTAGTACAACGTTATGTAGTGCATATAATTTACACAATATGTTTACAAAAAGAGGCTACAGATCTTTAGTTTTAGCTCATAGACAAAGTGCTACAAATAATATTTTCGATATAATTTTTAGATATTTATCTTTATTACCTAAAAAAATAAAACCTAAAATGCGTTTTAATATAAACAAAAATATAGCTTTTTTACATAATGACAGTTCTATAATATTTTCAACAGCAGGAAGTAAAGATGTTGGAAGATCTAGCACTATAAATTTTTTTCATGGTAGTGAAGTTGCCTTTTGGAGCAATGGAAGTAACCATATAAGCTCAATTTTGATGGCTGTCCCAGATACAGAAAATTCTACAATAATTTTAGAAAGTACTTCTTCAGGTGCAAACGGTATATTTTATGATATGTGTATGGATTCTTATAACAATAATTCTATATTTCAATTAATTTTTATACCATGGTATTGGCATATAGTTTACCAAAGTAAAAGAAAAATAAGCCTGCCAAAAGAATGGATAAATTATGGTAAAAAATACAACTTAAAGAAAAAACAACTTGTTTGGGCTTATGAACAGAATTTAGTTTTAGAAACCTCTAACAATGTAGAAAATGGTCCTACTCTTCGTTTTTTACAAGAATTTCCAGGAAGCGTCAAAGAAGCATTTTTATCTTCTGAAGATAATATGTTAATTAGCAGCCATTTAGCTTATAAAAATGCAATTGATAATAGTTCATTTAAAAAAGAAGATATAAAATACCAATTTACTCAAGATATGAAGTATAAAATTAGGATTTTAGGGGTAGATGTAGCAACAACAGGAAGTGATAAAACATGCATTATAGACAAGGTAGGTAATTTTTTAGGATTTAATATAAATGAGCAATATAAAAATGTTTCAACAATGGAAATATGTGGAATATTGATCAATCATATAAAAAACTTTAACCCAGATAAAATATATATAGATGCAATGGGCGGTGGGATAGGTATTTACGATAGGTTAGTAGAATTAGGCTATAAAGAAAAAATAGATTTAATATATTTTTCTCAAAAACCATCTAATAACATTAGGTATTTGAATAAAAGAGCGGAAATGTGGGATAGGTTGCGTATTTTTTTAGAAGAAGAAAAAACTTATATAATAAAAGACGAAAAATTATTAACTCAAATTTCATCTGTTAAATATTTTTTTAACTCCAATGGGCAAATTCAACTAGAAGCTAAAGAAAATATAAAAAAAAGATTAAAAGCTTCTTGTGATATGGCAGATGCAGCAGTTTTAACTTTTGCAGATATGATAAAAGAAATTTCAAATAATTCTTTTATTAGCTATGAGCAAAATAAAAATAATATTTATGATCCTTTTACTTGGTGATTAATACAAAATATAAACAAGGATATTAAGAATGAGTCAAAATATCAATCAATCCAGTATTTCTAACTTAATTTTAGCTCTATATAAAAAAGCTAAGTCAGATAGGTCAGATTTAGAAGATTTTTGGAAACAAATTGAACTATATGTAAGACCTCAAGATAGCTTAACTAGCACATCTCACGAAATTTTTGATACAACAGCAATATCATCTGCAGAATATTTAGTATCTGGTATTTGGGGTTTAATAAGCAGTTCTGCGTCTAATTGGTTTTATTTTAATGTTAAAGAAAGTACAAAAACTAAAAATATTGATAAAGAGGAACTACGAAATTGGATAAACTTAGTTAATAAAATAATGAGAGAAAATTTACTAGATGCAGAAAGTGGTTTTTATCATAAAACACATGAATTTTACTCAGATTTAGTATGTTTAGGTACAGCTGTTTTTTATTTAGGGGAAGAAATAAATAATTTGAAGTTAAGTTTTAAAAGCTGTCCTATACAAACAACTTATATACTTAATTTATTTAATAATATAGACACTGTAATTAGAGAATTAAATTATTCTACATCCAATTTAGTAAATTTATTTGGATTGGAAAATTTACCAATAGAAATATCAACTATTTATAAAAAAGGAGAAAGTAAAAATCATAAAATAATACATATTGTTGCCCCTTACTCATACTTTATTAATAAATGTAATATTAAAAATAAAACCAATATGAAATTTTTATCATGTTATTTAGATGAAAATACAGGAGGTATTTTACATATAGGAGGATATTATGAATTTCCATATATGATTTCAAGATGGAATACATTAGCTAATGATTTATATGGCAAAAGTCCAGCAATGTCAGCTTTAGCAGATATAAAAATGTTAAATGCAATTAGTAAAACAATAATAATTTCTGCTCAGAAACAAGTAGATCCTCCAATTTTAGCACCAAATGAAAGTGCTATTCAAGGTATAAAAACAAACCCAGGAGGAATAATTTATGGTGCAATAGATCCAGTTTCTGGAGCAACTTTAATAAAACCTCTTAACTTAGAAAGTAATTTATCATATTCCAATGAACTACAAAATCAAAAACAAAAAGCTGTAAGAGAAGCTTTTTATAATTCTTTACTTTTATTTTCTTATTCGTACTCAGCAACAGCAACAGAAGTATTATCTGTAAATGAACAAAAATTAAGAATGTTAGGTTTTAAAATTGCTAAATTACAAAGTGAATTTTTGTATCCTCTTTTGTTAAGACAGTATTTTACTTTGAAAAGATTAAATTTGATACCTGAGCCAAAATTTGAATTAGAAGATAAAGATGTAGAAATTCAATTTGTAGGTCCGTGGAACAGATATCAAAAAATGTTAGATAGTATAGGTTTGCAAAATTTACAGCATTGTATTCAAATAACAAAGTCGTTTGATCCAGAAGTTGTAGATATCATCGATTGGAAAGAAGTTATAAAAAAAATTGCAGAAGGTAATGGGGTGCCAGAAGGTATTTTTAAATCTATAGATAAAATAGAAAATAAATAACCTATTAATTATTAATAAAATTACTATTGGTATAAAAAAATGAGAAATGGAGTGTTTTGGATAAAAAGTCTTTTCAAAAATAAATCTAAAGATGCAAATTTAGCATGGAGGGCTGTATTAGGTGACCAAAGTAATAAAGATATAAATTATGTTTTACATGATTTGAGTGTTTATTGTAATGTAAGAAAAACAAGCTTTGTTCCTAAAGATGAATATCAAACGGCATTTAATGAAGGTGCTAGAGATGTATTTTTACATATTATTGAAATGGCTAACTTAGATTTAGAAAAGGTTGTTTTTGAAAATAATCTTAAATTTTCTGATTGAAAATAAAAATAACAATAAACAATAAAGCAAGGTATTAATAAAAATGTTAAATAACACATTAAAACAAGACAATATAGAAAAAAAAGAAATTTTAAAAGAAATAAATAAAGATATAGAAAAGGATAATAATGTAGAAAATAAGTCAGGAAACATGGAAATTCCAGAAAGTATAATAAATTTATTGAATAAAATTTTTGAAGAAGAAAATGTAAGTCTTATAGCACAAAAAGTTCTTTTAAAACTAATAGATAAAATTATCAAAACTACAAATAAACTCAAAAATTCAGATAGTAATGGGGATAAAGAAGATAACATTTTAAAAAATGAAACTAAATATAATAATTTACAAATTACTTTGAAAAACATATGGCAAGATGATTTTGATAAAAATATGACATATGTTAAAAGAGCAATGAGTTGGTTAAAATTAGAAAACTTAGTAGATGAGCATGTAAATAATTTAGTAGAGTTCTTTAGTAAATTATTAAATTTAGGACAAATTCTATCGGAAGATAGTTTACATTCAACTAATCATAATTCGTCTTCTTTGAATAAAGATGAAGCATTAATAAAAAGAAGAGCTTTAACAGAAAACAAAGATAATTTATCTATATTATCAAATAAAGGTCATTACATGCATAATGCTCTTTTATCAGAATTAAATGCATTAAATAGTATTATTGCTAAAAAATAATGTATTTTATACAAAAATATAATCAAAATAAATAAAAATAAGGAAAGAAAATATGGATATTTCATCAGCATTGAAAGAAGGTTACAATCATGCGGTTACTTTGAATATACAACAAAAAGGTTCAAAATTATCTGATTGTGTAAGACAAGAAATACAAAGTCAACAAAGATATTTCTACGATCAAATAGCACCCACAGAAGCTATTGATATAGATGTTCGTCATAGCGATACACCATTAATAAGTACTCCATTTGATAGACGAATGGTTCAGCTAATTACATCAGATTGGGGTGATTTAATAGATAAAGAAGATCAATTAAAATTTCTATATGACCCAAGTTCTGCATATGCATTAAATGCAGCTTATGCTTTAGGTAGAAGAGTAGATGTAAGAATTATAGAAGCTGCATTTGGAAAAGCATCAACAGGTTCTAAAGGGGAAACTTTGATAGACTTACCTCAATCACAAATAATAAATAATAATTATAACGATGCATTAGCATCTCAAGATCCAACAGGTTTGACCATAGAAAAATTAAGATTAGCAAGAGAAATTTTGGATGATGCAGATGTTGACGATGATGAAGAGCAATATTGTGTAGTTACATCTAAACAAATATCAGATTTATTGAGAACAACAGAAGTAACATCTGATGATTACAATACAGTAAAAGCATTAGTTAGTGGTAAAGTAAACACTTTTATGGGCTTTAAATTTATACGTATATCTTCAAAAATTTTACCAAATGTAAAAAGATCTGGAGCAGATAAAAAAACAGATAGAGCAATATTATGTTTTGCTAAAAGTGGTATTTTACTTGCTAAAACGGGAGAAATAAGAACAGATATATCTGTAAGAACGGATAAAAGAATGGCAACTCAAGTTTATGCATCTATATCTTCTGGAGCTGTTAGAATGGATGAAAAAAAAGTTGTTAAACTTTTATGTGCTGAATAATGTTAATAATAAATAATTAAATATATGATTTTCTATTATGTAAGATATTAGAATATAAAATATATAAAGTAGGTAAAATGATCATATCAAGTAATAATCAAGCTTTATTAATATGTAATATTGCCCTTTCCTATATTGGTTTAAATTCTATTATTTCTTTTGAAGATACTAATAAGGAAAGTTCTTTATGTAAATTTTGGTATGAACTAAGTAAAATTGAAGTTTTAAGTAGCTATCCATTTAAATCAACAATAAGAGAAATATCACTAAAACCAATAAAAAATAGTTCTTTGAATTATGATTTAAGTAATTTATATCAAAATTATTATATATTACCTAAAAATTGCCTAGAAATTATTTCAATCAATGGTACTAATGAATATTACAATAATCATGAAATTATAGCTTGTAACTTTTCTCCCATAATCATGCGTTATATTTATAAGTTAGAAGACAATGAAATACCAATAAATATAAGTAAGTTAATAGCAATAAAATTAGCCTGTAATATGTCCATGGCTTTACATAATGATACAAACTTTCTAAATTATATTTTGAAAAGGTTTGATATAGAGTTCAAAAAAATTGCTAATTTAGACGCTCAAAAAGGAAATATAAGAGGAGTAATAAAGGATGTAGAAGAAGAGACAAGTTGGATTTTAAGTAGGAGATAATATGAAAAATTATAATATAGAAATTTCAGATTTTTCTAAAGGTGAAGTATCACAACATATTATAATGAAAAATCAAACTCACAATTTAGCAAATAGTTCTTATAAATTATTAAATATGATTGTAGATAATAATAAAAATATAGTACGAAGACCTGGTACAAACAATATTACTAGTTTAGATAGTACACCAGTAAAAATGTTTTCTTTTGAGTTAGAAAATAAAAGTATAATTTTAAATTTTTATGATCATCTATTAGAAATATATGTTTTTGTAAATTTAGAAGAGTTTAATAAACAAACACTTTCAACATACTTTGACGGTTCATCTTTATCAAAAAGTTTATCAATAGTGTATAGTTCAGAAAAACAAGAATTTTATATTTTCAGTGAAAATTGTCATCCTGCTATTTTAAAATTTGATAAAGAATTTGAAGCAACAATAAACGAGCTATACTTCATAGATGGTCCATATTTAAATGAATATGGACAGGGAGTATCGTTGGATATTAGTTACCTAAATTACGAAAAAAAAATTATAAAAATTAAGGCAAGCAAAAATATTTTTGTTTTTCATGATAAAGCGAGATGTATAAAAATAAAGCAAGGACAAACTTGGGGTTCTGCAAGAATAAGAAGAGTTCTGGATAGTAATTTAGTTGAAGCTGAAATAATAACCCCACTTGTAGAAGGTAATAATAATATTTTTAAATTGAGTGTGTTTGCAAAAAGCGTTGGTTTTCCCAAACAAGCACTATTATTTGAAAACAGATTGTATTTGATAGGAGGTTTTGCACATTCAAGCTCAGTTTATATTTCTAAATATGGGAAACTTTTAGATTTTTCAGATACAGAAATACTAAGAGACAAAAATACAAATATCAGTATAGATAGTGTTCTTTATGATAGTGCTATATGTTTTAATATTGCAAATAGTTATAACAATAATTGGTTAGCAACTAGCAAAAATTCTGTTTTAGTTGGAAGTGAAAAGGGGGTTTATGCAATTTTAAGACAAGATCCCAATCAGTCTTTATCTCCATATAATATAATAGTCAAACAGGTATCTTCTAATGATTGTTCTAATTTATGTATATATTCTGATATCGGTATAATTTTTACAGATTGTTCCAAAAAAAACATTTATATAACAGATATTAGCCAAGAAACCATGATTGGAATATTAAAAATAAATACATCAGCTGTACATTTATTTAAATACAAAATTAAACGTATTTATCTAACGAAAGAACCTTTTTATATTTTATGGGTAATATTAGAAGATGGTACTTTATTAAGTGCATCAATTATAGAAGGAAATTTTGCATGGAGTTCTCATGATTTATTTGGAAATATTCAAGATATAACAAGTTCTTATATGTATGATGATTTTTATTTATTATTAATTGTAAACAGAGAGAGTACAGTTACTTCTTTAGAATATTTATATTTAAATGAAATATACAATTGTTATTTACAAAAAAATTCTTACTTGGATTGTAAAAGCAAAGCTTATATAAAGAATGGAATTCTACAGGTGAATGAAATATATAACAAACAAAAAATCATAGTATTGAATACTCATTCAAGAGAAGAGTTTAATGATGTTTTTATTAATAATGGAGAAGCTTGTTTATCTAATTATGCACTTAGCTCTGATGAGGTGTTAGTAGGATATAGTTATCTGTCTATTTATAAATCTCCCTGTATTAATTTACCAGAGATACAGTTTAGTTTACATTTAGATAAAAGCATAAAATCAATCATACTAAATACTATTAATTCTACTAATATAAGTATTTCTAACAGTGATGAAAGTAATATTATATCTAATTTGACTGTTGATAAGTTAAATAATTATTCAAATAATAGTGGGTTTATTATAGTTCATCCTTTTTGGAATATATCAAAGAATGAACAAATAGTGATTAGTCAAAAATCTAGTAACAATTTGTGTATATGTGGTTTGACAATATATATAAATATGTAAAATCTGCAAAACAAAATAAAAAATCAATTTAAGGGTAACAATGTTAACAAATTATGAAGAAATATTTAAATATTACGAAGATTTAAAAAATAGAAATGTAGATTTAAAAGAAGATAATATAAAATCTGCATTGCAAAAGAATGGTTTAGAAACTTCTAAACAAAAAATAAATAATTCAGGTATTGCTTATGGAGGAACTTACAAAGAAGTTTACGATCAAAAAAAATCTAAAATGGAAGATAATTTAGATCTTATAAATAAAAATTTTTTAAATAAAGAAGAAGATTTACAAAATACATACATATCAAATATGAAAAAAGCTTTTCATAGAAATGAATCCAATAAAATTGCTAATTTCACAAATACTTTAGGAACAATTTCAAGTTGGTTCTCAAAGCTAGTCATATAAAACATATAAAATATTAGAGGTAAAATGACAAATATAAGTTATATATCTTATGTTTGTAAGGACGAAAAAATAATAAAATTTTCTTTGGTTATTACAAAAAAAGAAGATATTGAAGTATACATAAACAATATTTTAATTGATCCCAATAATTATGTAGTAAATAATATTGGATTTGATAATCAAAATATAACATTTGTTGAAAATATAGGGGAAAAAGATAATCCGTCTATATTGACTATAATTTTGATTGCTGATATTAAAAGACAAACTAAATTTCAAAATCAAAGCCAAATTTCTGCACATCATTTAAACTTAGAATTAGATAACATAATCAAAAATCAAAGCATTCTATATAAATTATTAAAACATTCTATAAAGTCAACTTTTGAAACAAAGTATAATGTGTTTTTACCCAATCCACAACAAGATAAAATATTGTGTTGGGATAAAAATGGTAATATTGTAAATAGTGACAAGAATATAAATTATATAATAGAAAATATTGATGATTTAAAGCATAGATTAAATAATTTCGATAAAAACTATTTTCCTAATGTTAAAGAAAATATAAGTCTTCCAGATTCTGAAAATAAAAGTATCGTAAAAAATCCTAATACTTCTGATGAAATAACAGTTTTTTCATGTGATAAGATTATTTATAAAAATCCAAATATGAAAAATGTAGTAAATGCCTCTGAAGCTTTTGAATTTTTGTATAATAGTTTTAGAACTTTACAAAATGTACAAGAAAGCTTTAATACTAAAATATTAGCTTTAAGGCAAAATGAAAGCAGCTTGATATCTAAAATACAGGAATTAGAAGTTAAATCTCAACATATCACTTCAAATAACAATGAACAATATATTACTTTATGTCATGCAATTATTTCTGCTAAAACCAATATGCAAGGTTATACAGATTTTCTGTCTAATACATCAAAACCTTACGAATTAATTCTTACAGCAAGTGCAGAAACTCCATTTATTGTCTCATTTTCTAATAATAGACAAACAATTATCAAGAAAATAGAACAAAATTTATTCTTAAATGCAAAAATGACTACAGAAATATTATATATATACTTAGAATTGCAAGAGGATAATAATATAATATTAGGTTGTACAGAAAATAAACCTTTATATTTGTATTCATTTCCAAATATAAATAATTCTATGTTTATTTTAGATAAATATAATTTCAAAGGTGATTACTTTCATATTCCTTCTTTAACAATGTACACAAATAGCAATAAATCAGTAAATAGAATCTATATAGGACAAGTTGCTTTTGATGAAACAGGAAACTATTTAAGTTTTTGTAATAATTTCGCGTTAGGTAATAGTATAGTTTTTGATGTGAATATTGCAAATAAGATTGATACAATGGTGAAATTTAACAATCCTTTTGGGGTTGAAAATTTACTGCACAATATTTATTTGAAATCTAGTATTAGAACAGTGACAGAAGCTAAAAATAATTATGTACCATTGAATATAGTTTACAGAGAAGATGGTGTTGGTAATGTATTACATTATGGAGTTAATTTATCTATATCAAATACAAATATAGAGTGTATAACTGGTAAAAGATTTATTCAAACAATAGCATCTTTATCATCAAAATTCAAAAGGTCTACAAATGAAGTAATCTTAAGGATGATTTTAAATCGAGGTTTTTAATTCATAATATTTTAATATTTATTGCAGATTAAAATATTTATTTCAATCTGATAATAAACAATATATTATTAAATAATATCAATTTGCAACTATCAACTGAGGAATACAAATGAAAGTACCTAGTGCATATACACTTATATTTATATTGATAATACTTGTTAGTATTTTAACATGGATTTTACCAGCAGGTAAATACGATAGGGTATATGATAGTAGTGTAGATAGGGAAGTTATAGTTGCAGGAACATATAAACAAATAGAAAAGACACCACAAGGTTTTGAAAGTATAATAACGTCATTTTTTAAAGGTCTAGTAAGTGCATCTGAAATTATTGCATATGTAATTATAATAGGTGGTTCTTATGGTGTTATATTTAAAACAAAAGCTATTCATAGTGCTTTGGGTGTTTTGATACAAAAACTCGATAAAAAAGCGTTTCTTCTTATACCATTTCTAATGATATTATTTTCAGCTTTAGGAACTATAAATGGTTGTTGTGAAGAGACAGTTGCTTTTTATGGAATTATGATACCTGTTGTGCTTGCAATGGGTTATGATTCTATATTAGCACTTTCCATTATATTTTTAGGAGCAGGTACAGGGGTTTTAGCATCTACAGTTAATCCATTTTCTATAGGGCTTGGTTCTGCAGTAGCTCATATTTCTGTGCAAGAAGGTATGTGGTATAGGTTAGCAGGTTGGGTTATTTGTACATCAGTATCGATTGCTTATGTTCTTTGGTATGCAAGAAGAATAAAAAAAGATCCAACTAAATCATATGTATATGGAATTCATAATGCTTCAACATTTTCAAATTTAGAAACAATAAATAAAGATGGAAAAGATATACCAAAATTAACTTTAGATAAAAAAATAATAGCTATATTATTTTTATGTATGAGCGGTGTTTTAGCCTATGGTATCACAGCTTTAGAATGGGATTTTGCTCAAATGTCTATGGTATTTTTAGGTCTTGCCTTTATATCTGCAATAATTACTAGAGAAAAAGAAGATAAATTTTGGGACTCTTTTTTAGAAGGCGCTAAAGATTTATTAGCACCAGCAATTTTAGTTGGGTTATCAAGAGCAATAGTATTAATAGCTATAGATGGTAATATAATGGATTCAGTATTATATTATTTGCATTCATTTTTTGAAAATTCTTCTAAAATATCTTTTGTTGTTATAAATCAGTTTGTTGAAACATTACTTGCAACGCTTGTAACCTCAAGTTCAGGACATGTAGTTTTAACAATTCCAATTTCTGCACCATTGGCAGAAATGTTACATGTTCCACTTTCAACAATTGTTACATCTTTGCAATATGCAAGTGGTTTAGCTAATTTATTTTCTCCAGCATCTGCAATTTTATTGGCATCTTTAGCAATAGCAAAAGTGCCGTATATTAAATGGATGAAATTTTTATTACCGCTTTTAGCAATCCAAATAGTAATAGTATTTACTATAACTATTATAAGTGTGCTTTAACAAATATATATAATTTACCAAGGTAAATTTTTATATTTTATTAATTAGCTTTCAAGTAATATTTTATTTAATATTACTTGAAAGCTTTTTTTATATAAATGACAACATTATAGAAACTAGGAAAAATTATGACAGTTGAAGATGAAGAAAAAGAAGTCATGAATAAAAATACTTCTCAACAAAAAATTTTTGTACCTTATACAAAGCAAAAACCAGAAACACCAGAAACCTTATTCAAATACAGAACATTGAATAAACATTGTATATCAGATATTTTATCAGGATGTTTTTATTCATCTAAAGCTAAACTTTTTAATGATCCTTTTGATCCTTATATACATATCAAAAACTCAAAAAAACTAAAATTAGAGTTAATTGAAATAGTAAATAGAAACTATGAGAAAAATTCTGAAATAATTAAAGCAAAAAATGAAACCATTATGAAAATAACAGAAAAACAAGTTACTCAACTTTTTAAAAATAGTGTTTTTATATACTGTTTATCAAATGTTGATATAACGCGAAATATAATGTGGGCTCATTATGCAGATAACCACAAAGGGATTTGCATAGAATATAAAATGAAAGATTATTTACCCACAGTAAAATATCCTAGAGTAAAAACACAGGAAAACTATTTTGAAAAAGTAAAGTATATAGATAAAAATATTGATGCTACAAAAATTATTACAAATTTTTATGAATTTATAAATAGTAAAGTCAAAGATGAAATAGCTAGGGTAAATTATGAAAGTTTATATTTGTTAAAAGCACTAATGTGGAAATATGAAAAAGAATATCGTTTTATATATTACCATAATGATAAAAAAGAATTCAAATTAATTAGACACAAACTAAATGCTCCTAAAATAAAAGCTATATATTGTGGGGTTAATATATCAGAAAAAGATAGAAAAATTTTGTATAATGTTATAGATGCATTGCGAAATAAACCTATATCTTTCAATTATGATAGCAAAGATGACGTTTATAGAACAACGAAGGTAGAGATTTATAAAATGAAAATAGATTATAAAAATTCTGTTTTGAAAAAAATAGAAATACAATTAAAAGATTTATTAAAACCAAATGAAGATTATGAAAAATTATAAATTAATATAAAAACAATTATGAATAGAAAAAAACTGCAAATATGCTATTATGTAGAGTTTGATAATTGCATTTAAGGTTAAAAACTATGGTTTTGAAAATACCTAGTGCTTATACTTTAGTTTTTATATTAATTATTATATTTAGTATATTAACTTGGGTATTACCTGCAGGTAAGTATGATAGAGTTTATAATTCTAAATTAAATAAAGAAGTTGTAGTTGCAAATACCTACCACCATGTTGAAAGCGTACATCAGGGGGTAGAGAGCATTGCTACATCTTTTTTTAAAGGAATTGTAAGTGCTATAGAAATTATAGCATAT
This sequence comes from Alphaproteobacteria bacterium endosymbiont of Pipizella viduata, assembly GCA_964020055.1. GTDB lineage: Bacteria > Pseudomonadota > Alphaproteobacteria > WRAU01 > Hepatincolaceae. Next base: position 284,543 of record OZ026533.1, read on the forward strand.
TTACTAATTGTGGGTGGGTCCTATGGAGTGATTTTAAAAACTAAAGCAATTCACACCGCCTTATCTATTCTCATCAAAAAACTTAAAAACAGAGCAATAATATTAATACCATTTTTAATGCTTCTTTTTTCTGCGTTAGGAAGTATTATTGGTTTTTTTGAAGAAGGTTTAGCTTTTTATGGAATAATTATACCTTTTGTTTTAGCAATGGGTTTTGACGCCCTTGTAGCATTATCTATTATATTTTTAGGCGCAGCAACAGGTAGCTTAGCTTCAGTTTTAAATCCATTTTCAATAGGTATAGGTGCTACATTAACTAATATTTCTATTAATGATGGAATGATATATAGATTAGTTGGCTGGATTATATGCACTTTTATATCTATTGTTTATGTATTTTATTATGCAAAAAAAATTAAAAAAGATCCTACTAAATCATATTTATATAAAATTCATAACTCTTCAACTTTCACAAGCTTACTAAAAGATAACAAAGATACACTGTCTCTTTTGAAATTTACTTTAGACAAAAAAATTATTGTTTTTTTATTTTTAGCAATGATAATAACTTTAACATATGGAATAATAGCGTTACATTGGGACTTTGCTCAAATGTCTATGTTATTTTTTTTACTTGCTATAATTTCTGCATTAATCACTAAAGAAAAAGAACAAAATTTTTGGAAATCTTTTTTAAAAGGAGCAGAAGAATTATTAGAAGCTGCTATATTGATTGCTTTAGTAAGAGGTATAATTATAATAGCAAATGATGGTAATATCATAGACACTATACTTTATTACGCTAATTCTTTTTTTGATGGTTCTTCTAAAATATCTTTTGTGATTATAAATCAAATAATTCAAACTTTAATTGGAACTTTAATTACTTCAAACTCTGGACAGACTGTTTTAGCAGTTCCTATTTCTGCTTCTTTAGCAGAAATGTTACATGTTCCTTTATCTACAATTATAACATCTATTCAATATGGTAATGGTTTAGCTAATATTTTTTCTCCAGCATCTGCTGCATTATTAGCATCTTTAGCAATCACAAAAGTTCCTTATATGAAATGGATAAGGTTTGTATTACCTGTTTTGATTATTCAAATTTTTGTAATATTGTTAATTAATATACTAACAGTGATTTAATTGTTAATTGTATAATAAACATAGAGTGTTTAGATTTACTTTAAAAGTTTATTTTCTAGTATTTAGGTATATTAATAATAATATGAATATGCTATTATCTGAAAGTTGTTAAATATACACTTGGAGTTTGATATGAGGTTTAAAGTACCTACTGCTTATACACTAATTTTTATTTTAATTATTCTGTTTAGTATTCTAACTTGGATACTACCTGCTGGGAAATATGATAGGATATTTGATGCATCTTCTAATAAAGAAGTTATAGTGAATGGTACTTATAAGCAAGTAGAAAAGTCGCCTCAGGGGTTAGAAAGTGTTGCTACTTCCTTTTTTAAAGGATTAGTAAGTGCAGCAGAAATTATTGCATATTTAGTAATAGTTGGTGGTTCTTATGGGGTTATATTTAAAACTCAGGCAATACATACAGCTTTAACTATACTAATTAGAAAGTTGGATAAAAAGGCTATTATATTAATTCCTCTTTTAATGTTTCTTTTTGCTGCACTTGGAACTGTAACCAGCTTTTTTGAAGAGGGATTAGCTTTTTATGGAATAGTTTTACCTGTTGTTTTAGCGATGGGTTATGACTCTATAGTAGCTTTATCTATAATATTTTTAGGATCGGGAACAGGGGTTTTAGCATCTGTGCTAAATCCTTTTTCAATTGGTATAGGTTCTTCTTTAGCACATGTTAGTATTAATGAAGGTATGTCATATAGACTTATAGGTTGGATATTATGTACTTCTTTATCAATTATATATGTAATTTATTATGCTATCAAAATTAAAAAAGATCCTACAAAATCATATTTATATAATATTCATAATTCCTCTACTTTTCAAAATCTATCTTCTAAACAAAATAGCAACGCAGAAACTTTAAAACTTACATTAGATAAAAAAATTATAGTAATTTTATTTTTAGCAATGAGTTCTATTTTAGCATATGGAATTGTGGCCTTAGATTGGAGTTTTGCCGAAATGTCTATGGTGTTTTTTTCTTTAGCTATAATATCTGCAATAGTTACTAAAGAAAAAGAGGGAAAATTTTGGGACTCTTTTTTGGAGGGAGCACAAGACTTATTAGCACCTGCAATTCTAGTTGGTCTTGCAAGAGCAATAATAGTAATAGCACATGATGGGCACATAATCGATACTATACTTTTTTATGCTAATTCATTTTTTGATGGGTCTTCAAAAATATCATTTGTAGTTATAAATCAATTAGTACAGACTTTAATAGGGACATTAGTAACTTCAAGTTCAGGCCACGCCGCTTTGACAATACCTATTTCTGCTCCTTTAGCTGAAATGTTGCATGTTCCACTTTCTACTGTTGTTACATCTTTACAATATGGAAGTGGGTTAGCAAATTTCTATTCACCAGCATCAGCTGTTTTATTAGCTTCTTTGACTATAACTAAAGTTCCATATTCTAAATGGATCAAATTTTTACTTCCAATATTTATAATACAAACTATAGTAACATTCACAATTGTTATATTTACTGTTGTTTAATGAATATGTATTTAATTTGAATAAAATATTAATCTAATTAGTGTATAAAAATCTTGCTTTTTTTTATACTTTTTGTTAAAATGTATTAGATAATTAGATGGATTAAGGTTGTTTTATGAAAAAAGCTGTAATATATTCAACTTCTAGAAATGTTATGCAGTCTAATATGTTTAGCAAAGATGTTTACATATTACGTTTAGTGCCAGCCAATAATTTTTCTATTTCTGATGCATTGATGGGTTGGTGTTCTTCTTTGGATACTGAAAACCAGATAGCTATTGCATTTGATACCTTGAAAGAGGCTTGTGATTTTGCATCTAAAGAATGTTATGATTATTTAGTTATTCCAAAGAACGAAATAGTTAAGGATAAAAAGAGTTATTCATTTAACATTATGAAAAATAGAAATTTATATTATTATTAATTATCTTTTATGCGCCCGTAGCTCAGCTGGATAGAGCAACTGCCTTCTAAGCAGTGGGTCAATGGTTCGAATCCATTCGGGCGCACCAATATCACAAAGACTTCTTACTATATATTACATGTATAACTTAAAATACAGAATTTAACTACATATTTATTTGTATTTTATAACATGTTATGTAGTCCTTTAATGTATTTAAAATAATTTATATTGTATTAATTATTTTTCTAGCTTTATTAACTACTATTACAAACATATGATATTATATTATATAAGATCTACATCAATTACGATTATAAGTTATAGAGAAAAAATGAAATTATTTATGTGCATAATCACAAGTTTATTATTAACTTCTACTGCTTTTGCTTCACTTTTTGGTGACGAAATAAATTGTAAAGTCAAAGATAGACCTGGTGCAAGCGCTAGAATAATTTTAGTAAGTAAACTTTTAGATGAGAGTGTACTTGAGGGAATTATTATACGACTTACCAATCCATACACTGTTATTAAACTTGATACAACAAAAAAACCAGATATTTTTAGAGTGATCAAGCAATACTATTATGTAATTTTTGATATAAAAGCTAAAACCATATATAAAAAAGATATAGTTACTAAAAAAGTTTTACAAGCTATATATTTAGTTAATTGTTCTTCTGAAGATGATTTATATTAATATATAATTTCTTAAAATAACTTTTATAAAAAATATAATTTTTGAAACCAAATAATGTTGTTTATATATGTTATATAGTTAGATAAGTATTTACCTCTATAAAACTATATTTAGCAATTATAATAAAATATTATAATATTTTATCTTCAATAGATTGCAAATTTAAGACTTTCAAGTTATATTAACCATTAATAAAATATGTAATATATACAATAAAAAGTAACTATGAGGCAAATAATGGGTAAAAGATTTATTTTTGTATTACTTTTAGTTATAATAGCGATTTTCGTTGTTTATAACAGAGAAAGCAATGATACAAGTAATACATTAAGAATAGCAACGTACGCTGAACCAGGTACATTAGATCCTCACTATGCAACAGGTACTTGGGAAGCAGCTATTATAGATAATATTTTTTCTGGTTTATTTCAAAATGATAGAAAAGGTACTGTATCGCCTGATTTAGCAAAAAAATATACTGTTTCAAAAGATGGAAAAACATATACTTTTTATTTAAAAGATAGTAGATGGTCTGATGGATCAAAGATTACAGCAGGAGATTTTGTATATTCATACAAAAGAATGCTAGATCCATTAAGTGCAACAGAATATGCTTCGTTATTATATATAATAAAAGGTGCTGAGGCATATAACACAGGAAAAACTACAGCAGATTCTTTAGGAGTTAAAGCAATTTCTGATGATATATTGCAAATACAATTAGAATATCCAGCAAGTTTTTTTCCGGAAATGTTAGCTCATCACGCTTTTTATCCTATACCAAAACATGTTGTAGAAAAATTTGGTAAAGCATGGGTAAAAGAAGATAATATAGTTTCAAGTGGAGCATATAAATTAAAAATATGGAAATCACAAAGTTATATAAAGGCTACAAAAAATGATTATTATTATGATGCTTCTAAAGTAAGAATTGCAAGTATAGTATTTTATCCACAAGCAGATATGCAAGCTGTTTTTAAAAGATACAGAGCAGGTGAAATAGATATAGCGAGTATTCCTCTTGAAGAAACTGATTGGGTTAAAGAAAATTTGAAAGAAGAATATAAACATTCTCCAGCGTACGCTGTCAGTTATTTGACAATAAATTATACATCTAAGAAAAACAAAGCTTTAGGTAATAAAGAAATAAGACAAGCCCTTGCAATGGCTATAGATAGGGATTTTATTGTAGATGTACTATTGAAAAAGGTACCGTCATCTGCTTATTCTTTTATTCCAGATGCTATGAAGAGTTATAATTCAGTTAAATATGTATGGGCAAAACAATCTCAAGAAAAAAGATTAGAACATGCTAAAGCAATAATGAAAAAATATGGTTACACTGAAAAAAATCCTCTTAAATTTGAATTAGCTTACATGACATCTAAAGAAATGAAGATGATAGCTGTGGGAGTAGCAGATATGTGGAAAAAAATAGGAGTTATTACTTCATTAGTTAATACAGAACCTGTTATACACTATGGTAATTTACATAAACAACGTTTTGAAGTTGCTTTTGCTGGCTGGAGTGCAGATTACAAAGAACCATCAACATTTTTTTATGTAGCTGAAAAAGGTAATGCTGTGAATTCAGCATTATGGGATAATGTACAGTATAATAAGTTAATAAAAAAAGCAAAAGCAACAATCAATATAACAGAAAGAAATAAATTTTATCAAAAAGCAGAAGAAATTTTATTAGATGATGCAGTGTTTATACCTATTTATTTTTCTAACTCACAAAATGTAGTCTCAAAAAGAGTTGGAGATTATGTGGATGGTATACCAAATGCTAACTCTACAAAATATTTATATATAAAACAAGATAAATAATATAGTTTTAATGTTGCGTGCTATAATATTCTAGTAAAAAATTACTAGAACATTATATTTTTATACACAAGGATTACAATGATTTTGAAATTATGGAATAACAAACTTCTAGTCATAGTGGTTTTATTTTTATTTGGAATTTGTGCATATATATACACAAGTAAAAATAATGATATGTCAGAAACAATAAGAATTGCTATATTAGGAGAACCTACTACTTTAGATCCCAACTTTATAGAAGGAGGGACTTGGGAAAGAATGGTATTGCAAGATGCCTTTACAGGTCTTTTTGAAAACGATGAAAATGGAAATATAATACCTGCTCTGGTTGATAAATATGAAGTATCAAAAGACGGAACTTTATATACCTTTTATTTAAAAGATACTAAGTGGTCAGATGGTGTAAAATTAACAGCATATGATTTTCAATTTTCTTATAAAAGAATGTTGGATCCAAATACTCCAGCTATATATGCTTATTATCATTTTCCTATAAAAAATGCCGAACAATATAAATTAGGAAAAGTAGGATTTGATCAAGTAGGAGTAAAAGTATTAGATGAAAAAACATTACAAATTAAGCTTGAAAAACCTATGGGGTATTTTATTACCACATTATCTCATCCTGCTACATTTCCTATTCCTCAACACATTGTAGAAAAATATGGAAAGTCTTGGTCTAACACTGAACATATAGTTTCTAATGGAGCTTACAAAATAAGTTCTTGGAAATTAAAATCGTATATTAAATCTATAAAAAATGACCTTTATTTTGATGCTAATAAAGTGCATATCAAAAATATTATTTATTATACTCAAGAAGACAGAAGTAGTCTTTTGAAGAGGTATAGAGCAGGGGAAATTGATATATTAGATGATTTTCCATCAGACCAATATACATGGTTAAAAGCAAATTACCCTAATGACATAAGAATTTCACCATTTAGTGCTATTTACTTTATAGCTATTAATATGGATAACCCTTATTTAAAAAATATAAAGGTAAGAGAAGCTCTTAATTTAGCAATAGATAGAAAAATTATAGTAGAAAAGATACTAAAAACTGGAGAAACACAAGCTTATTCTTTATCTCCATTTATAGGTCCATATAATCCAGCACAATATAATCTTAGAAAGATATCTCAAGATGATAGAATAAAGCAAGCAAAAAAATTGATAACCTCATTAGGATTTGATAATAAAAAACCTTTACAGTTAAATCTATCTTATACTAATGATGAAAATGATAAAAAAATAATTATCGCTGTTGCTGATATGTGGGCAAAAATTGGTGTAAAGGTTAATTTAGTATCGAAAGAAATAGCAATTCATTATCAAGAGTTACATAATCAAAATTTTGAATTAGGTAGAGTAAGATGGCTTGGTCACTATGCAGATCCGGCTACATTTTTGGAAATTTTTCAAGCAAAGGTTGCTAATAATTTTGGAAACTACAATAACAGTCAATATGATTATTTATTCAAAAAAGCTTCTGCAACGTTAAATGAAAAAGAAAGAAACTTATCCTATAAACAAGCAGAACAATTATTATTAAATGATTATGCTTTTATTCCATTGTTCTTCAATACTAAACGTATTTTATTAAATCCTAGAGTATATGGTTGGGAGCCTAATATATTAAATATACATTTGGTAAAATATATGTCTTTAAAATAAAGATCAGATATTTTTATTTTTATATCTTTACTTTTATGTGATATTTTAGTATCACTATAAAAAGATTATAATAACAATTAAATCATAAGTTTGATTTTTACACATTTCTATATTAAATATAAAACAAGGTTTGTTAATGATTAGTTATATCATACGTAGGTTATTGATTTTTATCCCAACATTATTAGTGATAATAACTGTTTCATTTTTTATAATGAAGCTTGCTCCAGGTAGTCCCTTTGATGGAGCAAGAGCTATGTCTCCAGAAATTAAAGCTAATATTTTGAAAAGTTATGGTTTAGATAAACCACTTTATATTCAGTATTTTACGTATTTAGGTAATATTTTGAAAGGTGATTTTGGTCCTTCTTTGAAAATGAAAGATTTTACAGTTACCGAGTTAATTATGTCTAGTGCTCCTAACAGTATTATCTTAGGAAGCTTTGCACTTATAATTGCTTTCATTTTTGGATTTATAATAGGTTCAGTTTCTGCTTTAAAACAAAATACTAAAACAGATTACATACTTATGTCTTTTGCTATGTTTGGTTTTATAATTCCAAGTTATGCTCTTGCTCCAATAGTTACTTTGATTTTTTCTGTTTACTTAGGTTGGTTTCCTGTTGCAGGTTGGTTTGGTCCAAATTATGCAATATTGCCTATTATACTTGTGTCCTTACCTTACATCTGTATTATTGCGAGGCTAACCCGTTCAAGTATGCTGGATGTATTGAATACAAATTATATAAAAACAGCTTATGCAAAAGGTTTAGATGAAAAAACTATTATATTTAAACATGCTTTTAAACCTACATTGTTACCTGTAGTTTCTTTTTTAGGTCCTGCAGCTGCGGGTATATTGACAGGTTCTGTAGTAATTGAAAAAGTATTTGATATTCCAGGTTTAGGAAGATATTTTGTTCAGGCTAGTTTTGATAGAGATTATACTCTTTCTATGGGGATTTTAATATTTTATGCATTTCTTATCATAACTTTTAACCTTATAGTTGATATAGTATCTGCTTTGTTAGATCCTAAAATAGATATTAATTCTTAATATAAATATATTGATAATTATATTTATAAATACAATATTATAAATTAATCAAAAGGCTCAAATGTTTAGAAAAAAATTAGAACAATGTAATTTAGCTGATATTAATAATAAAAAAACTAATAGTAATAATTTCTGGAAAATATTTTTTAAAAGATTTTTCAAGCATAAATTAGCAGTTAGTTCTATAGTTATTTTATTAATTATGATAATTTTGTCAATATTGGTTCCATACATTGCTCAATACAAGTATGATTATGTAGATTTAAGAACATCTTTCCCTTCTTCTCCTGATTTTCAATTGGGGCATTATTTTGGTACAGATAGTAATGGTCGTGATTTATTAGTAAGATTGTTTATGGGTGTTAAAATTTCTATAACAATCGGATTACTTGGTGCTTTAGTAGCGGTAGTATTAGGAGTTATGTATGGTAGTATATCTGGCTATTATGGTGGAAAAATAGACTTGATTATGATGAGAATAGTAGATATTTTATATACAATACCAATAATCTTTATAATTATAATTCTTGTTGTTGTTTTTGGGAGAGACATATTTTTTATGTTTATGGTAATAGGAGCTTTTTCTTGGCTAAACATGGCAAGAATTGTTAGAGGGCAAACTATTTCTATAAAAAATAGAGATTTTATAGAGGCTGCGAAAGCTTACTCATTATCAAACTCAAAGATAATTATTAGGCATATTATACCTAATTTATTGGGTACAGTTGTTATATATTTAACATTAACAATACCAAATATTATCCTTTTAGAAAGTTTTATATCCTTTTTAGGTTTAGGGGTGCAAGAACCTATGACAAGCCTAGGAGGTTTAATAAATGATGGTTCAGCTGTTATTGAAAATTATATTTGGTTATTTCTTATCCCTTTTATTTTTTTTAGCACTATTTTATTGTGTTTTAATTTTATAGGTGATGGAATTAGAGATGCTTTAGATAACAAATCAAAATAATTATTCAATCTGATTATATGTTATGTACAAACTGATCGTATAAAGAAAAAGGTATAAAATGAAAGATATTGTAATTAGTATCAAAAATTTAAAAGTAAAATTCAAAACTATAGATAATAAGATAATACATGCTTTAAATGGTATTAATCTTGATGTATATGCAAAAGAAACTTTAGCTATAGTAGGAGAGTCTGGATCTGGTAAAACACAACTTTCTCTTAGTATCATGAAGCTTTTTGATAAAAATGCTATTGTTTCTGGAGAAATATTATTCGAAGAAAGAAATATTTTAACAGAGCCATTGGAAAAATTAAATAAAATTCGTGGAACAAAAATTTCTATGATCTTTCAAGACCCAATGACTTCTTTGAATCCTTATTTAAAGATTTCTGAGCAGCTAGAGGAAGTGTTATTGAGTAAAAATAAAGCAGATATAAAAACAGCTACTGAAAAATCTATAGAAATGTTAAAGCTTGTTGGAATATCAGAGCCAGAAAGAAGGATGAATCAGTATCCGCATCAGTTTTCAGGTGGTATGCGTCAAAGAATAATGATCGCAATGGCTTTATTAACTAATCCAGTTTTGTTGATAGCAGATGAACCAACTACAGCTTTAGATGTTACTATTCAAGCTCAAATTTTAGATATATTTGAAAAATTAAAAAAAGAAATGGGACTTGCTGTTATAATGATAACTCATGATTTAGCTGTAGTATCAAATATTGCAGATAAAATAGCTGTGGTATATGCAGGAAATATTGTTGAATATGGTACTAGAGATGATATATTTAACTTTCCTAAACATCCATATACTCAGGCATTATTAAAAGCAATTCCTAAATTAGATCAAAATAAGAACGAAAGATTATTTCTTATAAAGGGTGTACCTCCTGTTCTTACAGAAGAACCATATTACTGTGCATTTAAGGATAGATGTACATTTGCAATGGATAAATGTAGCGATTTTTTACCTAAAGAGGTGATTTTATCTCAAACTCATAAATACAGATGTTTTTTAGGAGATAATAATGATAAATAATATATTGGAAGTAAAAGATTTAACTGTCATTTATAATCTAAATATCAAGAAGCCTAAAAAAATATTTCATTCTAAGGTGCCATTATATGCTTTGAATAATGTAACCTTTAATCTTGAAGAAGGTGAAATTTTAGGAATAGTTGGAGAATCAGGTTGTGGTAAATCTACGTTAGGAAAAACTATTTTAAGACTTCTCAATACAAAAACTGAAGGTAAAATTATCTATAAAGGTAATGATCTGATCAATCTAAATGAAAAAGAACTAAAAAAATATAGAAAAGAAATACAAATAATATTTCAAGATCCATTAGCAAGTTTAAATCCTAAAATGATCATTAAGGATATAATTGCAGAACCATTAACAGTTTTTTATCCTGAGCTATCTAAAAAAGAAGTTGAAGAAAAAGTTTTTAATATCATGGAAAAAGTAGGACTTTCAGCATCTGTAGCAGAAAGATATCCTCATGAATTTTCAGGTGGACAATGTCAAAGAATTGGTATTGCAAGAGCTATGATAGTTGAACCTAAATTACTTGTATGTGATGAAGCAGTTTCTGCATTAGATGTTTCAATAAAAGCTCAAATTATCAATTTATTATTAGATTTGAAACAAGAATACAAAATGTCTATAATTTTTATTAGTCATGATTTATCTTTAGTAAAATATATTAGTGATAGGATATTAGTTTTTTATTTAGGTTATTTAGTAGAGTATGGAACGTCAAACTCACTATATGAAAATCCATTACATCCTTACACGGAAGCGTTGATATCTTCAATCCCTAGTTTAGATAATAAAAAACAAAGAATTATACTATCTGGTGATATACCATCTCCTTTAGAACTTCAAAAAGGTTGTCCTTTTGTAAGCAGATGTATATATGCTAAGGATAGATGTAAAATAGAAAAACCTGTTTTGAAGACTTTAGAAAATAATCAAGGCTTCAATCATTCAGTTTCTTGTTTTTATCCTTTATATAAATAAAATAGTAGCTCTCAATATAAAATAATGAGAGCTACATTATCAAATTACTAGTATAAATTCATCTATATATTCTTGATAAAATTTTGAGTGTTTATAGCTTGAAAAATTGTATAAAATATTTTTTAAGTTATTAATTTTTATTATTAAAATTTTTATCATCCTGGGCTCCTTGTTTATTTATTTTTATAATCAGGTGTTCATTTACTTTTGTTATGTTGAAATATTCAGGATTATTTTTTAATAAATTATTTTTTATATCTAATTTTAAAATATTATTTATGTACCCATTATTCATTCTTATTGTTATGTATTTATTTTTATAGTGCTTTTGTTTTGATTTTTTAAGTTCTTTTAATATTTTATTTTTAATATCTATTACTTTATTTTTTATTTCTCTAACAAAAATTTCTATTTTGAAATATTCATATGATAGTTCATCTAGACTATTATCAAAAGATTTTTTATTTTGATCAAAATATAATAATGAATAATATTTTATATCCAATAAATTATCATATAAAAAATTTTTACTAAATATATAAGGGTTACTATTCTTGATGTAGTAATTATATATATAATTTTTCACAATTTTTTCCTTATTGAGTTTTTATTTGTCTTAAAGCTATTGAGGGAATGTATTTTTTATAAAACATTTTTTACAAAATTTATTTAAATTATCAAAATATGATGTGTAATAATTATTTTTATGTAACAGGTATAACAATTTACAATTTGCACACATATAAATTTCATTTTCATAAATTTCAAGCATACAGTCCTTACATATAATAATATCAAGTGTTTGTATTCCCAAAATAGTTTCTTCTTTATTTAGTGTAAATTTTGCAGAATACATGTAATCCTCAATAAATTGACGATTACAAAAAGTACACTCTTTATTGTATATGGATATTTTTTTAGAGGTTTCTATCATGATAAATACTTTTTTTATTATACTATATTAAAATAGTGTAACTCTATAAGTTACACTAGTCAACGTTTTTAATTTTAATATTTATCATTAAATATTATTACTCGAATATTCTTATATAAGTGTTTTTATAAATTTTAATATTTATCTATAGATATTTTTCCCCTGACTTTACCGATAATTTTTATTTTATTAGAAGGTAATAAAATTTCCCAATTACTATATTTATCTACATCATTATTAGAGGTAATTATTAATTTATTAGGAATTTTTTGTATACGTTTTATATAAAATGTATCATCATAAATAAAACTATAAATACCTGTATTGCTGTTAATATTATTTATAGATATGTCTATAAATAGTATATCTCCAAGTTTTACTAAATTTTCCGAAAGATCTTCCTCTACCTTGAATGCAATAGTCTCACCTGAATCAAATATTTTCATATAGTCCAAAGTACTTTTTAGAACAGGAAGTTTTTCTTTTACTATCTTTGCAGATTTACAATTAATCAAATTAAAAATATTTGTGTAAAAATTCAAGTGAATTATTTCATCACATTCAATATTAATTTCTTTTATTAAATCTTCAGGTTTTATTTCTAATGCATTTGATAATTTTATTAAATTTTTATGAGTAAATTGATTTTCTCCAGATTCTAATCTTGAAATTTGCATAGCGCTCATACCTGATTTAAATGCTAGTTGACGCATAGATAAATTTGCTAATTCTCTATATTTAGTTAAATTATTTTTCATTTTAAAAAAAAAAGTTGTTACATATATCTTAAAAGGTTACAATATATATATATATATATTTATATAATATCATTAGAGAATATTATTACAATATTATAAAAACTGGATAAATTTATATTATAATCTTTTTATGATGACATTTATCTATTAAAATATTAATGTTCACAGATAATAAATTAAAGTTATATAAATTTTTTCTTATAATAATAAATGCTTTTTGATATTTTTTATAGTATCATTAAGTAGTTTTAATTTAATTATATGTGTGTTATGAAAAAAATTATTTTTATATTATTGGTTACCTTTTGTAGTACAAATTTATTTGCATTGGATGGTTATGTTGGTGCAGGCTTAAATGCGGGAAAAAGAAATAAAACTTCTAGCACTATTGGTAAAGTAGCTTTTAATGGTTTTCTAGGGGTGAATATTATTGATAGTATTGCTTTAGAAGCATATACTGAAAGCTTTACTAAATATGCATTTTATGGAGTTTTTAAAATAAAAATTTTAGGCTTAGTTACTCCATTTGTAAAGTTAGGTTTAGGTTATGCCGATTATTCTGGTGGTGATTTTACAGTGTCTAAAAAAGGACTTACAAAAAATTTAGTACTGGGTGCTGAGTTAAATATTACTGAACATCATGCTGTTGCTATTGCATATAATTACACTAATTTATCGAAATCTTCTTCTATAAATGTAAATGATTCAGATGTATTATTAACCTACAAATATACTTTCTAGTTTTTATTAAACATAAATCATAATGTAATTTGGTTTATGTTTAATTTGTTTTCTTACCTTCTCCTGCTTGTTTTAAAATACTCTTATAACACATAAGTTTTTCTAGTTATTAAAGACATTCTTTATTATATTTTAATATAAATCAAAAAATTCACATAATATTATATAAATATACCTATTGATAAAATATCAAAATATATTAGGAGGAGAAAATGGGATTTTTAAAAATCTTATTTAGTAATAAAATCACAAATACAATTTTAAATAAAGTGACTTCAAAAGGATTTAGTGCCCCCAGTCTAATAATAATATTTATTGGAACTTATTTAGGCTTTAATCCTGATGTAGTTCAACAATTGGGGTTTTTGATTGGTGCAATGACAAAGTCAGAACAAGAATATTTATTTAAACTAATAATATATTTATGTCAAAATTTACTATATTTTTGGATAATAATATTATTAATAAAAAATATATTTATGATTCCAACAAAAGAAGAAACATTATTTATTGTAATAATAAGAAGGATTTTTAAGCTATATAACTAAGAAAATATATAAGAAATGATATTGTATATCGATTGCTGAAATTATAACTATATTGTAATATAATATTTGCTTCAAAATATGAAGCTTTTCTTTTTAACTTATTATTTAAAAATAGAATTTTGTGTAAATGAATTTTAATACTTTCATTTTTATTAGATATTGGTTATGATAATATGTATTTTTAATATAGAAGCAAAGTCGGAGACAGTTATATGAAAAATAAAATAAAATTTAGTGCAGTTGTATGTTTGATTATATTGGTAGTATCATTACCTTTGCATGCAGAAAATGACTTTATAGTAATTGATACTCAAAAAGCACTATCTTCATCAAAGGTTTTTAATAATGTTCAAACACAATTAAATCAGTTTGCTCAGGATATGCAAAAAGAATATAATGATAAAGAAGCTGTATTGAAAAAAGAATATGATAGTTTACTAGAAAATAAAAGTAATTATTCTCCTAAGATGTTAGATGAAAAGATGCATGATATTCAAAATAGAGTTAAAGTTTTACAAGATAAATTTACTTTAAGAAAACAAAATTTTGATAAACTATCTGTTGATTCTAGTAAAATTATTGAAGATAAAGTAAAAGAAATAGTACAGAAATTATCTAAAACTTCAAAAGTAGATACAATTTTTCAAGCTTATGCGTTTGTAGCTGGTATATATCCTGCAAGCAAAGATAAAACAAACGAAGTTACAAAAATGCTAGACGCTTCTTTACCAAAAATAGATTTAAAAAGACCTTAATTCTAATAGTAAAATAATATGTATCATTCATAGAGATTTATATATGACAATACCTAATATTAGGTCTAAAACTACAACAGTTGAGCAGTTAGCTAAAGTAGTATCAGCTAAAGAAGTTATAGGTGATAAAACAACTATGATTTCTGGTGTTGAAACCTTAAGTTTAGCTGTTCAACATCAAGTTTCATTTTATGATAATATAAAATATTTTGATGATTTTAAAAATACACAAGCTTCAGCTTGTTTTATAAAAGAAAAAGACATTGCAAACGCAAAAAATGATTTGATATTAATAGTTGTCGATGAACCATATTTAGCTAATGCTTTTGCTTTAAATGAATTTTATAAACCAATTCCTAAAACCCCTTTCATATCAAAGCTTTCATATATTTCTGATAAAGCTAAAATAGGTAAAAATGTTCATATCTCTAACTTTGTAAATATTGGAGATGATGTAGTAATTGAAGATGATGTTTCTATAGATTCAAATGTAAATATAGAAGGTAATACTTATATTGAAAAAGGTGTAGACATACGTTCTAGTGTATCAATTAAAGATGCCTATATAGGTGAAAACACAATTATTCATAACGGTGTAAGAATAGGGCAAGATGGTTTTGGTTTTGCCTCAAGTAAAGAATACGGTATTTATAAGATTATCCATATAGGGAAAGTTAGAATAGGCAAGAACGTTGAAATTGGTGCAAATACTTGTATTGATAAAGCCGTTACAGGAGAAACAACTATTGGAGATTATACTAAAATAGATAATTTAGTTCAAATTGCTCATAATGTAAAAATAGGAAAATATTGTTTTATAGCATCTCAAGTTGGAATAGCTGGTTCTTGTATTATAGAAGATGCAGTACAAATAGGTGGACAAGCTGGTCTTGCACCTCATATTAAAATTCTTAAAAAAACTCAAATAGGAGCTCAAAGTGGTATTTATAAAACAAATGACACTCCGGGTGAAACATTAATGGGTTATCCTGCTATGCCTATAAAAACTTTTTGGAAAATACAAGCTTTTACAAAAAAAATGTTGAACAAAAAATAATATCAAAAATATATAAATAAAAGTAATAAATTTATTTACAAATCTCGTGGAGTTATAATGGAAAAGAAAGAAGTGGTTTTGAATATAGAGGGTATAAAGAAATTAATTCCCCATAGATATCCTTTTTTATTAATTGATAAGGTTGTATCCTTTACTAAACATGAAGCTATAGAAGCTATTAAAAATGTTACAGTAAATGAAGAATTTTTTAATGGTCATTTTCCTAATATGCCAATTATGCCAGGTGTCTTAATAGTAGAAGCTCTAGCACAAACATCTGCTATATTTTATTTATTAAATCAAGGTTTAGAAGAAAGTAATGCTAGTGTTCTTTTCATGTCAATAGATGAATGTAAATTTAGAAAGCCAGTTATTCCAGGAGATATATTAAGCTTACGAATTACTCCTTTGAAAGAAAGAGGTAAAATAGTAAAAGTTATAGGAAAAGCATATTGCGATGATAATCTTGTGTGTGAAGCTATATTAACAGCAATAGTAAACTAATTTTCTAAATATAAGGTAGATTCTTTATGTCTATTTCTAATAAAGCTATTATACATTCAAGTTCTATAATTGCAGAGGGTGCATCTATAGACGAGGGTTGTGAAATTGGAGCTTTTACTATTATTGGTTCTAATGTGAAATTATCTAAAAATGTAAAAATAATGTCTTCTGTGATATTAGACGGAGATATTGAAATAGGTGAGGGAACGGTAGTTTACCCATTTACAACTATAGGATTGCCTCCTCAAGACCTAAAATATAGAAACGAAGAAACAAAAATCATTATTGGTAAGAATAATGTAATAAGAGAGCATGTTACTATACATTTAGGTACATCAGAAGAAAAATCCGGTAAAGGAGTTACTAAAATTGGTGATGATTGTTTGATCATGGTAGGAGTTCATGTTGCCCATGATGTTGCAATAGGTAATAATGTGATAATATCTAATAATACTCTAATTGCTGGGCATGTACTTATAGGTGATTATGCTATTATTGGAGGGGGAAGTGCAATTCATCAGTTTTGTAGAGTTGGTGCATATTCCTTTATTGGAGGTATGAGCGGTGTCGTTGCAGACATCATACCTTTTGCCTTATTTACTGGTGTTAGAGAAAAAGGCAGAATAAATGGTGTTAATGTTGTAGGTTTAAGAAGAAGAGGTTTTACAAATATAGAAATTAGAAGTGTAAAAGCTGTCTATGAACATTTATTTTCTTCTAATAAAAATGTGATTGATGCAGTATTAGATGTAGAAGCAAAATATAAAAACAATAGAGCTATAGAAACAATTATTGGATTTGTTAAAAATACATTAGCATCTAAATCAAGATCTTTATGTACTAATTACGGTATACAATCTTAGTTTTTTAATATTAAACTATGCTATATTTTATATACTAACTTAATACAAATTAAAAATAATATATAATCAGATGAATGATAAATATTGCATTATAGTAGGTAAAGGTAGTTTACCTACTAAAGTTATTTCAGCTATGAAGAAAAAAAAAATAAATTTTGTCATAGCTGGCATAAAATCTATTAGTCCTTTTTTTTTAGTTAATTCTTTTGAACATTTTTGGTTTAATTTAGGTGAAGTAGAAACTTTATTAAATTCTATAAAACATAATAATTGCAATAAAATAATATTTGCAGGTTATATGAAAAGACCTTCATTATTTAGTTTAAAATATGATAAATTAGGAAAAGATCTTGCTATTAAATATTTTAAAAATATAGGAGGAGATAATAGCTTATTATCACAAATAATATCTATTTTTGAAAGTAGAGGTTATGAAGTTGTACCTCCTCACACCATAGCTAATGAAATTTTAGTAAAGCCCAAAATATATACTAAATCTTCTTATACTATAGATCAGCAGAAAGATATAAAAGTAGGGTTTGGTATAACAAAAAAAATTGGTAATCTAGATATAGGTCAGTCTATTATTATACAACAATCAATTGTTTTATCAGTAGAAGCACTAGAAGGTACAGATAATATGATAAAACGTACTAAAAAAATTGTTTTTAATACAGGAAGTAAGGCGATTTTAATTAAGACAAAAAAGAATATTCAGACTGATAAGGCTGATTTACCAGCAATAGGATGTAAAACTATAAAAAATTTATATAAAGCAAATATTTCTGGAGTGATTTTAGAAGCTGGTAATAGTATTATTTTAGATGAAGAAGAAACAATTAAACTAGCTAATAAATACAATATATTCATAGTTGGTTTTACAAAAGAAGATATAGATAATTTATAAAATTATTTATATACTGTAATGATTTTATAATGTATTAAATAATCTATCACCTGCATCACCTAGACCTGGAGTAATATAGCCAGCATCAGTTAATTTTTCATCTAAAGCAGCGGAATATATATAACAGTTTGGATATTTATTTAATATTTTTTCAACTCCAATTGGTGTTGAAATAATAGAAATAACAATAACATTTTTTATATTAAATGAATGTAAATAGTCTAATGTATATAAGACAGTATTACCTGTAGCTAACATGGGATCTAAAACAAGTACCGTATCGTCACAGTTTTTTGTAATAGGTATATTATTATAATATTCTACAGCTTTTAATGTATCATGATCTCTTTTCAATCCCATAAATCCAATTTTTGAGTTAGGAAGTAATTTTTGCACAGCTGTTAGCATTCCAAGACCAGCACGTAAAATAGGTAATATTGTGATTTCTCCTATTTTTGAACCATGATAAGGCTCTATAGGAGTTTCGACTATTTTTGAAGAATAAGGTATTTGTCTAGATGCTTCAGTTGCGATGATGAAAGTTACTTCTTCAAGTAATTCTTTAAATTCTTTAGGTAGAGTATTTTTATCGCGCATAAGAGTCATCTTATGTTTGATAAGGGGGTGATCATTAAGAGAAAAAAAATTTTTATTCATTGTAGACCTTATACTAATTTATTATACCAAATCCCTATATTATATATAAAATTATTTGTTTTGTCTATATATTTATATTTTTGTGTTTCACCTATAAAACTTTTTTAGATAGTAATCAGATATTTATGATCTTGTTTTATAAGTTCTTATGTTTTATACTAACTATATATTATATTATACAAAAATATAACCCTTTGTAATCAGGAGTTCTAGCATTTATGGTACGTGCATTCATACTAAGTATTATATTAGTAATAATTTTTGTGGGTGGTTTTGCTATTGCTCATTTTGGTTTTGATTATAAAATATCTTTTTATACTTATGGAGATGGAAACTTTCTTTGGGGTTCTAAAAAGAAAACAATAATTAATGTAGCTTTAGTTGGGGAACCTAAGTCTCTTGATCCTCAAAAAGTGTATACTATGCCAGCTAGAATAATTTTGTATGATATATTCGAAGGGTTGATGCAACATGATGCTTCAGGTAAAGCTGTTTTAGGTTTAGCAGAAAGTTATCAAGTATCTGATGATGGTTGTAGATATGTATTTACTTTAAGAAATGATATTATGTGGTCAAATGGAACTAAAATCACAGCAAATGATTTTGTATCTACATATGAAAGATTATTAAATTCTAAAAATAGTTCTCCTTATTCTTATTTATTATATCCTGTTATTGGAGCAGAAGATTATCATCTAGATAAAGTAGATTTTAAACAGGTAGGTATAAAAGCAGAAAATGAAAAAACATTAGTTATAACATTAGATCATCCTGTTAATTATTTTCTTGAATCATTATCACACTTTGCATTATCTGTAATAAATGTAGATAATTTGAATTCTTTAACTGATAAACCAACCTTAGAAGTTGAGAATATACTTACAAGTGGTGCATATAAATTAAATAAAAGTACTTCAAAAGGTATAATTACTGCAGTAAAAAATAACAACTATTATGCTAAAGATTCTGTAAAGATTTCTAAAATAAATTACTATGTAACTTCAAATCAAACTTTAATAATAAAAGGTTACAGGGCTAAATATATTGATTTAGTTAGATCTTTTAGTACTAATTACTTACAGTCATTAAAAAACGGTTTTTCTGATGAAGTAAAAACTTATCCTATGCTTGGTGTTTCATATATTGCGTTTAACTTAAATAAAAATCAAACTATTAAAGTACAAGAAAAAAATTTACGTGCTGCTCTTAATATGATTGTTCAAAGAGAAAATTTTTTCATTTCTCAAGATTCCTTTTTAGAAAATCCAGCTTACTCTTTGATCAATTCTCAAGTTATATTAGGCTATAAAGATGTAGTTCCTTATTGGAAAATAATGTCAACCAGCAAAAGAAAAGAAGCAGCTTTAATGTATATTACAGATTTAGGTTATTCTTCTACTAATACATTAAATTTGAAAGCAGATTGTATTATAGGGAATGATCTTATGAATCTTACATCTTCTATAATAAAAGGATCATTTGATTATTATCCTATAACTTTAGATCTAGAAACTAAAGATTGCAATATATTAAAAAAAGATGATAAAAAATATGATTTTGATTTATCTTTTGAAACAGTTGTTGCAAATTATATGGATCCAAGTGCTATTTTGAATGTTGTGAGATATGGTAGATATGGTAAGTATTCAGGGGTCAATAATATAACTTTTACTTCTAAGCTAGAATCTGCATCGAAAGCAATAGATCAAATCTCTGGCTATATGAATTATGAAGAAGCCGAAAATGTATTAAATTCTGATTCTTCTATTATTCCTCTTTATTATTTATATGCGAAAAATTTGGTATCATCTACAATAAATGGTTGGCAGGATAACTCTTTAGATATTCATCCAATCAAATATTTACATTTTTATAATGATTAAGATTTTTGCTGTTTTTTTGTAATTAAAAATGAATAAATATTTTATTTATATAATATTATTGATAATTTTCGTGTTTGTGATAGGCATGTGTTACTTATCATATAATAAGAATAATTTCTTTTTATATAATGAAAAACCTACTTATTTGCAAAATTATGGTCTTACTCGTTCTAAAAATATTAATGAATTGTATTTAACAATAGATATGTGTCCATCTTCTAAAAAAAGTATGGAAGAATTACTGTTTTTAGAATTAATCAAACTATCAAAACATAGACAAACTCCAATAAATATTGCTATTGCTATAAGTGGAAAATGGGCAGAAACCCATGAAAATGATTCAAAAAAACTTCTTAATTGGCAAAAAGATGGATATTTAAATATTACATGGGTTAACCATAGTTATAAACATTATTATAACCCTGATTTACCTATAGAAAAAAATTTTATGATACATGATATAGGAAACGCAAAAAATGATATTATAAAAAATCAACAAGTATTATTAAATTACGGGGTCATACTCTCTGATTTTTTTAGATTTCCAGGTTTAGTTTCTAACAGATACTTAAATAATTTAGTAGAAAAAGAATTGCATTTGAGAATCTTAGGAGCTAATGCATGGTTAGTTAAAACATCTGGAAAGTTTTCAGGTGGTGATATAATTTTAATTCACGGTAATAAAAATGAACCAAAGGGAATAGAAATATTTCTTAAATTATTAAAACAAGGTAGTTTTGATAAGTACTATTTTGCACCAATTACAAATTTATAAATATCACTAATATTATATATATTATTTTTGACTTTTAAATACAGTATAGTATACTAATATAAAGTTTCGTATCATTTGGTAGGACACAAATGTCAAAAAAATTCAATATCATAATAGGCTCAGATCATAGGGGGTTCGATTACAAACAATTTATTTATTCACATTTAAAAAATTCAAATTACAATATAAAAGACGTAGGTTGTCATAATACAAATAGCGTTGATTATCCAAACATCTCTAAAAAATTAGCACATGAAATGCAAAATGATTTAGAGAACTCTAAAGGCATTTTAATTTGTGGTTCAGGAATAGGAATATCCATAGCTGCAAATAGGTTTCCGTTCATTCGAGCATCTTTAGTATACAATAAAGAAGTTGCTTTATCCTCAAGAAATCACAATGATGCTAATGTAATAGCATTAGGAGCAGATTTTATATCAAAAGACCAAGCTTTGGAATTTGTAAGCATATTTTTGTCTTCTAAATTCGAAGGTGGCAGACACCAAAAAAGAGTTAATTTATTAACTACAATATAGTTAGATATAAACAATATATAAATAATATGTACGGAGATTATAATGAATAATAATAATTTTTTTAGAGATACTTTGCAAAAATCAGACTTGGAAATGTACAACGCAATACAAAAAGAGTTGAAGAGACAACAAAACAATATAGAATTAATAGCTTCTGAAAATATAGTTTCAAAAGCAGTATTAGAAGCGTCAGGATCAATATTAACTAATAAATATGCAGAAGGTTACCCAAATAGAAGATACTATGGTGGTTGTGAATGTGTAGATGTAGTAGAACAAATAGTAATAGATAGAGCAAAAGAATTATTTAATTGTAAATATGCCAATGTCCAAGCACATTCTGGTAGTCAGGCTAATTTTGCTGTTTATTTAGCATTATTAAATCCAGGTGATACTATTATGGGTATGGATTTAAATTGTGGTGGTCATTTGACTCATGGGTCTAATGTCTCTGTTTCTGGAAAATATTTTAATGTAGTATCTTATACAATAGATAAGGAAACGCATACTTTAAATTATAAAGAAATTGAAGATCTAGCAATTAAACATAAACCAAAACTTATAATTTGTGGTGCTAGTGCTTACTCTAGAATTATAGACTTTGAAAAATTTAAAAAAATAGCAGATAAGATTTCTGCTTACTTAATGGCAGATATTGCACATATAGCAGGATTAGTAGCTACAGGGCATCATCCAAGTCCGTTACCTTATGCTCATGTTACTACTTCAACAACCCATAAAACTTTAAGAGGTCCAAGAGGCGGGCTGATCTTAACAAATGACGCTGAAATATCTAAAAAAATAAATTCTGCAATTTTTCCAGGTAGTCAAGGTGGTCCTTTAGAGCATATAATTGCAGCTAAAGGTGTGGCTTTTAAAGAAGCTTTATCAGATGATTATAAAAAATACATTGAACAAGTTGTAATTAATACAAAAGTTATGTGTAATGAATTTATAAAAAATAATATTCCTGTAGTTTCCCAGGGAACAGATAATCATTTATTTATGTTGGATGTGACTTATTTTGGAATTAATGGTAAAATAGCACAAAATATTCTAGATGATTTACGTATCACATGTAATAAGAACTCTCTTCCTTTTGATATATTATCACCTAATATAACATCTGGAATAAGAATAGGTGCTGCTGCTGTTACAACTAGAGGGTTCAAAGAAAAAGAAGTTATAAAAGTAGCAGAGTTAATTATAAAAGCTTTATCTAATATAGATAAAGATACAAATATGTTAAATTCGGATATAAAACAAGAAATACTTGGTGAAGTAGAAAATTTATGTAATAAATTTCCTATATATTCCTAATAAAATAATAAAGTTGGGTAAATAATTATGAAGATGCAAGAAAAACCAGAAAATAAACAACTAAGTATCAGAGAATTAACAAGACTTGTAGCTATTATGACAATATCAGGAGTTTTGTTATCTGATGATAATAGTCATTATACTATTATGTCTAATATCTTAAGACATAATTTATGGAAAGAAGGTATTGATGATAATTATAATATACAGCCTGATGAAGTATTTTTAATGCATTTAGTAGAAAAAACTTTAGAAAATAAAATAACTATTTTGAATATAATAGAACAAAATATTGAAAATAAAAAAATAGTCTTATCTAAATTAGATAAGACTATTGTTAGTATTTTGATGTTAGGTTGTTTTGAAATTTTAGAAGGAAAAACAGATATAAAAATAATAATTTCTCAATATGTAATTATGGGAGGGTGTTTTTTTTCTAGCAACGAAACTTCAATAATAAATGCTATTTTACAAAATATACATAATAATATAAAAAAATAATTTTGATTGGCAGTATTGATGAAAGAGTTTGAGCTTATAAATAAATATTTCAGGCCTTTGTCGAAATATCAAGTATCTTATAATTTGAAAGATGATGCAGCTGTTTTTAAAGAAGATCTTCCAATAGTTCAAACTACAGATAATTTGATAGAAAACATACATTTTTTTTCAGATGATTCTCCAGAAAATATTATAAACAGATCAATGGCAGTAAACTTATCAGATATAGCTTCAATGGGAGCTATACCAAAGTATTATACTTTGTGTTTATCAATCCCCAAAAAAGAAAAGTTTAATGATAATTGGTTTTCTAAATTTTCTTCACAATTAGAAATTATACAAAATAAATATAACATATCAATAATAGGTGGTAATACTGCTTTTTATAAAGGTCCTTTGAATGTTAATATAAATATGATAGGAACCTTACCTACAAATAATGTAAAACCGTTATTACAGAGTAATGCTAAACCAGGAGATAGCATATATATTTCAAATACAGTTGGAGATGCTTATTTTGGATTAAAATATTTGCAAAATAAACAAGGTTTTTTGAAATATTTTAAGATATTTTCTAAATCAAAAATGAATAAGTATGTGTTGTCAAAAAATGATTTAGATTTTTTGAATAAAGCTTTTTATGACCCAAAACCACAAATATATTTAGGGCAAATATTATTAAAATATGCAAACTCATGTACAGATATTTCTGATGGACTATTACAAGATTTAAAAAAAATATGCAGACATTCCAATGTTGTGGGGAAAATTAATTTAGAAGATTTTCAATTTTCAAATCCAGTAATAAAAATAATAAATAGAGAGAATAATAAAAATAAAATTAAAACAATATTTAATGCTATATCAAATGGAGATGATTATCAGTTAGTTTTTACAGTGGATGAAAATAAAGAAAAAGAATTATTATTTGAGTGTCAAAGATATAATATTTTTATACAAAAAATAGGAAAAATACTTAAACAAAAAACCAATAATCCTTCTTTAAATATCTATTACAATAATGAATGTATAAATTCAAAATTTGTAAGTAGAGGATACGAACACAAGTCTAGATAATTATTTTAATTATACGTTACTTTAATAAATAAATATTTTCATTTTTATTAGGTTGATTCACAATTACAGGTTTTTTTGATAGATTTATTGCTGTTGTTTTTTTGATATAAGGAAATTCAATTTCTTTGTTTGAAGTAAATAATTTTATATTTTTTACTTTGTTATTTAAAAAAGTAATTGCAAGAACTTTACCTTCTAAAAAACGTTTGTCGTTAAAACTTAAAGACTGTTCATATTTTCTATATATGTAATACCAAATGTTTTCATCGAAAGAGCCAGCGATGGTTTTTGGTCCTAAAATTATTTCTACATCTTCTTTTGACATCCCAGAAACTATTTTTTTGATATTTCCTTCATACATAAAGTTTCCTTCTATATTTATATTTTTAGAACAAGAGCTAACAAAAACTGTAAACAAAAGTATTATGATATATTTGTAGATATAAATTTTATTCATATGAAACACACAAATGATGGTTGATAATTAATAACAGATATTATTAAAAGTATTTATTCAGTATAATATAATAAAAGACAATACTTGTCTATTTTTAAAGAAAAGAAAAACATAATTACTAAATTAATACGAAAATAGGTTAATCAAATGTCTAACAATTCCAAGATAAATTTATTTTCAATTATGAATAAAGAAAAACATTATATTTATCATCTAAACGACCTAGAGTTAAAAGACTTAGCAAATAGTTTATGTATTCCTAATGTGCATAATTTATCATTTGAATTCTTAATTCATAAAGAGGAAGATTATTATTCTATAAAAGGAACTTTACAAAGTAATATAGAACAATTATGTTCAATTACAGGGGAAGAGTTGCAAGTGCAATTTGAAATTGATATATTTAGAAAGTATAGGGTTGCAAACAGTGGAAAGTATCAAGATAATATAAAAGATAACAAGAAAGAAAAAAATTATATTTTTTTGACTAAATCTTTAAGTAAATTAGAAGACGAAGATATAGATATATTGGAAAATTATACATTAAATGTTTTAGATATAATTCAAGAAGAATTATTGTTAAATATAGACCCTTATATAAAAAAAACAATATAATATAATTTATTATCGATAGTAAGTAGTGTATTAGTTACTTGATTTTCAAGTAATTATACTTTATGCTCTTATTGTTAAAATAACGGAATAAATTAATCAGGAGTTATTACAATGGCAGTTCCTAAAAAGAAACAATCACCTTCAAGATCAGGAATGAGAAGGTCACATGATGCTTTAAAACCAAGTGCATATGTTATAGATAAAAATACAGGTATAGCCAAAAGAAATCATCACGTTGGAATGGATGGTAATTATAAAGGTGTGCAAGTAGTTCAAATCAAAACAAAAGATTCTGAAGAAGAACAATAAATATAAATATAAATATGAAAAAAGTAATTATAGCATTAGATGCTATGGGAGGAGATAATGCTCCAACCATAGTTATAGATGGAGCTGCTTTAGCTATTAAAGAAAATCCAAATATTTTTTTTAATATTTTTGGTGATGCATCTATTATTGAGAATTTGATAAATCAACATCCTATACTTAAAGAAAATTCTAATTTAATACATACTAAAGAAGCAGTAAAAGGTGAAGATAAACTTTCTGAAGTTATAAGAAATAAAGAAACATCTATGTATTTAGCGACGTTATCTGTAAAAAATAAAGAATCAGATGCTGTAGTTTCTGCAGGTAATACTGGTGTTTTCATGGCTTTGGGAGCATTAATTTTAAAAAAACTTCCTGGTATTCAAAGACCAGCTATAGTTACAGCTGTTCCTACAAAAAAGAAGCCTTGTGTTATGTTAGATCTTGGTGCTAACTCTGAAAATAATAGAGATCACCTATTACAATTTAGTATAATGGGAACTATTTTTTCCAAAGTAGTTATTGATATTGAAAATCCAAGAGTAGGGTTATTGAATATAGGTTCTGAAGCAATGAAAGGCAATGAGCTTGTTCAGTCAGCAGCAGAGCTTATTTCACAATATAAAGCCATAAATTATCAAGGTTTTGCAGAAGGGACAGATATTTTTTCAGGTAATTTTGATGTTATAGTGACAGACGGATTTACAGGAAACGTAACCTTAAAAACCATTGAAGGTACTGCATATTTTATGGGTTCTTTGATAAAATATTTAGCAAAATCAGCTTTTATAGGGAAATTATTCTTAGGTTTATTTTATCTATGCGTTAGAAAAGAAATAAAAGAAGTAACTAAAGTCATCGATACTAGAAATTATAATGGAGCCATGTTAATCGGACTAAAAGGTATTAGTGTAAAAAGCCACGGTAATGCTGATAAGGTAGCTTACAAACATGCTATTAATGTTGCTTATAAATTAGCCTTCAAGGAAGTTAATAAAACATTAGAACAACAAATATCGTCAACAACTGAAGATTAGTCAGTTCTATAATCTAAAACTTTCATATATTATAAAAGGATTTTTATGTATTCTAAAATATTAGCCAGTGGTTCTTATTTACCTGAAAAAATTCTTACTAATAAAGATTTAGAAAAATTAGTTGATACATCTAATGAGTGGATTGTATCTAGAACAGGTATTAAACAAAGACATATAGCAGCTTCTGATCAAACTACATCAGACTTGGCATATAAAGCTTCCTTAAATGCATTGTCAAAAACTAACTTAAAACCTCAAGATATTGATGCAATAATTTGTGCTACAACTACTGCTGATTATACTTTTCCATCTTGTGCTACTATAATACAAAATAAATTAGGTTCCAAAACTGGGTTTGCTTTTGATATACAAGCAGTTTGCTCTGGGTTTTTATATGCTTTATCATTAGCTGATAGTCTGATAATGTCTAATAAGGCAAAAAGAGTTTTAGTTATTGGAGCAGATACTTTTACAAAATTATTAAATTGGCAAGATAGAAATACATGCGTTTTATTTGGTGATGGAGCAGGTTGTGTTATTTTAGAACAAGTTAAAAACAATCCTGAAAAAAAAGGAAACCCTGGAATAATAGGTATTGACCTTTTTTCTGATGGTTCTTACACTAAAGAATTACAAACAACAGGTGGGGCATCTACTAATAAAGAAATTGGACATGTAGTTATGAATGGTGCTGAAGTTTATAAGCATGCAGTAACCAATTTAGAGAAAGCAGCTAATTTTGTATTAGAAAAATATAATATTTCTGTAAATGATGTAAATTTCCTTATCCCACATCAAGCTAATATTAGAATTATTGAAGCAACAGCAAAACGCCTTGGAATAAGTATGGAAAAGGTTGTTTTAACTGTAGATAAACATGCAAATACTTCTGCTGCTTCTATTCCATTAGCACTAGATAGTGCTTTTACAAATAATAAATTAAAATCTGGTGATTTGATTATGTTAGAATCAATGGGCGCAGGTTTTACATGGGGAGCAGGTTTAGTTAGAATATAAACTACACTAAAATATATACTTCTATATCAATATTCAATAATATTATAAATGATAAAATATTTAATTATCATTTATTATATAATAATTAAATATTGTAATATTTAATATCATAGTAGGTTATTATGTCATTTATAAATACTATTATCAAAGATAAAAAGAAACTTTTCAATATGTCTAGTGCTATTAAAATGCTATCTTCTGATGCATTAAATATTAGTAAAGCCGGTCATTTAGGAACTGCAATAGGTGCTTCTGATTTAGCAACATGTCTATTTGCTAATTTTTTATCTTGTAATCCTAAAAATCCTTTGTGGTTTAATAGAGATAGATTTGTGTTATCAGCAGGTCATGCAGCTATTTTGCAATATTCAACGTTGCATTTACTAGGATACGAGAAATTCACTATAGAAGCTTTGCAAAACTTACGTAAAAAACATTCAATTACTTCAGGGCATCCAGAGTATGATCCAGAAAGTGGAATAGAAGTTACAACTGGGCCTTTAGGGCAAGGAGTTGGTATGTCTGTTGGCCTAGCATTAGGTGAAAGAATATTAAATTCTCACTTTCCTGATATAATTGATCACTTTACTTATGTATTAGTAGGTGACGGTTGCTTGCAAGAAGGTGTCTCATATGAAGCGTTATCTTTAGCTGCTAATTTAGGATTAAGTAGATTAATTGTTATTTACGATTACAATAATATCACAATAGACGGTAAATTAGAAATATCATCTATTGAAAATGTAAAAACAAGAATGCTTGCGTTAGGATTTAATATTATAGAAATCGATGGCCATAACTATGATGAAATAAATAATGCCTTATTTAAAGCTAAAACAGATTATGCTATCAATACTAAAAAGCCAACTATTATTATTTCCAAAAGTAAAATCGCACACCTGGTACCAAATAAGGAAGGTACTCCAAAAGCACATGGAGGGAGTTTATCTCAAGAAGAGCTAGAGGGTTTAAAAAAGAATTTAAATTGGACCTCAATGCCTTTTGAAGTGCCAGAAAATATTAAACATGATTGGAAGGAAATTTCAGTAAAAAAAATAAAAGAGGCTTCAAATTGGGAAGAAAAATTTAATAACAATCCTGAAAAACAAAAATTTTTAGAATTTATATCTAGAGATTTATCAAACGAAATACAAAATAAATTTGCTGAAATTGCAAAACAAACAATAAAAGAAAAGCCAGTATTAGCTACAAGAATAGCATCTTCTAAAGTTTTAGAAACTATTTGCGAAAATAAAAAAAGTGTAATTGGTGGTTCTGCAGATTTAGGATCTTCTAATGGAGCTTTTCATAAATTTTCAAAAGTTATAACAGAAATATCTTATGATAATAATTATATTCATTATGGTATTCGAGAACATGCAATGGCTTGCTGTCTTAATGGTCTTAGTTGTTATGGTTTACAACCATATGGAGCGACTTTCTTAGTGTTTTCAGATTATATGCGTCCTGCTATAAGATTATCAGCATTAATGAAAATACCAAGTATATATGTTTTTACTCATGATAATATTTCTTTAGGTGGTGATGGTCCAACTCATCAACCAATTGAACATCTTTCTTCTTTAAGGTTAATACCTAATTTACAAGTTTTAAGACCATGTGATACTATTGAAACAATAGAAGCTTATAAACTTGCTTTTGAAACAAAAAACAAACCAACAGCTATAATTTTAGGAAGAGATAATGTAAAGCATTTAAGAGAAGATTATAATAAAGATAATAATAAAGTTTCTTTGGGAGCATATTTTATTACTGAGTACGAAAATCCAGATTTAACTTTATTTTCTTCCGGATCTGAGTTGTTTTTAACCAAAATAGTAAGTGATAAGTTATTAGAAAATAATATTCATGCTAATGTGGTATCAGTACCTAATTTAAAGAATTTTGTAACTATGAATGAAGATAATAAAAAACATTTAATAAATGAAAAACTAAATATTGTTTTTGAAGCTGGAACTATGTTAGCTTTATGGGCAAATGTTCTAAAACATAATACTTTTTTATATGGTATAGAAGAATTTGGTTTGTCTGCTGATGGTGAAGATGTAATGAACCATTTTGGCTTCACTGTACCCAAAATGTTAGAATTTGTTAAAAGTAAACTATAATACACATTTATTAGGAATCGATATATGATAGAAGTTGCTCCTTCAGTATTATCTGCAAATTTTACAAAATTAAAAGATGAAATAGATCTTCTAGAAACTACAAATATTAATCGCCTACATATTGATGTTATGGATGGTGTTTTCGTTCCCAATTTGAGTTTTGGTAGTTTTATAATAAAACAAATTAGAGACATAACAAAAAAAATCTTAGATGTTCATATAATGGTGATAAATCCTGAAAGTCATATTGATGCATTAGTAGATGCAGGAGCAGATATAATTTCTTTTCATTATGAAGCCACAAACCATCACGATAAATTGATTTCATATATAAAAAGTAAAGGTGTGAAAGTTGGTATTGCAATTAATCCAAGTACTAACGAAACAAATTTAAAATATCTTTATCCAAAATTAGATCAAGTTATTGTAATGACAGTTAATCCTGGCTTTGGAGGGCAAAAATTTTTACATTCTCAAATAAATAAAATAAAATCTATTAAGAGCTATTTAAATGAAATTTCTTGTAATACTTGTAAAATAGAAATAGATGGTGGAGTAACAGATAAAAATGCTAATTTATTAGTAAAAGCAGGTGCAGATATATTAGTTGCTGGCAGTTACATATTTGATGGAAATTATAATAATAATATTAACAAGGTTTTAGAAAATGGAAAATAAATTTTTGACAACGGTAAATAAAATATTCAAATTATTTTTAGTAAGAGGTATGTTAGTTGGTTTGCCAATTATAATTACTGTATATATAGTAATAGTAATTGTTAAATTTTTTGATAATTTAATATGGGATTTTTTAGTGCCTAAAATTTATTTAGATAAAATACTACCGTTAGATATTTTATCTAAAATACCAGGGTTAGGAATAATCATTTCAGTATTGATTATTATTTTTATAGGTATTATAGCAAGTAACTTTTTTGGAAAAGCTTTCATTAGACTAGGAGATGCTGTTTTAAATAAAATTCCATTTGTTAAATCTCTTTACTCAATAACTAAACAAATTTTTGATACAGTATTGTCAACAAATTCTAATGCATTTAAAGAAGCAGTATTGGTAGAATTTCCTCAAAAAGGAACTTGGACAATAGGTTTTATTACAAGTAAAACAAGTACTCAAATTACATCTGTTATAAAAGAAGATGGAAACGCTGGAGATGATGAAGAATATGTGAATGTTTTAGTTCCAACAACACCACCAACTGCAGGATATTTGCTTATAGTGAAAAAATCAGAGGTCAAATATATGAATAATATAAAAGTTGATCAAGTAATGAAATTTCTTATAAGTGGTGGAGTTTTAAGTATTGAAGATGCAAAAAAAGCAGTCGAAAAAGATAAGAAATAATAATTAATTCTTTTTATAGGAAATAGGTATTATGATAGAGCAAGATACAAGATATATTATTGATAGTAATTTATCGAATAAAGGCTGGATTTTAGATATTGCTAACCCTAATAAAAATGTCTTTTTTGAAACTGATATTAATAGAATTATAGATAATAAAAAACTAAAAAACTCTAAATTAAAACCTGATTATGTTTTGGTAGATAACAATAGAAATCCTATTGCTGTTATAGAAGCTAAAGCTGGAGGTAAAAATCTTGATATAGCACTAGAGCAAGCTACTGAATATGCAGATATTTTACAAGCCCCTTTAATTTTTGAATGAATAATAGTTATTGTCAAACAAGGCATTTATACACTAACAAGCCTCTTTTTATAAATGATAATGAAGTTAATGAATTAATAAAACAAAAAGAAGCTATTAAATTTTTAGCAGACAATTCTAATAGTATTTATACAGTACCAAAAGAAGTTATATTATCAAGACAAGACCTTATAGCTAGTTTTAAACAAATTAACTCCAAATTAAGACAATTAGGTTTTCAAGCTGGATATGAAAGACTATCAGAATTTGCTAATTTATTATTTCTGAAATTGTATTCAGAAAACACTAATGAAGAAATTTGGCTTGACATAAAAAACGCAGGTAATACAGCTATTGTTGGAACTGTTAATAATTCTTTAAAACTAATTGAGAAACAATATAATATTGATGGTACAATTTTTAAAGATACCTCAATTTCTGATCCTTTAGCACTTAAAGATATAATACTTAAATTAGATAAATTGCATTTTTCAACAATAGATACCGATATAAAAGGAGAGGCTTTTGAATATTTTATACAAAAAAGTCCTAGTGCAGATAAAGATTTAGGTGAGTATTTTACACCCAGACATATAATAAAAATAGTTGTTAATTTAATCAAACCAAAATTTAAAGAAACAATTTATGATCCTTTCTGTGGCTCAGGTGGTTTTTTGACAGAAACATTCAGTTATGTGAAAGAAAACACTATTATTAATAATTTAGATGATAAAAAAATATTAAGTGAAAACTCTTTTTTTGGTGGTGAAATAAGCAATACAGCTAGACTTGCTAAAATGAATATGATTTTACATGGAGATGGCCATAGTGGTATAAAACAAATAGATTCCATCAATAATCCTGTGCAAAATAAATATGATATTGTTATTACAAATATTCCTTTTGGTTTAAAAGAATTAGGAGAATTTTCTCATTTATATAATAATGGTCTAGCAAAAAATAATGGAGAAGCAATTTGTTTATTACATTGTTTTAATGCTGTCAAAAAAGGTGGCAGAATGGCTATTATAGTACCAGAAGGAATTTTATTTAATAAAAGTCAAGCAATGGTGCGTGAATTTTTACTAAATAATGCAAAATTGCAGACTGTAATATCTTTGCCCCCTGGAGTTTTTTTACCTTATACAAATGTAAAAACTAGTATTTTATATTTTACAGAATGTCATAAATGTAAAACTGATAAGATATGGTTTTTTAATGTTAATAACGATGGTTTTTCTTTGAATACTGCAAGAAAACCTATTAAACAAAATGACTTAAGAAAAGTAGATTTTGTTAAATTTAACCTTAAAGATCAAGAAATAGAAGACCTAGGTTTTTATAAGGTAAATATAGAAAAAATTACAACTAATAGTTATAATCTACTTGGCAATCATTATAAACATCAAATTAAGATAAAATCTGAATACAAATTGGTTTGTTTAGGAGATATATGTGAATTTTTACCTAAAAGTAAAAATCCAGCCTCTTTGGGTCAGACTGAAGGAAAATTCAAATTTTTTACCTCTAGTGAAGTTATTAAATATAGGGATGTTTTTGATATAGAAGAAGAGTGTTTGATTATTGGAGATGGAGGTAAATCATCAATTCATATATCTAATCAATTTTCTGTTTCTGACCATAACTTTGTTTTAAGAGCAAAAGATAACAACATCGTACTTAATCGTTATATTTATTACTTTCTAAAACACAATTTTCACCTTGTGCAAAATGGTTTAAAAGGCTCTGCTTTACAAAATATATCTAAAGAATACATACAAAAAATCAAAATAATTGTCCCTCCTATTGAAAAACAAAAGGAAATAGTTAAACAATTAGAAAAAATTGACAACTCAATTAAGCATGCTAAATATCTGATAAAGTCTATAAAAGATATGATGAGGGATGGTTTAACTTTTTATGATCATCAAGAATATATAATGAGCAAAATAATTGATGTTTCTCAGATTAACCCATCAAAAACAGAAATTAAAGAAAAAAAGGATATTGAAGTTTCTTTTTTACCTATGGAAGATATAAAAGAATACGAAAAAAATATATTTCCTAGTAAAAGTGATACAATACAAAATCTTAATAAAGGATATACTTATTTTAAAGAAAATGATTTATTGATTGCAAAAATTACTCCGTGTTTTGAAAATGGAAAAATGTCTATTGTTAAAAACCTTAAAAATGGAATAGGTTTTGGTTCTACTGAATATATAGTTATTAGACCTAATAATAAAATAACAAATTCTGATTGGATATATTATTGCCTACTAAACAAAAACTTTATAAAACATGGTAAAGAGAAAATGACAGGTACATCTGGTCATCAAAGAATATCTAAAGAGTTTGTTGCTAATTATAAAATCCCTATCCCTACATTAAATATACAAGATGAAATACTACAAAAATGTGAAGAAGAAATACAATATATAAGACTGACAGAAAAAATGATAGAAAAACAAAAAGAGAAGCTTAGCTGTATTTTGAATTCTATTTGGTCAAATAAAGGAACTTCTAACGATCATAAATAAAAATCAAATTGATATATGTGATTATTTTCTTGTATAATTAGGACAGTCTCCAATCATTTGAACACTATGTATGTGGCTTTCTTGCAATCCTGCGTTTGTTATTTGAGTAAATTGAGATTTTTTATGAAAAATTGGAATAGTAGGACAACCAGTATAACCCATTGCTGCTTTTAATCCACCTGTAAGTTGAAAAATTATATTAGAAACAGAACCTTTATAAGTTACTCTAGCTTCTACTCCTTCTGGTACTAATTTATTTTTATTTTTCATTGAACTATCTTGAAAATATCTATCTGCAGAACCTTTTAACATAGCGCTCATTGATCCCATGCCACGATATTCTTTATAACTTTGTCCATTTATTGTGATTATATCTCCTGGTGCTTCATCTGTTCCTGAAAGTAAAGATCCTAACATAACACAAAAAGCACCTGTTGCCATTGCTTTTGCTATATCACCACTTTGTTTTAACCCACCATCTGCTATGAAAGTTACATCTGTACCTTCACATGCTTTTTGCACATTCAATAAAGCAGTCAGTTGTGGCATTCCAACCCCAGAAATTATTCTAGTTGTACATATAGAACCTGAACCTATACCTACCTTTACACAATCAACACCCGCATCAATTAAAAATTTTGCTGCGTCATATGTAGCTATATTACCACCAATAATATTTATGTTTGAATAGTTGGATTTTATATATTCAATCATTTTCTTTACATTTTTAGAATGGCCATGTGCTGTGTCTACAACAATAACATCAACTCCAGCTTCTACTAAAAGATCTACTCTTTCTTTATCATAATCGTTAATTCCTACAGCAGCCCCTACACGTAGTCGAGATTGATTATCTCTTGTTGCATTGGGATATAAGTTAGATTCAACTATACCTCTTGCAGAGACTAATCCCATAAGATTATCATTTTCATCTATAACTAATACTTGTTCTATTTTATTAGTACTCATTTTATCTCTAACTTTTTCGATAGATGTTGCTTTACTTACAGTTACAAGATGTTCTCTTTTAGTCATTAGATCTGATATTTTAGATGTGGTATCTGTTACAAATTTTATATCTTTTTCACTTATAAAACCAAGTAATTTTCTTGATTCTTTAGAAATAACGGGAAAACCGGAAAAAGTATAATCTATTCTTTTTTCAAAATAATCTTGTAATGACTGGTCAATATTTAAAGTTACAGGATTATTAATCATTCCACCTTCAAAATTTTTGACTTTAAAAACTTGTTTTGATTGTTCCTGAGGCGACATATTTTTATGAATTATTCCTAATCCACCAAGCTGAGCCATTTTAATTGCCATTTTAGTTTCTGTTACTTTATCCATAGCTGCAGATAAAATAGGAACATTTAATTTTATATCTTTAGTTAAATAACTTGAAATATCTGTTTCTGTTGGAATAACTTCAGACTCTGCAGGAATTAACAAAACATCATCAAAAGTTAAAGATTTATAGTCTACAAATTTTTTAATTGTCATGATACATTCCTGTTGTTATGCTTTTTTCATGTATAAAATATGATTATATTTTATATGAAAAAACGGTTTTTATTATTATATTTTACTTAAGATAATATGTTGTATTATTATTAATACAATAATATTGTCAGATATTAGAGTATAATTTATAATGTAAGGTGTTAATATGTCAATAAAAAGTTTTTTCAAATATTTAATTTCAATTTATTTATTATTTTCCATAGCAAGTTGCGGTCTTATTCTTAATGATAGGTCGCCTGGGACTTCCATTAGTAATGCAAAGTTAAGTAGTGCTATAGATGTTGGATTAGTTGAAGGAACAAATACTTATATGATCTGGGATGCAGTCTCATTATTGCTATTTGGAGCAGGTTTTGTAGGATTTATAGTAGATTATGCAACTAATAGTAATTATGTTGTAGTTGATAAACCTGCATTTAAAGTTTGGAGTAAAGAATATGACAATAATAAAAAAGAAGAATTAAAAAAATGGTCTAAAAATTAAGAGATCATAACAAAACAAACCTCATGAAAATGGGGTTTGTTTTTTTCTTATAAAATATAAGACTTATAAATAACCTAAAATTTATCTGGGTGTAAATAATTATATATAAAAAAAGTATTTTGCTATAAGTAAATTTTTTGCTTTGGTTTCTAAATTTAAAATCATACTATACTCAATAAATGTCTTCCTTACCTTATCAAAACAAAAAATTAATAAATCCAAAATAATAAAATATAAAAATAATAAAAAAATTTTAAATTTTATATTTACTTGCGAAATTATTTTTTGCATAAATTTAATTTATATTTTTTAAGAATATTATTACACGTATTTATAAAATACATGCATGATAAGAAATATATAAAACTGAAAATTTTTATTTAACACTTATTGCAAAGATCCATACT
The DNA here is from genome assembly GCA_964020055.1 of Alphaproteobacteria bacterium endosymbiont of Pipizella viduata. Lineage (GTDB taxonomy): Bacteria > Pseudomonadota > Alphaproteobacteria > WRAU01 > Hepatincolaceae. Next base: position 321,876 of record OZ026533.1, read on the forward strand.
GATGCTATACTAAAGAGGATTATAGTAATATGTGATAAGGTATATAAAACATGCAAAATTATGACACGGTACTTATTTTAGATTTTGGGGCTCAATATATTAGTTTAGTAGCTAGAGAAATAAGAAAACTTGGTGTTTTCTGTGAAATTGTACCTTATAACATCAGTTTTGATAAAATACGTGCTAAAAATCCTAAAGCCATAATTTTTTCTGGTAGTCCTCATTGTGTATTTGGTGACAATTCATTATCCATCTCAAAAGAATATTTTGACTTAGATGTTCCAATTTTAGGAATTTGTTATGGAATGCAGCTTATTTCTCATAATCTGAATGGAAAAGTTGTTACTAAAGATGATTTAAAAGAATTTGGAAAAACTAATTTAAGTATAATTAAAAAACATACATTATTAGATGATATAGAAGATAACTCACAAGTATGGATGAGCCATAATGATACAGTTGTAGCAATTCCTGAAGGTTTTGATTTATTAGCAACTACAAATGATGGTAAAGTAAATTGTGTTATAGCAAATGATGAAAAAAAGCTATATGGAGTACAATATCATCCTGAAGTTCAGCATAGTGTAGAAGGTAGTAAAATTTTTGCTAACTTTGTATTAAAAATAGCAAAGTGTGAAGCAAATTGGCAAATGAATAATTTTGTAGATCATGCAGTAGAAAAAATACGTTCTACAGTTGGTAAAAGCAATGTTGTTTTAGGACTTTCAGGAGGGGTAGACTCTTCTGTTGTTGCAAGTTTAATGCATAAAGCTATAGATAAACAACTAACTTGTATTTTTGTAGATACAGGCTTGTTACGTAAAAATGAAATGCAAGAAGTTAAATCATTATATGAAAAAAGTTTGAATTTAAACATAAAATATATTGATGCCAAACAAAGATTTTTTTCAGCTTTAGTAAATATTAAAGATCCAGAAGAAAAACGGAAAGTAATAGGAAAAGAATTTATAAATGTGTTTCAAGATGCGGTTAAAAATGTTCCAAATATTGATTTTTTAGCGCAAGGTACAGTTTACCCAGATATAATAGAATCTTCTGTTAATTGTAAATCTTCAAGTACAATAAAATCGCATCATAATGTAGGTGGTTTACCTAAAGATTTGAATCTGAAAGTAATAGAACCATTAAGATGTCTATTTAAAGATGAAGTAAGACTTTTAGGTAAAGAATTAAAATTACCAGATTCTATTATAAACAGACACCCATTTCCAGGGCCAGGTTTAGGAATAAGAGTGGTTGGTGAAGTAACAGAAGAAAAAGTTACAATGTTACAACAAGCAGATGGAATTTTTTTAGAAGAAATAAGAAAAGCAGATTTATACACAAAAATATCACAAGCAGCAGTAATTTTACTACCTGTAAAATCTGTAGGAGTGAAAGGTGATAGCAGAAGTTATGAGTATACAGCAGTTTTGCGTGCTGTTAACACATCTGATTTTATGACTGCTGATGCCCATAGATTTTCTTATGATTTTTTAGATAATGTAGTTGCAAGAATAATTAACGAAGTAAATGGTATAAACAGAGTATTATACGACTTTACATCAAAACCACCTGCAACAATAGAGTGGGAATAGTAAGTATTTTTTACTATCTATTTTACTAATTATTTAGCTGATATTTTACCATTTAAGCAAGTTGATAAACTTGCTTAAATGTATAACCACAAAATACATTTAATATACATATATCATTATTACGATATTTTAATTATATGTATAAACTTAATATTTTTCATAAAAAGTCATGCATTTATAATAATATATATATTATTATAAATAACTATTTAATTGGAATTCCATGTTCATTATACTTTTAAGTTTACCTTTTCATAATGTTATATAAACAATAACAACCTAAAGCCACACAATAGATAGTATTACCTTGTGTTTTTTCGTATCTTATAAAAAATTACATTAGAAAAGAAGTTGAGTAACTGTTATTAAAAACACTTTGAATTATAATAATGTAAACACTAAATATAGTATAATATTTTTATAATATAATACTATAAGGGAAATAAAAATGACAAAACAAAAAAAACATGATGACTTTTATGAAGCTGTAATGGACGCTATAAAAACCATGCCTTCACCTGCAGATGAATTGCTAAAAAAAAGGCATTCCAGCATCATATAGAGATGATAAAAACAGATTAATAAGGGATGGTAAAAAGTTTTTAGTTCATTATGATGAAGAAAAAAACATTACTTATCTTGGAGAAGAAATAAATGGCTAAAAATATATAAGGTTTATATGCTTATCAAAATATAAAATACTTAATTTTTGAAATAACTAGAAAGTTTATTAATTATAGAACTACATTCAGCAATTACATGAAACATAGAAAAGCTATAAGAATAGCTAATTTTAGCTTTTTCATTATTTAAGTGCAAATGTAAGATTTTATTGTCATAATAATATTTTAACGTCTCGTCAGAAATGAAATCCTTATGTTTGAAGCCATTATTAATTCTATTTAAATAATCTAATAAAAAACAATCATTTTCAGTAAGCTTGTATTTGTTTTCTAACTCTTCCTTTATTTTTTCCCAAGGCTTTCCCTTATCATCATAACTAGATACAAAGGTTTCCAATTTATTATTCAAAGATGACTTAATTTTAAGTGTTTTTGCTTTATAATGCTTTTCTTTTCTATCAAAAGATCCTTCTAATTGGTATTTTTCCGTATTAATCTCAACCTTTAAAAACTTTTCAAGACAATCTATTCCCTCATATTTATTAAGTATTATTTTATCAATCAAAAATACCAACTTAAGTGGAATTTTTTTTTCAGGATCCTTTTTTTTTGTATTAGAAGATACTTCTGATTGGTATTTTTCCGTAGCAATCTTAGCCTTTAAAAACTTTCCAATACAATCTATTCCCTCATATTTATCAAGTATTATTTTATCAATCAAAAATACCAAATTACTTATGATATCTTTTATCATATATATTACTTTAAATACTTTAACATATTCTGGAATATCTTCTCTCTCCTGAAACAAAAGCCAATTCACAATAAGATCATTAATATGTTGAATTACATTCTTTTTCTCAGAGATATAAGGCGGGTCTTCATAAGTCTGTATATATGCTGAAGTAGATACATCAGGTTCATAAGTCATATGTGTTGGTAGTGTAATAAGATTGCGATATAATATAAGTGGAAAATTTTTATTTTTCAATTTTTCATATTTATCTTTAAAAGCTTCAAAATACTGATAAATCTTAGTACTATCACGAAGGTGACTTTGGCTAGGATAAGTGGTGCCTATAAAACTACAATTACTATTATATCTTTTATAAGAAATAAGTAGTCATTATCTTCTATAGTTTTTATATATTCTAAAGGAGGATACCGTTATGATCTTTTAGATAATTTTTATAATAATATATTTTGATATTAGTGGTTTTGTTTTCATATTCATCTTGAAATATTTTGAAAAATTTTTTACAATCTTTTTTTGATAAACAATCTTTTTTTTCTAAATCATCATGAAAATCTTTTATTTTTTGTATAATTTCTTCATATCTTACGCATTCCCAATTATGAGTATCTTTATTATATATAAAAATAACATTTTCATTATGTAGACCATGTTTAAACTCAAGTGGATAAATATAGGTTAGTTGTTTACCATCATCAGATTTAATTTGGTAATTGTTTAATTTATTTGAGATTATAATTTGAAAAAAATTCCAATCTTCATCAGATTTAGCTTGCTCATTGTAAATTTTTTCAAACTTTTGATAATCTTCATTGTTATCAAAAATAAGACAAATATGTGCAATAGCTATTAACCTATAGTTATTTGTAGAATATATAAACAACCTATAAGATTTCTTAATTTTATCACACATAACTATATTTCCTTGTTTATATTTTGAAATCTCTATACCAATATTATGTATTAAAATATAGTTAAGTGTTAATTTATTTTTGCCCTATGTAGCTATATATATTTTGATCATAAAATATTCCATTCAAATATTCAGCTTGTCTTAGTGTACCTTCTATTTGAAAATTACAACGTTTGGCAACTGCATTACTTTTTATATTGTGGACAGAACATTTTATTACAAATCTATTTATTTGGTTGTTTTTTGTATAATATTTAACAAGATTTTTCACAGATTGGCTTATAATACCTTTACCTGATATTCTTGGATCTAACCAATATCCAATTTCTGCAATTTTGTTACCTTTATCTATACTATTGAAACCTATTATTCCGACAGGTTTGTCATTGTATAATATAACATAGGTTTTAGCTTCGTTTTGTTCATGCTTTTTTAGGCATAAGTCTAAAAATTTTGCTTCATCTTCTTCTGATTTAACAAATTTGGACCAAGCTAGGTAATTATTAAAATATTCTCTGTTATTATCAACAATTTCATATAATGAAGATGCAAATTCAGAAGAGCAGACTTTTAATATCAAATTTTCATTTATTGTAATAATTTCACTTATAGACATAAATTTTCCTTATTGATGTTTAATGATACCTTCCATAACAAAAAATTCACCTTTTGATGTTGTGTAAAACGCATTTGATATATTTTTTACAAAATTATCACAATGCACTACCGTAGAATTATCACTTTCTTGCCAAGATATAAGAAAATCCTCAGAAGTTACAGACTTCCATTTGAATAATACAACCATTTTTGTACCTTTTAAATCAGAATTTAAAAATTCTATTTCAATATGTTTGCCATCTTCCATATATGAGTTTTTAACTGTTAAACCATTATTCATTTCAATAATGAAACTTTTTCCAGAATAAGGAAATTTATTATTTGTCATCAGTCCACCTTTTTAATAGTTATTAGAAAAGCATGTATTTTTATTATTAAATAAAAAGAGTTAAGTAATAGTATGTAAAATTATAAAATATAAAAGTATAAAAATACTGTTATTTTTTTTTAGGATTATTAATTAAGCTTTTGTTTATATGACAATATCCAGATGGATTTTTAGCTAAATATTTTTGATGATATTCTTCTGCTTTATAGTAGTTATTTAAAGGGAGAACTTCGATTTTGAAAGATTTATCATAATCTTTTTGCTTATTAGTTAAATATTTAATAATTATTTCTTTTTGATTATGGTTTATATAGTAAATACCAGTACGATATTGTAATCCTTTATCGTTGCCTTGTTTATTTAATGATGTTGGATCTATCACTTGAAAAAAATAATCTAAAATATCAGTTAAAGAAATTTTAGTTTCATGAAATTCTAAATGCAGTGCTTCTGCAAAATTATACTTTTGAGAATAAACATCTTCATAACTTGGGTTTATTTTTGTCCCATTAGCATAACCTACACTTAAAACATTAACATTATTTACATTATCAAAGTATGCCTCTAGTCCCCAAAAGCAACCACCAGCTAAATAAATATTTTCCATTATTTAATATCTTGTTTTGTTATAAATATTTGTATAATTATACAAGATACTAAAAGTAATATTAAGTTTTATTAAAAAATATGAATTATTTAATTATTAAATATTTGTTACCAATTTTATCAATATCAAGTTTGTGAGGTAATACATCTTTTATAGGAGGAGTTAAAGATGCTCTGAAAATAGTGCATGCTCCTACATCTTCTACACCAATGACATCAAATAAATCTTCTAAAATATCCATTATCATATCAGAAGAAGTTTCAGAATTAAACCATTCTTTAGAATTATTTTTTTGTTGTATGTATTCTTTTTGTTTTTTAGTAAGTTTAGTATTTTTTCCACATACGGTTACTCCAAATACTATTCCTCCAGGATTTAAACGTGATTTCAAATATATAAAGAAAGCTTTTAATTCTTCATAACCATTTGGAATAGTGTCTAAAACAAAGTTTAATGATATGGAATCATAAGTTTTATCTAACGTAAGAATTTTATTAGAAGAGTCATCATTATATATAAAATTTAATGGACAAAAGCTATCTAAAAAAGCTTCAATTAAAATATCTTGATCTTGTTGTTTACATACAAAAGTAATATTAGGAAAAATATCTAACAGTCGGTGAGTACCATATAAAAAAACCCCATAATATGGGTTTATTTCCAAATGATCTTTACCAACAAATATATAGTTAGATCTTACAGCTTCAATCTTACAATGCAAGTGATATCTTAAATTTGCAATTGCTCTTTTTTGTATTTTACTTACATGATAATAAGTTTTTAAACTAGGAATAAGTTCTTTGAAAGTTAAAAAGATTTGTTTGATATATTTGATACCAGAAAAGGCAGACTTATAATCAAAATAAAATAAATTTTTTCCAATTTTAGAAAATTTACTCATAAAATATACCGTAATTAAGTGAAAAATAGCTATACAAAGTATATGCTATTTTTCAACTTTTGATTAAAATAATAGAGTATTACTATTCTTTATTTAAACCTGCAGCTTCTTGCATTTTAACAATCATATCTTGGTTTTTAGGCTCAGCTAAAAATACAGCTAAAGCATAAATAAAAGGATTTAATGGTAAAGCAATTGTTTTTGTGTGCTGAGGAATTGCTTTTTGTGCATCTTCAACAACTTCATTAGGGTCTTGATTACCTAGCATTAACTTTACTACTCCTTGGTTAATGTTAATAGCTGTTATAGCATCGAAGTAAGCAATTTTATTTTTTTTTGGCATAAGTATATATCCTTTATTGTTATTTTATTATTTTAATTAGTTACTAGAAATAAAAATAATAATAAACTATGTAACACTATCAAAATTAAAGGAAAAAGTTCAATTTGTCATTTGAAAATATTAAAATCTTATAAAAAATGCTAATTAATTTTTATAAATACTCTTTCTAAACCCTTTATACAATGGTTCTTATAAAGTTTAAATATTTTTATTATTAAGATTAATTTTTAATATATTACATTATAACTATGTTTTGTTATTTTGATTCTAAATTAAAAATATATCAAAGAAAAAATTTGATTATTATATTGTTTAAAAGTTTGATAAAAGAATTATTAACAAAAGATTAATCTACTATACATTGTTATTTTCATAATGTATAATCAAAAATACTGTAATATGTTGTATATTAGCATGCAGTTTATTATTTCATTTAGTAATTAAATTAGGGTTCAAGTATAAATGCATCAATTTAGAACACATGTGTGTAATGAGTTAACAATTTTAAATGTTGGTTCAAAAGTTAAACTTTCTGGTTGGATCAATCGTAAAAGAGATCATGGTAGTTTGATTTTTATAGATTTAAGAGATCATTACGGTATTACTCAATGTGTTATTGAATGTGAAAGCCAATTATTTAGTGTAGTAGAACATTTAAGAATTGAATCTGTAATTACAATAGTTGGTAGCGTTGTACAAAGAAGCTCAGAAACTATAAATCCAGAATTAAAAACTGGTGAAATTGAAGTTCAAATTGAAGAATTATTAGTTGAAAGTCCTTCTAAAGTATTACCCTTTATGGTTGCAGACGAAGATAATGCACCTGAAGAATTAAGATTAAAATATAGATTTTTAGACTTGAGAAGACAAGAAGTTCACAACAAAATTATGTTAAGATCAAAAATAATATCTTATATGAGAAAAAAAATGGAGGGGCTAGGATTTTTAGAAATGCAAACCCCTATTTTAACGTCTTCTTCACCAGAAGGTGCACGTGATTTTCTTGTTCCTAGCAGAAAACATCCTGGTAAATTTTATGCTTTGCCGCAAGCTCCTCAACAATTTAAACAAATGCTAATGATATCTGGTTTTGATAAATATTTTCAAATAGCTCCATGTTTTAGAGATGAAGATGCAAGAGCAGATAGAACTCCTGGGGATTTTTATCAGTTGGATTTTGAAATGGCTTATGTAACTCAGGAAGATGTATTAGAAATTGCACAAAATGTTTTACATAGTACATTCCTTGAATTTGCAGGATCTAATAAAGTATCAGATAAGAATTTTCCTAGAATTCCATATAAAGAATGTATGGAAACATATGGAAGCGATAAACCAGATTTAAGGAACCCTTTAATAATAGTTGAAAGTACAGCACCATTTGAAAATTCAGAATTTAGTTTATTTGCAAATTCTATCAAAAAAGGCTCATTTGTTAAAGCTATTTTAGCTCCTAATTCTTCTTCTAAACCAAGAAGTTTTTTTGATAAATTAAATGATTGGGCTAGATCTTCTGGAGCAGGAGGGCTAGGTTATATAATTTTTGATACAGATGGTAAAGCCAAAGGTCCAATAGCAAGTAAGTTAACACAACAGCAACTTACATCAATAAGAACTATTACTAATGCTAAAGATGGAGATAGTGTATTTTTCATTTGTGGAAAAGGTTTACAAACTCAAAAATTTGCAGGAATGGCTAGAAATAAAATTGCAGAAGAGTTAGATTTATTTGAAAAAAACATATTCAAATTTTGTTTTGTTATTGATTTTCCTATGTATGAGATCAATGAAACTACAAATAAATTAGATTTTTCCCATAATCCTTTTTCTATGCCACAAGGTGGTTTAGAAGCATTAGAAAATCAAGATCCTTTAGATATAAAGGCATATCAATATGACATAGTATGTAACGGTTTTGAATTATCAAGCGGTGCTATCAGAAATCATAAACCAGAATTAATGAAAAAAGCTTTTGAACTTGCAGGTTATACAGAAGACGATTTAAAAGAAAAATTTTCAGGTTTGTACGAGGCATTCCAATATGGTGCTCCACCACATGGTGGTTCCGCTCCTGGAATAGATAGAATAGTTATGCTTTTGACTGATTCTATAAACATTAGAGAAATAATAACTTTTCCATTAACTCAAAATGCTGAAGATCTGCTTATGAAGGCTCCTTCTGTTGCAACTTTGAAGCAACTTAAAGAACTACATATTAAATGTGAACTACCAAAAAATAAATAGTATAAGATAATAGTATGTCAAAAAAAAATTCTTTAGATAGTATTACTTCTGTGGAAGATTTAAAAAAGCAAAAAGTATCCTTCGAAACTGCTTTAAATAAATTAGAGGATATTGTAAGCACACAATCAAATACTGATATATCTTTAGAAGAAAGTATAAAAAATTTCAAGCTATCTAAAATATTATCAGAATATTGTCAGGATATATTAAATCAAGCAAAATCAGAGATTGAAGAAATAGAATAAAATTAAACATATCATTATAGATAATTATATATGTAGGTTGTTGTTATGGAAAAGTTAATTAAAACAGTAATAAAAGAAACTAACTCAAAATTGGAATGCTTTACAGCAGATTATCATTTAGAAAATGAGATACATAAAGCTATAAATTATACTTTGTTTAATGGTGGTAGGAGATTTAGATCTTTATTACTATATATTTTAGCTCAAGAGCTTGGCATTGATAAACATGTAGCAATTCATATTGGTGCTGCAATAGAAATGTTACATTGTAGCACATTAGTACATGACGATTTACCAGCTTTAGATAATGATGATTACAGAAGAAATCAATTAACATGTCACAGAAAGTTTTCAGAATCTACAGCGATTTTAGTTGGAGATGCACTTATTAGCGAAGCTTATTATTGGCTTGCTCATTCTAGTTTGACCATACCTGAAAATCTTAAATTGAGAATAATTTCTGAAGCTTCTTATGCAATGAGTTCTTCTAAAATAATTAATGGACAGGTTTTAGATTTATCTTTTACTAAAACTGGAGATATAGAAAAAGATTATGAAAATATCATTAATATATATTTGTTAAAAACTTCACAATTAATTTCATTACCTTGTAAAATTGCCTTTCTTTTAGCTGAAAAGTCAGATGCAGAAATAGATAAAATTGTAGAATATGCAGAAAATTTAGGACTGATATTTCAGTTTGCAGATGATTTAGAAGATAAAGGACAAGAAAGTACTAATGTCACTAGTATTTTTAATGAAGACACTATAAAAGAAACTATAGAAGTTCTTAAAGAAAAATGTAATAAAATTTTAACCGAGTTGAATTTAGAAGCATTATCACCCGTAGTAGAATTAGTAATAAAATAATAATTTTATTACGTTTTAAATAGGAAATAAAATGTCTAAAAAAGGTCTTAAATTACTAGATTTAATTAGAACTCCTGAAGATATAAAAAACTTTTCTAATTTAGAATTAGAAGAGCTATGTTCTGAGATAAGACATCTTATAATCGAAACGGTCAATAAAACAGGAGGGCATTTAGGTTCTTCATTAGGAGCTGTAGAATTATGTGTTGCATTGCATAAAGTTTACAATGCTCCCTATGATAAAATTATTTTTGATATAGGTCATCAAGCTTATGCTCATAAAATTTTAACTGAAAGAAAAGACAAATTTTCTACTTTAAGAACAGATAATGGCATATCAGGTTTTAATGACCCTATGGAAAGTATTTATGATGAATCTATAGGAGGCCATAGCTCTGTGTCATTATCTTTTGCAACAGGGGTAAAGCAGGCATTAAAACTTAAAAATAACAATGACAATGTAGTAGCAGTGATAGGTGATGCTTCTATTACTTCTGGGGTAGCTTTTGAAGCTCTAAATCACGCAGGATTTTTAAAAGATAACATGTTATTTATTCTTAATGACAATGATCTTTCAATATCAAAACCCGTTGGGGCTTTGAGTAAATATTTTGAACATATCCGCTCTAGTTTTGTTTATGATAACTTTAGAAAAGTTAAAAATTTTGCAATTTCTAAGTTACCATCTACTTTGAAAGATATAGCAATCAATATAGAAAATAACCTTTCAATTGGTAGTAAAAATTCTACTTTTTTTGATGATTTAGGTTTTCAATATATAGGTGTTATAGATGGTCATAACATTGAAGATTTGGTCAAAACGTTAGAATACATAAAAGAGCTTCCTGTAAATAGACCAATTTTATTACACGTTATAACAAAAAAAGGAAAAGGCTTTATAAATTCTGAAAATGCTTCAGATGGAATGCATGGTGTAAAAGGCGTTTCTACTGTAAATGTTTTACCCAATGCATCAGTATTTTCAAATGCTTTAATAAAATTAGCAGAAAAAGACAAAAGTATAGTTGCAATTTCAGCAGCGATGACCACAGGAACGGGTTTAAATAAATTTGAGAAAAAATTTCCCGACAGAGTATTTGATGTTGGAATAGCGGAACAACATGCTGTTACATTTGCAGCAGGTTTAGCAAAACAAGGATTAAAACCTTTTGTAGCAATATATTCGACATTTATGCAAAGAGCTTATGATCAAGTTATACATGATGTATCTATATCTTCACTTCCTGTAAGATTTATAATGGATAGGGCAGGTTTTGTAGGAGTAGATGGTGCAACTCATGCAGGTCTTTATGATTATGCTATGTTCTTATCTGTACCTAATATAGTTTTCTGCGCTCCCTCAAACAGTAATGATATTCCTAAGATGTTAGCAATAATGCTTAATATAAATAATCAACCATCTTTTATGAGATATTATAAAGACAGTAATGGATTAGATTTTGATCACGATATTAATCTTGGTAAAGGAGTGATAATTTATGAAGGTTCAGATATTGCAGTATTATCTTTAGGAGAAATTTTACTTGAAGTTTTAGAAGCATATGAAAACTTAGTTAGCATAGGAAAAAAAGTTACAGTAGTTGATTTGAAATTTGCATTGCCAATAGATAAAATTTTAATTAAACGGTTATGTGAAAATCATAAATGTATTTTAGTTGTAGAAGAAGGTTTTGGAAATCACTTATTTTCTATAGTATACGCGTGTATAGAAGAATTTGGTTTTTTAGGAAAAACTATATGTTCTACAATCACTATAAAAAATTCTTATATTTCTCACAATATTAATACTTCAACACAACGATATAAGGCAGAAATTTCTAGTAAACATATATTCAATCGTTTAGTCGAATTGTTTGATATTTTATAATGTTATTTACTTTTATGTGCTTATATTGTAGTATAAAATTGTTATCATTATGTTTATAAAGTTAGTTTAAGGTTTAAATTTGGGTTGTGCTTTGAAAAAAATTTTATGTATATTATTATCTATATCTTTATTTGCTTGTACCTCTAAGTCAAAAAATAATAATAAAAATACTAACTCGAAAGTTTCCATAGAACAAAATGTTGTTAGTCAAGTTAAAAATGGTTATTTTTCATCTATTAATCAAAAACTAGGTAGAAAGACGCCAGATGAAAGTCAAAGACTTTTAAATAATGTTCAAAAAAAGGAACAAGAAGCTAATCAAGATCAAGGTTTTTTTGCTGTAGCTAATTCTTTTATGGCGTCAATGACAGCAAAAGATACAATTTCTAAATCCAATGAAGACTTAAATAAAAAAGCAGATATAAGTCCATATGTAAAAAAAGTTGCAACTTTTAAAACAGGTTTTAAAGTGAATACTTTTTCAATTTATTATGGTAACTACACTTTGTTGCTTCAAATTCCTAAAAATATAAATTTTAGTTCTAAATCAAATAAAGAACTTATGGATATAGCTAGAAATAAGATTGTAAATTCTTCAGATGAAAATAAATATTTAGGTATACAAAATTATTCTACTATAGAAAGCAAATATTTATCTCCTAATATTAATATTGATACTGATTTAACCAATTTATTAGCTACCTTAGATTTAAATGATAAATTAAATGATATTAATGAAAAAATTTCAGATTATAAAAAACAAATTGAGACTTTGAAAAATAAAGAAGCTAAAGGAATATCGGTAACTGTAAAGGATAAAAATAAAAAAACAGTTGCTTCTTCTGATAAGAAAACTAATATATCTTCCGATTTAGTTTTGACAGATGATAAAAAGCAAATTGAGCAAGAACATCTTGCAGATTTAATCAAAATAGATAAATTAAAAAAAGATATTGAGAAACTAGATAAAGATAAAGTAGCGCTTAATATATATATCACAAATCAAAAAAGAGAAAATGATAAACAGAAAGAATATGTGCATAATTACAATTTAGTAGATTCTTATTTTAACGAAAATTTACAAATGGATTACACACGTAGAAATTTAAAAGATATTTATTTGTCTGATCCTCATATAGAGCTATTAAAAAACTTTACTTCTAACCTTAATCCAGATAAAAAATATATAGCTATAATTAATATATTAGGTACAACATTGCCTAAATGGTTCGATGATAATATGCGAATTGAAAGAACGATATACACACAATATGTATATGATTATTTTTTGAAAAATTTTAAAAATATTAGAGTTGAAAAACGTTATGTTGATACAGTACCACAAGATCAAATATTTATAATTTTATCTTCTTATGATGGTGATATTCCTGAAAATGTTTATAATGCTGATAAAGGAAACATTTTAGAGTGGTTGACTAATTATCAAAAGTTGGAAAAAGAACAACAAGATGAAGCTAATTTGCGTAGACAAGAATTAGATAATGAACTTGTATTTCCTACTGAAGAAGAACCTACAGATAATTCTAATATTAATAATTAAATAATATATTAGTTATTTTAAATATATTTAAATATAAAAATAAGTTGGATGTTTAATCATGCGTATAGTATTATTTTTCTTTTTTATTTGTACGTTTATATTGGCTACATTTAATTTGTCTTTTGCTCAAACTAAAGATACACCATATGTTTACACAAATAATGCATTTAGTTGGTATCAATATTGTGAATCTTTTTTAAGAGAAGCACCGATTGAGTTGCATTCTAAGCTTATAAGAGATATGCAAATAGATATAAAATCTATAAAATTAGATTATAGAGCTATAAACTTAAAAAAAATTATATACACTCAAAATAGCTTAGAGTTTCTTCCTTTAGGTAATTATGAAATCAATGTTGATGATACAGAATATAAATTACAAAAATATTATTTTATATCTAACTCAGCTTTTGTAGTTTTAGGAAAACAATATCTTTTAGAAACACATTTTTTATACGAATCTAAGCTTCCTTCTAATATTACAAAAAAACCTAGTTATTTAGTGTTAATAGTGTTTTATGATCTGGGTGAACAAGATATATTTATTCATGATTTAGTAAGTAATATACCTAAAACTAATCTTCCACCTAAATCTTTGTCTTTAGATTCTAAAGTGAATTATATTTCATTAGATTCTGAACAAAAGATTATTCCTGATAATATAAATGATTATGTATATTTTGAAGATATAAATCATTACAATACTTTTTGTCCAACAGGGGTATCTTTTTTAGTTTTGAAAGACCCTTTGGCTATATCTCTCCCAGATTCTGATTTATTAAACTCCCTTATTGGTGAAGCTCAGTTTTCTACTAATAGAATAAAACAGTTAATATATAAAAAACTTAATAAAGTTGTAGAGGATAAACAAACTAATAATACTGCACTTTTTTCTTCAATGTTGCATGATTCTGAAAGATTAAAAATAGATCCTGAATATTACAGTGAACAAGATTTTTTAAAGGAAATATCAACTTTAGATCAACAGACTAAAAAACTTGAAGATACATGCCCTAAAGAAGAAGATCTATCACTTAAAGAGATACCAACTGATAATAATAAAGAATCAATTCCATATCCTTCTGATAAAGAAGGAAACAATAAAGATAACAAAAACTCACCTGTTACTGATAACAAAGAGATTATTTTATCTACTGAAACTAAAGTTTCTGAGAAAAAAGATTTGAAAGATTCTGCTCAAGATCAAAAAAACAGAAAAACAAATAACGGAACTTTAGAAAAAAAATATAACGAAAGTGAATTATTACTAAAGGACTTTGAAGATTCTGATGACACTAGTGATCTATATTGATTAATGATCATTTGTTATGGTATTTAATTGTTGAAAGTAATTACTTATGTTATAATAGATCATGTATTAATAATATAATGATTGGTGTTTCATGTGAACTCTTAAAAATTCAACTTTATCTCAAGCTGATGAAGTTGTAAGATTAGCAGTATTAGCTCTAGATGGCTATGCTAAATATATTACTATAAATAATAATCAGATGATTATTCAGGATAGATTAAAAGAATTTTATTCTAGTAGTATAGTAACTCATTTACATAATTCTTGTTTTAAAGTTGCAGTAAAGGATAATAATATAGTGGGTGAAATTTCTTCATTTAGAGGTGATTTGATTCCTACTTATATGCGTAATACTGCACAAATAGTCTCAGGATATAATGAAGAATACAAAAAAGTTCTTTCTGTATTGAAAACTTTAATGTCTTCAAGGGAAGCTGAGGATGATGAGTATTATATTGATACAGTCTCTGTCCATCCAGATTTTCGTAATCAAGGTATTGCTGAATATTTAATTAATTCTGCAATATTAAAGGCAAAAGAACAAGGGTTTTCTAAAGTTGTTTTGTTTGTTGATGTCAAAAAGCCTAATGTTCAAAAATATTATGAAAAATTAAATTTTAAGTTTTTACGTAAGTGTGATCCTATAAACGGTATTCAGTATAATAAAATGATATATAATATAACAATATAAATAAATAGAGTTAGATTTTATCTAACTCTATTTATTTATATAAAAAACAATCAAATAAGTTATTTAGAAAGTTTATTGTTTTTATGAAGAGAATTATTAACAAAAATAGGTTTAATTTTATTGTTTAAGTTAGCAGTTTTACTTTTATAAGGAGAATTATTAACAAAAGTAGGTTTAATTTTATTGTTTAAGCTAGCAGTTTTACTTTTGTAAGGAGAATTATTAACAAAAGCAGATTTAATTTTATTGTTTAAGTTGTCAGTTTTACTTTTGTAAGGAGAATTATTAACAAAAGCAGGTTTAATTTTATTGTTTAAGTTAGCAGTTTTACTTTTATAAGGAGAATTATTAACAAAAGTAGGTTTAATTTTATTGTTTAAGTTATCAGTTTTACTTTTGTAAGGAGAATTATTAACAAAAGCAGGTTTAATTTTATTGTTCAAGTTGTCAGTTTTACTTTTGTAAGGAGAATTATTAACAAAAGCAGATTTAATTTTATTGTTTAAGTTGTCAGTTTTACTTTTGTAAGGAGAATTATTAACAAAAGTAGGTTTAATTTTATTGTTTAAGTTGTCAGTTTTACTTTTGTAAGGAGAATTATTAACAAAAGTAGGTTTAATTTTATTGTTTAAGTTATCAGTTTTACTTTTGTAAGGAGAACTATTAACAAAAGCAGGTTTAATTTTATTGTTTAAGTTGTCAGTTTTACTTTTGTAAGGAGAATTATTAACAAAAGTAGGTTTAATTTTATTGTTTAAGTTATCAGTTTTACTTTTGCAAGGAGAACTATTAACAAAAGCAGGTTTAATTTTATTGTTTAAGTTATCAGTTTTACTTTTGTAAGGAGAATTATTAACAAAAGCTGGTTTTAGTTTATTATCTGAGTTATTAATTCTATTTGGTTCAGATATATTTATACTGTTACTAAGTAGTTTCTTCAAAGAAGGACTATTATTTATAAATAAATCTGAATTTTTTTTACTTAACTCATCAACCAGAATATGTCTTTCATTTGCTAAAAGGTCTCTTTTTTCTTCAGATTGTTTTATTTTAGTTACAGTTTCGCGTACAGTATCTAGTTTATTAGATAAATTAGTATTTATATTAATAGTATTATTTTTTGTATTGTCTGTAGGTTTTATATAATTATTATTATTAAAATTTTTCTTATATTTTAGGCTATAAGGGTAACCTTTATTAGGTTTACCTTGTTCTGATATATTTTTTTGATTAATATAGACATTATTTAATATAGGCTTTACAGGGTTGTCATCTGAAATTTCACGAATTTTTATATTTTTTGTTTCTGCTGGAGAAAATTTAACTGTGTATAATTTAGGATTTATATTGTAAAAGCGTGTATTATTACTAGAAGTTATTGTCTGTATATTTACAGATTTAGGTTCTAATATAATTTTCTTAGGATTTTTTATTATAGAATCGGTTTTAATCTTATTAGAAGGAAATTTATTCATAATTTAATCCATTTTTATCAAAACACAAATATATAACATGTTGTGCACATATAGTCATCTACACTTATTGTATATCATTATTTATAAATAAACAATAATAATTTATAGTTTTGTTGTGGTGTAAATGTAACTATATATTTATACTATATATAAATATATAAAATAAATATATAATATATAAATATATGATAAATATATTTTTTAATATAGAACTCAAATTTATAGGATTTTCATGAATAACTTTGACTGGCTTAATTATACAAAAGTGTTTTTTGGAAAAAATAAGATATCCATTTTATCTAAAGAACTAGAAAAGATGAAGATTAAAAAAGTCTTGTTAGTTTATGGTAAAGGAAGTATCAAATCTAACGGTATATATCAAAAAATACAAGAACAATTAGAATTAGCAAGAGTAGAATATATAGAATTAGCAAATGTCGATCCTAATCCTAGAATTACAACAGTAGAAGCTGGTAAAAATCTTTGTATTAGTAATGGTATAGATTTTATTTTAGCTGTTGGAGGAGGTAGTGTAATAGATTGTGTTAAAGCAATTTCTGCTTCTGTTTTTTATGATGGTAGTTTATGGGATTTAATGAAAAATGAAAATTCAGATATTATTCAAAAAGCTCTTCCGTTTTCTACTGTTCTAACAATTGCAGCAACAGGTTCTGAAATGAATAACAGGGCAGTTATAAGTAATTGGGAAACTAGAGAAAAAATACGTTTAGTTAATGATAATATTTATCCTGTTTTTTCTATTTTAGATCCAGAATTAACATATTCTTTACCAGATCATCAAATATCATGCGGAATTTTAGATGCATTTTCTCATTGTTTAGAGCAACTATTTAGTAAAGAAAATACATCAATTGTTTCAGATGGTATTTTATTGGGTATCATGTGGTCTTTATATAATATTTCGAAAGATATATTTACAGATAAAGATAATTACAATTTGCGTGCAAATTTAATGTGGGCTTCAACAATGGCTCTTAATGGTATTTCAGGAGTGGGAAAAACTGGAGACTGGGCAGTTCATTCTATAGAACATGGAATTTCTGGTTATACAGATATTACACATGCAGATGGTTTATCTGTCTTATTTCCTAACTGGATGGAGTATATAGCAGATGAAAATAATTTTGATAGATTTAAATTATTATCTTCTGTATTTTCAGATAAAAAACAAATTCCTCTAAATGAATATAGTAAAGATAATTGTAAACATGTGATAAATTTAGTTAGAGATTTTTTCAAAGATTTAAAAATGCCTTCTAAATTATCTGAATTTGGTATTACAGAGTCTAACATAGATCTTTTAGTAGATTTAGTTTTTGCAACAAAAAAAGAGTATATTGGTAATATAAAAAAATTATATAAAAATGATGTAAAAGTAATATTAAAAGCATCATTATAAATTTAAAGTAAGGAGTATAAATAATGAGTTTAGGTTTTTGGCAACTTATTATCATTATAGCTGTAGTATTAATTCTATTTGGTGGAAAAGGTAAAATAATTTCATTTTTTGCTGAATTTGCTAAAGGAATAAAGATTCTTAGAAAAGAATTAACAGATGATGAGAAAAATAAAGATATAAAAGACCTAGAAAAATAATTTATATATAACTTTATTTGCTTATGTTCTTATTAAAATAAGGTATACAATTAGAAATTATTATTAATGCACAACCTATTAAAGTGGTCCAAGTAGGAATTTCATTAAAAATAATTATTCCTATTATAATTGCCCATATCATATAACTATAATATGTAGAACTTATAATTGAAGCTTGCGAATATTTGTAAGCTTTTAATAGTAATAAAGAACCTGCTATCATAAAAACAGAAGCAGAAAAGGTAGTAATATATCCTTCTAAAGATATGTTAGTAAATATATCTATTTTATTAGAACTAAATATAAAGATTGTACTTATAAAGCTAGAAATAATAAATATATAATATCTTATTGTTATAGGTTTTTCATTTTGCAAATATTTTTTACTAATAATTCCTAAAAAAACATCTAAAATAACAACTACAAATGTAAGTATAATAGAAATCATACTTACATTTGTAGCTTGTATATTGAAAGGATTTATCACTATCATTATTCCAACAGAACCAAGTGTTAAAGCTATTATTTTATGTTTATCGATAGTTTCTCTTAAAAAAAAATAACTAATAATTGTTGAAAATATAGGAGAGCTAAATAGAATAGAATAAAAGATATCTAATGAAATGTTATTTAAGGCTAAAAATGAAGCTATAAAAGATCCAAGTGAGCAAAATGCAGCTGCAAAAATATAGTATGTTCTAAATTTTATTAAATTTATTTTATATATAATGTATTGATAAAAAATATATATACTTAATATAAAAACCGCTATTGAATTTATCAAAAAATAATATGCAAGAAAAGAAATTTCTAAAGATCCAAGTGATATTTTTGAAAAAGTATTCATCATAACATATCCTAAACAGCTTAATAAGCCTAAAGATATACCTATTGAATTCGTATTTTTGAAAGCCATGTATATTCGAACTATTTATAAAATTAATATTAGTTTTAATTTTGATTATTGTTAATTATAAAAACAACTATTATTTTATACTTTTTTATCAAGTAAAGCTTTTTTATTAAAATACGACAAACTATTAGACATTATTATCAAAGCACATCCTAAAAGAGTAGATAAGGTTGGTATATTATTAAATAAAAATACTCCTATAATAATAGCCCATATCATAAAACTGTAATATGTAGAACCAACTATAGATGCTGGTGCATATTGATATGCTTTTAATAATAATAAAGATGCAACAAGCATACACAAAGAAGCTGAAAATGTAGTAGCATATCCCTTGAAATTAATATTATGAAAAATATTATTTTTAGATAAAAAACATAAAATTAGAATTGCTAGTAAAGTAGCAACAAGAAAAGTATAGTATCTTACAGTAACAGGATTTTCTTTTTGTAAATACTTTCTTGTAATTATTCCTAAGCTTACATCAAATATTACAACATTAAAACTAAGTAAAACAGAAATAAAGCTTATATTGTTTGCTTGAATATTTAAAGGATTTACAACAATCATTATTCCTGTAAAACCTAATATTAAAGTCAAAACTTTTCTTTTATTGATAATTTCTCCAAGTAAAAAATAACTAAAAACAGTAGAAAAAATTGGAGATGTAAATAGAATAGAATAGAAAATATCTAATGAAATATCATGTAAAGCTAAAAAGGCTGATAGGAAAGATCCAACAGAACATACAACAGCAGCAAAAATATAATATGTTTTAAATTTTAATAAATTAACTTTAGTTTTAGTAAAAAAGTATTTATAAAGTATAAAAATACTTAACATAGATAAAGCAATGCAATTTACTAAAAAATAATATGAAACAAAAGGTATGTTCAAAAAAGATAAAGATATTTTTGAAAATGTATCCATCAATGCATATCCAAAACAGCTCAATAATCCTAAGGTAATGCCTACCATGCTTGTATTTTGTTGGTTCATTTTTTCACACTTAAACGTAATTTATTTACTTTAAAAAATCATTTATAAAAAAATATCTTAAACATGAATATCAAATAATAAATGTTTAAGATATTTTTTTACCTAGTAGATTGTAAAATCAATAGTAATTTACTTATTCTCAGAGTTTTTAGGAGCTAATTTGTTCAAAATAGCTTTGTTATTTACTTTGATTTTATATTTTTTATTCAAGTTTGTAGACATTGTTTGTAAAAATTCTTGAGAATATGATTGACTAGAATAATTTGCAAAATTGCTTATTTGTTGATTTTTACTACCATCTTTGTTTATATAATTTATTTTGTCATTAATTATGTTAGTAACAATAGCAACACATGTATTTCCATTTTTAAGAGTCAAAATAATAGGTTGGTTTATTTTTGTAGAAAATAATGGTTTTAAACTTATATCAGATAAAATTTGTTTTTCATCTACCATTGAAATAGTAGATTTTTTGACTTTTATACCTAATTTATTTATATCACTTCCATCAACTAATTTGCTGGTAAGTTCATTGCTTTTATTATTTATCTGAATTTTTATTTCATTATCTCTCCATATTTTCACTAATTCATTTTTTATTTCTTTAATATCTTGTAATCTTTCATTAGTTATATTAGTAACTTTATATGCAATCAAGTTGCCAGAAAGATCATTTTGTAAAATAGGAGAGTTATTTACATTAGATGAAAAAATTTCTTTCAATAATGTAGGTTCTAGTTTATTGAAATTTGAATTAATAGAGTTATAAGAAGTGCTTTTTGCATTTAAAGTTTTAGCTATTTCTTCTAATGATTTATTTTGATTTAATAAATTAATGAAAGAATTTTTATATTCTTCGATTTTTTCTTGTTTTTTTAGCTCTAAAACCTCTAAAGAAATTTCATTTTCTACAGTTTTTAATTCTTTAGGTTGATTTGGAACTATATTTTCAATTAAGAATATATGCCATCCTATAGAAGATTTTACAGGGTTACTGACTTTATTATTTTGAGTAGAAAAAATTGTAGTAGATAATTCTTTAGGAAAATCTTTGTAATATATTTTTCCTATACTAGACATTTTATATTGTTTTTTGATTTCAGCTTTTGATAATGCAGACATTTTTTTAAATGCTTCATCTGCTTCTTTTTCAGAAGAAAAAATTAATTGCGATACCTCTCTTTTTTCATCATCCATATAATTATTTATATTTTCATTGTAATATTTTTTAATTTCTTCTTTTGTAACCTTTATCTGGTTTTTTAAATCTTTTGTATCAATTGTAATTACTGTAACATCACGTTTTTCTGGAACAGTGAATAAAGATTTATTTTTGTCTTTAATGGTAATTAATTCTGCATCAGTTGGATTTTTTGAAATTTTGATTGTAGATGGATCTATTTCTAAGTAAGATATATTACGTTTTTGCGTAATTGCTAAATAATCTAAATAAGCAATATATTCAGGTTGTTTAATATTAGAATAGGTAGCATCTAATAATTGATCTTTTAGCATATTAACTTTAGCATCATATAAAAAAATTTCTTCTGATCCATATAAATTATTCATTTGTAATTTGAATTTTTCTGGATCAAATTCTTTTTTATCATTTTGAAAAAGAGGAATTTGAGAAGCTAAATCTATTATTAAATTATTACTTACAGCTATATCTAATTTTTTAGCTTCATTTGCAAAAATCAAAGAAGAAACATGTTGATTTATTAAACCATTTAAAAAGTTCATTAATAAATAAGGATTTTTTTCTATATAAGAATAATTTTGTTGTATATAAGCTCCATATTCTCCTAAAATTATATTTTCATGAGTATATTCTTTACCTACAACTACCCATTTATAATCTTCAGTAGTAGAGAAGTTCAAGCTACTTGTTACAGGTATAAAACCTATAAATACAATTACTAGTATTGTAATTATAGCTATTTTTTTGAAACCTAGTTTTTTTATGAAATTTTTAACTTTACAAGTATTTTGGCTTAAATTAGTATCTTTAGACTCTGAAGTGTTTTTCATCTTTTAAATAAAATCTCTATTT
Source organism: Alphaproteobacteria bacterium endosymbiont of Pipizella viduata (assembly GCA_964020055.1). Taxonomy (GTDB): domain Bacteria; phylum Pseudomonadota; class Alphaproteobacteria; order WRAU01; family Hepatincolaceae. Next base: position 344,429 of record OZ026533.1, read on the forward strand.
TTGTTATCATAAAATTATTAGTAAATATAAATTACCCAATTCTTTTAAATAATATAATATTCTTACTTAAGAAGCAAAATAAATATCTATAATGCTTTATATGTAGTTTATTGTATTTATAAATTGCATGTATTGCTAATAATTGCTAGAATGTGTTAGTAATTAGTTGTTTTTAAGCTTAATAATTATTTTATGTTCTATAAATATAAAATATGATTTTAATAACTTTATATTTTTTTTATAAGTTTGGAACTATAAAAATTATAATATGAGTATTAATTTTTTTTTGTTTGGTCTAGATATAACTTTAAAAATAAAGAGGTGTTCTTATGAGAAAATCATTAATTGCAGGTAATTGGAAAATGAATGGGTTAACAGAAGATTCTATAAAAAGAGTTTCTGATCTTCTAAACAAACTTAAAAACGAACAAACTAATGCAGAAATATTAATATGTCCACCATTTACACTAATTTCAAAATTAGCAGACCTTTTAAAAGGAAGCTCTATTCTTTTAGGTGCTCAAGATTGTCATTTTAATGAAAAGGGAGCTCATACAGGAGATGTAAGCCCTACAATGTTAAAAGATATTTCAGTAAACTATGTTATATTGGGACATTCAGAACGTAGAGCAGATCATAATGAAAGTAATCAAATTGTTTCTAAAAAAATGGAAAATGCAATAAATTCTAGTTTAAAAACAATTCTTTGTGTTGGAGAAACTAAAGAGGAAAAACAAGAAAATAAAACATTAAAGGTAGTTGAAAATCAAATAATAAACTCTTTACCTAAAAAATTTACATCTGATAATGTTGTTATAGCATATGAACCTGTTTGGGCAATAGGAACAGGTCTTGTACCTACTTTGGATGACATAAAACAAGTTCATAATTTTATTCGTGATTTATTAGTAAAAATAAGTCCTGAACATGGAGATAAAATAAGAATATTATATGGTGGTTCTTTGAACCCTAAGAATGCTAAAGAGATATTAGCGATAGATAATGTAGATGGTGGATTGATAGGTGGGGCATCTTTAGTTTCTGAAGACTTCTTTACTATTATTTCTTCTTTATAATTGGAGGTAAATTTATAATACAATGTTAACTTTTTTATATGTAATACAATTTATAATTGCAATTTTATTAATAATAGTTGTGATGTTTCAAAAAAGTGAGGGTGGAACAGGTCTTATTAATTCTAACCAAGCAAATAATTTCTTTTCTAACAAAAGTTTTTCTACTAATCCTCTTTCTAAAATAACAACTGTTTTAGGTTTTTTATTGTTTATAAATTGTATTGTAATTGCAGGTGTTTTAGTCAATAAGAAAAAGTCTGATGATATTTTAAAACAAATTGAAGAAAAATCTGTCGAAAGAAAAAAACTAGAACAAACAAATTCAGCTAACGATACTAAAAAAAATTCTACAACAAATAATGTTTCTTCTAATGAAAGTAAGTCTACAGGCAAAAAGAAAGATAACAGTTTGTCTGTACCGCTAGCTAAATAAATATTTATATATTTGAGTGTAATTTGCTAATTTATAAACGTTATTTCTATACCGAGGTTTGATTTGAAATATATATTTGTAACAGGTGGGGTTGTATCTTCTTTAGGAAAAGGAATTTTATCAGCTTCGTTAGGAGCTTTATTAAAAGCTAGAGGTTATAAAATTAGACTTAGGAAAATGGATCCTTATCTTAATGTAGACCCAGGAACTATGAACCCTATCGAACATGGAGAAGTTTTTGTTACTCAAGATGGTGCTGAAACTGATATGGATTTAGGACATTATGAAAGATTTACTTCTACATTATGTACTAAATACGATAGTATAAGTTCTGGAAAAATTTACTTAGATCTTTTAACTAAAGAAAGAAATGGTGACTATTTAGGAAGTACTGTTCAGGTTATTCCACATGTTACAGATAAAATAAAACATTTTATCACAAAAGACCTCTCAGATGAAGATTTTCTAATTTGTGAAATAGGTGGAACTATTGGAGACATAGAAGCTACACCTTTTATAGAAGCTATAAGACAATTTACCAATGATGTTGGAAAAAATAATGTGCTTGTAATATTGCTTACCTATTTGCCTTATTTAGGGACATCAGAGGAGTTAAAAACTAAACCAACTCAACATGCAGTTAAGGAATTACAATCTATGGGAGTTTCTCCTGATATTTTAGTTTGTAGAACAAAAAACTTAATACCAGCTGATGTAAAATCAAAAATCTCTCTTTTTTGTAGTGTTAAACCTTCCAATGTAATTTCAGCCTGCGATTTAGATAGTGTTTATAAGATTCCAGTAGAATATCATAAAGAAGGGTTGGAGAGAAGTGTTTTAGAGTATTTCTTTGGTGAGAATGTTTCTAATACTGATAATTTATCTTCTTGGTTTGAAATAGAAAAAAAAATATCTAATAAAACAGACACAGTGAATATAGCTTTAGTTGGAAAGTATGTATCGTTTAAAGATGCATACAAATCTATTGTAGAAGCTTTTGAACATACTTCTATTCATAAAAATTTAAAAATTAATATTCATTGGATATCTTCTGAAGATTTAGAAGAAGAAAATGTAGACTTTGATAAAATATTTAACAATATAGATGGTGTATTGGTTGCTGGGGGATTTGGTGTTAGAGGTTTAGAAGGTAAAATAAAGACAATACAGTATGTTAGAGAAAACTCTATTCCTTTTTTTGGTATATGTTTAGGTATGCAAATGGCTGTAATAGAATATGCTAGAAATGTTTTAGGTATTACAGATGCTACAACAGATGAAATTTCAAGTGAAGGTACAAAAATAATATGTTTAGCTACCGAGTGGCAAAAAGAAGGTCATTTCGAACGTAGAAATAAAAATCACGCTAAAGGTGGTACAATGCGTTTAGGAGCTTACCCATGCAAATTGCTTGATGGTAGTTTGGCTAGACAATTGTATAACAAAGATAAAATATCAGAAAGACATAGGCATAGATACGAAGTAAATTATGAATATATATCTATATTGAATGAAGCTGGTCTTTCATTTTCAGGCTTATCAGATGATGGTCAACTTGCAGAAATAATAGAATTACCTATTCATAGGTGGTTTGTAGCGGTACAATTTCATCCAGAGTTACAGTCACAAATCTTCAATACTCATCCTTTATTTAATGGTTTTGTCGAGGCATGTTACAAATATTCAAAAGATAAAGATCAAAATAAATAAATATAAAATATACAAAAATTTCTATATAAAGTATAATTTATTTGTATTAGGATATTTAAAATACTCAATAATATGGAAAATGTAGTGAACAATAAACTTGTAGTTGTAAAAGATATTTCAATCTCTAATTCATTGCCTTTTGTATTAATAGCTGGTCCTTGTTTATTAGAAAGCTCAGATCATGCTCATTTTATGATGTCTAATTTACTTAAAATAGCAAAAGATTTTGGTATCCCATTTATATATAAAACATCTTTTGATAAAGCAAATAGAAGTTCTATTACCTCAAAAAGAGGAGTTGGTATCAAAGAAGCTTTGAATATATTTATTGATTTAAAAGATAAATATAAAGTTCCTATAATAACAGATGTTCATACAGAAAAACAATGTTTTATAGCATCTGAGATTGTAGATGTTATTCAAATACCAGCTTTTTTGTGTAGACAAACAGATTTACTAATTGCAGCTGGAAAGACTAATAAAGCTATAAATGTAAAAAAGGGACAGTTTCTTGCTCCATGGGACATGAAAAATGTTGTATCAAAGATAGAAAGCACAGGCAATACTAACATAATGCTTTGTGAAAGAGGTTCTTCTTTTGGTTATAATAATTTAATTGTAGATATGACAAGTTTACCTGTAATGGCAGAAACAGGATATCCAGTTATTTTTGATGCAACTCACTCTGTACAAAAACCAGGTGGTCTTGGTGATAAAACAGGTGGTAATAGAGAATATGCAGCATTATTAGCAAAAGCAGCAATATCTATTGGAGTTGCTGGCTTATTTTTAGAAGTACACCAAGATCCAGATAATGCACCAAGTGACGGCCCTAATATGATAAAGCTTGAAGTTTTACCAAATATTTTATCAAATTTGCAGAAAATAGATAATATCATAAAATCTTAGTATAAGAATCATTATTTAATTTATTATTTGGTTTTTTCATTTTATGTAAAATCGCTACAGCAGCTGGTTCCCTATGTACATACTCAACGAAATCTACTGCTAAAAAAGGTTTTATATCCATCATATTAGATTTAGGGTTTATTTGATAAAACTGGAATATTTGTCCATTTGTTAAAACTCCTAAAACAGTAGAAGTTGTTTTATTAAAGGCGTGTTGTAAATGTATTAAATGACATTCAGTTAATATATATTTAAATTCAGAAGATACTATTAATATATGTGGCTTACCTGTATCATTTAGTAATGCATAATCAATATGATTATCATCATCAACTTTATAATCTTTAATCACCTCTTTAGAATTATCAGGGTTATATCCTAATAATTCAAAAAAATTTTTTAAAATTTCTGTTTTTGCCTCTTCTAGTTGGTGTACAGAAGAGTACATTACTTTTTCTGATACAAAACTTTCAAAATTTGTTATTTTAGATTTCATAATGAAAAGTTGAGGAGAAGTTCCTGTCATCTTTTTTCCCTTATTTATAAACATATCATTAACTTGATATAATTTATATATCAAGTCAATAATAAACAAACATATATTAAAATTTAACACAATATCATATTGAATGTCTATTATCATAATATAAAATATTATTTATAATATTTGATTTATTTTATATGTGTGTATAGGGATATTTTATGGTACTATAAAAGAGGAAATTACGTATATAAAAAATGAATAATTAATATTTATAAAGTAATTTCAGTTAAGATTTATAAATTGACAGGAGGTCAAAATGGCTGAAATAATAGACATTCATGCTCGTGAAATATTAGATAGTAGAGGAAATCCTACAATAGAAGTAGATGTAATATTAGAAGATGGTTCAATAGGTAGAGCCGCTGTTCCTTCAGGAGCAAGTACAGGAGCTTTAGAAGCTCATGAGCTGAGAGATGGAGACAAATCTAGATATTTAGGTAAAGGTGTCTTAAAAGCAGTTGAAGCTGTAAATGGTGAAATTTATGAAGCTTTAATAGGTTTAAGCGCGTTAGATCAAAATTTAATAGATTCTATAATGATTGATTTAGATGGTACTCCAAATAAATCTAGGTTAGGAGCTAATGCTATTTTAGGTGTATCTATGGCAGTTGCAAGAGCAGCTGCAGAAAGTGCAGGATTACCATTATACAAATATTTAGGTGGTTTTAATGCAAATGTACTTCCTGTTCCAATGATGAATATTATAAATGGTGGTCAACATGCCGATAATCCAATAGATGTGCAAGAATTTATGATAGCTCCTGTTTCAGCAGAAACAATGGCAGATGCTGTAAGAATGGGCGCTGAGGTATTCCATAACTTAAAAAATATTTTACACAAAATGGGTCATAACACAAATGTTGGAGACGAAGGTGGTTTTGCTCCATCTTTAAAAAGTTCAAAAGAAGCTTTAGATTCTATAATCAAAGCAATCGAAGCTGCTGGGTATAAAGCAGGAAAAGATGTAATGATTGCAATTGATGCTGCATCTAGTGAATTCTATGAAAATGGAAAATATAATATGGTTGGTGAAGGAGTTGTAAGAACTTCAGAAGAAATGGTAGAATATTGGGCTAAATTAGTAGAAGAGTATCCTATTTACTCTATAGAAGATGGTCTTGCTGAAGATGATTGGGACGGATGGGCTAAATTGACAGCAGCTTTAGGTAAAAAGGTTCAATTAGTAGGAGATGATCTATTTGTTACTAATCCAGAAATTTTAGCTAAAGGCATAAAAAAATGCGTTGGTAATAGTATATTGGTTAAAGTTAATCAAATCGGTACATTAACAGAAACTTTCAAAGCTATAGAAATGGCACATAAAGCTGGATATACAGCTGTTGTTTCTCATAGATCTGGTGAAACAGAAGATAGTACAATAGCAGATATAGCTGTTGCAGTTAATGCAGGTCAAATCAAAACAGGTTCGTTATCACGTTCTGATAGATTAGCAAAATATAACCAATTAATCAGAATTGAAGAAGAGCTAGACAGCGCTGCAAGTTTTGCAGGAACTTCTATAGTAAAAAGTATGAAATAACATACTGTATATAAATGGAAAGTGAGTTAGGGTAGACGCACTAGCAATAAACTTTCTGTGGTTTTGCTATTAATAAAATAGGCATAAAGCTATTCTTTATGTCTATTTTATTAACTAGCAAATCTATTATATTTTTATTATTGAAGAAGTATTTGATTAGACTACAGCAAAGCATTACAACCTAGATAAACTTGGGTATGTTCCCCCAGATATGTTTTGTTATATCCATGTTGTGACAGAGCATTTAAGTAGCTCGGAAGTATATTATCTTGAAATTGAAGTGAACTCAATCCTTTGTTATATGTAATGTTGTATAACAAGTCTGCTTTTCAACATTAGTATTTATCTTATCCTAAAAAGGTGATCACATTGATTACATACATTACAAAGTGGTAGTTGCACCGTTTATGTGTGTAATTTTGAATAGATATCATTTCTAGCATTACTCTTAAAATCTGCTAATTCATATAAACAATATCCATTTAACAATTTATGTACCTAATTTATCTTATGAGTATTTTGGATAAATTAATATCTACGTATATAAATATTTATATTTTAGATTATGGAAAATAGAAGAATATTAAAATTTTAATTATTTAATTGAATTATATAACTAAAGATAAGTAATTTTTTTTATAATTGTTAACTTATGTTATGAAAGATATAATCGCTGTTTATTACCTATATACAAGCTATATTTCTTAAGATAATATATTTATTCTTTCATATATCGTCTGTTTATTGGTATTTAAATGAATAATTACTTTTTTTAAAATCAAATTATATATTTGTGATATACTTTGCGGATACAATATGTATAAATTATAAGTAATAAAAGTTATAAGAATTTTTTAAGAAAGAAATATAAGATAAAAATATTATATTGTTTAATTATCAAATTTAATTTCAATTAGGGTGAGAGCAATGTCAGCAATTAAGCTTACAAATGAAAAAGCAGAACAATTATATCATGATATGTTGTTGTGTAGAAAATTTGAAGAGAAATGTGCAAGTTTATATGCTATGAAAAAAATAGCAGGTTTTTTGCATTTGTATATAGGTCAAGAGGCTATAGCTGCAGGTTTTAATTTATTAAAAAAACCACAAGATAGTCATATTACAAGTTATAGATGTCATGCTCATGCATTACTACAAGGTGAACTTGATCCAAAAGAAGTTATGGCAGAATTGACAGGTCGTGGAACAGGATCTTCTAAAGGAAAAGGTGGTTCTATGCATATTTACAGCAAAGAAAAAAACTTTTTTGGTGGAAATGGTATAGTAGGAGCACAAATACCTTTAGGAACAGGACTTGCATTTTATCATAATTACATAAAAGATAATGGAGTTTCTGTATCTTATGTAGGTGATGGTGGAGTTCCACAAGGTCAAGTTTATGAAGCATTCAATATGGCATCATTATGGAAATTACCTGCTGTTTTTGTTATAGAAAACAATTTGTATTCAATGGGTACACCATTATCTAGAACTCATGCTTGTCCTGATTTATGGAAAAGAGGAGAACCATTTGGTATCAAAGGTGAAAGAATTGAAGACGGTATGGATGTGATGAAAGTAATGGAAGTTGCAGAAAGAGCAATCGAACATGCTAGATCTGGTAAAGGACCATATTTAATTGAGATTAAAACTTATAGATTTAGAGGACACTCTATGTCTGACCCTCAAAAATACAGAACAAAAGAAGAAATAGAAGATTATAGAAATCATCATGATCCAATCACAATTTTTGAAAAATATGCATTAGAAAATAATCTAATAACTCAAGAAAAGATCAAAGAAATTTCTAATAAAATAAAATCTGTTATGAAAGACGTTGAAGAATTTGCTTTAAATTCTCCAGAGCCAAGTGCAGAAGAATTATACACTGATATTTTAGTTTAAAATTATCAATAAAAAATATATAAATTGGAGAGCAGGATATGGCAATTAAAGTATTAATGCCGGCGTTATCGCCAACAATGGAAGAAGGCACACTATCTAAATGGTTAAAAAAAGAAGGTGATGTAGTAAAAAGTGGAGATATTTTAGCAGAAGTTGAAACAGACAAAGCTACAATGGAATATGAATGTACAGAAGAAGGTGTATTAGGTAAAATACTTGTAGCTGAAGGTTCAGAAGGTGTAAAAGTAAACTCTGTTATAGCAGTTTTATTAGAAGATGGAGAAGGACAAGATGCTATCGATAGCATATTATCTGGAAACTCTGAAAATACTAATGTTCAAGTTTCTTCGGTATCTGATACTAAAGTTTCTAATAATAGTGATAATTCTGTAAGTGATTCTTCTACTATAATTGAACCGTCTTATGAAGGTGCCAAAACTAGAACTGTTACAATTCGTGAAGCTTTAAACGAAGCTATGTGCGAAGAAATGGAAAGAGATGAAAGAGTTTTCTTAATTGGAGAAGAAGTAGGACATTATCAAGGAGCTTATAAAATCTCTCAAGGAATGTTGGATAAATTTGGTCCTAAAAGAGTTGTTGATACTCCAATTACTGAATATGGATTTACAGGATTAGCAGCTGGAGCTGCAATGGCAGGTTTGAAACCTATTGTTGAATATATGACATTTAACTTTTCATTACAAGCGTTAGACCATATATTTAATTCATCAGCTAAAACATATTATATGTCTGGTGGACAAGTATCTAGTAGCATAGTATTTAGAGGAATTAATGGAGCAGGAACAAGAACAGGAGCTCAACATTCACAGTGTTTAGCTTCGTTTTTTGCACACATACCTGGTTTAAAAGTAGTTTCTATTTATTCTGCAGAAGATGCAAAGGGTTTATTGAAAGCAGCAATACGTGATCCAAATCCTGTTGTTGTATTAGAGCATGAAGTTTCATATGGAAATTCTTTTGAAATACCAGATGTAGAAGATTTAATCATTCCTATAGGAAAAGCAAAAATTGAAAGACAAGGTAAAGATGTAACTATAGTTTCTCATTCAGTAGGGGTTGCTAGATCCTTAGAAGCCGCAGAGCTTTTACAAAAAGAAGGTATAGATGCTGAAGTAATAAATTTAAGAACACTAAGACCAATAGATATTGATACTATTATAAAATCTGTTGCTAAAACTAATAGAGTTGTTACAGTGGAAGAAGGTTGGAGTTTTAGTTCTGTAGGTTCAGGTGTTGCATCGTTAATTATGGAACATGGGTTTGATTACTTAGATGCACCAATTCTAAAAGTATGTGGTAAAGATGTACCTATGCCTTATGCAGCAAACTTAGAAAGAATGACATTACTTTCTGCTGAAGAAATCGTAGCAACTGTTAAAAAAGTTTGTTACAAATAAGTATATAGTAATTGGAGAGAAGATATGGCAATTAAAGTATTAATGCCGGCGTTATCGCCAACAATGGAAGAAGGCACACTATCTAAATGGTTAAAAAAAGAAGGTGATGTAGTAAAAAGTGGAGATATTTTAGCAGAAGTTGAAACAGACAAAGCTACAATGGAATATGAATGTACAGAAGAAGGTGTATTAGGTAAAATACTTGTAGCTGAAGGTTCAGAAGGTGTAAAAGTAAACTCTGTTATAGCAGTTTTATTAGAAGATGGAGAAGGACAAGATGCTATAGAAAGTATAATATCTGCTAACACTTCTGCATCTGTTGAACAAAATAAGCCAACTAAAGAAGTAAAACAAGAAGCTTCTGTTTCTGTTAAAAATGAGATAATATCAAACGAAAAAATATCATCTAATAATATTTCTTCTTCAAAAAAAATATTTATCACTCCTTTAGCTAAAAGAATAGCTCAACAAAACAATATAACTATTACTTCGTTACAAGGAACTGGTCCTAATGGAAGAATAACTAAGGTTGATGTTGAAAAAGCTATTGAAAATCCTACAGTTTCTGCAAACGACAATAATATTTCTTCTACTATCTCAGGTTTAAAATCAGGATATGAAGACAAACCTAATTCAGGTATGAGAAAAACAATTGCTAAACGTTTGTTAGAATCAAAAACAACTGTTCCTCATTACTATTTAACTATAGAGTGTAACGTTGATCAAATATTAAAAGCTAGAGTATCATTAAATGCTTTAGCAAATGAGCAATATAAATTATCTGTTAATGATTTTATCATAAAAGCAACAGCTTTAGCTATGCAAGAAGTAAAAGAAGCAAATTCATCTTGGATGGGAGATGTTACTCGTTATTATAATGCTTCTGATGTAGCAATAGCTGTAGCAACTCCTACTGGTTTGTTTACTCCTATAATTAAAAATGCAGAAAGTAAAGGTCTTGTAGCTATTTCTAATGAAATGAAAGAACTTGCTAAAAAAGCAAGAGAAGGTAAATTGAAGCCTGAAGAATATCAAGGTGGTGGGTTTAGTATTTCTAATTTAGGAATGTTTGGTATAAAAAACTTTAGTCCTATAGTTAATCCTCCTCACAGTGGAATTTTAGGTATAGGTGCTACAGAGAAAAAACCTATAGTTGTTAATGATACTATTGTTATTGCAAATATTATGTCTGTTACAATGTCAGCAGATCATAGAGTTTTAGATGGAGCAGTTGGTGCTAAATTTTTAAATGCTTTTAAAAAGTATATAGAAAATCCTATGGCAATAATTTTGTAATAAAAATTTAAAAAATCAATAAATAAAGAGGTTTGTGTATGTCAAATTATGACGTAGTAATAATAGGAGCAGGACCTGGTGGTTATGTGGCTGCAATAAGAGCTGCTCAATTAGGTAAAAAAACTGCAGTAATAGAACGTGAGCACTTAGGTGGTATATGTTTAAATTGGGGTTGTATTCCAACCAAGGCTCTTTTAAGAAGTGCAGAAGTATTTCATAATATGAAACATGCAGAAAATTATGGTTTAAAAGCTGAATCTATTAATTTTGACTTAGATAAAATAGTAAAAAGAAGTAGAGGAGTTGCTAAGCAATTAAGTTCTGGAGTTGCTTCACTATTAAAAAAGAATAAAATTGATGTAATAATGGGAACAGCTTCCTTAGCTGGAAACAGTAAGATCAATGTTACTCTTTCAGATGGTAAATCTCAAGTTGTAACAGGTAAAAATATTATTTTAGCAACAGGTGCAAGAGCAAGAGTAATTCCAGGTATAGAGCCAGATGGTAAATTTATTTGGTCTTATAAGGAAGCATTAGTTGCAGATGTAGTACCTAAAAAACTGCTAGTTATGGGTAGCGGCGCAATTGGTATAGAATTTGCAAGTTTCTTTAATACTCTAGGTTCAGAAACTACTGTTGTAGAGCTTATGGATAGAATTATGCCAGTTGAAGATGTAGAAATTTCTAATATGGCAGCTAAATCTTTTGAAAAACAAAAAATGAAGTTATTAACTTCTACAAAAGTTTTGAAGGTTAAAAAAAATACTAATGATATTACAGTTTTTCTAGAAGATAAAAATGGTAAACAATTTGAACTTACAGTAGACAAAGTTATTTCTGCTGTTGGTATTGTTGCTAATATTGAAAATATTGGTTTAGAAAATACTAAAGCTAAAATAGAAAAAGGTAGAGTTGCTGTAGATGAATATTGTTTAACTGCTGAACCTAATTTATTTGCTATTGGTGATATTACTCAAGGACCTTGGCTTGCTCATAAAGCCAGCCATGAAGGCATTATGGTAGCAGAAAAAATAGCCGGCAAAAAAGTACATCCTATGAATCGTAATTTGATTCCAGGTTGTACATATAGCCATCCTCAAGTTGCATCTGTTGGCTTTACTGAACAAAAAGCTAAAGATATGGGAATTGAAATTAAAGTTGGTCGTTTCCCATATATTGGAAATGGTAAAGCTATAGCTTTAGGAGAGCCAGAAGGTTTAATTAAAACAATTTTTAATTCTAAAACTGGTGAGCTTATAGGAGCACATATGATTGGAGCTGAAGTTACAGAAATGATAGCAAGTTATGTAGTTGCTATGAACTTAGAAACTACAGAAGAAGAGTTAATGCATACTGTTTTTGCTCATCCTACGTTATCTGAAATGTTACATGAATCTGTACTTAGTGCATTTGGAAAAGCTATACATTTTTAACAATATCTAGTTTTTTCAAATTATTTCAAAAGGCATAAATATTTTCATCAATATTTGTGCCTTTTATTTATTCAAAATATATATATCAATAATAAGATAATTTATATATAAGTATTATTATATCTAGTCTTATGTATAATAAAATATATACAATATATACAACTTAGAATATACTATATTAAATCATATGTATGTAATTTAGATTGTGAGAATAGAAATGAAAATAAAAATTGTAATTTTTACTTTATTAACTTTTTTGATTTCTTCAAATATTTTGTTTGCTGAAACTATCAAAGAACCTGGAATTTGTGAATTAAAAGGTAATCCTAATAAAGATATAAATGTAACAGCAGAAATTGATAAAAAAACAAAAAAAGTTGTACATATTATTGTAGAATTAGATGAAAATAATGTTTTAACATTAGAACCGACAAAAAATATGTTTGTTTTTGGAAAAATAGAAGGTGATACTTATATAGTATTTAGCATGTTAAAAGAACTTTTGCAAAAAGTTGACTCAAAAACAAAAAAAGTTATAGAATCTTACACAATAACTAATTGTAGAGATAAATAAAAAAGGAGCAAAATGCTCCTCTTTTATTTATGTTCTATTTAGAATATTATATCATTCTAAATTCACTTTTTACGTTAAAACAAGGGCAGTCTTTTTTTGAATTAAGCTCATTGTGTCCAAAAATATTTTTTTTGTTTATTAAATATTTTTTTTGTAATTTTTTTACCAAATCATTTAAAGCATTTTTTTGTTGCTGATTTCTTGTATCCTTACTCCTATTATTATTATCTAATCCACCAATATAACAAATACCTATACTACCTTTGTTATATCCCTTACAATGTGCACCTACCATGTTAATATCACGCCCATTATGTAAACTACCATCTAAATAAATAACGTAATGGTATCCTATTTCATCAAAACCACGCTCTTTATGCCATCTATCAATATCAGAAACGGTATAATGTTTATTTTCTTGTGTAGCAGAACAATGTATTATTATAGTGTTAATATTTATTTGTTTTTCCATTGTTTTTCTCTCTATATAATATATAAATATAGAGTAACATGAAATATTATCTAATAAAGAGTACTTAAGTTTTGATTTTTTTAAATCTAAATATTGAAAATATTAAGTGATATAATAAGAAAATAAAGTTGATTATTTATATTATTTTGTGGTGCGGATAGAGGGACTTGAACCCCCATGACCTGCGCCACCGGAACCTAAATCCGGCGTGTCTACCAATTTCACCATATCCGCTTTGTTTGTTTATTATATAATAAATATTCAAAATTTTCAAGCAATATTGTCTTAAACTTAAATTGATAATAGTTCTATATTAGTGATTTTTATAAAAAACCTTAGACAAAAATAATAAAAATTGGGATAATTATGTATAAAATCCTTGTTATGGAGGCGCATTATGCCAGATAATAATACAAATTCGTTTCAGCAATTGCAAATACCTATAGAAACTCAAATATCTGATAGTGTATTAGAGCTTAAGAACTTGTTAACTAGTTCTAATCTAAGAACTGCAGATAATAGAATAATCATAGAAGTATATGAAACTTATTTGCGAAATTTAGTATCTAGATTAGAAACAGAAAATATAGCTTTTCCCTTAAAAAGTTTTCAAATGAATTTGCTCATTTTGTATTAGGGGATAAAAAAGAGACAGAATACCGACAAGGTTATAGTCTTTATACTACTGAACAACAGAATAAAGAAATACATTGTGATTGTATTGCAGCTGCTATACTTATGCCTAAAGTACTTATTGAGATTTATTTAGAAGCTATTTCAGATGATGTTAACTAGAGAGTAATAATCAATATAAAACTAAAGTTGTTCATCTATTCGCTAAGAAATTTTCAGTTTCTGATCAAACTATGCTCAATAGTTTGAGAAATTTACAAATATAAGGTTGAAGGAATATTTAGATGACTAAGGAAGAGAAACTTAAAAAACAAATATCAGATCTTGAAAAGAAACACGAGCAAGTAATTGAAGACATAAGATATCTACTAGAAATGCAAATTACTTTGAAAGAACGTTTTGATGATATTCATATTCTTAATGATGAAATAGAAAAATTAAAAAGACTACAAAATAATATAATTCAACAAGAAAATACATATAAAAAGGCATTTAATAAAATGCAAAATAATATTTTTGCAATTATTACATTATTTTTTGGACTTTTTTCTTTTATTGCTATTGATTTGAATTTTACCAAAAGTATTTTTAGTTATTCTACTAATACAAATATTAATGCCTTTGTTCTAATAGTATCTTTTGTATTGTTACAATTAATGTTTTTTAGTTTTATTTATATTTTTTTATTAAGGCCATTTCTTACAGAAAAACCAATTAAAGAGTTTCAAGCTAAAACTATAACGATATCCAAATGGTTATATGTTGTGCATCTTTGTTTATTTTTTTTAAGTATATTAATTTCCGGTTGTTATATTTTTGATAATTATAAATTATATAAAGTCAAAAATCCTCCTGTTGAAAAAAATGCAGATGTGTCTTTACATATTAAAACTTCAGATGATAAAAAACAGCAAGAATAATTTTTCTTGCTGTTTTTTATTTCATAAAAAAAATATAATATTGTTTATATATTATATTTTATTTAGAGTAAAAGGCTGCCATGTCGGCTAATGTTTTAACTTTTTTAATAGAAGATACTTTACCTGCTACAAAAAATTGTTCATATCTTTCTTCACATAGTTTTTGCATTGCATCTGTTGCAGATTTAAGATATTTTCTTGGGTCAAATCCAGCAGGGTCAGTTGCAAATTCTTTTCTAATTAAAGCAGTGTATGCCATTCTTAAGTCTGTATCTATGTTAACTTTTCTAACACCACTTTTTATACCTTTTTGAATTTCTTCTACAGGCACTCCAAAAGTTTGTGGTATCTTACCTGAAAATTCATTGATCATATCTTGATATTCTTGTGGTACAGATGACGAACCATGCATAACAAGATGTGTTCCACCTGTTGCTTTAGAAATTTCAGCTATTCTATCAATTGCTAGAATTTCACCAGTAGGTTTTTTAGTAAATTTGTAAGCACCATGTGATGTACCAATTGCTACAGCTAAACTATCTACTTTAGTTATTTTTACAAACTCAGCAGCTTGTTTTGGATCTGTTAAAAGTTGTTCTCTAGATAAAACACCTTCTGCACCATGACCGTCTTCTTTATCACCTTTACCTGTTTCTAAAGAGCCTAAAACACCTAATTCACCTTCAACAGAAACTCCCATTGCATGTGCAGCTTCAACTGTTTTTTTAGATAAAGCAGCATTGTATTCAAAAGATGCAACTGTTTTTCCATCTGCTTCTAATGAACCGTCTATCATTACAGAAGAAAACCCTGTTTGCATTGCTGTTAAACAAGTTGCAAAAGAATTACCATGATCTTGATGCACTGCAAAAGGAACATCTGGGTATTCTTCTATTGCTGCATTAATCATGTGTTTGATGAAAGTATCTGTTGCGTATTTTCTAGCACTACGACTAAACTGTATAACAGCAGGGGAACCAGTTTTTCTTGCAGCTTTTAACACTGCATGTATCTGTTCCATATTTGATACGTTAAAAGCTGGATGACCATAGCTGTGTTCAGCTGCATGATCCATTAACTGTCTCATTGTTATTAAAGCCATTTTAGACCTCCTTGGAATGTTATTTTAACCAACTAATTATAAACTACAAAAAGGCCTGTAACAATTGAAATCTTCGTGTAGAAATTACTTGATTTCAGTTTTTTGCAAATATGTTTTGATTTGTTCTTTTAATTCTATAATGCTATCAATTTCTTTTGAAAAATCCATATTAATTTCTTTATTTAATACAGAAATATCTGAATCACGTATTTTATAATTTGTTGTGTTTTGATTATGATTTATAGCTTCTTTATTCTCATAGTTTTCTTTTACACTATTTTTAATAAAAATCGATTTTTCTGTTTTATTTTTATTAAAATTAGTAGTAATTTTACAAAATGATTTTTTATATAGTTTTTCAGGGTTTTTGAAAATATTTTTATCTTCTGTAAATAAGAGTAAAACACCTTTTATTGAAATTCCTCTATCATATAATAAGTGTTTTATAATTTTTAATTTGATTATATCATCATTATTATAATATCTTCTATTACCAGATTTTCTGACAGGTTTTATGTATTTATCAAATTGTGATGTCCAAAATCTAATAACATGCTGATCTACCTGTACTAATTTTGATACCTCACCAATTGGGTATATAGTTTTTATTTTGCGTTCCATGTTTTTATTTTTTAATTTTTATTGGTATATTTCTTTATGAATATATATATGATATTATATATCAAGATGTCATTATTTATTTAGTAAAAATTAGTAAAACATATTTTTGTAAGGTTTGTTGCATTTATAAATAGGAAATATATGTTGGTAGTATATTCTTCTAAAACCGGTAATACTGAGTTGTTTTTGAAAAAAGTAGAAGTTAAAAACTATTTAAAAATAATAAAGAATAAGAATCAGAATATTAGCGAAAATTTTATTCTTATAACTTATACTACTGGCTTAGGTGAAATACCTGAGGAAGTTGAAAGTTTTTTAAAATATAAAAATAACAGTAGCTTTTTAACAGGTGTAATTGCAAGCGGAAATCGTAATTTTGGAAATTTATTTGCAAAAGCTGCAGATTTAATTTCTGATAAGTATAATATTCCAATACTTATGAAATATGAGTTAACTGGTAATAAAAATGACGTTTTAAAATTGAAGGAATATCTAAAAATATTGAATACTTAAGTAATTAAATTGAGTATCTTGTAGTCGTATAATTGTAGTTTTTAAACTATGATATATGGCTTTTTTATCTTAAATATCAAATTAAAGGTTGTTTTGTGAAATATTTAGAATTAAATGCTCAAGTTTTGACTCATAAAGATGGTTTTTATCAATTGGATAAAGATCAAGAAGCATTGGAAATTTATTTAAAATATATAAATAATTCTTTCATGAATTTTCCTTCTTATAATCAAAGAATGAAATATCTTATTGATAATGGTTTTTATGAAAATTTTTATGAAAAGTATTCTGAAAGTCAAATTGATGAAATTTCAAACCTAGCAAGTAGTTATAATTTTAAATTTCAGTCTTATATGAGTGCTTCAAAATTTTACAGAGATTATGCACTTAAAACAAATGATAAAAAAGTTTATTTAGAGCATTATCAAGATAGAGTTATTAGTGTGTCTTTATATTTAGCTCAAGGTAATTTTAATTTAGCAAAACAGTTTGTTGAATCTATGATGAATCAGTATTATCAGCCTGCAACTCCAACATTTTTAAATGCTGGAAGAAAAAGAAGAGGGGAAATGATTTCCTGCTTCCTTCTTGATGTAGCAGATTCTTTAAATAGTATAACTTTCAATATTGCATCTTCTATGCATTTATCAAAAATAGGTGGAGGGGTTGCTTTAAATTTATCACGCCTAAGATCTAGAGGAGAATCTATAAAAGGTATCATGAATGTTGCAAAAGGAGTTGTTCCTGTTGCTAAATTATTAGAAGATTCTTTTAGTTATGCAGATCAAATGGGACAAAGAAAAGGAGCTGGAGTAGCGTATTTGAATATTTTTCATTTTGATATTGAAGAATTTTTAGATACTAAAAAGATTAATGCAGATGAAAAAAGTAGAATTCAAACTTTATCTTTAGGTGTAACAATACCAGATAAATTTTTTGAACTTGCTAAAAACAATGAAGATTACTACGTATTTGGACCTTTATCTGTTTATAAAGAATTTGGTATAGAGTTAGATGATATGGATCTTACAAAAATGTATAATGATCTTATTAATAACAAAAATATTTTGAAAAAAAAGCTGAACGCTAGAGAAATGTTGATTACAATTGCAAAGTTACAATTTGAATCAGGTTATCCATATATAATGTTTAAAGATAATGCTAATAGAGAAAATCCTCTAAAAAATATTGGTAGTATAAGAATGGCAAACTTATGTACGGAAATTTTTCAAATACAACATCCATCTTTGATTGATGATTATGGTAAAAAAAATCAAGTAGGCCATGATATTTGTTGTGTTTTAGGTTCTCTTAATATAGTAAATGTAATGGAAGATAATTCTTTAGAATTTTCTGTAAATAGCGGTATAGATGCATTAACTTCAGTAAGTAATTTATCTATTATAGAAAATGCGCCTTCTGTAAATAAAGCAAATAGAGACTATCATTCTATTGGTCTTGGAGCTATGAATTTACATGGTTTTTTTGTAAAAAATGGAATTGATTATGAATCAGAAGAAGCAAAAGATTTTGTAAATATATTTTTTATGACTATGAATTATTATTCTATAAAAAGAAGTATGGAAATTGCAAAACAACGAAACGAAACTTTTTTAGACTTTGAAAAATCAGATTATAAAAGTGGTGTATATTTTGATAAATATTTAGAAAAAAATATTTCACCGGACACTGAAAAAATAAAAGATATGTTCCAAAATCATTTTATTCCTTCTGTAGAAGATTGGAAACATTTAAAAACTGAAGTTCAAAAATATGGTTTATATCATAGTTATCGTTTGGCTATAGCTCCAACCCAAAGCATATCATATGTGCAAAATTCTACACAGTCTGTTATGCCTGTAGTTGATACTATAGAAATGAGAACATATGCTAACTCAGTTACATGCTATCCTATGCCTTTTTTAACTAAAGATAATTCTCATTTATATAAATCTGCTTATGATATGGATATGAAAAATCTTATAGATTTAATAGCAGTTATGCAAACTCACGTAGATCAGGGAATCAGTACTACTTTATATGTAACTAATCAAGCAACAACAAGAGATTTGGTAAAACTTTATTTATATGCTTACAAAAAAGGTTTAAAAAGTTTATATTATACAAGAACTAAAAACTTAACTATAGAAGAATGTATAGCTTGTGCTGTTTAATATAAAAAAGTGATAAATTAATGAAAAATAAATTTGCTGTTAATTGGAATATTTTATCTGATGACTATACCAAAACTTTTTGGGATCAAAATATTAGACAATTTTGGATAGATGAAGAAATTCCTTTGTCTGATGATAAAATTACCTGGATGTCTCTTCACAAAGAAGAAAAAGAACTATATAAACTTGTTTTAGGAGGATTAACTCTTCTAGATACAGAGCAAGGTTCCACAGGAATGCCTAATATTTCTAAATCAGTAGATAATTTACAGCATAAAGCTGTATTAAGTTATATGGGATTTATGGAGCATATGCATGCTAAAAGTTATAGCAGTATATTTTCTACACTTTGCACTAATAATGAAATAAATAAAATATTTGAAGATGTAGAGAAACATAAAATATTACAAAATAAATTATCAATTATTTTATCTCGTTATCAAAATATAACTAATAAAGAAACTTTATATTTAGCTATGGCATGTTCTGTTTTTTTAGAAACTTTTATGTTTTACTCAGGGTTTTTTTATCCTTTATATTTAGCAGGGCAGGGAAAACTAGTAAATAGCGGTGAGATTATAAATTTAATAATAAGAGATGAAGCTGTACATGGCTTATTTACTGGCGTGATTTCTCGTGATTTACTTAAAACTTTTTCAGATAAAACTATTCAAAAATTAAAAAAAGATGTGATAAATATTTTAGAAGAATTAGTTATTGAAGAAAAAAAATATACTAAAGAACTTTATGAACCTGTAGGTCTTGTGTTAGAAGTAGAAAAATTTAGTGAATACAACGCAGATAAAGCCCTTATGAATTTAGGTTATGATACTTTATTTGATGTAGATGAAATGGATATTAATTCAGTGGTCTTAACTGGTTTAAGAACTGATACTAAAAATCATGATTTTTTCTCTACCAAAGGTAATGGTTATATAAAAACTACAAAATCAAAAGAAACATTAAATGATGATGATTTTGATTTTTAATTACATGTAAAAAATATATAATACAAAGTAAATCATATGTAATATATTAATGTATTAGGTATTTTTTGATAAATCAAAAATAATAGGTAAAAAATGAAAAATAAATTCTTGTTTCTTTTAGTATTGGCTTTAAGCTCTTGTTCATCAGGTATTGATTATAAAATTGAACCAATAAGAGTTAATGAGGTAGGAGGAGATCCTAGACATATGGATAAGCTATTTCTAATTTCATGTGTTGGATATGACGATGCTTCTGAAGTTGATATAGAATGTCGTAAACATGCTGCTGAGTTTGCATATTCAAAAGGATATTTCTATTTTACTGTTTTTAATCAAAATCAAAAGACTGAAACACAACGTAAAAGTTATCAAACAACACAAGCCATTACAACAGAATCTGTAAATAATAAAGTAAAAAATACTAATAGCTCACATACAGGTTCATACAGCAATTATAAAAGTAAAGATGATTATACAGCTTATGAAAGACAAACTGATACAGTTTATGTTCCTAAGACTGTATATTACACAGTAACTAAAAACTACAAACAATATACTTTTCTTTTAATACAAGAAAAAGAGATAACTGATTGGAAAAACTATTATAAAGTTTTAGATTATTATTCTCCTGATGAAAAAAAGAAAAAATAAAACAGTTGAAATATTATAAGTTTTAATTAGAATATTAAGGTCATACATCTTAATATTCTAATTTTATGAGGTCTACTTTCAAAAATTCAATTTTTTCTATTTTAACCAATAAATTTGATTCCTACAATTTAAGAAATCAGTTATTTTTTACATTTTTGACATTGTTTATACAATACTCTATAACAACTATCGATTTTTTCTTTTTAGAAAAAATATCATACTTAGCAAGTATTGGAGTAGCTGCTTTGATGGGTATTGTGTATCTGTGTCAATCTATATTAACTACTTTTAGTCAAAGCATGGTAAACAATGCTGTTTTTAGACATTTAGACAATAAAAAAGATTTTAACGCTACTTTATCTGCTGGATTTATTTATTCGGTAATTGTTTCAATTTTAGTATCAATAGTTTTATTTTACTTACAAACTCATTTATTACAGTATTTTAAGATATCTAAAGAAGCATCATCATATGCTTTAACATACATGTTATATATAATTCCTTTTTATATTTTATTTAATATAGAACAATATTTTATGTATATTTTGTATACATTAAAATTAGCTAAATTAAATTTATTATATATATGTATAATTGTTTCATTAAAAATATTGTTTAATTATATTTTTATTTATCATCTTGATTTAGGTATAAAATCTATTGCCTTATCTAGCAGTATCTCAGTATTGTTGATTCTTCCTTTATATATATTATTATGCAAAGCAAAAGGAATATTTATAACTTTTAAAATTTATAAAAGTCATTTTAAATCTGCTTTATTAGGAATAAAAAAAGTTGGAGCAGCATCTTTAATTGAGCCTATATGTTTTTATTTTATACAATCATTTATGGCGATATTAGTATCTTATATTGCTCAAGAAGCATTATCTGCAAGAACTCAAGCGAATAATTTTATATTTTTTGTAACAACGATGTCTTTGTCATTTGGTATAATGATGCAAGTCAATATAACAAGGTTTTACGCAGAAAAAAATTTTTTGGAGACTAAAAATTTTTATAACACTTATTTAAAAACAAATTTTATATTATCAATTTTTATGGCAGTTATAGCGTCTATGTTTATTATTTTAACTATTTCTTGGTATTCTAATAATGTAGAAGTAAAATATTATATTATAATCGCTATGTTATGCTATGTTTTTATAGAACCTTTTAGGTCTTTATCTATTTTATCTAGATCTAAATTGAGAGGATTACAAATAGCTAATATTCCTGTTTTGATAAGCTTATTGAATAAACTTATTATTTCTATTCCTTTGTCATTAATTTTATTAAAATATACAAATTTAGGAATTATTGGAATATTTATTGTAGAAGGTTTAATTTACCTTATACAATACTTTGCGCATAGTATTTTGATTAATAATTTTTATAAAAAACAAAGGATTCATACTCACAATGAAAATTAACACGTCTGATCCATTAATTAATAAATATGCAAGTGTTGAGATTGTTAAAACTTTTTCAGATGATAATAGGTACAACTTATGGAGATCATTGTGGATATCACTTGCAAAAGCAGAAAAAGAAGCAGGTCTTGATATTACAGATGAGCAAATAAATGAAATGATGTTACAAAAAAATAACATTAATTTTACAGAAGTCGCAAGAATAGAAAAAGAATTATCACATGATGTAATGGCTCATTTACATCATTTTGGAAACTTAGCTCCAAAAGCTAAAGGCATAATGCATTTAGGTGCTACAAGTGAATTTATAAAAGATAATACAGATTTGATTTTAATTAAAAATGCTCTTAACTTAATAGAAGATAAATTAATAAAAGTTATAACATCATTAGTAGATTTTGCATTAAAATATAAAGATTTACCTACACTTTCATTTACACATTATCAAGTTGCGCAACCAACTACAGTAGGTAGAAGGGCATGTATGTGGTTACAATCTTTTTATATAGATTTACAAGAACTGAATTATATAAAAAAGCATATAAAATTTAGAGGAATAAAAGGAACTACAGGTACTTTAGCAAGCTTTAAAGAATTATTCAAAGGTGATTATGAAAAAGTAAAAAGCATAAATGATAAAATCACTAAAGAATTTGGTTTTGAAAAAAGTTTTATCATAACAGGACAAACTTATGATAGAAAGTTTGATATTTCTTTATTAAATTGTTTATCTGCAATAGCTGTATCATCTCATAAAATAACAAATGATATAAGGTTATTACAAAACTTAAAAGAGTTAGAAGAAGGGTTTGGAAAAAACCAAATTGGTTCATCTGCAATGCCTTATAAAAAGAATCCTATTAAGTGTGAGAGGATATCTTCATTAGCTAAGTATTTAATGACACTTCCTATATCTACAAACATGGTGGCATCTACACAATGGCTAGAAAGGACTTTAGATGATAGTGCAAACAGAAGAATCACAATACCTAATGCATTCTATACTGCAGATGCTATTTTATCACTATTAAATAATATTATAGAAAATTTACAAGTTAATATAAAAGTAATAAATAAAAATATAAATGCAGAAATTCCTTTTTTAGCAACAGAAAATATAATGATGTTCTGTGTAAAAAAGGGTGGGGATAGACAAAATTTACATGAAAAAATAAGACAGTATTCGATTCAAACTAAAAAGAAAATGATTGAAGAGGGTACAGATAACAATTTATTAGAAAAAATCCTAAATGATAAAGATTTTCACATTACAAAAGAAGAATTAAAAACATTATTAAATGTAGATAATTTTATTGGATTTTCAAAAGAACAAGTTAATGAGTTTACAAAAGAGGTTAAAGGATATATAAAAAATCTAAAGACATAAAAAAAGAGACTAAAATTAGTCTCTTTTTTTTATTAGGTAAAATAATTATTAATAGTATAATATTAGAAAAATATATAGCCATATGTAGACAGGAGAGTTCAAATTATAAATAATAAAAGAATTATAACTACATATAAATCATAAAATTAAAATACTAGTAATAATTATTTAAACCTAAAATCTACAGCAACTTGTATCCAAGTATCTTTTTTTATATCTCTTTTTATATTCCAGTATGGTACTGTTTTTAAAACCTCATTATCTAAACTCGAAAATCCTGAAGATTTTACGATTTTAACATCTTTTATATCTCCATTTGGAGACAATAAAAATTTCACAATAACTTCACCTTGTTGGTTAGCTAAAATAGCTGCTCTTGGATAGTTAGGACTTTTATAATTTAATAATTTTTGATCCTTAATTAAAGCTTCAGCAGAAGTGTCTTCTATACCATCAATCCCAGAAGATACTTGTTGTTGAGTTACTTTATTTATATTTTTTTGTTTATCTTTATTTTCTTCCTTCTGAATAATTTTTTTATTAGTTATATTTTTATTTTTAGTTTTTTTTTGTGTTGTTTTTTTCTTGACTTGTATATTTCTTTCTATAAACTCTTTATTTGGGTTTATTATATTATTTTTTTTTATAGAAAGTAAATCTTTTTTTTCATCAAACTCATTTTTCTCAATATTATTTTTATCTGAATATTCAATGTTTATATATTTTGGGGCTTTAGTGTTTATATTAATATAAGAATTACTACTATTTATATCAAACAAAAATATAAAGCCCGTTATAAAAGTAATATGTAGAAATAGTGATATAGATAAAAAAATATTAAACATTTATATATTCATCATAATAATATTTAAAAATAGGATGGCTTTTGCCATCCTATTTTTAAGTTATAAATCATATTTTACACCAAAAATTAAACCACGTCCTGCTCCAGGTCTAAATTGCCAATCATTAGTCCCATGAGGATTTGTACTATAAGTATTAAGTTCATTATATTTATTATTGAAAATATTAGTAAAACCAAATAATACTTTAAAAGAACTATAATTATAATACAAAATAAGGTCACTTACCATATATCCTTTTATGTTTTTTCTCTGTAATTTATTACTATTATCAGAATAATTTACATCATAATTAGATATATATTTGTAAGTATTTTTCAAAGTCAAACCATCTAGAAGTGTAAAATCAAATCCAAAAGCTAAACTAACATTAGGAATCAATGTTAGTTGTTTTCCTACCTTTGATTTTAAATTTTCAATTTGAATGTTTTTGTCAGCATCTGTAATTCCTGAAATATTTTTAATTTTTTCTGTATTAGCTTTTGTTAAATTAGTATTCATATATGTACCATTTACAAAAACACTTACTTTAGATGTTATTTGAGAATTGGCTGAAAAATCAATACCTGTTCTTCTAGTATCTCCAATATTTAATGATGCATAAGATCTATATCCAAAAAACGATGCAGACCCATATATAGTTTCTATTTCATTATTGGTATTTGTATTAAATACACTAAGTTTTAAATTAGTTTTATATGTTGGTATATAAGTTTGTGCACCAATTTCATAAGTTACAAACTTTTCATAATCTAAGTTATTTGCTGTATATTTTCTATTACCATAATCCATAGTAAATAATATATCTGGGGCTGTGAAACCTGTTTCAGCTTTTACGTAAACATTAGTGTTTTTTCCAAAATTATGACCTAATAAAACTTCAAATGCTGTATTATTTTTGACTGAATTTTTATATTTACCATTATTTGAAATATTAACATCCCAAGTATCTTTATTATATCTAAAACCTGTTTTTAAGTAAGTAGCTTCTTGTATAAAAATATTATTCATAACAAAAAAAGCAATTGTTTTTTTATTATATTCAGATGGAGAACCGTTCAAAGTATTTTTTAATTTAGAAAAAATAGTATCATTACCAACCATTACATAGTTTGTTGTGTTTTCAAAAAAACCTTTGTAATTATATTTTAATTTTATTTTATTACCTATATCTTGAGAAGAAAAATTTGTTTTAATAGGTCTAATCAAATTACCTGGCAAAGGTAACACATAATTTACAGTTCCATTTAACCATTTGTGTGCACTATGAAAAAATTGCTCATCTATAGAGAAATTTCCAAAATCACCTTGATAAATCAGATTATGAACTTGATTTTTTCTATCTCTAGTATACTCATTATCTTTAGTATGAGTACCATCTTCTTTGAAAAATCTTACAAATTGTCCATCTTCTTCATAATTAGTATACTGATATCCTAAGTTTTGATGGTCAGAAATCTTATATTTTACTTGGATAGTATAGTTTTCGTTATTAGACTGATCCCAATTTTTCCATTTTCCAGAATTCTGGTAGGAACTCATAAATCTAAAAAATAATTTTTCATTAAATACAGGAAATCCAAAAACATAAGATGTTGATTTTTTATCTCCAAAAACTGTAGTCAAACTTCCAGTTGGTTTAAACGTATTATCGGAAAAAGATGTTCTAATATTAACAACACCACCACGAGTTCCATTTCCGAAGATTACACTTCCTGATCCTGGTAAAATATCTATAGCTTCTATTTGTTGTGGAAGTATAACATTATATGATGGCCAGTAATGTGAAAATTCTAAGCTGTTCATAGGAACACCATCTACTAACACTTGTACATTTCTTGAAGATGAAGCACCTTGACCTCGTATATCTATTGAGCCTCTATCACTCAAACCAGTTATAATTTGTCCTTGATTTTTTAAACTATCTTCTAAACTACTTTGATCGTTTCCGTTAAGTTCTTCGTTAATAATTTTATAAGAATTATTTTTATAATATTCTGCGTCATCAAATTTTTTGATTCCTAGAACTCTTATTTTAAATAAATTTTCTATTTTGGATTCTGTATCATCCTTGTCTTTTGAAGATAACAATGGAGGTAAATCTATCGGTTCATCATTGTTTTTTTTTGCGGCAAAAGCAGAAGTTGTGATTGTAAAATTTAAAGTTAATATTAACGCTAAAGAGGTGAATTTAGAAGATCTTATTTTATACATAATGTTCCTTGCCATAATACTTGATTGATGAAAAATATTCAAACTATGTTTCATAGTAACATATATTAGATAATTATTTAATATATTAAAAATGATACTTTATTGGTATAATTTATAATATTATAAATCATATTTAATTGCAAAATAAAAATTACGCTCCATCCCTACAGTTAATACCCCAGAGTTTCCTCCTTGAAAAGAGCTATAATATCTTTCATCAAATAAATTTTTAACTCCAATTGTCAAAGACCACTTATTTATTAAATATGACAAGTCGAGATCGCTTACTAAATATCCATTTACATAAATATATTCTCTATCTGAGGAAGTAGTTTTAGTGCCTATGTATGAAGATATATATTTGTAGGTATTTTTTAAACTTAGATTATCAGTTATATTGATTTTATATCCAAATAGCAGATTCCATTTTGGAACTTTAGCAAGCCATTTTCCTACTTCCTGGTTATATTTTTTAACCTGATTGTTTATTTGATTTATACCTAAAATGCTTTCTTTTTCGTATAATTGACTATAATTTGCAGATAAAGTTTTATTGTAAGAGTACGTGCCGCTGAAAAAAAGATTTATTTTAGTAAAAATATCTTGCTCAAAAGAAAATTCTACTCCTTTTCTATTAGTTTCTCTTAAATTCAAGGCTAAAGACACAGATTTACCTTCTAGATTTTTTGTATATAGTCTTGTAAGTTCATTTTTTGTTGTTGTATCAAAAAGAGCAACTTTAAATGATGTTTTACTACTAGGAATAGAAATTTTTGTACCTATTTCATTAGTTACAAAAGTTTCATTATTTACATTGTTATTATAATAAATAGTACCTATTTGGTCTGTTACATACATACCATCTGGCGATGTAAAGCCTGTTTCTTGTTTAGCATAAATATTAATATTTTTATTAATATTATGACCTAATAATACTTCATAAGCAGTACTTTCTATAGTATTGTTGTAATTTTTATATATTTTATTCAATGCACCAGATGTTGCAGCTGGTGAATTTTTCCCCCAGTGATCTAAATTATATCTAAATCCTGTTATTAAATATGTATTTGCTAAAATAAATACTTTATTCAAAGCAAAAAAAGCTAATGTTTCTTTACTGTAATCATATTGATTAGTTGCATTTACAGTTATATGTTGTGTAGTATATAACCAATCATTACCTATTAATAAATAATTATCTGTATTAGTTGAAGAATTTCCATAATTGTATTTAAATTTTATTTTATTGCCTTTAATAGCGTTTGCAAAACTAGTATTTGTTGTTTTTTTAGTCGTTGGATTTTTTAGCTCTCTTTTTAACCAAGAACCTTCTAGAACGTAAAATTGTTCATCAACTGATAATTTATCAAAAGAACCTTGATAAATGAAATTATAAATTTTATTTACTCTATCTCTAGGATACAAGTTGCTTGATGCTCGCCAATCAGTAGTAATATTTTTTTCTTGAATAAAACCTGCATATTTACCATCTTCTGAATAATCAGAATACATTAATCCTATTATATTATTATCTGTTATTTTATATTTACTGTAAAATGATATATATCTTATTTTACTAGATTCACCTCTAAGATATGCCTTTGAAGTATCATATGAAGCACCAAATTGTAATAAAAGTTTGTTATCAAAAAAAGTTTTACCTAAATACATTGCTACATTCTGTGTATTGAAAGATCCAACACCAAAAGACAAAAAGTTCAAAGGAGAAAATTTTGTAGAAGTAAATGGAGTTTTGATATGTATTGATCCTCCTTGGGTTCCGTTACCATAAATAACACTTCCAGAACCTGCTAAAATATCAATACTATCTATAGCTTGTGAAGGAATTATATTATAACCTGGCCAATAATGAAAAACATCTAATACATTTGTGCTTACCCCGTCTACAAAAATTGAAACGGTTTGTCTAGATTTATCCTGACCTTGACCTCTGATGTCTATTGTACCTCTGAAATCTAACCCTGTAACAACTTGAGAAGTTGTTTGTAATATATCTTGTAAACTTCTAGCTCCTGAGTTTTTTATTACATCTAAAGGGATAACAGTTTTATTTTCCTTGTAATAATCAGCATCATCTGAAGTTTTATTTGCAGTAACTATAATTTTTTCCTCTACTTTTGTTTTCTTTGCTTTTTCAATAGAAGATGATTTATTTTTTGACATTTCTAATGACTTGTTAATATCATTTAATGCATTTAATTTTGAGCTGGAATTAAAATAACAAGCAGCTATAAAAATATATAAATATTTATAAGTATGAAATTTGGTCATTATACCTTTATAAGTAGATTCGTTGGCTATAAAAGATTATAGAATAACTTTTGATTGTTATTTTTGATATATATGTTAAACAATATCTAACGTTTACATTATACTATATTTAAGATAAAGGAGATATGATAATATGCAAAAAGATTTACTAGAACCCAAATATGGTTTAATTACTACTATTTCTATGGTTGTGGGCTCTGTGATTGGAGTTGGAATTTTTCTTAGAGCACCGCAAATGGCGCTTGCTTCTGGAGGAAATACAACCGCTATATTAGTAGCATGGCTTGTTAGTATCATCATGGTAATTCCTATTGTAATAATTGTCTCTGAAACCGCTTCTACCTTAAATGAATCTGGTGGCTTACAAATATTAGGTGAAAAAACTTGGGGAAAAAGAACAGGTTTTGCTATGGGCTGGACACAAACTTTTTTTTATATTCCAACTAATATTGTCATCATACTTTACCTTGCTGCAGATTATGTGTGCAACGTTATAGGTATCCACAACCCTAGTCAAGAAATGATTTTAATTATAGCTATATTACTAGGGGTAGTACTATTTGTAATTAACCTTTCATCACCTAAACTAGGGGGGTATGTACAAATCATTGCTACTTTTGTTAAAGTAATTCCTTTGATTTTAATTGCTATATTAGGTTTCATGTATCATGGCGATATGCTATCAAATTTAGGATTAGATAATAATTTGAATGATGCACTTAATAATAATTTAAGTAAATCTTTTATAGAGCAAGTGGCTGCAGTTTTACCAATGGCATTATTTTCTTTAGAAGGTTGGATTTTCTTATGTGTTATTACTAAAGAAGTTAAAAACCCTAGTAAAAATATTCCAATTTCAAGTATAGGAGGAATGTTACTAGTAGCTGCATTATATGTACTATTTACTATGGGCTCTTTCCAAGTAGCAACACCAGGAGCATTAGCAACAAATGGTGCAAATTTAATAGATATAGCCAATTTATTATTAGGTAAATTCTTTGCTAGTATTATCAATGCATTTGTACTTATTTCAGCATTTGGCGTTGCAAATGGAAATGTTTTAGCATTAATTAGAGCTCCTTATTCTTTATCTAAAAGTAGAACTTTTTTTGGTTCTAAATATTTAGAAAGAATAACTAAGAAAAATAATGTTCCTATGTATGCTGGTATATTATCTATGATTTTAGTTGCCTTATACTTCATAATCCCTTACATGCTATATAAATCAGAAGGAGGAACAGTATATAGCATGTTGATTGATTGTGCAGTTATGATTTTCTTTGTATATTATGCAATGATATGCGTAGGGACTGTAAAATTAAGATATCAAAATACAAAACCTAAAAAAGGTTTTAAAGCTCCTTTCATTTGGGGATTATTAATTGTAGCTTTAGCTGGATGTTTTTACGCACTTTTTGGTCTTATAGTTTCATATTCGAATAATTTAATGGCTACAGTGATTTTTGCAATAGCTAATTTATCAGGCTTTGTGTTATACTCTCTAACAACAAATAAACAATAAAATGAATGAAAGGATTCAAATAAAATGTCTGAGGAATTAAAACAAAAATACGGTTTTTTTACCGTTTTAACCTTATTTATGGGTACGATGATTGGGGTTGGTATCTTTTTAAGAGCTAACAATCTTGCTTTAGCATCAGGAGGGGATACTTTAGCTGTCATAACTGCATGGATTGTTACTGCATGCATAATTTTACCAACTGTGCTTATAATTCTTGAGATAGCAACTTTAAGCTCAAAAGCCGGGGGAATACAAGGTTATATGGAGGATTTATGGGGGAAAAGAATGGGCTTTACAGTTGGTATAAGCCAATCTTTCTTTTATTTACCTGCAATTTTTGTTTTAGTTAATTTATTGATTGCTGTTTTTACTATTAAAGTTTTTAATATAGAAATTCATAGCGGAATTATTATTATTATAGCTTCTATATCTGCTTTATGTTTGTTATTAATAAATTTATTTGCTGCTACTTTTGCAGGTAAGATACAAATCATATCTACAGCTATTAAGTTACTTCCTATTGTTTTGATAATAATATTTGGATTTTTATATTCTGGTGATCCTTTGAATGCTGTTGGAACAGATGTAAAAAAAGCAGCAGACTTTATTTCTAATTCTCATAATAGTTTTATAACTAAAGTTGCTACTATGTTAGTAATTACTTTTTTCTCTTTAGAAGGTTGGATTATTGTTTGTGTATTATCTAAAGAAGTAAAAAATGTTAAAAAAACTTTACCTCTTGCTATGATAATTGGATTGTCACTTACTATTTTAATATACATTTTATTTTCAAGTGCAATGTTCCAAGTTGCAACTCAAGAAAGTTTAGCAACAGATGGTTCAAGTGCTACTAATGTAGCTTCTGTACTATTTGGAAACAAATTTGGTAGTATAATAAATATATTTGTTTTAATTTCTGCATTAGGAGTTGGTAATTCAGTTGCTATGGCATTTTTGAGAGCTCCATATTCAGTTGCAAAAAGCAGAAGTTTTCCAGGTTCTAAATGGTTAGAAAAAATTAACCCAAAATTAGAAATGCCTTTAAATTCTGCTATTATAGCTATTATGATAATTGCAGCATACATGCTACTTATTATAATTGCTGGTCATTTAGATACTCCTTTAGACTTCTTTGAGCCTGTAGCAGATAGTACTATATTATTATTTTTATGCTACTACATGTTAACTTGTATTGGGGTTGTTAAATTGAGAATTCAAAAACCTAATTTAGAAAGACCTTTCAAAACTCCTATGATTTGGATTTTTGTAATACTAGCTGTATTAGGTTGTATGTTTGCATTATATGGTTTAGGATCTTTGTATGTGAATAAACTTAATATAGTTATTATAACTATTTTGTGTTCTCTTTGTGGTTTAGTATTATTTTCATTAACTAAAGAAAAACAAGAAAACTAAAATCAGATTTTTAATTTTATAATTAAAAGGACCTAGCAAATTACTAGGTCCTTTTTTTACGAAATTTTGACATGTAAAAATATTATTAATGATACTTTCTATGCTTATAAGTTTTAGCAACAGGTATAAATATTATTCCTAGTACAAAAATGAAACCTGCAAAAAACATAAAAAATGTTCCTCCTGAAAAAATATTTAGTTGATCTATAATTGCAACAATTATATTACCAAAGAAAATAGTTAAGAAAAACAATGACATAATAGTAGAATTCATACTTTTAGGTGCTTGAGAATATGCAAATTCTAAGCCTGTTATAGATACTAAAATTTCACCTGCTACAATTAAAATATATGGTAGAATTTGCCATACTATATGTAATTTAATACCTGAATCTATTATATATTGAAATACACCAACTGTTATAAATGATAGTGATGATATAATAATTCCTATTCCTATTTTTCGTAAGGGAGTGAGAATACAAATATACTTATTCATTAATGGATAAATATACATATTAAAAAGTGGTATCATTATTAAAACTAATAATGGATTTAAAAATGGAACAAAATCTGGTGCTACTGTGTAACCAAAAAAGTTTTTATTCATTTGATCTGCTTGGGTAATCCAACTAGAACCTTGTTGATCAAATAATCCCCAGAACATTATAAAAAATAAAAATATTTTTATAATTTGTAACAAATTAAATGCAATATCAATTTCTTCTTTTGAATATTTGCCTGTAATTAAAGCAGACTCTAAAAAAGTAGTAGCATTTTTAGGTTTATCTTTTAAATTTATAAGAGCGTGATAATATAACTTGAATAATTTAAGTTTATTTTCTGGTTTATCTATTTTTATTTCTACATAATATTTTTTACCTAATATTAAAATAATGACTGATACTATCATTAATACTGCTGGAATTGTAAACGCAATTTTTGGACCATAAATATCACGTGTGATAGGAGTTATAATTGTAGAAAATAAAGATCCAAAATTTATCATAAAATAAAAAACACTGAATAATTTAGCTTTTATTTCATTATAATTAATATCTTTGTGGTCTAGTTGATCTGCAACAAAAACTGAAATACAAGGTTTGATCCCACCTGATCCTAAAGCAATTAACGAAAGTCCAATTAATAATCCATCAAAACTTTGAACGTATGAAAGAGTAAGTAAACCAACAATATAAATTATAGAAAAAGATATAATTACTTTATATTTACCTAGCCATCTATCTGCTAAGTATGCTCCAACTAAGGGAGTAAAGAATAAAGCAGCACTAAAATAATGGTAAATTGCTTCTGATATATGAATTTCTAATTTTATCGTATGAACCATATAAATTACCAATATTGCTCTCATTCCATAAAAAGCAAATCTTTCTGCAGCTTCATTCCATAATATATACTTAACTTGTTTAGGATAATCTGTACAAAGCACTTTATTTAATATTTTCTTGAACATAAATACACCTTTTTGTTAAATCATTTATTTTGTAATATTTGCAATAAAGCGTTAAATTATATAACAAAAAGCATATTTTTTCAATCTACATATGCGAAATATATTAATGATGATTTAAATACATCAACGTGGGTAAAACAAGTATTTTTGATTGAAAATAGTATTTTAATAGTTCTAAACAAATGATTTTCTTTTAGATAAAATAGTAAACAAATGAAAGAGAACTTTTTCAAAAATTTAAAGTATAGTATGATAAAACCTCTAATTATATAAAAATTATTATTTATATAACTAGAGGTTTTAAGTAATTAAATAACAAGAATATGATTATATATTATTATTTTCCTCTATATTTCCCATGAGCTATGTTTTCAAATTTTGCACTTGAAGATATTTTTACAAATTCAGCTTTATTTTGGAATTCTACTAAATTTGATGCTCCCACATAAGTAAATGCAGAACGTAAACCACCCGAAATATTTTGTAAAATATTTTTAACTGGTCCTTTATATGGTACTAAAAAACTATCTCCTTCAAAAGTACGCCATGAAGCTACTTTTTTTTGTGCTTCATAAGATTCTTGTGATGCCGAACCTCTGTATTTTTTAAATTTGTTACCATTTTCATCATCTATTATTTCTCCATAAGCTTCATCTGTTCCAGCAAGCATAGCACCAAGCATAACTAATTTTGCTCCAGCTGCTAAAGCTTTTGATATGTCACCAGGAGTTTTCTTACCACCGTCAGAAATAATATACGATGTTGGATTCTTTTTAACACAATCTATAACAGCAGATAATTGAGGAACACCACAGCCTGTTTGTGTTCTTGTTAAACAAGCAGAGCCACCACCAATACCAACTTTAAATGCTATAGGCTCAGTTTTAACTAATTTTTTGAAATCTGCTATTGATTCACCAGTTGCAAAATTTCCAACCATCACAGCTACATCTTTGAATTTTTCTACAATTTTATTATACTGCTCTACAACTGTAATTTGTGCTCCATGTGCTACATCTATACATAAATATCGTAATCCAGCTTCAATAAGGGCACATGCTCTTTCAAATTCTTGTTCTCCTAAACCAATTGAACCTACAGTTTGGGAATTATTAGATAAAATATGCTTTACATCTTCAGCATTTTTTTCTATAGATAAGAACCTTGGTAAACAAGATATTGCTCCTTGAGCATACATAGCAATTGCCATTTCTCTACTTGTAACTGTATCCATATTGGCAGATATAACAGGAATATTTATTTTTAAATCACCGATATTAGTTGATAAATCAACATCTTTTCTACTAATTATTGTAGAAATTTTTGGTTTAATTAATACATCGTCAAATGTAAAAGTATTTTCCATAGCACTTCCAAATTTATTTTATTGTTTTGTCATAAAACTAATATCAATATAACAAAAGAAACATTTTAACATAAATAATGAAAAGTAATAAGCATTAATATACTTAAATTTTGTATAATAATAGACTGGATTATTAAATATGTTATATTCTATACGAGTAAAATACACTTAAGTATTATTTAATAATTCGAGATAAGATGAAGGTTTATATAATTATTAGTTTTATGGTTTTTAGTTTGATATCTTGTACTAAGGTTTCTTTATATGAACCTAATAAATATAAAATTAATTCTTATGAATATATTAATGGAGTAGATTTAACAAAACAATTTACTATATGTTCTTCGCATTTTTCAAAAGAAATTGATATAATTTATAAAGCAAATTTGCTATGTTCAAAAATAAGAAAAAAAGCAATTTTTATTGATAAAACATATTTTTATTCTTGCTATTTTAGTCAACCTGTAGCAAATAATTATGTTTGTCAGTAGTGTTGTTATATTTTTATTAACATAGTATTATTATGGAGGTACAGATATGGCTTTGAAGATTACAGATGAATGCACAAACTGTGCTGCTTGTGAACCAGAATGCCCAAATGGTGCTATAACACAAGGAGATGAAATATTTGAAATCAATCCTAATTTATGTAATGAATGTGTTGGTTCTTATGATGAATCTCAATGTGTAGCTGTGTGTCCTGCTGATTGTATTCCATTATCTTTTTTCGAAACAAAAGAAGAATTACTTGAAAAATATAAAATAATACATGGTAAAAAATAAGGAATTTTAATGGAAGATAAAAATTACCAAATAAAACTATTAAAAGATTATAAAGAATCTGATTTTAACATATTAGAAACTCATTTAAACTTCACTATAAAAGAAGATAAAATAAATGTAATTGCTAATCTTCATTTAAAAAAAAATAACAAAAATGCTAATACTCTAATTTTAGACGGAAATGATTTAGAAACTTTATCTATAAAAATAAATTCATTAGATGTTGCATATACTATTAACAAAAGTAGTTTAGAAATACCAAACATAAATGATGATACTTTTACTTTAACAACAGAAGTTAATATAGACCCATATAATAATACCAGTTTAATGGGTATATACAAGAGTTCATCTTGTATTTGTTCACAATGTGAACCTGAAGGTTTTAGAAAAATAACATGGTATATTGATAGACCAGATGTAATGTCAGTTTGGTATGTTACTATTTCTGCAGCTGATAATAAATATGAAACTTTATTAAGTAATGGAAATTTAATAAGTCAAAAAGTAGAAAATAATATAAAAACTTGCACTTTTCATGATATTTGTCCTAAACCATCTTATTTATTTGCTTTTGTGGCAGGTAATTTCGATTCAGTTAATGATGTTTTTATTACTAAATCTAATAGAAAAGTTGATTTAGCCGTGTATGTTGAAAAAGATAAAAAAGAACAAGCATACTTTGCTTTAGAAAGTTTAAAAAAATCTATGAAATGGGATGAAGAAGTATTTGATTTAGAATATGAATTAGATATATTTTCAATAGTGGCTGTTAGCGATTTTAATATGGGAGCTATGGAAAATAAATCATTAAATATTTTTAATGATTCTTTAGTATTAGCAACTCCTAAAATTGCTACAGATTATGATTATTTTCAAATTGAAGCTGTGGTTGCACATGAATATTTTCATAACTTTACTGGGAATAGAATAACTTGTAAAAACTGGTTTCAATTGACTTTGAAAGAAGGTCTAACAGTTTATAGAGATCATAGATTTTCTGAAGACTTACACAATAAAGATATTGTAAGAATAGATCAAGTAGATATGTTAAAAAATTACCAATTTCCAGAAGATAATTCAAAATTATCTCATCCTATAAGACCTACTTCTTATATAGAAATGGATAATTTTTACACAGCTACTGTATATGAAAAAGGTTCTGAAGTTATACGTATGATAGAAACTATCATTGGGAAAGATATCTTCAAAAAAGGTATAGATATTTATTTTGATAATTTTGATGGACAAGCTGTAACTTGTGAAGATTTTCTATGGTCAATGGAAAAAGCTTCTGGGATTTCATTAGAAAAATTTAAACAATGGTATTTACAATCTGGTACTCCTATTGTAAAAATAAAAACTATATATAACGAAAATAATAAAAGTTTTAAAATTGACTTGGAGCAAGTTAATAATCCAACGCATGATCAATCTAAAAAAGAAAATTTAGTTATACCACTTAAAATTGCTCTTATTTCGAATGGTGCTATTCATAATGAAAAAACTATAATTTTTGATAAACAAAAGGATACTCATATAATTAATGATTTGACAGTTAAACCTATATTATCTGTTAATAGATTTTTTTCTGCTCCTGTTTTTATTGATTATCCACAAACAGATGATGAACTTATACAAATAATATTTCACGAAAAAGATGGTTATGCTAAATATGAAGCAATGCAATCTTTTCTAAGAAAACATTTAATTACTTGGATTGATAATAAAGAAAATGGTATTGATATTGATATTAAACAATTAAATTATGTTACAGATATTTATGATAATATACTTAACAATTACCAAAACAATATGCATTTAACTTCTTATTTATTAGTTTTGCCTAGTATAACTTCTTTCCAAATGTATTATAAAAAAGATTTTCCATTAGAAAGTATATATTATGTTTTACACTCACTAACTACAGCTATTTCTGATAGATATGAAAAAGTATTTTTTAAAATGTTTTTAGATTTACATGATGACGAAAATACATTTTCAAAAGAAAATATGGAAATCAGAAGTTTAAAAAATCAATGTTTATATATGCTATGTAAATCATCTAATAAAGATGATTATATAAAAAATGTAGTTTCTTATTATTATAATACTAAGAATATGACTAAAAGAATGGGAGCTCTTAATGCTATTAAAGACCTTAACATTCCTAAGAGAACAGAATTACTAGATGACTTTTATAATGAATATAAAGAATTTCCTACTGTTATCAATAAATACTTAGCTATTCAAGCACGTATTTCTGATGTAAATAATTTATTACTAGTTAAAAATTTGATGAACCATGAAGCATTTTCAATAACAAATCCAAACAAAGTTAGAGCTCTTATTGGATCTTTCGCACATAATATTGTAGCATTTCATAAAACAGATGGATCTGGTTATAAATTTTTATCTGATATGATTTTAAAATTAGACAAAATAAATTCTCATATGTCATCATCTTTAGCTAAAATTTTAATAAAATATGATACTCATAAAAAAGAAAGAATACTTTTGATCAAAGAAAACATAGCAAGCATCTTATCACATAAAGACTTGTCTAAAGGCTTATTAGAAATATTATCAAAATCAACATTATAAGAAGAACATGAAGAAAAAAATCACAAAAGCTGTATTCCCTGTTGCTGGACTAGGAACTAGATTTTTACCTGCAACAAAAGTTTTACCAAAAGAAATGTTACCTTTATTCAATAAACCTATCATTCAATATGCTGTAGAAGAAGCTATGGATGCTGGGATTGAAGAATTAATTTTTGTAACAGGAAGAGGTAAAGTATTAATTGAAGATCATTTTGATATTAGCTATGAATTAGATGATCATTTAGAAAAAAGAAATAAGTTTGATTTTAAAAAACTTTTGGCAAAAGGTATCCCTGGACCTGGAAAAGCTTTTTTTACTAGACAACAACATCCTTATGGTTTAGGACATGCCATTTATTGTGCTAAAAGCTTAATTGGTAATGAACCTTTTGCTGTTTTATTACCTGATGAGTATTTAACATCAAACATCCCTTGTTTAAAAAATATGCTTTCAATTTATAACCAAACAAAAGAAGATTCTAATATAATAGCAGTACAACAAGTTCCAATTGAAAATATCTCTTCATATGGAGTAGTAAAACCTAAAAACTCTGATTCATTAGAAACATCGGATAAATCTTATTTTTCTATTTCGAACTTAATAGAAAAACCATCTAAAAACCAAGCCCCTTCAGATTTTGCGGTAATTGGAAGATATATATTACAACCTTCTATTTTTGATTATTTAGAAAATTCTGATATAGGGATAGGTGGTGAAATACAACTTACAGATTCAATTGATAAATCAATTGAAAAACACAATACATATGCTTATATTTTTAATGGTAAAAGGTTTGATTGTGGTAACCCGCTAGGATTGTTTGCGGCCTCTTTAGATGTTGCTTTAAAAACAGACTATAAAAATGAAATATTAAAACTTATACAAGAAGAAATAAATTAGATATAATGAAAATTAACACATCAAATTTTTTTGATCAAAAACCTGGAACTTCAGGTTTAAGAAAGAAAACACGTGTTTTTCAACAAATAAATTATGTTGAAAACTATGTGCAATCTATTTTTAACGTAATAAATATTAAAAATAAAAGTTTTATTTTAGGAGGAGATGGCAGATATTATAATAAAGAAGTTCTTCATAAAATAATTGCTATGGCTATAGCTAACAAAGCAAAAAAAATTTATATTGCTATAGATGGATTATTAAGTACTCCAGCAACATCTATTTGCATACGTGAACTAAAATTGGATCTAGGTATTATTTTATCTGCTAGCCATAATCCAGCAGGCATAGATGGTGATTTTGGCATCAAAATTAATAATTCTTCCGGTGCTCCTTTGAATTTTAGTTTTACTGAAAAAATATTTGAAGAAACTAAAAAAATTGAATATTTTCATATTTATAATAATTATAAAAATATAGATATTTCTAAAGAGGTTAATTTTACAATACAGGAAACTGAAATTGAAGTCCTAAATACTGTAGATATATATACAAATACTATGAAATCTATTTTTGATTTTGAGAAAATAAATTCTTTAATAAAAAATGGTTTTAATTTTCATTTTAATGCTATTCATGGTGTTACAGGCAACTATGCTTATAATATTTTTCATAAAGAATTATCTGTTCCAAAAGAAAATTTACATAATATAAAAACTTTAGAAAACTTTGGTAATTTAAATCCTGACCCCAATCCTGTTACTGCAAAATTTTTTGTTGATAAAGTTAAAAATTTAAAAAATGTAGATTTGGCTGCTTTATGCGATGCAGATGGAGATAGAAATTTCATATTTACTCCTAAATATAATATTGAATCTTCCGATAGTATGGCTATAATATTAAATAATCACTCATTAATTGATTATTATAAAAATATTAAGGGAATTGCAAGGTCAAAAGCAACTCCCAAAGCTGTAGATGATGTTGCAAAATATATGAATATTCCTTGTTTTGAAACACCTACTGGTTGGAAGTTTTTTGAAAATCTTATGGAAGCTAACTTGATAGATCTTTGTGTTGAAGAAAGTTTTGGCCTTGGATCATCTCATAGCCGTGAAAAAGATGGAATTTGGGCAATTTTGGCTTGGTTACATATCATTGCTATATCTGGAAAATCGGCAAATCAATTAATAGAAGAGTTATGGTTATCATATGGTAAATACTTTTATACTAGATTAGATTATGAAAAATTATCAGAAGAGAATATAAATTCAGTATTAAATTCAATAAATAATACCTGTTCAAATTTTTCTGATAAAAATATTACTGTTTGTAATGATTATAAAATAACAGATTATGATATTTATAATTATACAGATATAACAACAAATGAAACTATAAAAAATCAAGGAATATCTATAACCCTAAACAATTTATCATTATTTATAAGGGTTTCTGGAACAAGTACGGAAGGATCTACAATTAGAATATATTGTCAAATACATTCTAAAGATACTAAAGTTATATTTATGGATAAAAATATAATATTTTCAAATATAGAAAATATTATATCAACATTATCAAATAATACTTTGACTAAAACGAACTTTATACTATAGATTTAGTTTTCCTAGATCTAATATATAACATTAATTATAACTATGATAGTTGATACAAAAAAATATTAATTTGGATGGGGCGATAGATGGGATTCGAACCCACGACCCCCTGAACCACAATCAGGTGCTCTAACCAACTGAGCTACAACCGCCATAATTAACATATAGATTATAGTAAAATATAACTATATTTGCAAGACTTTTTATCAGACCTAAATACAAAAAATATTTTAATTAAATATTTTACATGATAGGTATTAACTAAATTTTTTCAAGAAATTTTTCTTCAATAATCGAGCTATGCAGCTCATTATTATATTTATAAACTACTAAATACTTAAATTCAGGTAGAATATTATCAATTATTAATATTTTACCATTTAAACTAGTAGCTGGGTTCTTATCTTTGCATTTAGTATTAAATCTAACTTTATCACCACATTGGAACTTGAAATCTGTTCTGCTTACATTAAAGTACATTATATACTCCATAATATTTTATTGAATATAAAATATTATAAAAAGTAATTCTTTAATAAAAGATTAACTAATAGTTTCGTTACTATAAA
Source organism: Alphaproteobacteria bacterium endosymbiont of Pipizella viduata (assembly GCA_964020055.1). Taxonomy (GTDB): domain Bacteria; phylum Pseudomonadota; class Alphaproteobacteria; order WRAU01; family Hepatincolaceae. The sequence goes on from OZ026533.1 coordinate 385,782, forward strand.
AGTCTTCTAAAACACATATTACAGGGGTATGATCTGAAGGTTTATCTGATATTCTAGGTGTTTTATCTATAAAACTGTCTTGATAGTTATTGCTGATTTTTGGGGATAAAATAATATGATCTATTCTCAATCCTCTATCTTTAGCAAAAGATGAATTTCTATAATCCCACCAAGTGTATTTATTTGATTGTTGATGGTATTTATGATCTAAAACATCAATATTTCCTAAATTTAATATAGAAAAGTAAATATCTCTGACTTTTTTTTGAGTTATTGCATCATCTCTAAAATTTTTTGCAGAATATGTATCTATATCACGTGGGGCAATATTAAAATCTCCACCTATTATATATTCTTTATTACTTAAACTTAACTCTCTTAAATACAGATATAAGCATTCTAACCATTTTACTTTATATTCATATTTATCAGTGCCTATAGGATTTCCGTTTGGAACATATACACATATTATATGCACATTATTAAATATAATTTCTATAAACCTAGCTTGAATATCTTCAGAAAAATTTGGCAGATACTTCAAAGAAAGTTGACAATTTGTATATTTCGTTAAAATAGCAACCCCATTATAGGTTTTTTGTAAATTATGATAAGATTTATAACCTAACTTTGAGAATTCTTCATAGATATTTTCATCTAAACCTTTGATTTCTTGTAATAATAAAAAATCTAAGTCATTTTTTATCAAATATTGTTTAACATCTTCTAAACGAGTTTTTAAGGAATTAACATTCCATGTTGCAATTTTCATATATATTACATTATTAATTTATTACTGGAAGTAGGCTATAATCCAAAAGAGCTTCCACAAGAACACTTTGCTGTAGCTTTCTTTACATCTAACATAAAATATGAATTTAGAATATCTGTTTTATAAGTTAAAGTAGCTTCTTCTAGAATTTCAGCAATTTGATTATTTATAATTACAATTATATCTTTATAATTAATTTGTAAGTCATCTTCATTAGTTTTATCTACAATTGAAAAAGAGGTGGTAAAACCTGAACATCCTCCGCTAGTTACATTTATAGAAAAATAAGAAAAAACTTTTTTTGATAAAATTACACTTTTGATTTTATTATATGCGGCATCGTCTATAGATAACGAAAAATTATTTTTCATATATCTTCCTTATAATTTTTATTATAATACGAAGTATGTGATATTATACTTCATAAAATTAATTTTTCAATAATTAGAGTATACATAATATATATACTAAAAAAAACTTTAAAGGCTAAAGTATGGATTTTTACGAATATTTTCATAAAAAAATTAATTTATTATTACAAAATTTATTAAATGAAAAAGAAATCAAAGACGATATAAATAAAATCAATTTTACTGTCGAAAGTCCTAAAAATTCTGATCATGGAGATATCTCTACTAATATAGCAATGGTTTGTGCAAAATATTTTTCTACAAATCCTATGATATTAGCTGAAGAATTTTCAAAAAAGATCTCTGATTTTGAAGAAGTAAAAAATGTATCTTTTGTAAAACCAGGTTTTATTAATATTATTTTACATGATAGTTTTTGGCAAAATTCTTTAAAAGATATTTTAAAACTAGAAAAAAATTATGCTAAAAATTCTGAGAAAGATATTTCTATAAATATAGAGTATGTATCTGCAAATCCAACTGGTCCTTTACATATTGGACACGGAAGAGGGGCTGTAGTTGGAGATATACTAGCTAATGTATTCATATATTTAGGTTATAAGGTCACAAAAGAATACTATATCAATGATGCCGGGGCTCAAATTAATACTTTAGTTAATTCTTTTTATTTTAGATATATGGAATGTTTAAATAAAGATATAGAACAACCCAATAAAGATAATTTTTATCCAGGGGAGTATTTAATCGAAAGTGCAAAAAAACTTGCCTCAAAAGATGGTGACAAATGGATAGATATTTCAAAATCTGAAAATACTCGCTTTTTGAAACAATTTATTCTGAATGATATGTTAAATCTTATAAAAAAAGATTTAGAATTAATAAATGTAAAACATGATGTGTTTGTATCTGAAGCTGAAGTTAGCTCAGAAAAAGAGTATAAAAGGGTAATAGATAAATTAACCAATATTGATTTAATATATAAAGGTATTTTGAATCCACCTAAAGGTAAGCAAATTGAAGATTTTGAACCAAGAGAACAATTATTATTCAAATCTTCAAGTTTTGGTGATGATACTGATAGACCTTTAGAAAAAAGCTCAGGTGAAAGAACTTATTTTGCTAATGATATGGTATATCATAACTACAAAGTAGAGCGAGGCTTTAATAAAATGATACTTGTTCTTGGGGCCGATCATATAGGTTATGTAAAACGTATATCAGCACTTGTTAGCGCTATGTCTAATTACAAAAGTTCATTAAATGCTATATGTTGTCAACTAGTTAGCATTTTGAATAATGGTCAAGTATTTAAAATGTCTAAGAGAGCAGGAACTTTTGTTACTATTTCTGATGTTGTTGATGTAATAGGGAAAGATGCTTTTAGATTTTTAATGATAACTAGAAAAAATGATGTTTCCTTAGATATTGATATTGCTAAAATAAAAGAACAAAATGCTGATAATCCAGTTTTCTATATACAATATTCTTATGCTAGAGCGTGTTCTGTTTTAAGAAATTATGGGTTTGAAAAAACTATAGAAAATAAATTAGACTTTTCGTTGTTAAATTCAAAAGAAGAACTAAATTTGATAAAAAATTTACTACAACTACCAAAATGTTTAAAAGTAACATTAGCTAATAATGATCCTCATAAAATATATTTATATTTAATGGATATCGCACGTTCTTTTCATGTTTTATGGAATAAAGGAAAAGAAGATTCTAATATGAAATTTATTATCGATAATAACCAAATATTAACTCTTTCAAGGTTATCATTAGTACATGCATTTAAGATTATAATGGAAAATTTATTTGATATACTTGGCATAGATAATGTGGAAAATATGTAGATATAGGTAAGTTACGTATGAATAATTATTACAGAAATAATAAAGACGATTATGATAATAATAATTATAATAATACTGAAGATTATATAAACCTTCAGTCAAAAGATAATATAAGATTAGAAGATGAACCTAATTCTAATATGAATATTTTTGCGCAATTTACAGATAATATGGAAAATAGAGAATATTTAACTATAGTATCCAAAGGCTTTGTTTGGATATTTATGTTTGTTGTATCTTTTTTTACCCTTTTTTTAATTTTTAAAACTCCTTATTATTTATATTATGATCAAACAAAACCTTTAAAAATACAGCAAAGTATCAATAGTATTAATGATCTTATTGATACTTCTAGCTCTTATAATAAAAACATTTCAAATCAATTTGCCAAAGAGAACTTGAAAAAACCTATTCAAAACTTACCTAATAAAGATGTTTCATCCAATAAGGATAAGAATTTTTCTTTAGAGACAAATAAATCTGACCAAAATATCAATTCTTCAAAACCGACTCAAAGCGTCAAAAAGAATGATAATAAAATATCAAGTTCTGATTCAGATATTACATCATTATTGAAAAAAAATACTATTACAAGTAACAAACTAAACCTTAGCTCTCAAGAAAAAACTTATATTAAGTCTAGCCCTTATGTGAATAACTCTAATAGCATTTCTTCAAGTATGACCGCAAATACTAATAAAAAACAATCTTTATCTGAAGATATAAAAACTAATGAACCAATTGGTAAAGTTTGGGTTGTAAATATCTTTTCTTCGTCTAAAAAAGAATTATTATATAATAAACTTGCACAATTAAAATTTGTATATTCTGGTATTTTAAATGATAATTTATCATATTATTTTACAACTAATTTAGTTAATAACGCATATTCATATAGAATTGCATTAGGCAATAAAGATAATGGATATTTTTCTACTTCTTTAGCGGCTAAAAACTTTTGTTTGATATTAAAAAAATCAGATCTTGATTGTTTTATAAGTGAAATTTCATACAAAGATTTATCTGCATCTATAACAAAATAATTTATAATAAATTATTAAATAATATTTTTACAGGGTGCTCTATTGTTTGGCATTAGTTTATATGAATATATCATTATTATAATTGTTATGATTTTATCTTTAAAACCCAAAGATTTTGTTAGTATAATAAAAAGTTTGTTTGATCTTATAGATACTGTTAAGTCTTATTGTAAAAAAATTGAAACAGAAATAAAAAAATTAGACCTTTTAAAAGATTATACTGTTCATGAAGTTTATAATAAAAAAGAAGATGAATTATCCGATGATAATAACAAGCAAAATCAAATTAATAAAAATAAAGAAAAGTAATAAGTGTCTTTTTTGAAATATAAAGATAGCCAAAAAAATTTATATAGTCATATAGCAGATTTACGCAAATTTTTTATCATTAACTTTTTGATATACATTTCTATATTAGGACTTTGTATTTATTTTTCTTCAGATATATATAAGTTTTTAACCTTATCTTTAGCATCTTCCTTAGACAAATATAATTTAAAACCAAATTTTATAGTAACAAGCTTAACAGAAATGTTTTCTGTATATTTAAAAACTGCATTTATTTGTAGTTTTATAATATTTTTACCTTTTTTTATTATAGCTATTATAGTTTTTATATTTCCTGCATTAAAAAAATTAGAAAGGAAAATAATAATTTCTATAGGTATTTTAATTCCAATATTATTTTACAGTGGTATTGCATTTGCATATTTGTTAAGCCTTGGAAAAGTTTGGGATTTTTTTATTAAAGTGTCTATGATTGACAAAGATGTTGAGCTACTTGTTAGTACTATAAGCTATTTGAATTTAGTTTTAAAAATTATGTTAGCATTTGGAATAAGCTTTGAGTTACCAACATTACTCATTTTACTATGCTTAATGAAAGTAATTAATAAATCAGATATCATAAAATATTCTAGATATGCAATTGTTCTTGCTTTTATAATAGGAGCTTTGATAACTCCACCTGATCCTATAAGTCAAATACTGGTTGCAGGTGTTTTATTAGTTTTATATTATTTATCTTATTTTGTTATTAAAATATTAAAAATATAGAACATATAAAATTTAATATTGTGTTTTTAATCTTTTCAATGTTTCTTCTTTTTGTAATACCTTCATTATATCAAATATAGAAGCTGGAGATACCATTTTTCCACATAATAGAATTCTGATTCCACAAACAGCATCAGCAAGTTTGATATTTTCTTTAGAAGCATGATTTTTTATTATATCGTGTAGATTGTCTCTAGTATAGTTATCTGTTTGTTCTAGTAATTTTATTTGCTCTTGTATTATATGTTGGTTGTTATTTAAAAAAGATAAAGCATTTTCTTCTAGATCAAATGGAGCTTCTAAAACATACATCATAGCATTATCTGCTAATTCTAATAAAGTTTTTGATCGCACTTTTATATCATTTATTCCATTTAAAAGATAATCTAAATAATGCTTATGCTTTACTTTTCCCTGTAAATTCTTTTCTATAAATGGCATAGTTAAAGTTATTAATCTTTTTATTTCACATTCTTTTATATAATGATGGTTTAAACTTGTAAGTTTAGCTAAATCAAAACGAGCAGGGGATTTATTTATATCTTTAATATCAAACCAATTAATTGCATTTTCATCAGATATTATTTCATCATTTTTATGTGACCAACCTAATCTTAATAAATAATTTCTTATTGCTTCAGGTAAAAAACCCATATTTTGATATTCATCTACTGCAACAGCTCCTTTACGCTTAGACATTTTTTTACCATCTGCAGAATGTATTAACGGCAAATGAGCAAAAGTAGGGATATCCCAATTGAAAGCTTTATAAATTTGGTATTGTTTGAATGTATTTGTTAAATGATCATCACCTCTAATTACATGAGTTATCCCCATATTATGATCATCACAAACAACTGCAAACATATATGTTGCTATCGAATTACTCCTTAAAATAACAAAATCATCAATTGTTTTATTTTCTACAACTACTGTACCTAAAACTGAATCTTTTATGCTTGTATTACCTGATTTATCAACTTTTAACCTTACAACATAAGGTTTATCTTTATAAGCTATATGATCTTTTATATCTCTGCATTTACCATCATAAAAAAAAGTTTGATTTTGGCTTTCAGCATCTTGTCTTTTTTTATCTAATTCTTCTTTTGTGCAATAACATTTGTATGCTAAGCCTTTATCCAATAATTTTTGCGCTAACTGAGTATGTTTATTTTGATTTTGTAATTGATATACAATTTCTTCATCATGTTTCAAACCTAACCATTTTAAGCCATTTAAAATTACATTTACTGCTTCTTGAGTTGATCTTTCTATATCTGTATCTTCAATTCTTAATAAAAATTTTCCATTTGTATGTTTAGCATACAGATAATTAAATAAAGCTGTTCTAGCACCACCTATATGAAGGTAGCCTGTTGGAGAAGGAGCAAAACGTGTAATTGTTGTCATTATTATATATTTACTTGGTATTTAAAAATTAGCATATATAATATAGCAAATATGTAAAAAATACACCAATATTTATACTATTTTCAATTCAATAATTATTCTGGAGTTACTATGAATGATACTCTCTATACTTTTTATCAATTTATTTTAAATAATTCTGAAATAATTGGAACTTTAATAGGAATCCCATTTTTTATTCTATTGGTTTTTGAAAAACCTATTGCTTTTCTATTTGGCGCTGCTTCTTCTTTATTTTTTGTTTTTACAAATTGGCAATTAGGTTATAACTCTAATGCTTTAATAATGTTATATTATTTTTTCATTGGAGTTTATGGCTTTTATATTTGGATCTTTCCCAAAAAAGATCGTGCAATAACTGATCAAAAAAAACAAACAGAAATTTTAGCTGTTTCTATTTCTCCTTTAAAACATACTATCATATACTTATTAATAGGTGTTTTTATGTCTATAGGGTTTTTTATGATAATTAGTAATAAAGAACTTACTCTTGGAAATATACTAGACTCTTCTACTGCAGGATTTGCTATTATTGCTTCTTATATACAAGCTAGAAAACTTCTTGATAACTGGTTTTACTGGATGATTATAAATGGTATTTTAGTTGTTATGTATTTTATTGCAAATGCTTATTTTTATGCTGGTTATTCATTATTTGCTTTGGCAATTTCTTTTTATGGATATTATAGTTGGAAAAAAAGTATGACTATTAACAAAAATATTAATTAAAAAAATTAATAACTATAAAATATACTCATAAATAACTAGAGTCTTTATTATGGAAAATAATTTATCTATATTAGAAAAACTATCTACAAATGAACTAATGTTTATTGGTGCATTTTTTATTATGGCTACAATATTTTTTATTATCTTTTTTATTTTATTAATTCTACAAAAACATATATGTTGGATTTGCGCTTTTTTAGGTTCGTTATTATATTTAGTTACCTCATTTAAATTGAGACTTCAAATTGAATCTATCGAAACAATACTGAGTATTAGTATCTCCATTTATGGATATTATAAATGGAAGTATTTCCAAAATATCAACGCTTCAAATTATATTAAGAAAGATATAAAAAGCTTACATATCACTGTTTCAAAGCCCAAAGATACGATATTGTATGTAATATTTGCTATATTAATAACTATTTTATATGTGTTCGCAAATAATAAAGTCTTTGATATTAATCTTTTATTAGATGCTGTTTTATCAAGTTCTTCAGTGATCACTTTTTACTTATTTGCAAAAAAACGTTTAGATAGCTGGTTGTATACTATATTTCCAATTCTAATATCTGGTATTGTATATTTTATAATCAATTTATATAGCGAAGGTTTTATTGATTTATTTATAGTTATTATTTTTAGCTTAGGCTATTATAAATGGAGAAAAAGTATTAGTACTCATAAACAATAATAATATTATTAGGAAGCATATATGTGGAACGAAATATTAGATTTTTTAAATGCAAATTATGAAAAAATAGCAGCTATAATGGGGGCTGGATTTTTAATTTGTGCAGTTTTACAAAAACCTTTAACTTGGGTTTTTGGAGGAACTCATTCGTTCTGCATGTTAATTATTTATTATCAAAAAGGTATTATATTTAACACCTTATTGATGGTATACTTCATAGCCGTTGCTATTTATGGTTTTTTAAATTGGTTGAAAAAAAATAATAAAGTACAACTACCTGTAACTTATTTAACTAATAAATCTTTTATTATGCATATTTCTATATCTATCATAATATCAGCTATGTTTTATTTAATAATAAAAAATACTTCCGCTAGATTTCCAATTTTAGATTCTTTAACTACAGCATTTTCTGTTATGGCATGTTATTTACAATCTAGAAAAAAAATACAGGCATGGTGGTTTTGGTTGATAGCTGACAGCTTTAGAATATTCCTTGCCTCATACGCAGGACTATATTGGATTTTAGGTTTAAATATATTTAGTGTTTTTGCTGTTTATTGTGGCTATAAGATGTGGTCAAAAAAACCTAATGAAAGTTTATAAAATCATTATATAAATATACATAATTTATGTGGTAAAATAATAAAAAGTACAACACTACAAATATTATTATCATGACAGATTTTATAAATAAAATTTCAATATATTTAGAAATAACAGGTTTGCTATCAAGCTTAGCCTTTTCTATCTTATTTATCTTAAAGAATAGGTATTCTTGGTTGTTTTCTATGATCACTTCTATTGTATATTTTGTTGTGTTTTTAAAATCTGGTTTAGTAGCAAGTAGCATTACTGCAATCTTTTTTGGAATTATGTCTTTATACATGTTTTATTACGGAAACTTAAAATATTCAGAAAAAGAATTTGATATAAAAATTGTGCCTGTATACCATAACGTTTTTTATATTGTTTTTGGAATTTTATTATTTACATGTTTTTTTGTCGTTTTGAAACCAATTTCTTACAATGTGACTGTATTGTTAGATAGTATATGTATATCTTGTATTATCATAACTATATGGCTTTTTATTAAACGTGTTACTTATGCATGGTTATATTGGATTATTTTATGTATCATGTATACAGCTTTATTTTTTATTGCTGGTCTAAAAGTTATGGCTACAGGCCAAATTTTAAATATAGTAATAGGAATATACGGTTACTATAGTTGGAATAAATTTTCAAAAAATAAAGACTATAATCAAATATCTGATGAAGATAATACAGATATAGACAAAAATCTAAGTGAATAACATGAAATATAAAAATTTCATCTTAGAAAAAGGTAAAATACCTGATCATATATATACAATTCTGATAAAAAAATTTGGTCCTATTTTAAAAATTGAAAAAAAGATGGAAGCATTATCAAATAATGTTTATTATTGCGAAACTAAAGATAAATTAAAATTTATTATAAAATTATTTAGGCCTAAATATAAGAAGTTTTTTAATAGAAAACAAGAATTAAAGATATATCATGAAAAATTATCTTTTATTCCTAATTTATTAGAATACGATTTAAAACGCTTTTATGTTTTTGAATATATCGACTGTCTTACTGCAAATGATATAAATTTACAAGCAAAAAATATTGAGGATTTTGCTTGTAACTTAGCTTTATTACATAACTTAAAGTTAGGTATAAATAAAAGAAATTTTTATAAAAGTACAGAACTATATTTAAAAGATTGTTTGAAAAAAAATAATGATATACTTAGGTTAGATAAAGACTTTTATAATAATATTTTTATTATTAAAAATATTATTAGCAATGATTTATCTAAGTTTTCATATGATTTAGGGTTATGTCATAATGACTTAAATCCTAATAATTTATTAATTCAAAAATCAAATAAAAAACTTTTTTTTATAGATTTTGAATATTCTTCATACAATGATATATATATTGATTTAGTAAATGCTAAAAAATGTTGCTCAAATTCTAATTATTTAGATTTTTTCCATTATTATGAAAAATATTCTGGTATTAGTATAAATGAAGAAAAATTTAAAATTTACAGTAATTTAGTTGACTATGGAGATATGGTTTGGTATATAACTTACAATCATTTTGAATTAGCAAAAAACATACAAAATAATTTGATAAATAATTTGTCTAAAAATAAAAATTAAATATGCTAGGAGATGCCTTTGTGGCAATAACAAAAAAAAACACTGTTTCTGTTATTGGCAGTACAGGCTGTGTAGGTACATGTGCAATAAATGTTATTGCATTAAATCCTGAATTGTTTCAAGTTAATTTTTTAGTTGCAAAAAACAATATAAAAAAATTACTAGAACAAGCTAAAATAGTAAAACCAAAAATTTTAATAATTGAAAATGAAAATTTATATTCAGAACTTAATAAACTTGTAAATATAGTTTTTACTTCTGATTATAAGCCCGAAGTACTAGCAGGTAAATTATCGGTATGCAATTTGATAGAAAATAATCTAAATGAGACTATTTTATTATCTAGTTCAGGTACTGAATCTATTTATTATTTACTAAGTTTATTAAAAACAACAAAGAATATTGCTTTAGCAAATAAAGAAAGTATTGTGTGCGGAGGAGATTTTATAAAAAATAAAATCAAATCATTTAAAGGAACATTACTTCCAGTAGATTCAGAGCACAGTGCATTATATCAATGCTTATTAGGTAATAACAAAAAAGATATAGAAAAATTAATAATTACAGCATCCGGTGGATCTTTATTGAATCACACAGATGAGGAATTAAATAATGTCTCTATAAAAGCTGCTACAACTCATCCAAATTGGAATATGAGCCCTAAAATCACTGTAGATAGCTCTACTATGATTAATAAATGTTTAGAACTTATAGAGGCATCATATTTATTTGATATTAACTTTGATAAAATAGATATAGTATTACATCCTAAAAGTATTTTGCACGCAGCTATTAGTTATAAAGATGGTACTTTGATAAGTAATTTATATAATCCATCTATGAACGTTCCTGTAGCATACGCATTATATTATCCTAATAGAATAAAAACAGGTATACAATATTTAGATTTAATAAAATTAAAATCATTAGAATTTTTACCTTTATTAGAAAGACATCAAAAAATAATAAATCTAACAAAAGAGGTTATTAAAGCAGGAAATAATTATCCTTGTGTATTCAATACTGCTAATGAACTTTTAGTAAATGCTTTCTTACTTGGAAAAATAAAATTTTTAGATATAATACATATGTTACAATGGTTTATTGATAATGTAAAAATTTGTACTATAAACAATATTGACGAATTATTAAATACTTATAATGATACAAAAGCATTTGTTCAACAAAAAATAGATAAAAGGCTAAGTTAATGCATATACTAAATTTCTTTTTTGATTATATAATAGGATTTGTTATGCTTATATCAATATTGGTATTTGTTCACGAATATGGTCATTATATAGTTGCTAAAATGTGTGGCGTTTATGTAGAAGCGTTTTCTATAGGGTTTGGACCAGAACTTATTGGATGGACAGATAAATCAGGTACACGTTGGAAAATCGCCCCTATACCATTTGGTGGGTATGTAAAAATGAAAGGAGAGATGATCAAAACAACAGCATCTGATAATGATTTTGACTCTAACTCTTTTCAAAATAAAAATTTATGGCAGAAATCTGCAATAGTATTTGCAGGACCTTTAGCAAATTTATTACTTCCTTTTGTTATCTTATTTATTATTTCTTTTTTTGCTGGAGTACCTTCTTTACAACCTAAAATTGCTAGTGTAGATAAAACTTCTTTTGCTTATAATATTTTACAAAAGAATGATTTGATTAAATCTATCGACGGCAAAAAGATTAATACTTTTAACGATATAAAAAATAATATATCAAGTAAACCGGGTGAAATTTTAAAATTTGTAGTAGAAAGAGAGAAGAAAGATATTAACCTTGATATCAAAATTGGAACTACTGAAATCAATGGAATAAAAGTTGGTTTATTAGGTGTTTTAGGTGATACATCTACTGTTTTTACTTCAAAATATGAGCTTAATAATTCATTTAATTATACTATAACTACCTACTATAAAGTTATAACACTTATATTTCAAGGTTTTGGGCAGCTATTTACAGGTAAAGTTGCTTTAGATGATATTGGTGGGCCTATTAAAATAGCTCAATTAGCTGGAGATAATTTATCACAAGGTATAAGTTCTTGGTTGTTCTTTATGGCCATGTTGTCTTTTAATTTAGCTATTATTAATCTATTTCCTATACCATCTTTAGATGGAGGACATTTACTTACCTACCTGATTGAAGGTGTTACAAGAAAGAAAATTAGTCTTAAAATTCAATCTATATTAGGTCAGATTGGATTTTTTATATTAATATGTATTATGATATTAGTATTATTTAAAGATCTATTTAGTATTTTATAATCAAAAATTTGGATAACTGACTTGAACTTAAAAAAATTTTATTTATTCTTTTGTATAGTTAATATATTTATTTTTTCTAGCATTTTAAATGCAGAAATTGTATCTGAAATAAAAATCAAAGGAAACAAAAGAATATCTACAGAATATATTTTATCTATATTATCATCCAAAAAAGGTGAAGATTTTACTCAAATCAAATCTTCAGATGATATAAGATCATTATACAACACCGATTTATTTTCTAATGTCAAAATTAATTTCAAAAATAAACTACTTGAAATCAATGTAACCGAAAATCCTTTAATTTATGATATTGTATTTGTAGGTAATAATGAGATAAAAAAAGATCTTTTAACTAAAGAAATTTTTTCTAGAAAAAAAACAACTTTTACTGAGAATAAAATTAATTCCGACATACAAAAAATTGTAAATATGTATATTCAAAGAGGATATTTAAACTCTAAAGTTTCTTACTCTAAAAAAATAACTAATGATAATATGGTTTCGTTAGTAATTAATATTATTGAAGGCAATAAAACAAGCATAGGTTTTATAAAATTTTATGGTAATAAATATTTTTCTAAATCTATTTTAGAAAAAATTATATACAGTAAAAAACATAGTTTATATAGTTTTTTGAGTAATTCTGATATTTATGATAAAAATAAGTTACTTTACGATGGAGAGCTTTTAAGAAAATTTTATTTAGAAAATGGTTTTACTGATTTTACATTAGTTTCATCAAACACTAATTTTTCTCCAATTTATGGAGATTTTAGAATTACTTATATTATTAATGAAGGTGAAAGATACAAATTTGGTAAACAAAGTGTATATATCAAAGTTCCAGAAGTTGAGCATTTTGAAAATAAATTAAATGATATAATACAACTTAAAAAAGAAAAATGGTTTGCTGCATCTTTTGTAGAAGACCAAACTAATAAAATTAAAAAGTTCATAAGAGAAAAAGGTTTTCAATTTATAGAAATTTCTCCTGTATATACTTATAATAATATCCTTAAAACAGTAGATATTTCCTTTGTTATCACTAATGCACAAAGAACATTCATTAATAGAATAGATATTTACGGAAATACAAAAACTCTTGATAAAGTAATCAGACAAGAACTTACACTTAAAGAAGGTGACCCTTTTACAGATGAAGGGCAAGCTGACTCTACTAGACATTTATATAGATCAGGATTTTTTTCTTCTGTAAATTTAGAAAAACAGCCTACTAAAAATAAGAATGAAACTAATTTAGCTGTAAATGTTGTTGAGTCTTCTACTGCAACAATTCAAGCATCTGGAGGTTACAATAACTTAGAAAAATTACAATTAGGGGTTTCATATAATGAACGAAATTTCTTAGGAAGAGGTATACAATCTGGAATTGATTTGAATTTTTCTCAGTTGAGTAATAACTATAGTTTTTCTGTAGGAGACCCTCATTTTTTAGATTCTAATATTTATGTAGGAGGAAGTATATATAGAAAAGAACAAGGTAAGGCCTCTTTATTAGGAAATACACTAAAAATTAACAATGATCTTTTATATAGTAGTAATGAACAAGGTGTAGGTATTAGCTTAGGATATTACATAACTGACTATTTGAGACATAATATTTCCTATAATTTATTTTCTAGAAAAATATACAATATTAACTCTACAGCAAGCTTAAGTATAAAAGAATTATCAGGAACTAAGCTTATTTCTTCAATCACAAATACTTTATCATTCGACAATACAGATAACCCTTATTACATAACATCTGGATGGAATATAACACTAGCTGAAGAGTTAGCAGGTTTTGGTGGTGATATTGCTTATTTAAAAAGTATTTTCAAAGCTATATATTACAAAGAAATATTTACAGATAAATTAGTATTTTCTGCACTATTTTCTGCAGGAAATATAACTGGTCTGAAAGGGCAAAAACCTTTAATAATTGATAAATTTAAATTAGGAGCTGAAACTTTAAGAGGTTTTTCACTAGATTTAACAAAAAATGGTTTAGGACCTTTAGATAAAAATACAAAAGATTCTCTAGGTGGAGAAAATATGGTAAGAGCTTCTATTCAATTAGATTATCCTATATTAGGTGTGAATGATTTGAGTCTTACTGGTCATATTTTTAATGACTGGGGAACGGTGACAGATTTCCAAAAATATTCAGATAGAATAGATACAGGGAAAATAAGATCTTCTATTGGTTTTGGAGTAACTTGGAGATCTCCTATTGGAGTACTTTCAGTTGATTTTGGTTTTCCTATAATAAAATCTAAAGATGATGAAAAACAAGTATTTTTATTTAGTATCGGGGCTAGATTCTAAAAAGAGAGATCCTTTATCTCTCTTTTTAAGTAATGTAAATCGTAGTGACATTTACAACTATAATATACTTCAATTATCTATATAAGATAAATCAATAACAACAAAGTATAAATTGATATTCATTTTTCAAAAATTATAAAAAACTTTTTTGAGCATTAAACAGAAAAATTTTCTTATATATTTAAATTATTTGAATTTATGTTTGATCAAAAAGGTAATAAAGTCAACGTCCATATTTGATTTTTAGGTTTACTAGTGTTATACATCCATTGTAGATAAATTATATTCCAAAATTTTTCAATTTTTATATCATTTAAAAGTTCAGAAATAAGTTCAAATGTCACTTTATATTTTAAAGGATATTTATAGATAATACTATGTTTAGCAAAAACAAATAATAATAAAATATTATTTTTATCACATATATTTATGTAACATAAGTATAGTGTTTATTAAGCATGCTTTAATATAGACCAATTACTAAAACAAACTTCTTTAAAGAAGTCTTCATTTTTTTAAAATATATCATGCTTAGATTAGACGTACTATTCAATAGTGATCATGAATAAAATATGTTTCAACTCTTTCTATAGATACAACAGTAAATAATAAGCCATTAGACTACCAAAGAAAGATAGAAGAGGTAACATATGGATATTATGAGAATTAAGTTGGCAACTATTTGATATATTTGAGGATAAATCAGTATGAAATTGCATATTATTATCAAATCCATGTAATAATACTTAAATATTATGAGTATTTAAAAATGTTTTAAATGTTCTTTTATATTCTGATTGCATATATCTGCAATCAGAAGAATATTTGGAGAATTTGTAGATATTTAGTTAACGTTAATTATTCGTTGATTTCTTACTTTGTTGATTACTTTAATAATTTAGCAAGTTTTTTATTATCTCTTAGATATTGATTTGTCAGTAAGTTATCATAAGCAGTTACACCATTTGTATCTTTAATGTATTTATTAGCTTTGTTTTTTAATAATAATGAGATTATTTCAGGATTTTTGGTCATTTTAGCTGCTAACATTAGTGGGGTTACTCTATTTCCATCCATATAGTTAACATCTGCTCCAGATTTTATTAATGCTTCTATTATTTTCATATTATTTGTTGTACTAACTGCAAGCATTAATGTTGATATGCCAGATTTAGTCTTACTATTTACATTTATACCTGCCTTTAATAAATTATCAATATATGCTTGAGAGTTTGTACCATTTGATAATATGCTATACATAGAAGCATTATAACCATTTATATCTACATCATTAATACGTGTTCCATAAGATTTTAAAACATTTATTACTTCAGGTTTAACATCAGAAATTGCTGCTATTATAAATGCGTTTCTACCTGTTTCATCTTTTGCATTAGGTTCTGCTCCCATATCTAAAGCTGAAATAATATCTGATATTTTACCGATAGCAACTTTATTTAAAAATTCTTTGTTACTAATTTTCGTACTAACAACTACATCATTTGTTATTTTTCCCAGTGATGTATTGTTTTGATTAGTGAAAATATACATTAAAAACGTAATTATTATTATTATGCAAAAAGCTATTAAAATTTTTAAAACAAGTATGTGTGCTCTTTCTTCTTCTTTAGTTAATTGCTTTTCCTCTAAAGTAGGAACTTCTACAACTGTTAAAAAGTAAGCTTTTATTTTTGATAATAATTTAGTTAACATTTATTAAGCACTCTTGTTGTATTTTATTCTTGTATTAATTCTATTTTATATCCATCTGGATCTTCTATAAATGCTATAGTACTACCACCAAATTTCATAGGACCAGGTTCTCTAGTTACCTTTACTCCATCTTTTTTTAACTTATCGCATAATTCATAAATATCTTTAACACCTAATGCTATATGCCCAAATGCATCTCCAGATTTATAACTATCAATATCCCAATTATAAGTTAGTTCTATTTGAGGGTGACTTTCTATAGGACCATAACCTAAAAATACTAAAGTAAATTTTCCATTTTCATAATCAGTATGTTTATTTATAAACATACCTAACTTATCCTTATAAAATTCTATAGACTTTTCAAGATTAGTAACTCGAAGCATAGTATGTATTATTTTCATATTAACCTATTGTATTAATTAAAATAGTTATTTATTGTTATAAATATTTATAACTGTTTGTGCTGCTTTGATATCTGGAAAAAAAGACTTATAACCCAAACTTTTTAGAATAGAAGCTATCATTTTTTTATTTTCCAAAGAATAATAATTTTCTTTATTATTCAAAGCATATAAAACTTCATTTGTTATGTTTTTATAGTTGCAATCGTACTGAATATATTCTCTAATAATTTCTTTATTAGATATGATATTAAGCATACTAATATATTTGGTATGAAGCAACATTTTTGCTATTAAATAGGTTAAAATATTAACCTTATAGGTAACAATAATTGGTAAATTGTTTACTAACAATAACTCTAAAGATGTCGTCCCAGAGGCTATAATTGCGACTTTTACAGCTTTATATGCATCATATTTATCTTCTATATTATCTAATATCAACCAATTAAGGTTATTATCTTTTATAAATTTCTCTAAATAACTTTTCAAATGGGGGACAGTTGGTAAAATTATTTTTAGATCAAATACAGATTGGTTTAAATTTTTTATTGTCTTTAAATATATTGGTAATAACTTAGTAACTTCAGATTTTCTACTACCTGGCATTAATAAAATATTGTTGGTATTCCTATAAGTTGGATATTTATTATAAAAGTTTTCTTTATTACCTGAATCTGCATTTGATGTACTTATTGGATGACCTACACATATGGTTTTTAGGCCTACTTTTGTAAAATAGGGTATTTCAAACTCAAATAAGCATAATAAGGCATCATAAAGTTTAGACAGTTCCAGAGCTCTTTTAGGTTTCCAAATCCAAACAGTGGGAGCTACATAATGTATAAATTTTGTATTTTTAAATTCATCTAATGCGCGTAATTGTTTGACAACTCTTTTATTAAAACCTAAAGAATCTATTGTTATTATCAAATCGGGCTTATATTTTTTGATATCTTCAATTGTTTTATTTATTAATTTTTTTATTTGGAATATTTTAAATAATACTTCTACAAACCCAAAAACAGATATTTCGGAGATTGAAAATAAAGATTTTAATCCTTCTTTTTCCATTAACTGACCACCAATACCTTTTACTTCCAAATTGGGAACTAATTTATAAAGCTGTTTTAATAAACCTGCTCCTATCAAATCACCAGAAGCTTCACCTGCAATAATATACAATTTCAAATTTTTTCACCTTAATAAATTCATAGTAATTTTATAAATATATACAAACACCAGCTGTTGCTAAAATACCTTCTTTTCTACCTATAAATCCTAATTTTTCTGTAGTTGTAGCTTTTATGTTAATTCTATCTTCGTTTATTTCTAATTGAGATGCTAAAAAAGCTTTCATTTTATGTTTATAATTTTTGATTATTGGCTCTTCTGCAAGTATTGTTATATCTATATTATTAATTTTTCCATTTTTTTCATTAAGCTTATCATATGCGTGCTCCAAAAATGTTACTGACGATTCACCTTTCCATTTCTGTTCACTAGGAGGAAAGTGTTCTCCTATATCTCCTAATCCTAAAGATCCATAAATAGCATCACATAGAGCATGAAGTACAACATCTGCATCTGAGTGACCTTTCATACCTCTAAAATATGGTATTTTTACACCACATAAAAATAAATCTTTATTATCACTATGACTATTGGAAAATTCATGTATATCAATTCCAAACCCTATTCTAATATCAGGCACAATATTTCCTCTTGTTATTTATTAGTTTTATTCTCAAAATTAAATGTTACATTTAAGGGTTATTTATACCAAAATACTTAATATTTCGATATATTTTACTTTAATTATACATTAAATAATAAACTCATTTAAGGAATACAATAAAAAATATGCTTAAAGCAATCAAATTAGGAAATTTAGAGATAGAAACTCCAATTTTATTAGCGCCAATGGCAGGTGTAACGGATTTACCCTACAGAAATATGGTAAAATCATTTGGCGTTAATTTTATGTACTCTGAGATGATAGCATCTGCTGCAATATCAAGATTAGCAGAAAAGAGCATAAAAATGTCTGACATTGAAGGAGATAACACAACAGCTGTACAATTAGCAGGATCTGATATTCCAACATTACTTGAAGCTATAACAATAGCACAAGATAAAGGGGCACAAATAATTGATTTAAATATGGGGTGTCCTGTTAAAAAAGTTGTAAAAGGAATTGCTGGATCTGCTTTAATGAAAGATGAATGTTTAGTTGCTAAAATTCTTGAATCTCTTGTGAAAAATACTGCTATACCTATAACTTTAAAAATGAGATTGGGTTGGGATAATGATAGTATAAATGCAGATAAAATTGCATATATTGCCCAAGAATCAGGAATATCATTAATTACTGTACATGGTAGAACTAGACAACAGTTTTATAATGGAAATGCAGATTGGCAAGCAATTTCTAAAGTTAAAAATGCTGTTAAAATTCCAGTAATTGCAAATGGTGATATAAAAACTATTGAAGATGCAAAACTTGCCTTAACTTTATCTAAAGCAGATGGAATAATGATTGGAAGAGCTACTTATGGAAAACCTTGGCTAATACAACAATTCACAAATTATTTTGTAAATGGTCATATAACAGAAGAACCGTCACATGAAGATAAATTAAAGATCACTTTAAAACATTACGATATGATTTTAGAATATTATGGTGAAAAAACAGGTTTGAAAATTGCAAGAAAACATTTAAGTTGGTATACCAAAGGATTAAGAAATTCTGCTTCTATGCGTGCTAAGCTAAATATTTCAGAAAATATCAATGAAGTAAAAGATTTAGTTTATAAGTGTTTTTTGACTTCTCAAGAACATGATGAAAATCGGCTTATTCATATATAATATCTTTAGATTATCGATATTTATTGTTAAATTAAAATATATTATAGTTTATACTTTATAAATAATAAATCTCAGGAAAAATATATGAAAATTTTGATAGTTGGAGCAACAGATATTGGAACTTTGATTGCTAAATATTTATATAATGAAGATTTTGATATAACAATTTTAGATCCTAATATGGATGCTATAAAAGAAATCACTGATACTTATTCTGTAGCTGGTGTTGTAGGTAAACATTTATCTTTACAAGCATTAGAAGATGCAGGAATATCAGAAACAGATATAATTATTGCAACAACTAATTCAGATTCCGATAATTTACTTGTATGTTGTGTTTCAAGCTTACTTGATGTTCAAACAAAAATTGCATATTTAAAAGATAAAGAATATTTGGATAATAAATGGCAAACATTATTCAGAGGAGAAACTATACCTGTTAATAGTATAATTTCTCCTTTGAGAGATATATTAAAAATTATAAAAGATTCTATAGCTCTTTCTTATTTAGAAATTTCTAATATAATTTCTTTTTCAGATGATGTTCCAACTAAAGTATTTTCAATTATATGTGATTCAACCTCAGAGGTTTTAAATAAAACAGTTTCAGCTATATCGTCTATGTTATCAGCCTCTCATTTACGTTGCAAAATTATTGGAATTGAAAGGGATAATAAATATTTAATTCCCTTACCAACAGATACTATAAAAATTCACGACAAAGTATATGTTGCAACACATTTTGACGATATCATAGATGTTCATTCCTTATTTAAAAAATCTGAAGGTTTAGAAAGTAAAGTATTGGATTCACAATCTCCTAACATAATAATTGCAGGAGATAATCCTTTAATAAAAATGTTTGCCAAAGAACTTTCTAAAATATATAAGAAAATAAAAATCGTTAGTAATCTTTCTACTAACGAAAATTATTTATTATCAACAGAATTAAGTAAAAATACCAATATTACTATCCTTGAAGACGATATAAAAAATGTTATTTTGTCTAATAATTCTATGAAAAATTATGACGATATTGTAATATTAATAAACGAAGAAGATGAAAAAACATTAATAAATTCTTTAGTTTTAAAAGAGCATAATATAAGAAATATTTTTTGTTTTTTAAATTCCAAAAAATATGAAAATATATTAATCTACAATCATATAAAACATCTTTTAATAGCAGAATATTTCGTTATGCCTCCTGTATTATTAAATATAAGAAGAGGAATTATTTCAAACGCTTACGCTTTAGACGGTGAAACAGAAATAATCGAATTCATTGTAACTTCAAATAGCAAAGCATCAGGTAAAAAAATATCTGAAATTGAAATACAAAGAGGTATAATCATTGCAGGAATTTTAGATAAAAATCAAGACATGATAATTTTAAATCAAGATATAAGATTAGAAACTGATTATACTGTTATAGTAGTCTTTTCTAGAAGATATATCAATGAAGTTGAAAATATTTTTTCTTATTTCATAGAAAAGAATATATAATATAAAGCTGTTACAATAAAAAGGATATAATAGAACCCCATGAAAAATAACTGTCAAGAAGCATTCTTGAATGTATTAAGAAAAACAAAAAAATCTGTAACTGTATACTTATACAGTGGTATCAAATTAAATGGTAAAATAGTTGGTTTCGATAACTTTGCTCTTTTATTACAAAGAGAGTCACAAATTCAGTTAATTTATAAACATTCAATTTCTACTATCTTACCTTCGGAAACATTTAAAATTTCACAATTATTTTCAGACGACCAAGAAGAAATTTCTGACGATGAAAATATGGAATAATTAGACAATTCTTTCGTATTGAAATTATAGTATAATGGAAAAAAATATCCAAAATGCCTTTATCGTACAACCAGTATTTGTTGATAAAAATTTAGATTATTCTTATAAATTAGAAGAAGCAATAAATTTAGCTGAATCTTTAGATCTAAACATATCAGGTAGTTATTATAATAAAATTAAAGATGTAAATCCTTCTTTATTTATGAGCAAGGGATTTACAGAATCTTTGATAGATTTTATAATTGCATATAATGTTGATATAGTCTTTATTAATTCAACAATCAGTGCTGTTCAACAAAGAAATTTAGAAAACAAACTAAATGTAAAAGTTGTAGATAGAAATGGTATTATTCTGTCTATTTTTGAGAAAAGAGCAAAAAGTAAAGAAGGAAAACTTCAAGCCTCTTTAGCATCTTTGACATATCAAAAATCTAGAATAGTAAAAGCTTGGAGTCATTTAGAAAGACAAAGAGGAGGGGGTGGTTTTATAGGTGGCCCTGGGGAAACTCAAAAAGAACTAGATAGACGTATAATAACTGAAAAAATTTCTTCTTTAGAAAAACAACTCAAAAAAGTAAAGCTTAATAGAACAATACAAAGTAATTCAAGAAAAAAGAATAATATAAAAACTGTTGTATTAGTGGGTTATACAAATGCAGGAAAATCCACATTATTTAATACTATAACCAATGAAAAGGTTTTTGCTAAAGATCTTCTTTTTGCAACTCTAGATCCTACAACAAGAATACTTGACTTACCCAATAAACAAAAAATATTAATGGTAGATACAGTTGGTTTTATATCTGATTTACCTCATAATTTAGTAGAAGCTTTTCATTCTACATTAGAAGGTATAAAAGATGCAGATATTATATTACATGTTATAGATGCATCTAATCAAGCATACGAAGAACAAAAAGAAGATGTAATAAAAGTACTTGCTGAAATAGGAATAGATGAGCTTACTTACCTAAATAAAACTATTGAAGTGTATAACAAAATTGATCTTTTATCTGAAGAGCAATTACTATTTTTTCAGACTAAAGCTTCTGAAGAAGATCATATATTTATTTCAGCACATAAAAATATTAATTTAAATTTATTAGTAAACAAAGTATATGAAAAGTCTAATGAGAATTTGCTACATATTACAACTAATATCAATTATAAAGATAATGATCTAGTTTTAGAAATTTATAAAAAATTTACAGTTATTTCAAAAATTACTTTTGAAAATGAAGTAAAAATAGATTTTCTAGCAACTTTAGGTGAATTAAATTTTTTAAAAGAAAATTATAATTCTCAGTTCTTTTCTATAAAAACAATATAGATTAGTTTACTTAGCTTATATTAAGATGTATTCTATAAACGTGTATTTACAATACATATTTTATACATAAACAAACAAGAGGGCAACATGGCAATTTATACCATTTTATCTGCTATACCTATACTCTTTAGCTTGATTACGATGTCAGTTTTTAAATGGGGTTCAATAAGATCTATTGGAATATCCTTTATAATAACTTTCGTATTAGCTTTCTTTGTATGGCACATAAATATCACAGATCTAATTAGTTACATGATATTAGGCGTATTTGATGCGTTTTATATAGTATTAATTATATTTGGAGCAATTTTTCTTTTAAACATTCTAACTAAATCTAAAGCTATTACTATAATAAATAATACTTTTACCAATGTAAGTAAAGATGCAAGAGTGCAGCTAATGCTTATAGGATTAGTATTTAATACATTTTTATGTGGAATTGCTGCATTTGGAACTGAAGTTGCCTTAACAGCAGTTGTTCTTATAGCTTTAAGATTTCCTCCATTAGCAGCAGCAGTTGCTGCTTTAGCTTTTAATGGGCCATTAGTAACTTTTGGTGCTGTTGGTGTTCCTACGGTTACTACAATTCAACAAACTTTACCATGGGCTATTAAAGCTGGTTTTAATCCTATAAAATGGGCTAATGATATTTCAACTTATAGTGCTTTTATTCATATTTTTGTTGGCATATCTTTCACTCTTATGGTGCTTTTTATAATAATTAAAATTTTTGGCAAAGAAAAATCTTGGAAACCGTTTTTTGAGTTTATTCCATTTGCTTTATTTTCTACATTATCTGTTCTATTACCTTATTATTTAACTGCAAAATACATTGGTCCTGATTTACCTGCAGTTATTGGAGGGATAGCTGGGTTTGTTTTAGTTATTGCAGCTGCAAAATTAAAATTTTTAGTTCCTAAAAGCATATGGCATTTTCCTCCTAAAGAAACTTGGAATAAGGATTGGCTGTCAAGTGAACCTGAAGTTTCTACAACATCTAAAGAAAATGATACTAGAAAAGCTCCAAGTATACTTATGTCGTGGTTACCTTATATAGTATGTTCTATAATATTGATTTTAACTAGAATACCTGAATTAGGGATACAACCTTATTTCAAACAACCAACATTAGATATACATAACTTATTCGGATTAGAAAAAGTTCATTGGAAATTTCCTTGGTTATACACACCAGGTATAATGCCATTTATAATTGTTAGTATTTTGAGTATCTTTGTGTATAAAATTAATTGGAAAGAAACAAAAGGAATTTTGAGCTACACTTTTACAAAATCTAAAGTTGCTATTTTAGCATTGATTTTGTCTATAATGATGGTAAAAATTATGGCAAATTCTGGTGATAATAATATCAATTTACCAGGAATGTTAGCTTTGATTGCATCGGTACTTTCTAATTTAAAGGGTATTGGGGTATTTTTAATGTCTCCTATACTTGGAATTTTAGGTACTTTTGTTTCAGGTTCGAATACAACTTCCGACATTTTGTTTAGTACAGTACAGTTCAATGTAGCATTATTAACTGATTTACCTGCTGCTTTACTTGTTGTTATGCAAAATACAAGCGGTGGAGTAGGTGATATTTTTGCTTTGAAAAGTATTATCATTGTTGCATCTGTAACAGGTCTTGCTAAACAAGAAGGTACTTTGTTAAGATATGGATTAGCAATTGCTGGAATTGGAACCTTGGTTCTTCTTACAGTTTCATTTTGCATGTTACACACTATTTGGTAACCTTAATTATCAAGACATAAATATATTATTTATGTCTTGATAATTTTCAAAAAATTTCTTACAATAACTTGTACTATTTTAGTAGGAGTTATTATGTCAGAAAAATCATCATTACCAACGTCTGAAATTATATCTTTAGATAAAGCAATAACAAATGTAAAGTATATTGTTGCTTCTTTAGGTCATAATTTATCTTTTTATGAAAAAGAAAGATTATTATCTCATGATTTTATTCCAGAAAATCCTATCACTCTTGTGAGAAAATCATTATTTTGCAAAACATTCCAAGTAAAAGTTAATAATTTAAATTTAGTAATACGTCGAAAAGACGCAAAAAAAATATACATATCAAAAGTAAAATCATAACAAATTAATCAATTGTAAGGCAGAATAGTGAAAAGAGTTACGTTATTAGGGTACCCAAATGCAGGAAAAACTTCTATATTTAATGCATTAACAAATAAAAAAAATAAAACTGCAAACTTTGCAGGAGTAACAGTTGATGCTTCTTACGCAGAATTAGAGATTTCTAATGAAAAACTTCAAATTGTAGATTTACCAGGTATCAATTCATTAACTAGTTTTTCTGAATCAAAAGATGAACTTGTAGTTAGTAAATATACTAGTGAAAATCAAAACGATTTATATTTGAATATAACTGAAATTGGGCAATTACAAAAACACTTATTATTAACTGCAACTGCTATTTCAAAAAATATTAAAATAATTCTTGTTGTTAACATGATAGATACAGCAACTATGAATAATATAGAGATATTAGAACTTGAAAATAAACTATCTTTACAATTAGGAATTCCTGTTGTTTGTGTTTCTGCTAAAACTAAATATGGTATCGATAAATTA
Source organism: Alphaproteobacteria bacterium endosymbiont of Pipizella viduata (assembly GCA_964020055.1). GTDB lineage: Bacteria > Pseudomonadota > Alphaproteobacteria > WRAU01 > Hepatincolaceae. The sequence goes on from OZ026533.1 coordinate 411,285, forward strand.
AAAAATTTGATTAACAAAAATTTAAATAATTATGAAAACAAAAGTACCATTGTGAAATTTTCTGATAATATAATAGATAATTCTAAAATTGTTAAAAACATTTATAAAAGCTTAGGAGAAATTAATATTGTATCTAATAAATTGACGTATTATTTAGATAAAATATTTTTAAATAAGTTTTTATCTATACCGATATTCTTTTTAGTTATGTATTTTGTATTATTCATTACCTTGAATGCTCATGTGCTACTTTCTGATTTAATAGATGGAATAGGAGGTGCTATATTTGTAACAGGAGTTCAAAATCTGTTATCTTATTTACACCTCCCTGCTATTGTTAGTCTTGTTATTGCAGAAGGTATAGGAAGTGGTGTACAAACTATGTTAACCTTTTTACCCATAATATTTACCTTATTTATTTTACTTGCATTTTTAGAAGAAAGTGGATATATGGCAAGACAAGCTTTTCTTGCAGATGGAGTTATGCAAAAAATTGGTTTACCAGGAAAAGCTTTTATTTCATTAATTGTAGGTATGGGTTGTACTGGAGCTTGTGCATCTGGATGTAGAACATTAGAAAGAGAAAGTGATAGGAGACTTTCATTGATGATATCTCCTTCTATATCATGTAGTGCTAAACTTCCTGTGTATGTTTTCTTATCTGCTTTATGTTTTCCAAATTACTCGTTGCCTATAGTTTTTTTACTATATTTTTTAGGAATTGTTTTTGCAATAATAAACGGTATTTTTTTATCTAAAAGCTTATTTGTAAGCAATCCTTTACCATTTATCATGGAAATACCTAATTATAAAATTCCAAGATTTGTTACTATATGTAGGTCAGCTAATAAAAAAACTATGAATTTCTTAATAAGACTTGGAAAAACCATAGTCCCTATGATTATGTTACTTACAGTTCTTAATAATATAACTCCATCTTTTGATATTATAGAAGATAGTAATGAAAGTTCAAATAGTATACTTGCAAGATCATCTAAATTTATCACTCCTATATTAAGCCCTATTGGTATAGATAATGATAATTGGGAAGCTACTTTAAGCTTAATAACAGGTTTATTAGCAAAAGAAACTGTTGTTGCTACATTAAATGCAGTTTACTTTTCTGAAGAAGAAGAAAAAGAAGAAGGGGGAATTTTAGATGGTATTGTTTCTGCTTTTAAAGGTTTCAAAGAAAATGTAATTGACCATCATTACGCAGCCTTTTTTGATGTAGATACATCAGAAGAGTCTTTAGGAGAAAATGTACAAAAAAAACAAAATATAATTTATGAAAAATTTAAAACAGGAAGTGCCATTTTTGCATTTTTATTATTTATTCTTATTTATGTTCCATGTGTTTCTGCAATGGGAGCTATAGCTAGAGAAATAGGGGTTAAATGGGCTTATATTATTGCTTTTTGGAGTGTTTTTAATGCATATGCAATTGCAACAATGTTTTATCAAATTTCAAACGATTTATCTAAAGGAATATTAATATCAACAATATTTATTTTTGTATATATTGGTATATTTTTCATTTTTAGATACTTGAATAAAAAATATATTTCTGCATGGGCAAGTAATTTTATACTAACAACAACAACAAAATTTTGATATACAAAATGAGTAAATATAACCTTTTAGATATTGTAGATATGCAAAACTCTTTTTTATCTGAAAAGGGCGTTTTATCTATAGAAAATGGAGAATTTTTGATTAATAAAGTTTCAGATTTTATTAATCAATTAAATAAGATAAACCATAATATAGATATTGCATTAATAAAACAAGATACTCATTTTTTAGAAGAATATAAAAATTCATCAGAAGCTGCTTTATTTCCTATACATTGTGAATATAATACAACAGACTGGGAACTAGCTATACCTATTATAAAAGCAAATACAGCAACATATTTCATGTTTAAAAATAAATTCGACATGTGGGATAATGATTTAAATAAAAATAAAAAATTTTATGAGAAACTATTCAATATACTAAATGAAAAATCAGAAATTATATATGAATCTATCGAAGATTTGTTACATCTTTACAACAATAGAAATACTACGGTTTATCTTTTTGGTGTAGCATCTGATTTTTGTGTAAAAGATGCTATTTGCGGCTATTTAATCAGAGGCTATGAGGTTAGAGTTATCACTGATTTTACATTAGGTATAAATTCTGATATATTTAAAACTTCAAATTTGTACTTTTCAGAGTATTTAGCAAATAATAAATTAAAGTTAATAAAATCACAAGATTTAATTAACTTATTATACAAGTAGATATAAAGCCTATCTAAATTTTACCTATATTGTAAATATTCAATAAAACAGTTAAACTAGCATTGATAATAATATATTATCATTATTAAATATAAATAATCATCTTATGGGTAGTATATAATTTAGGATTATTATGAATAATCATTTTTATTTTATGAAAAAAGCTATAATTTTAGCTAAAAAAAGTTGTGGGCATACTTTATCAAATCCTCTTGTGGGTTGTGTTATAGTTAAAAGCAATAAAATCATAGCTTATGGAAGACATGAATATTACGGTGGAAATCATGCAGAAAGAAATGCTATTTTAGATGCTGTAAATAAAGGAATTTCTTTGAAAGGGACAGATTTATATGTTAATTTAGAACCTTGCTCTCATCATGGTAAGCAACCTCCTTGCTGTGAATTAATAAAAGAACATAATATAAAAAATGTTTATTATTCTTTAAAAGATCCTAATATAAATGTTAATGGTTCAGGAATTAAATATTTAGAAAAATATAATATAAATACTTACTCAAATATTTTAAAAGAAGAAGCTTTCAACCTTAATGAAGCTTTTTTATATCATGCTATAAATAATCGTCCTTTTATTGTTGGGAAATTTGCAGAAACTATAGATGGTAAAATATATACATATACAAAAGAAAGTAAATGGATAACTAATCAAAAATCTCGTAATTATGTACATAAATTAAGAAATTATCACCAAGCTATTTTAGTTGGAGCTAATACATTAAATTCCGATGATCCAGAGCTTAATGTAAGAGGTATAAAAAACCCTACTAATCCTATAAAAATAATTGTAACAACTAAGGGAGACATAAATTTAAATTCTAAGATTTTTACAAGTAAAAATAATAAAATTATAATTGCAACAACTGATAGCTTGAAATCTTCTATAGAAGAAAAATTAATAGCAATGAATTGTACTATAATCAAAACTAATAAGACTAATAATAAAGTAAATATTGAAGAATTATTTAAAAAACTTGGAAAATTAAATATAATATCTGTATTTGTTGAAGGTGGTAGTAAATTATTTCAAAGTATAATAGAAAATAATTTAATACATAAAATGTATGTTTTAAAAGCCCCTTTGATCTTAGGTGGAAGTAACAATAGTATAATTAATGATAATCTATATCCAAGCTTGAAAAGCGCTCCACAATATAGGTTAAATGATATTAAAAAATTTGATAACGACATATGTATAGAATATTATAGTTCTGTATATGATCATTTTAAGGAAAAATTTTTATGTTCACAGGAATCGTAAAAGAAATTGGAAAAATTATAGAAATTAAAAAATCTTCAGATATTATTAAGCTGAAAGTATATTCTCCTATAATTTTCAAAGATGCTGAAATAGACGATAGCATATCTATAAATGGTGTTTGTCTTACTATTATAGAAATATCAAAAGATATTGCTTTGTTTGATATCTTACCAGAAACAATAAACAAAACTAATTTATCTTTTCTAAAAGCTAATGATTTAGTCAATGTAGAAAGCTCTTTACGTTTTAATGGAAAAGTAGGAGGGCATATAATACAAGGTCATGTAGATGAAACTGTAATCATTACTGATATAGAAAAAGATGGTGAGGCTAAAAAAATAACTTTCACAGGAAATCCTGTATATATGGATATGCTTGTTGAAAAAGCATTTATATCTTTAGATGGAATTAGTCTTACAATAATTAGTGTAACTAAAGAAACTTTCCAAGTTATGATTATACCCCATACGTTTACTAACACTGTTGTAAAAAATTGGAAAATAGGAAGCAAAGTTAATATGGAAGTTGATATAACAAATAAATCAATATATAAATATATGCAATTATTAAAAGATAAAAGAGCCTAAAATGTCAGATATACAAGAAGCAATAAAGTTTCTTAAAGAAGGAAAGCCTATAATCATTGTAGATGATAAAAATAGAGAAAATGAAGGGGATCTTGTGGTTTCATCGCAAACTATAACAGATGAAACTGCAAATTTCATGGTAATGCACAGTAGTGGTGTAATTTGTATAACTTTAACAGAAGAACAAATGGATAATTTAGAGTTACCTATGATGGTATCCAAATCCCATGAAAAAGATAAATTTTCAACTGCCTTTGCTTATTCTATAGAAGCTTCTTTTGGAGTTACAACAGGTATTTCTGCAAAAGATCGTGCTCATACTATAAGAACAGCATCTAATCCAGCAGCAAAAGCTAAAGATATAATATCACCTGGTCATGTTTTTCCTCTTAAAGCTAAAAAAGGACTTTTAGATGAAAGAAAAGGTCATACAGAAGCAAGTATAGAAATGTGTCTTTTGTCGTCTTTAAATCCATCTGCAGCAATAGTTGAAATATGTAATAATGTTGGTAATATGATGAAAGGTGAAGAACTTAATACCTTTGCTAAAACATATAGATTACCTATTGTAAGCATAGAAGAGATAATAGAATATAAAAAGAAAAATAATAGTGGCTATTATATAGAAAAAATTTCAGAAAGTTTATTACCTACTGAATTTGGAGATTTTGAAATATCTGTATGGAATAATAAAAATAAAGAAGAGTTAGTTGTTTTAAAAAAAGGTGATTTGAAACAAAATAATATACCTGTAAGACTACATTCTAAGTGTTTAACAGGTGATGTATTTCATTCATTAAAATGTGACTGTAACCAGCAATTACATAACGCTTTGAATTACATAAATAACAAAGGTTATGGTTTATTGTTATACTTAGATCAAGAAGGAAGAGGGTTAACCTTAGCAGACAAAATAAAGACTTATGCGTTACAAGAAAAAGGATTTGATACAATTGAAGCAAATTTAAAAATAGGTAAACCAGTAGATGCTAGAACATGGGATTATGCAATAGAAGTTTTAAAACAATTTAATTTAACCTCTATAGAACTATTAACCAACAATCCAGACAAAATTATTGCTTTAAAAAAGTTATATTCAGATAGTAATTTAAAAATCAAGTCATTACCATCAAAAGCAAACAAACATAATAAAGATTATTTACAAACTAAGTTAAATAAAATGAAACATACTATTGATATCATATAAGATAATTGATAGAAATTATTAAAAGGAAAAGTTATGAAAATTGCAATTGTGAAAGCAAAATGGAACAGTGATATCACAAATTTATTAGCAGATACTTGTAAAAAAAGATTAAAAGAGCTAGAAACAGAAAACTTAGAAATACTAGAATATGAAGTTTCAGGAGCTGTTGAATTACCTGTAATGGCTAAAAATATTATTAATTATAAAAAAGTAGATGCTGTAGTTGCTATAGCTGTAGTTTTAAAAGGTGAAACAGACCATAATATATTTGTAGCTCAACAGGCGTCTTATGGTTGTCAAAAAGTTGCTATAGAAACATCGATTCCTGTTGTGTTTGGTGTACTTACTACAGAAAATAAAGAATTAGCATTAAATAGAGCAAATGGAAAACATAGCTTTTCAGGTATAGAATGGGCAGAAACTGCTGTTGATATGGTTAAGAGTATAAAATCTTTAAAATAATATATACAATATATTAATATTCTACATTCATAAAAAAGTAATAATATGGCTACATTCAATAAAAGAATCGTAAGAAATTTTTATAAGAATCCTTCAGTTAATATAGTTTTATAGGAAGCTGTTACTAATGCTATTCAAGCTAAAGCATCTTCTATTAGTATTGATTTAAATTATGACAGAGAGCAACTAGAATTTTTTATGAATGAAAATATCTACTTATCAGAAATAATAATTACGACAATGGAGAGGGCTTCAATAAAAAATATAGAAGCTTTTATTGACTTTGGAACAGAACATAAAAAGGATATAGGGGGAAAAGGGTTAGGAAGAGTTTCTTACTTACAAATAGCAGAGAAAATAAAAGTTGCTAGCAAATATAAAATTGAAAATACATCATATTTCACTTCTTTTAATTTTACAGATAGAATAAAAAAACAGATGTAAAAACAGAAAAATTATTTAGTCCCATTTCCCAAAATAAAACTACTATAACATTATCATAATTCAAATTAAAGCATCCTAGCATTAAAGAAAAAAGTGTCTATGAAGCTTTAAATAGAAGCTTAAATTATTTTTATTTTTACAAGGAAATGAAAAAAACAATAAAATCATTATTAATTAATAAAAATATCATATTTATGTCAAAGAAATAGACAAAAATTTTATTTCATATAATAAAAATCTATTGAAAAACTAGAAAAATATTTTGGATACTATGATTTTTCTCATTTAGACGCAGAAAATATAGAATTTGATTATAAGAAAGATCTCCAAACACAGCGTGATAATGATATATACTTAGCAGATAATTTGGTGAAATATTAGAAAAAGCCTTTTACTAGTCCATTGAATTAGCAAATGAGGTATCGAATGTAAATAAACATCTCTTAGCAAAATACATTTTTCACCTTAATTTTATTTTAGAAAAAATAAATAATTTGATAAAAAATAATGATTTAATAGAAAAAGATTTTATGATTTATTATTGAGTAAACATAATGATAATATTTATGTAAATAATGTGTGGGCAATAGATGATAAGTTTATGTCATTTACTGATGCATTTAGTGATGTAAGTATAAAAACTATAATACAAAAAATTCAAGAAGAGAACAATAAAACTGCTTTTTCTAGAGAACCTGATATCACATTGCTATATTCTAATAAAAACAACTCTGGGTATAGAGATGTAGTAATTTGTGAACTAAAAGCATTTGGAACAAACAGTCATATAAAAGCGGTCGCTATACCCGAAATCAATTCTAATTTGGGGATTGTAGCTAAAGAAATAGATAATATAAATAACATATGGGTTATATTATAACAACATTAGATGAAAAAACACAGGAAATGTACCAACAACAACAAGGTCTAACTGAATTATTCACTAACGGGAAAGATCCAATATTCTATTTTTATAATAGAAACATTAAAAATAAAAACGGTAAAAAAATATCTTGTCACGTATATATTATTTCACCTGAAACTTTGATAAAGGATGCTTTTGCAAGAAATAATACATTTTTAAATATCTTAAAGGGCTTACCTGATTCAAAAAAAGAGGCTAAATAATTAGCCTCTTTTTTTTATATATCTTTTGTTTTTATGTTATTTAATAGTTTTTCTTAACATTGCTAATGCTATAGCTGTCACAACAGACCCAACAGCAACTGCAAGCATGTATAACAATACATGATTTGCTAAAAACATAACGATCAAACCACCATGAGGAGCAGGAAGAGCTACTTTAAATAACATACTTAAACCACCTGCAATAGCAGATCCTAAAGCTAAGGCAGGGATTACTCTAATAGGGTTTGCTGCAGCAAAAGGTATAGCTCCTTCTGTTATGAAACTAAGACCCATTATATAGTTAGATTTACCTGCTTCTCTTTCGTCTTTTGTAAACTTGTTTCTGAAGAATGTTGTAGATAAAGCTATTCCTAAAGCAGGGGTCATTCCACCTGCCATAACAGCAGCCATAGCCATTGATTCACCTGCAGCTAAAGATGCAGCACCAAATACATAAGCAGCTTTATTAATTGGACCACCCATATCTATAGCCATCATAGTTCCTAAGATTACACCAAGTACAATAGCATTACCTTCACCTATATTATTCAACCAATTAACCAGTCCTTCATTTATAAACTTAACGGGTGAATTAACTAATAATATCATTAATATTCCAGTGATTAAAACTGAACTTACAGGAAGTATTAGAATATTTTTAATTCCATCTATACTTTTTGGAAAGGCTTTAAACATTTTCATTAAAAATAAAGTTATATATCCTGCAATAAAACCAGCTATTATAGCTCCTAAGAAACCAGAACCACCTGCGTTTGCAAAAGCACCACCAACTAAACCTGCTGTAAGGGCTGCTCTATTACCTATACTAAACGCTATAAAACCACCAAGTATTGGTACAAATAAACCAAACGCTTGTTTTCCTATATCCATAAATAATTTTGCTGTTTCTGTGGTACTTCCTAAACCAGAACCTGCAGTTATACCAGCTAATCTATCAAATAAGAAAGCTAAAGCAATCAATATACCACCACTTACTACAAAGGGAAGCATATATGAAACACCAGACATTAAATGTTTATATACATCTGCTGTTTTACTTTGAGCAACATTTGTTGCAGAAGAACCTTCTTCACCTTTAGTTGCTTGGTGAATTGTTCCTTTATTTCTTATTATAGATAATAATAAATCTTTAGCATTTTTTATACCTTCAGCTGCTGCAACTTTTATAACTTGTTTACCTGCAAATCTGTTAGTTTCTACGTTTTTATTAATAGCTAAAATCACTCCGTGGGCACGTTTTATTTCATCTGGAGTTAACTCATTTTCAACTCCATTTGCACCATTAGTTTCAACTTTGATTTCTATATTTAACGATTTTGCTGCTTTAGTTAAAGCTTCAGCTGCCATGTATGTATGTGCAATTCCTACCGGACAAGCAGTCACAGCCACAATAAAATATTTAGTTGGAGTTTTTTTATTAGTTTGAATCTCTGTAGACGATGGATTTGGGTTATTGTATCTATTAATAGTTGTTATTATATCTTCTTCAGAAGTTGCATTTAATAAATCTTTTTTAAAGTTTTCATCTAATAATAAAGCTGATAACTTACCTAAAATTTCTACATGTTCCGATTTTGCATTTTGTGGTACAGCTAGCATAAAGAATATATGAGCAGGGGCATTATCTAAAGATTTATAATCAACACCATTTATACTTCTTGCAAAAATAATAGCAGGTGCATCTATTACATAAGAACTTTTAGCATGAGGAATAGCAACACCATCACCAATACCTGTAGTTGTTTGCATTTCTCTAGCTTTTACATCATTCACAAAACCTGATAAATCTGAAATTTTTCCTTGCTTCTCTAATAATGTAGCTATTTCTTTTATAACATCGTCTTTTTCTGTTGCTTTAAGATCTAAAATAACTAAATCTTTTGTTATTAAATCTGTGATATTCATACAAATCTCCTAAAATTTGTTTACTTATTTTAATAATCAATAACTCAATTAAAAAACATTTTATGTATAAAAATAGCATTATTGAAAGTATAAGATTTACTCAAATAATATAATCAATACATATAATACACAAGTTATAAATTATAACTTTTAAATTTTATTGATTTCAATTTTTGATAAATAGTCTTTTATTCCTTCTTTTGATGCTAAAGTATGAGATGTAATAGTAGCACAGGCAGTTGCTATAGAAAATTTATAACATTCTGCAGGTGTTTTACCTTGAGATGCTGCATAAATAAATCCAGCTACCATTGAATCACCAGCACCAACTGTATTGATAAACTTGATTGTCATACCTAATGATCGATAAGATGATTTATTATTCATGTATAGTGACCCATCTTTACCAAGAGATACTATAATATTTTCTACACCTAGATCTAATAATTGTCGACCAGCTTTTATAATATCATCATCATTTTTTATAGGGGTTTTTAATAAATCTTCTAATTCATGAATATTAGGTTTTATTAAAAAGTTATTATGAAGGTTTTCTTTTATACTATCACCTCTAGTATCTAAAACTACTTTTATACCTTTAAGTGAAGAAGCTATTTTTTTATATATATTTTGAGATAAAGAACTAGGTATGCTACCAGAACAAACTAAAAAATCACCAGATTTTAAAGTATTTGATATCAGTTGAATAAGTTCGTTTTCTTGTTTAGAAGATATAATAGGAGAAATTCCTGCAATTTCTAATTCTGTATTTTCCAATGTTTGCTTAATTTTAATATTAATTCTATTTGGCTGGTCAATAGTAATAAATTTGGTAGAAATATTTAAACTATTTAATTCTTCTATAATTTTAGAACCTGTAAAACCACCAACAAAACCTAAAGATGGAGCATCAATGTCTAAATTTCTAAGCACTTTAGATACATTTATTCCTTTTCCTCCTGTTGAAATTACACTATCGTTAGGTAAGTTTAACATATTCTTTTTTAGCTCACTTACATGTATATGATAGTCTAAAGCAGGATTTAAAGTTAATGTATATATCATTTTTCACACCTAGATTTATTGAAACTAATAAAATTTACCTTCAATATTATAACATAATAAAACAATATATTGTTAAGCTATTTGATTATTAATCATGATCAAATTTAAGTTTTAATTTTGATCATGATTGCTTTAATATACTATAATTTTCTCTAAAAATTCCTTGTCAGGAATTAAAATAAACTTATTAGCCTAGAAAAACCAGTGTTTTTATGTATTTCTCATAATATAAATTATGCGACTAAAATGTTTTTCACAAATATACTATACTACTTTTACAATTTATCAAACTAAACTAGTTACTACTACTTATAAGTTTTATGATTAATACTTACTAGTTAATAGTTAATAATTATTATAGAATATTATGCTTTTCAAGAATTACAATAAACAATTTAAGAAGTTTGTCTGTATAAATGTATAAATTTTTATAATTTTATAATATGATTTGAAAATTTTAAGAATATTGTTTGATGTATAATTTATTACAATACATCAAACACGAGAGTTAAAATGAAATAAAAAATATAAATATTTCAAATATTAATTAGTTGTTGTATATATGATTTTAATTTCTACAACCACCTTTTGCTTGGCAATGTTTCCATTCATTGCTACCTACATCAGGACCTTCTCCACATGCATTATTAATTTTGCACCACAAAGGAGATCCTCCTATTAGTTGGGCATGTAAATTCGCAGTTACAGAAATAGTAATAATAAATAATAATAATATTGATAATAAAATAAATGTTTTCATGAATAATTTCCTTGTTTTTATTTTGTTTGTACACTACCTATAACATTTAATAAATCATTAGTCAAATGAATATAATTATTAGAAAAAACTTTAATTATTTTTTATTTTTACTGCTAGAATATAGTTTACGTAAGTATTATTATATTTATGTATAACTTTTTCTATTCTATATTTACCACTAAACTGACTATATTTTCCTGTGGAGTTATTTATAATCATATGTAACCCAGCTTGCAAATCAGGGTCACCTTGTTTTAAGTTTAATTCTATATATTCAGTCTCTGAAATTTCCATGTATTTACTTTGTAAATATATATTTTTTAAACTTGGATCTATATCGTTTGATAATGTTACATATGGCTCTTTACCTTGCTTGATGCTTTCTATTTCACCTTGTTTTATATTCCAACTATTATAAATTACTCCTTGGTGATAATTAGAAATATAGTCACGCTTTTTTAGATTAAGTATATTACTTATCTTGATACAAACAGATTTCTTTTCATCTTTATGTATAAACGTAAGCTTATTATCTTTTATTGTTACTAAAGCATAAAATATTTCAGATAATTCTGCTAATATTTCTAAATTTGTTTTATTATCTTGTAATAAATATTTTATTTTTTTGTTTTTAAAACTCTTTTCTATTTGTAACTCAAGCTTTAGGTCGTTAGCTATAGTTGCTAATATTTCTCCTAAAGTTTTATCTTTGAAAACTCTGTTAAGTTTTATTTTCCCTTCAGATAAATCTTTAGATAAACATTTTATAAATATACTTGTTGATGTAGCATCTATATTATGAGCAATATATTTCCCCATTCTATAGAGATTGACACCATATCCAATGGCAATTTCTATATCCGACTTCTCTTTTGGAATTTCTATAGCATTATCATTGTTATTTATAGTTATATCTAAACTATCTAATTGAAGACCAATATTTTCTTCTATTGTAAAATCTGATAGGCGCTTGGTAGCTAGTTCATTGATTTTACCGTTGATATATACTTCTTTAATTAATTCCATAATGTCAATCTACTTTGTCTTTCTTTTTTTATTTCTGGTAATTCTATCTCCAATCCTTTTTTTATATAATAACCTTGTGTATACAAAAAGCTATTAGCTTTTAATACTTGTTCTAAATATCCAAAACTACTACCATAATTTTTATAAACTATCTCATCTAATGTTTCATTTGATCTTTTTACTATATATTTCATTATTGATACTTTTTTAAATTAATTGTAAATTCTATTTTCAAAGCATTCATACCTGATATAAAATGCTCATTATCTTGTTGTATTCTTTCTATATACCATTCGCCCTTTTCTCCACATTTATGATGTTTACCTTCCGCATCTACAATATGCCACTTAACTCCTTGGTTTGCGTAATCTTTTAATTGATCAAAAGATTTAACCCCTGCAGCAAGACTAGTTTGTTTATTCCCTGTAATTATTTGTTGAGAATATATAACTCCTTTTAAAGATATATCACAGCTTGTTTTATCTGCTTGATAAGATAGCTGCGTAGATGTCTTCTTATTATCAGCATCTGTGTTATTGACACTTTCTGGAACTTCCCAACCATAAGTTATATCTTGTGATAAATTGCTAATATATATATTTTCTGATTTTAATGAGAATACAAAACAAAAATTACTATCTGTTTTTTTTGTATTTCCTGATGATTTATTACTTTCTGCTACAACTAGGCATATTTGATTTTCTATATGTGATGTCATTTTTTACCTTTGACTTTATAAGTTTTTATTTTTATTAAGCACATGCCATAGATTTATTAATACTACGTACTACTTCTTGAGCAATATCTGTACTTTTTGCAGAATAAGAATTTATTGTTATATTATAAGTTGCTTTGTGTTTTTCTACTTTTGTAGTTTGTGTTAAATCTTTTGGTGTATGGTTTTGCTTTACACTTTCTGTGGTTGTATTGTTAATTTCTAATTTTTTGTTTCCTATAAAAAAACCAGCTACTCCATCTATTACGCTTGATAACCATTTGAAAATACTACAATTAGAAATCCAATCAAAAAACGAACTAAACCACTGTTTTAAAGTATCCCAATTATCTATTATTAAAGATGCAGCTGTTGCAATCAATGATAATATTGCAAGAAAAGGATTAGCCTTCATAACTATATTCAACCCCTTCATAATAGAAGTTACCATTTTTATAGGTGACTGAATTATTTTTGCAATAGTGGCTAATATACTTAATCCTTTACTAAATTTGAAAATTTTTGATATACCAAAACCTGATTTAAATAATTTTGTGAACACATTAAAAGTTGTATTTACACCAAATTTTAAATATTTAAATATTTTGCTTAATTTCAGTAATGCTTTAGAGAATTTCCTAATTTTACCTGTAGAGAACAGAGATGAAAATGATACTTTTAAGAAAGTAAATGCTATTTTTATACTGTTTGTAAATAAATTAAATACTTTTATCAATATTTTTATAGATTTAGAAATTTTTTCATATATCGATATAAAACTAAACAATGAAGTTACTGCAACTACTACTATTCCAATTATATTGCTGATTTTTTCATTAGCTTTTACAAAATTATCAATTGAGATGATAATTTTAGCAAAAAAACTATCTATAGCTTCAGTTTCAGGTGTTTTTATATTTAGAAAAGCTTCTGATAAATTATCTAAAGCCTCCTGAGTTTTTCTTGTTGCTTTTGTGGTATGTTCAGAAAAAGAAGATATAATAAATTTCAATTGGCTGAATTCTTTGTTTAAACTTTCATTAAGACTTACTACAGCATCAAATGTGCTATGGCATATGCCATCATCGGATAAACTAATATTATTAGTAGATTGTTTTGTTATATTGTTGATATTTCTTTTTTCTATATTCTTATCAAAACTAGTAGCTGAATTGGAATTAAAAAGATTATTTGATTTAAATAATGAACAAAATGCATCAATAGTTGTTATAAACTTGTTTAATTCTTCATGAGAAGCTTTAATATCTCTATTAAACTTACTCATTTCATTTTCTTGTTTTTTCAAACATGAAGTACTTTTATCTAAAATCTGTTTTAAATGTTTTCCAGTGTTAGAAGACTCTTTAAAAACTTTTGCTAAATTATTAAAAAACACAGAAAATTTGTGTTCTAGTTCTACAACTATTGATGATTTTGTCCCAGCCATTATTTCTTTTTCTCTCTTTCATATTGATCGGCTAATAAAGCAAGCCACATATTAATATCGCTAAGTGGTAATGCCCATAGCTCACTTGGTTGCCAATGTAAATGCATTGCTAAAATCAGTAAAGCTTCTTCTATTGAGCTTGGGTATCCTCTACCCTGGCTTCGTTTCCCAATAAACCCAATATTTTTGCTATAATGTTTGGTGTATCTGTTAAGCTCATTTTATTTAGAAACTCCATATTAATTCTTGGTAAAGTAATTCTACTCAATAAAATCAACCAACTATCAACATCACTTTCGAATATTTTCATCAAAGAAAGTCCTCTTAAATCACCTGCTGTTGGTTCTCTAAATGAAACTGAATTTAAATATTTAAAGTTACCATCATCATTTAAGCCTATTATTAAAGGATTGGCGAATTTATAAGTATTATTTGTTGTATTTACGGTATCATCTTGATGTTCCTGAATTCTGTTAATACCATTTCCTAAATTATTCATATTAAACCTTACTTATTTTTATATTAATATTGCTTTGATAAAATGTATTATTTCATTCCTAAGGCATTTTTTCTTGTTTTTAACTGATCTACACCATCTAATATAAATTTTTGTGTCATTGGTTCTATCAAAATTGTAGGTTCAGACATATTTTCTATGTAATAAGCAAAATGAGATAATGTAGCACTCAACGTGTATGTATTTATACTTCCTCTTTGAACTGTACCTAAGTCTATTTCTGTAAAAATACCTTTCATTGTGATTTTGATACTATTTTGATCATTAGAAGAACTATAACCTTCTTGTGAGGCTCTGAAAGTTATAACATCTGCAAATCTACCTCCTAATATTCCCATTAATTTGAACATATTTTTAGTTTGTTCTAACATTGTTATACTTACAGTTAATGGTTCAATTCCAAGCTCAATCGGTACAGAACTAAAGCCTGTTTTAAAGTTTTCTATATTCTTTGTGATTTTGGGTAAAACAATTTGTTGTACATCACCCATGTGAAAATCTGAATTAATATATACTGACATATCTTTTATAGTTTTAGGTATTCCTATAGTCATTTTTATTCCTTTTGTTATATTTTTATTAATAATCTTCTAATTTTTAAAAATAGTTTCATAATAACTATCATTTCTGTATGCTTCAAAAGTAAGTTTTTCTAATGCAGCTTGTGGCTCTAAATCAAAACTCACTACAACTTGACCTTGTTTTACTTGAGAAGGTGTATTTTTTTCAGGATCTATCCAGCAATTCCCTCCTAATAAAGCTCCTCTAATAACTAATGAAGAAAGATAGCTATTAACATTATTTTGTATATCATCTAAAATATTTCCTGTAATTGGCTTTGACATTGCCCATAACATAGATTGTTCTAATGCTTCATATACAGCATCAACTGTTCGTCTCACATTTATAAAGTTCCATTTTGTGTCTTTACTTGGTGAACGATTACCCCAAATTCTATATTCCCCATTTGCAAATACTATTGTTGTAACACCAGCTGCATTTAATAAATTACTATCTGTTGTTGGATCTGATAAAGCAAAGGAAACTGGTCTATTTAACGACAATATTCCATTAACTTCAGTGTTACTTGGAGACCACCAAAAACCTTTCTGACTATCATTTTTTGCCAATACACCAGCAAGCAATGAAGATGAACTAACATTAGCAATACCTTCTACTGAAAAAGATGGGGTGTAACTTGGATCTATTAACATAGTTCTACTACTGCCAATGTTCTTTGCTAAATCAACAGCATCTTCTCTATTTGTATTTGGACCATCTAGTATTGCAACAGCTCTTAATTTTTCTGCAACTATATTTAAACTACTTACTATTGCATTTGGTTTATTTTTATCTGTTGTTATAGAACAAAAATAAGGACATAGTAAAATTTTAGGTTTATACTTCACGATGTTATCTGCATTTAAAAGAGCAAAAATTCCCGTGTAATTGGCTATATCACCCGCTGCATTTGATATAGTTTCTGTTTGATTTTTTCCCTCTTTAATTCTTACAACTATAACAAGTGTAGATGCTTGATTATAAATACTTCTTAAAGCAGCAGGAATTGTACCTTTATCGCTTAAACCTAACTCTTTAAGCTGCTGAATATTTGTAAACACTATAGGTTTATTAATTGGTAAAATTTCATCAATTGTTTTTTTACTGATACTTTCATCTACAAAAGCTGTTCCTATTAAACCTATCACCGATGTAGATGGAGTTTGTATTGTTCTTCCACCTTTATCTACTTCTATTATTTCTATTCCGTTTAAAAAATTTGTCATTTTTATTTCCTTATATTAATACTTTCGTTATCATAAATATTTTTCCAGACAGAGATTTCACTCTATTTTCATCTGCTGTTCTTGCTACTAATGAGCTATCAAAACTTACATATGACTCTTTCCACCAATCCATACTTCTATTATGAGTAGCTGTTTTGTGAGAATTTACAATTTTTTCCTTTACCATTCCTGTTGTTCTTACTTCAGTAGTTTTGCTTATATTTACAAAAGTTACACAGTCTATAGATCCATGAATTTTTTGTATTGCATCTTCCTGATACCCCCATGGCATATCATTTCCAGGAGTTCTTATAACCCTGTTTTTTGCATCTGGAATATAAAAATTTACATCTTTGGTTCCTCCCCATTTGTTACCTAATACTTTAGTCATACCTACACCTAAAAACATTTTGTAGAAACTTCTAGATATATCTAATAAGTTATTTGTTTCTTTTATTAATTTTTTATCAATCTTTTCTTCTAATCTATTTACTTGCTTAACTGTTGAAAATAATTGCTCATTTACTTTTATTTCTACTACATCAGAATTATGTATTTGTATATAAATATTGAATAATAATTCAGTTACTATGTTCTTATTATTTTTACTTGGTCTATATTGAACAGGAACATCTGTAATTACTATTAAATCTCCATCTTGATCAAATAAACCTAATTCTCTAATATAAAAACCTTCTTTTATAGGAGCTTCTTCTTTTAGTATTACTTCAAAAACTGTATTTTGTTGATTAGCATATTTATCATTTATTAAATCTCTATATTTTTCATTTATTAATGATGTCATCTCCTCATTAGGATTTATTGGATTACCATTGCCATCTCCTACTGCGAATTTTTCTATTATTAGTGGTTATCTACTGTAGCTTGTGATATTTTTTCTAAACCTTTTTTTGTTATTATTGCTACCATGCAAACTCCTATTCAGATGTTTAGATTTTAAAATTTGCTAGAACATACCATTGACCTGCTGTATTTTTCATTCGAGTTTCTGTTCCTCCAAAAGAGTATGTATTTTCTACACCAGCCTTATATGAACTGAAGCTTATTTGTGTCATAAACTGATCGTTTCCTCCTCCTCCTCCATGCATAGCTCCTGTAGACCATCTAGAATGTTTTGTAAATGCTCCAGAAAACCAATTATCACATCTATCATATAGATTACACAATCCTTTTATATCTGGTATTCCGTGATGATGGTATTTGATATCATCTTCTTCATAACTACCTAATTTTCTAAGACTTCCCTTATTTACTTGTCTTATTGTTCCATCGTATACATCAGGCATTGTGAAGGTACCATCTCCATTGTCTACAACATTAAGATTTTTAAATAAAATTGGAAAATCTACTATTTTCAATATATTACTTTTATCCATTAAGGCATATGTTTTTATACCGATATTAACTAAATTTTGATCTTTATATTTATTATCTTTATTAAACCATTTCTCTATGCCAACTGAACTTTCTATCAAATTATTTTTAAATCTATCAAACATATCGATTGTTATAAATAATTGCTCATTGACTTTTATGTTGATTACATTACTATTTTCTATTTTAAGATTTACAGAAAATAATAATTCAGTTACACAATTTCCAGTTTGTGTTTCTGGTCTGTATTGAACTGGAACATCTGTAATTACTATTAAATCTCCTTCTTCATCAAACAAACCTAGCTCTCTAATATAAAAACCCTCTTTTATCGATGCTGTAGCCTTAATTAGCATTTCAAATACTGTATCTCCTTTACTTACATATTTATCTGTTATACAATCTCTGAATTTTTCATTTGTTAATGAAGTCATTGCCTCATTAGGTTTTATATATTTTCCATTACTATCCCCTACAGCAAAGCTGTTTATGATTATTGGTTTATCTACTGTAGCTTTTGATATTTTATATAAACCTATTTTTGTTATTACTGCTGACATTAATACTCCTTTTATTACATATCTAATTGTGCAAGAACATACCATTGACCTGCTGTATTTTTCATTCGGGTTTCTTCAGCAACACGACATATATTAGAATTGTCAAAACTTACGGTTGACTCTTTCCACCAATTTATCGAACCTCCATGTCTAGTAGCATCTTTATAAATAGTTTTTAAACTTTCCTTTACCATTCCAGAAGTTTCTACTACTTTACGAGGTTTACTTAAATCTACATAAGTTATACAATCTACAGAACCATACACTTTCTGCATTGCATCTTCTTCATAACTACCTAATTCTCTTTTGCTTCCTTTTTTTATTTGTCTTAAAGTTCCATCGTAGAAATTAGGCATTTTGAAAGTACCATCTCCTAGATCAGGTACATTCAAATTTTTAAATAAAATTGGAAAATCTTTGATTTTTAATATATTACTTGAGTCCATTAAAGCATATGTTTTTATACCTATTTTCACTAAATCTTGATCTTTATATCTACCATCTATATTAAACCACTTATCTATACCAACTGAGCTTGCTATTAAATTATTTCTAAAATTATTTATCCATTTAAATTGTTTATTTATTTCTATTTCTAAATCAGATTTAACCCTATTTACTTGTTCTACAGTAGAAAATAATTGTTGATTTATATTTAGTTTTAATACTTCTGAATTGTGTATTTGTATATAAATATTGAATAATAATTCAGTTACTATGTTCTTATTATTTTTACCTGGTCTATATTGAACAGGAACATCTGTAATTACTATTAAATCTCCATCTTGATCAAATAAACCTAATTCTCTAATATAGAAACCTTCTTTTATAGGAGCTTCTTCTTTTAGTATTACTTCAAAAACTGTATTTTGTTGATTAGCATATTTATCATTTATTAAATCTCTATATTTTTCATTTATTAATGATGTCATCTCCTCATTAGGATTTATTGGATTACCATTGCCATCTCCTACTGCGAATTTTTCTATTATTAATGGTTTATCGATTGTGGCTTTTGCTATTTTTCCTAAACCTATTTTTGTTATTATTGCTACCATGATAAGCCTTATAATTTTATTTTATGTAATATTTTTAAAGATACAGCTAGAAAACTTTTACCTTCTGTTTTTAAATGTCTATGCAAAGGTGCTGTAAAACCAATACTGACTTTAGATAATAATGAAGAAGCAGAACTTACTTTATAAGTACCTTTTACACTACTTGTTTTTTTTATACTTACTAATAAAGACAATCTTTTTACTTCATTTATTAATTTGTAAATGACTTTATATTGTTCTTCTGAGTAGATAATATCTTTTTCATGTAAATTTATTGAAGCTGTACCTTTCATGACCTTTTTATCTTGCTTTTCCCACCATTCTACAACTGTTGCATTTATATTCAAATTTTTTAAAGCATACTTCAAAGATGCTAAAGTTCCTTTTTTCTTATTTATAAGTAAAGATTTCTGACAAACATCTCTTTTTTGCTGTATTTCCCAAGTACTATCCCATTGAATAACACCTAAATAAATAGCCAAGAAAGGTAATAAATCCTCTCTACATTTTTGTGGGTTCCAGAAATCTTTTATAATATCTACAGGCAAATTTTCAAACTCTCTTAATATATTTTCAAGAGCAAGCATTAAATCTGTTTGGTAACTGCTTGGTAATAAACTATTTGTCATTATGCACCTTTAAGTCATCAAAATTGTTAATCAATTCATTGATTTTTATAGATTTACAAAATGGTGCTTGATGAGATAAACATTTAATATTATCTTTTGGGCTTATTATTATTATATCTTGAACATTATCATTAAAAGAACTTCCGTATAAACCTGCATGAGATATGTAACCTTCAAGTCTATGCTCTGCATTTACATGTAACTGTAAATTATTTTTTATTTGTTTGATTATTTCATTTTTATCTACAACTTTATCTTGTTTAAAAACTATCTGTAAGTCTAATTCAAAATTTAAGAGGCTAGCTTGCTTTACAGTAACTTTATCTCCCATTGGTCTGATCTCTTCAGAATTTAGTTTTTCATAAACTTTATTTATCAAATCTTCATTAGGTATCCCATTGTCATCATAAGATAACACTGTAATATCAATTTCCATTGGCGTGTTACTTACAGCACTAATATCTTTAACTTTTCTATCTGCTAGTTTACCGTAATATATGTATGCAGATCTCGGTCCTGCTACTGAAAATCCTTTTGGAGCTTCTATTATTCTTTGTCTTAATTCTCTATCTGTTTCATATACTGCTGCTTTGGGAGGTAAAGACGAATTATCTTCATTGTCAATTAGTTTTCTCTCTATTCCATAAAGTTTTCCTAAATTATCTAAATCACTACCACAAGCATAATCTAACATTACAGAATTTATAGACTGGTTTATTCTGTTTCTTAATAATCCTTCTGTGTAAGAACTTTCTTCTAGCAATGCTATAGCGGGATCACTATCTACTAAATTATTAGCAATAGATGGTATGATTTCTTTAAATTTTGTTACTTTTCTATTTTTGATATCTTCAAATGACAATTGTTCTACTATTTTAGGTAATTGAGACATCTGTACTACCTCCATCATTATATTGAACTGATAACTTTAAAGCAGCTTCATCATTGTTTTTTATTACAACTCTATCTACAAAAATTCTAGAGTCATTACCTTGCAAGCTACTTACAACTTCTGCCCTAATTTGCATAAGTACATTATTAATTGGTTGTCCTAAATAAGACATCATATTGCTACCTGAACTTCTATTTAACAATCTTTCACCTTTTGGAGTTAAAAGTATTAATTTTATACTTTGATTTAAATTATCATGAAGATTAAGCAATTTACCTGTATGTATATTCATTATTTCTTCTACTTTTTAGATTTGACTTCTTTTATGCACTTCCTAGCTAGCCATTCTTCAGCTTGATTTGATGTTAGTTTAATTAATTGAGTTTTTAAGTACTTATTACCGTTTATCCAGCATTCTTTCAACACTTCATATGTTTTCATTTTTACTCCTTATATATTTGCATTAGTATTAATTTATATTACCCGTTCCTGTACCTTTAACAGCTCCACCGCTTGCTGAACTCCCTACAACATTTGTGGTAACTGTTCCTTTTTTTACTTCAAGTAAAATATTATTTACAATACTATTTATGAATTTTTTAGTCTGGGGTGCATTATCCAAATCAAATCCTTCTGATTTTAATTCGGCTTCTATTGTATTGACACAGGCCTTTATATTGATTGCCATCTTATTTCTCTTTTTATAATGTTTTATTTACTTACTTCCAAAAACTTTAGTGCTTGCATCTGGATGTGGAGATCCTGTGAAACTACATAAATTATTTTTACAAACAACTCCACCACCATCTTCTCCAGATAAAATAACTTTTTTAGAGTCTATTTTTACCTTACTATTTGATTTTATAGTTATTGTTGAGTTGTCATATATAATAGAACCGTTTTCAAATTCAATTCTCCATTGATTTTCTTCGCACTGCACATTCCCTTTATAAATACTTGGTAAAATTATTGATTTAAAAATATCCCCGTTGGGAGATAACACCATAACTTGATCACCTACTTGAGGAACAAAGTATACTTTTGCATTACCAGAACAATTTACTAAATAAGGAAGTTTTGGAGTTTCTAAATTATTTCCTAAATCTACTACCACTGTATTATTTTGAAGGTCGGTTTCTTTAATAATACCTATTCTTATTAATTTATTTACACGATCCTCTAACTTGAATACTTTCTTTATAAATTCTAAAAATTTATCCATTTACTGTACCTTTTTTTCTATTTTGAATATTTGTGTTTCTATATTAGTATCGTCTTTTATATTGGTATCAACTTTTATATTATCTATTTCTGCTTCTTGAATTACCCATTTGTTTTCTCCCAAAAGAACATTTTGTTTCCAATTTATCTCCCATAGAATTATTCTTTTTTCATAAAATTCTTCTGCATAATAGTTTTGACAAGTAATACTATTGTTTTCTGTTTTTCCAACTCTTTCTATCTTCCAATCCCCATTCAGTATGATTAACTTTATTTGCTCAACTAAACTCAAAGCTTCTATTATGCCATCTTCTAAATTAGGTTTTCCTTGCTCACTTGTTATTAGATAGATAGAAAACTCAACTATACTTTCTAATTGATTTCCATAATTCCTCGTGTTTTTTGAAATATTTCTAATACCAATACCAAGAAAAGGAGCTTCTTTACTCTTATCTAAAACAGCCTGTAATCCATTAAAACCTCCGGACATGATTGTTACTTTTTTTAATAATTCTGCTTTAGTACCTACTTTAAATTCTTTTTCAAAGGTACTTTTTATTGCTTGTAAAATACTGTTATATGTACTCATTTTTATAACTCTAAATTGTTAAATACGACATTTATCTTTCTTTTAAGGTTTTAATTAAATAATTACTATTATTTAATATTCCTTGTCCGTCTTCTCTTTTTAATTTGTATTTAGGAGACCAATTTTTCCATGCTTTTTCATCTAAATCTGGCTCGTCATCTGAACTATGAGTGTTTCTATCTAAACCATAAATATTGTTTAATATTAAAGATTTCTCTATGTTTCCTGGTTCTACTTCTTTAGCATTTTTCACATATAAAGAATTTGGATTTGATTTCATTTTATTACTCATTAAAAGCACTCTTATTTAATATAAATATATTTATGTAACAATATTTTTGTTTGAATTAATCATGGATATAATTTAACTTAATTTTTTCTTTATAATAAGTACGACAAGTGGTGCCGGAAACACTGTATTATATGGAATAGTTGCATAGTTTTATTAGCTTGAAATAAGCTGAAGCTTATAAGTATTTTTACTTAGTTATACTGGATGTTTTTTTAGTGTTATGACTTAAAAATTTAGATATGTAAGTTCTGTTATATAAATAATAGATCCATATGTATTCATGAAAACTATCATTAAAAGATTTTTGTTATCTAATATCAATATAAAAAAAAATTTACTATGTATAATAGTAAATTTTTTGAGCTTATTAATAGTTTTAGATATATGTATATACAAGAGTTTTAATGTAAGTGAATTTTTATGTTGTTTTATTTTTTCTTTATGCTTAAATCCTTGTTTTTATTGTATTTTTTAATTCCTACGCTTACTTTTGAAAATATATTTTTTGATATCTTTTATAGCTTCTGCTATGTGTTTTATATCAACTTGAATCTCTCTCATATTTTCACTTTGAGCTATAATTTTTTTTTCTAAACTTTTGATTATAATTTGTTGTTCATCTTTATATCTTTTGAAATCTTCTTTGGTTATAAATTTTTGTCTAACACTCCACATATACCATCCCATTATTGTAAATAGAAGTGGAAAAAATGCTTCTAATATATTACTTAATTCTCCATTATTCATTAGTAATATCTCCTTCTATAAGTCTCATTATTTTTTTTCTTATTGCCCATAAAAAACCATGTATGTATATTATTAAATAAATAGAAAATGAACTTTTTATTAAATCTTCAGTGCTTATATTATTTAAATAAATCATTATAAACTCGGCAACATCTTTTGATATTAAGTTTGTTGCTAATGCAAATAAAACTGCTGTTTTTGCCAAAGGAGAGGTTTTTTTTGTTATCGCTTGCATACCAACTTTATTGAATAAACCTATAATAGGTTTAAATAAATTAAAAATAGCTCCCATTTTTACCTTTTTATTATATTAATAATTTATCTGCTCTGTTGTACCAACCTTTTAAAAAAACTAACTGAGAGTTATTATTTATAACTAATTTGCTATAGTATTCTTTTTGAAGTAAGCTATATATCTGTATAATATTATTATCTACATCTTCACCATCTAATAAATTGATAGCTTCTATAGTATTTTTGCCTATTATTCCATCTACTACTAATGGCTTAGCATTAAAAATAACTATATTTAATGTTTTTTGTAAAAACTTAATAGCCTGCTTAGGACCTGAATTTACAGCTACATCAAATATTTTATTTGCTACAACTTGTGATTTTATCAAATCTCCTTTACAAACATCCCAATATCCTTCTTTATATATTATCTCTATTTCTTGGTTTGAAATGTTTTTCAAATCCTCTTTAGTTGCATCAGGTTTTATTTTTTTATATGTAATTAAAGTGATACCTTTATTCGTTGCTCCACCATTATCATACGGATGATCTACATATCCACCCTCATTTTTTAAAACTTGCCATAATCCTAATTGAAAATTAGCCATTTATTATTTTCTCCTATAATAAAATTAAAAGTTCTATATAAAATATATAAATTCTAGTAAAATGATATATCAAAGCAAAAAATTATATAAGACTGAAATCTTTTACAGGATTAAACAATAATTAAAAAAAAAGAACCTATTTTTTATAGGTTCTTTGGAAAATTAGTTTATAGTTGTTTACAATATATTGTATTAGTTATTTATTTCTAACTTTTTTTTTGCTCTTTGAGCAGTTCTATAATGAACTCCTAATTGTCTTGCTATTTCATTATTAGAAAACCCTCGTTTAGCTAATATTTCAGCTTGAGTTTTATTTCTTTTATATATACTATTCATTCCACTTGGAAACACTATAGTATGACCTTCATAATTTTTTACTAACCATTCAAAAAATTTTTCTCCATATCTACAAAAAAAATGATTTTTTGTTACTTTGATAGGTATATAAAATTTTTGTCCTCCTAGTTCATAACTAATACGCCATATCAGTGCTTCGTCTTGTAAATCGTTCATCATATGTTCATAAAATGAAATATTTGTATCTTTTTTGTTATTAGCTTTTTTTGAGATATTTTGATAATGATGATTATTATTCATTTGTAATACCTCTATTATTGATTGATATTAAATGTATATTGCTATATTAATTTATATATTTTCATTATGTTTTGCATTAATACATCTAAAAATATTTATTATTGTGATTTGAAATTATTCACCAATTTTTACCTTAATAGGTTTGTCATTTATAAAGAAATATATAGATTTCTTTTTTTCTAAATTACCATTTTTTATTAAACCTATAAGATATCTTGCTATTGTTTTTCTATTAGCATTAGGAAAATTATCTGTCATATTATTTAATGTAAAAATTTCTAATTCTTTGGCTTTTATAAACATTTGTTGCAAAAGGGAGTTATTTGTATTTCTCATTTTTATTACTCTATTTGTACTTTTTTCATATAATATGTTTGTAATTTACACTTATCTTATTTTCACTAGTTATAATTTGAAGTATCTATATTAATAAATAATAGTTTTTTGTCTAACTCATAATGACTTCATATAAAAAAATAAATTCCGGATATTACTTAGAGATATAATTAAAAAATAATATTTATACTTTATTAGAATACTCTTTAAAATAATTATCTAGATATAATTCTCATTTTGCGAGTATATAAATATTCTTCTTTAGGTTGTGGTCTTAGTCGATTTCCATATTTATCATATCGTTTAGACCATATGTCTTTGGGATGTAGTTGTAAAATTTCAGCAATAGCTTTTTCTCCTTTAGTTGATGGCGAAGACACAGCTAATCTACAGGTTCCCCTACTAAACCCATATTTTCTATCTATATCTATAAATGTATATCCTAAAATTTCAAGTTTATATCTGATTTCTGCAGGTTCCATCTTTCTTCCTATTTATCTTTTGTGTTATGATATAATTAACTTATATAAACTATAATACGTCAGATTTTCTGACTTGTCAATAAGGAATGTCAGTTTTTCTGACTAAAGGTTAATGAAAGAATTTAAAGAAATAGAAGAAACATTATTAGATAGACTAAAACAAGTGATCAAGCTTCATTATGGGACACAAAAGAAAATGGCAGAAGACTTGGGAATATCTAGAACTATAATGTCAGAATGGTGGGCTGGAAGGTCAAAACCTAGAGCTGAAACTTTGCAAGAGATTTGCGAAAAAACAAATACTTCAATGGATTGGTTAGTTTTAGGAAGAACAGAACCTTATGTTGATGAAAATCTTTTTCATAATATTTTCAATGAAGCTGAAATATTTGCAAAAAATAATAGTATGTCTTTAAATTCTTTTTATTTATTAAATGCTATCAGAATTGTAATTAGTGAAAAGAAAACTAATAAAAATATAACATTACAAGAAATATTTTTTAAATATAAGAATATTTTACTGGTATTTAAAAACAATTTAAAGTAGACTTAGCCTTAGGGAGTTACGCATTTGTTTAAGTGTGCGTAACTCCCTATTTCAATACACTAATAAAATGCGTAACTCTATACAAAAGAGGAGAAGATTTATGATTATTAGGTGTATCAAATGTAATTCAAAGTTATCTACAGTTAAAGAAATAATCAAAGTTAATGCTAAAGAACCTCTAGTAAAAATAGAAATAAAGTGTAAAAAATGTTCAACTAAAAGTTGTTATTTTATACCTACTTGTCTAAATGATTTATACAAAAACAAATAATATAATTATATGAATCTTAGACTTTATTTTAAATATACAATCAATACTCGTACACTGATATAGTATCAATAAAATATAAACATTTTATTAATATGAAAACTTCGCACGTAGAAATGATATAATTTATAACATTTTATATCATATAGATCATTATACTTTTGATTACTAATGATATAATTGAATATATTTACTTATACTTAACTTATAACAATTGATATTCTTCAAATACTGCGTTATATGTGTTATAACAATATGGGATTACATATTCATATTGGTATTTTGCTTTTTTATTTCATATATCTTAGTATTATTATGTTTGTGTGATTTAATTATTATCAATATAACTAAGATGCATATATGAGTGTTCTTTTACAAGTAAACGATATTTATAAAAATTTTTCTGATAAGGTATTATTTAAAAATGTATCTTTTAAAATATCTAATAAAGATAAAATAGCTTTAATTGGTATCAATGGAGCAGGTAAAACTACTTTGATAAAAATTTTGCTTGGCTTAGAAGAAGCAGATGTAAATCCTAATACTCACACCGAAGGAACAATCACAAAATATGTTGATTATACTATTGGCTATTTATCTCAAAATAGTAATTTAAATCCTGAAAATACTATTTTTGAAGAATTGATGAACATATATGGTCTTAAAGATATTTTCCATAAAATATATAAATATAACATTGATATTGAAGCTAATATTATATTAGATGAAAAAGACTTAGAAAAATATTCATATCTTATATCTGAGTTTGAAAGTCAAAATGGTTATGAAATCGAACAATCTGTTATAAGTACTTTAGAAGGATTGAATATAGATAATAAAGTTTGGCATAACCAAATAAAGTTTCTTTCTGGAGGACAGCAAACCACAGTAGGTTTAGCAAAAGTGTTATTAAATAAACCCGATTTATTAATTTTAGATGAGCCAACAAATCACTTAGATTTAAATGCAATAAATTGGTTAGAAAATTTTTTACAGTCTTATGAAAAAGCTGTTTTTATAATATCTCATGATACATATTTTTTAGATAAAGTTGTAAATAGAGTCTTGGAATTAGAAAATAAATCTATTACAAACTATAAAGGCAATTATACCGATTATAAAATACAAAAAGAAATATACTTGTCTGGAGCATTGAAAGCTTTTAAAAAAGAAGAAGAAAGACGAGAAAAATTAAAAGAATTTGTTTTAAAATATAAAGCAGGTCAAAAAGCAAAACAAGCACGCGGTAGACAAAAATTATTAGATAGGATGGAACAATCAGATAATCCTATTATCCCGGTAAGAAAAATAAAATTAAAATTTGAAATCGAAACTCCATCTTCTAATGATATTTTGAAAATTGTTGATTTATCAAAATCTTATGATGATATATTTATATTTAATAAAATCAATATTGAAATACATAAGGGTGATAAAGTAGGATTAATTGGAAAAAATGGTGTAGGTAAATCTACAATTTTGAAAATAATAAATAATCTTGATACTGCAACATCTGGTAGTGTTATTTTAGGACAAAAATTAAAAATTGGTTATTATGATCAAAAACATCAAAATTTAAATGTAAACAATACTATTTTAGAAGAAATCTCTAGAGAATTTGATCTGCCTGAAGAAAAAGCAAGACTTATCGCAGGTGGCTTTCTATTTTCTAACGATGAAGTATTGAAAAGAATATCAAGTTTAAGCGGTGGTGAAAAAGCAAGAGTTAGCTTAATAAAACTTATTTTATCTAAACCTAATTTTATTATTATGGATGAACCTACAAACCATTTAGATATTTACGCAAAAGAAATTTTAGAAGAAGCTTTAGAAAATTATAAAGGTACTTTACTTATTGTATCACATGATAGAAGCTTTTTAAATGCAATGACAAACAAGATTTATTTAATAGAACAAAATAAAGCAACTGAATTTGATGGCAACTATGAAGAATATGTAAAGTCTTTACAAAATCAATCTAGTTCTAAAACTCAGCCTAATAAAAGTAAGCCCTCTTCTTCAGATAATGATTGTGAAATTGAAGCTAAAGATCCTATTTTAAATAGGCTAAATATGGAAATAAAAAAGCTAAAAGAAGAATTCAAAAAATTAACAAATAAAGAAAATTATTTTTACGAGCAAGTAACAAAAACCACTAATGATAACAAAATACTAGAATTTCAAAATAAATTATCAGATATAGAAATAAAAAAACTAGAATTAGAAACACAAATCAATACAAAAGTATATGAAACTGAAACTTTGAAAAAAACTAGATAATTGTATATTAATATAGTATAGTTTTACGTATTTAATCTATACTAATAACTAAACCGTCATGTGCTAATATTACATTATTTGGAAGGTTTTTACTATGTTTCTCATAATCTATCTCAGCGCTCATGTGAGTGATTATTGCCTTTTTAGGATTTAATTTTTCAATTATTTTTAGTACTTCTTCAAATGTAGCATGAGATGGATGACTATTAACAACTGTAGCAGATACTATTAATAAAGATAAATTTTTATATATTTTCAAAGCATATTCAGATAAAGCATGAAAATCTGTAGCATAGCCTATTTTATCATTTATAACAAAACCCATTGTTTCTGTTTTACAATGATGCTGTAAAGCTGTTTTAATCAAAATATCTTTATTATTAATACATGATCTGATTTTAAACTCATCATTGTACTCTATAATATTCATTTTTATCATTGGCTTATTAATTAAATCGCTAGGAGCTATTATGTGTTTATCGACAATTCTATTTTTGAATATATAATCATATGCCTTTTCTATCGAAGATGCTGTTTTTGAGGATGCATAACAAAGTATTTCTTTTCTAGTTAATCTATTTATGCTTCTTACATCATCTAATCCATAAATATGATCTGCATGAGCGTGAGTATACAAAATTGCATCTATAGATTTTATATTATTATCTAAAGCTTGCTGTCTAAAATCTGTTGAAGTATCAAATAATATAGAGTTTACTAAATTATTATCATCAAATATTTCTAAAAAAGCCGAAGTTCTACTTCTTATATTTTTCATGTTATTAGGGTCACAAAAACCAAATCCTGCTTCTATAGATGGTACTCCTGTTGAACTACCACAACCTAATATTGTTATTTTATAGCGTTCCATAATTTAAAATCTCATAAGTCTTTATTTAGTTATCTTGTTAAATAAATCATAAAAATTTTTTTCGACATATTGTTCTAAAAAGTTTAATTTTTCATTTCTCAAATTTGCTATATATTCATAAGTATATTTAACAAATCCTGGTTCATTATTTTTACCTCTATTAGGTACTGGTGCTAAATATGGGGCATCAGTCTCTACTAATATTCTATCTTGCGGAACATACTTAACAACTTGCTGTATATCTTGAGCATTTTTGAAAGTTGTTATTCCACTAAATGATAAATAAAAACCTAAGTTTAATAGTTTTTTAGCAAAACATAAATCACCTGTAAAACAATGAATAACTCCTGTTAAATTATATTTAGAAACGAAATAAGATATTGCATCTATAGTTTCTTCTTCTGCTGAACGAGTATGAATGATGATTGGTAAACTATTTTTGATTGCCGTATTTGCATGTATTTCAAATAGTTCTCTTTGTATTTTGAACTTATTTTTAACATAATAACCATCAAAACCTGTTTCACCTATAGCTATTAATTTTTCGTTTTTTAGATAAGGATCAAAATCTGAAATAGAAAAATTAAGATTTTCTTCTATATGTAACGGATGTATACCTATTGCTGTATAAAGTTTTGGATAATCAGAAGTATTTGGAATGTTATTTGAAAAATCCAAGTATTCTTTGAATTTACTCAAATCTGTAGAAATGTCTAAAATTAAACCTACATTATTTATTTTAGCATTAGATAAAAATTTCAATGTTTCTTCTGTATGCCCCCCTAGATTTGGGAAACCTAAATGACAATGACTATCTATTAACATAGAATATCCTTTTTGTACTAAAATATTTATTTAAATCATAATACTATTAAACTTTTTTAAAAATAGGACTAATATCCGATATTTTATGATTATCTTCAATTTTTACGTTAAAATCTTTAAAAGTTAAATCATTATCAGAATATAAATTTAACTGTTTAAATATCATTGCAGTTGCTGAAGGCATTATAGGATTTAATAAAATACTTACTCTTCTAACTAATTCAGCTACAAAATACAGTACACTTTGTGCATCTTCTAATTTATTTTCTTTAACCATCTTCCAAGGAGCTTTATCATTCATATACGAATTAGCATATTTTATGATATTCCATGCCGTTTCTATATATGATGAAAAGTTAAGGTTTTTTCCTTCATTTATACAAGTATTTAATATATCTTCTGTATTTTTAAAATATTCATTTTGTTCTTCTGTAATAAACGACGATTTTAATGTACTATTAAATACATTTTTAACGATACTCATACTACGTTGCAGTAAGTTTCCATATTCGTTAGCTAATTCATTATTATTTTTTGCTAACATACTGTTATGTTTATAATCACCATCTTTTCCAAACTTTATTTCTTTGAATAAAAAATATCGCAGTGGATCTAATCCAAATTCATCAATAATTGTAATTGGATCTATGACATTACCTAAAGATTTTGATATTTTTTCTCCCTCATTTAACCACCAACCATGGGCAAAAATTTGTTTAGGCAATGGTAAATCTAAAGCAAGTAAAATAGCTGGCCAATATACACAATGAAATTTTATTATATCTTTACCTACTATATGAATAACAGATTGATTATTCCAGTATTCATTAAACTCTTCGCTTTCTATATTAGGATATCCTAAAGCAGAAATATAATTAGTAAGTGCATCAATCCATACATATACTACATGACTTTCATTAGTTGGAACTTTTATTCCCCATGTGAAATTAGTTCTTGAAATGGCAAGATCGTTCAGTCCTGATTTTACAAAACTTACAATCTCATTATATCTACTTTTGGGTGCTATAAAATCTTTATTTTGTTCATAATATGTAAGTAATCTATCTTGAAATTTTGATAAGGTGAAAAAATAGCTTTCTTCTTCTTTCCAAACTACTTCCGCCCCTGTTGGAGCTAACTTATGGCCATCTACTTCCTGTATTTCACTATCTGAGTAATATGCTTCATCACGTATTGCGTACCACCCAGAATATTTTCCTAAATAAATATAACCAGCTTCTTCTAATTTTTTCCATAAAGATTGAACAGATACTTTATGACGCTGTTCTGTAGTACGAATAAAATCATTATTTATTAAATTTAACTTTTTTGTTAAATCAATAAAAGACTTAGAAATTTCATCAACAAATTGTTGTGGAGTTTTATTAAACTTTTTAGCACTAGCTTCAACTTTTTGACCGTGTTCATCGGTACCTGTTAAAAATTTTGTATTCACACCATTAAGTTTATTAATTCTAGATAAAATATCTGCAGATAAACTTGTATATGCATGTCCTATATGAGGTTTATCATTTACATAATAAATTGGAGTTGTTATATAACAATACTTAGTCATATTATATGTTGTCCGTGATAATTTGATTGTAATTTATAAGCTATTTGATTTCATAACGATATTCAAACAAATAACTATTAAAGCTGTATACATAACATAAACAAATATAGTTATAAAAAGCCTTTTATACATTTTATTAATTAATGAATTTTCTAACATTGGGTCTATCTGGTTATTTTTTTCTATTAAACTTGAGAGATTTTTATTAGTAACTTTATAAATATCATTTCTATTTAATAAATAATCCAGTGAAAATATTGAATATTCTTTTGATATAATTTGTTTAAAATAAATTTTATTATAAAAAAATGCAAAGATTAAAAAAAACATAAAAAATAATAATGTTATTATATTATAATCTACAAAAAAATTTAATTTTTGAATCAATACAATAGTAATCATACATAATATCAAATAAATTAGAGTTTTATAATCTTTTCTAAAAAAAGGAACAAGCCAAAAACCAATAATTATAGATATTAACATAGTAAAGCTATAACCAATTTTTGCTACTTTATAATCATTTTTTTGTTTATTGAATAATATAAGTGAGTTATTTAAGAAAATATATTTTCCTATTTTGAAAAATAGGCCAGATATGCAACTTTTTTTGATCATTTTTTAACATTTATACCATGATTACACAATATACAATTATAGATTATTTTTACTATAAATTATAGCTTTTTGTATTAATAGATTATATAAATCTGAATAAAAAAAAGGCAAGTTCTAATTAAATAGAACTTGCCTTAGAAAATAAAATAATAATATTTTATATAAACTAGAAGTCTACAGTTACACCTAATTTAACAGATAAAACATTTTTAACAGCTGTAGTATCAGCACCGTTTAAAACTGGGAAAGTTTTGCTAGCTGATGAAACATTGTTTTTAGAATCATTTTTATTGTTAAACATTAATACACCTGCTCTTACGTATAAGTTTGTGTTTTTGTAAACATTGTCACTTAACTCAGCATATACACCATGTATAGCAGGGCTAAATTCATTGTTAACTACTGTAGATTTACTTAAGTATTGGTAACCTAAAGAAACTTTATAAGTTTCTATTTTGTAAAACACAGTACCTAAAGCTTGAACAGTTTGTTTAGATTTTACATCTTTTACTTTTTGGTTGTTAACTTTAAGACCTAAAGTACCACCAATTGTGTTCATGTCATCTATAGCAGCTTGATA
The DNA here is from genome assembly GCA_964020055.1 of Alphaproteobacteria bacterium endosymbiont of Pipizella viduata. GTDB lineage: Bacteria > Pseudomonadota > Alphaproteobacteria > WRAU01 > Hepatincolaceae. The sequence goes on from OZ026533.1 coordinate 445,125, forward strand.
TGCAGCAGTTGCAAATATAAGAGTAGTATCTACTTGTGTTGCAGCATCAGTTCCAACACTGTTGAATACTTCTGGAGTCATCATAGAAGCATTGTTTTTAAACATACCTCTTTTAGTTGCAGATACACCAAGATTAATGTTCAGATCTTGAATTGGGTTATAACTTATAACCGCATCAATAACACTGTGTTTTTGAAAATCTAAAGTGGTTTGTACAGCTGCTTTTAAACCAAACATTTCTGGAGATTGATATTTAATTGCATTGTTATATCTCACACCTGCAATACCTATTGAAGAAAATAAATCATCCATTCCAATAGTAGTTAAATCATCAAGAACTTTATAAGCAAGAGCTTTTTCTTTACCTACAGTAATTGTTCCCCAAGGACCAGTCATCCCTACAGAAGCTTCTTCATTACCTAGACCATCAAATCTACCAGCGCCAGCTGTATCAAATTTTGTAGAAGCTTTCCAAATAATTTTTGTATCTCCTGCAAAATTATGTTTACCATCTAACGTTAAAGTAGCATTTGCTGAAGCTGTTACAGGCATCTTTTTTTGATTAACACCCATTTGATGATTTACACCAGTAACAACACCTTCTGCACTACCTGAAACTTTAATTCCAGTAGTAGCTGGTGCTATTTTCGATAAAGCTGATTTTAAATCAGATGTAGCATTTTTAACATCTGATGCAGCAGCTGTTAAATCATTTGATACTGCATCATCTGCACGAGCAGAAGTTGCAAAAAAACCTGCTGCTATTAGTACCGGCAAAGTCAATAAAACTTTTTTCATTACTTATTTCTCCTTGTCTAAAGTAGTATACAATCAATAACTGTACACTAAATTTCATAATAATTAAAAAATTAAAATATATATATATATATAATACACAATTCTTATAACATAGTCATGTAATAAATACAACTATACTATCTATATAGTATCATAGTTAAAAATATATTACAATACTATTAGCATTTTTGATTTTAGTATCTTTATTATTCATGAAATAATACTTATAAAAGTATATTTTTAATGAGAATTTATATTTTATATTTGAAATTTATAGTAAATGTTGTTGAAATCCCTATAGAATTTTTAAATTTATTTGTATTACTCTCTATAAATTATTCTCAAAGGACCAATTATTTTTTCTTTATTCAATATTATATAATGTATATTAATACCCAAACTTGTTTTTTCAAATCAATATCTAAGTCTATGTACAAACCATGAACTGAAGTTACTGTATTAGATGGGGTTCCATCTCTTTTTTCCTAGCCCTTTTATAAAATATAAATATCCTAAATATTGTATCTAGCATTCAATGTGAAAATAATTTTATTAGCACGAAATAGACTTATTTTAATTTTGAGATGACCATTAAAATTTATATAAAATCATGCAGTTTCTATAACTTTAAATCTCTTAACTTTAGATATATCTATAATATGTTCTATATGCCAAATTTTTTGAAAGCCAAAGCTATTGTTAAAAAAATATCATAAAAAAATTATATAGTGAATAAGTTGTTTATAATTATCAAGTTATAATTACTTTTTTATAATATATATAATTATATATATTATCATGAGAATAAAATGAGAATACTATATTTACATTAGAAATATTCTAGTACTAATTATACTATTATATTGAATTATAGATATTGTCTTGTTATACAATAATTATATTAAATAATACAGTAACTCAATCGAGTTACTGTATTATTTAAAGATTAAAATGATATAGTAAAGGTTGTTGAAATTCCTAAATAACTACTGTATTTAGTTGTATTTAAATCTCTTATTGTTCCTAATGGGCTTTTATCCATAGTTTCTTTATTCCAAAATAAGTATTGAGTATTTATACTCCAACTTCTTTTTTTACCTAAATCAACCTCAAAATCTAAAAACAAGCCTTTTACAGGTGGTGTTTTGTATGAAGAAGTTCCATCAGCTTTTTTCCCTTTTCCTTGAGTATGATATAAATATCCTGCAGAAATTTCATATATTTTAGCAAAATTATAACCTACTCTTAGAGCTAGTTGATCAAAAGATATTTCTTTAAAATCTGATGTGTTGGTGTTATAGTTGTTATGTTTGTATCCTAAAATAAAATATAAACTATTATCTTTATCAAATTTTACAGTATATTTGGCAACTGAATATGCTAAATTAGTTGTAATTCTGTAGTTTTCATCTATTACAGCTGGGGTACCTGTTTTTTTGGATATAGAATTATGTTTTTGACCGAATACATGAATAGGATTATAAAAACTTTCTGTTCTATATTTCTCATTTCTACCTTTTATAGCCCCTACACTCAAAAATAATTTTTCAGTACAGTCATATGTTACAGATAAATCTAAAGCATTCATATCACTACTATTAATAGTTGTTTGAGCTATACCTTTGAAACCGTGAAAACTAGGAGATTTATAAGTTATAGAATTAGTATATCTATAATTTGCTCCAATGGTAGAAAATTCATCCATTGCTAATTCATCTAATATTGGTAAACTTTCTGAAAATACTTTTCCTACATATATAGTTCCAAATTTTCCTTCAAACCCTAAATAAGTTTGATGATAACCTAACCCATCCTTTCTTGTAGCTTTTGATGCTAATTTGAATATAAATTTGGTATCTTTGAAAAAATCATATCTTCCGTTTAATGTTAAATTAATTGCTACAACAGGTGTTAATTTTATTTTGCTATTAGATGCTAAATTAGTACGAATTTCCCCTTGTACAACTCCAGATAGTTTTACACCTTTAATTTCAAGAGGAATATCTGTTCTATTTACCATATCTTCTACTTCATCTAATGCAAAAGATGGAGTTGTTACCACCATAGTTGATACTATGGTCATCATTCGAATAATTTTTTTCATGTATCCCTTCATATTCAGCATTTTGATTTTTATATTCAATTATAAGTTGTGTAACGATTAAAGTGTTATAACATAAAATATTAATAAAAAGAACTAATATTTATGAGTAAAACTACTAAAATGTAGATAATATACCAATTCCAATATTTAAAACATTTGTTGATTTACTTGTGAGTACATTATTTATTATTGGCAAAGGTGTTGAACTGTATCCTTTTTTCCAAAATAAATAATCTAAACCAATATAGTATCTAATATTATCCGTCACATCGACTGCAAATTCTCCATGCAAACCATTAACCATAGTTACTTTAAAAGTACTATTATTTGATCTTATTTTTCCTATACCTTCGCTTACAATTTCATAACCTATACCCAAATTATATTTATCAAATGAATAAGTAAGTATTAATACTCCAGAATTGAAATATAAATCTGAAATAACACTTCCTGAAAAACGATTATGTTTATACCCTAACATTACCTCAATACTATTTTCATTATCAAAAGTATACTCATACCTACCTGATATAAATATTAAATTTTTATTTATTGTATTATCTAAAGATAATTCAACTCCTGGTTCGCTAGAAGAAGGATAATAAACTGTTTCTAATTCATCATTGTCAAAATCACTCAAAGGAACATACCAAGATTGACTTTTATATAACTCATTTTTACTTTTCATCATCCCTGCAGATAAAATCAAATTACTTATAGGATTATATTGCAAAATAGCTTCCCAAGAATTTGCTTTTTTATTATCAAGTGTATTTTGATAAATAAAACTCAAGCCCTTATATACAGGAGTTTCATACGTTATAACACCTGTATATTTTTCATTGATCCCTAATTTAGAAAATAGCATAGGCAAAATCGAAATTACCGATGCATCAGATAATTTTTTATATGATTCAGAAAACATCTTACCAATATAAATATTTCCAAGTTTAGTTGATATTCCTATATTTGCTTCAGTACTTCCAAATTTAGTATTTGTAATATCTTCTGTATCAAAGGTTGATATAACACTTGATGAAAATTTGAAATTTTCTGATATCTTATAGACATATTCTAACATTATCTGTAAAGTTAGTTGGGTTTCTAAAGATTTGGGTTTGTTATTATAAAATTCTAATCCGAAAATTCCCTCATAACTTAAACCATCTTTTGTAAAATCTTGACCTTTAGATAAAAAGGTTTCATCGTATGCAAATAAAGAAGAAGTAATAAAAAAAGCTATTATTGAATATATAATATAAGATGGTTTTTGCATATTAAGCCCCTTTTATGATGTTTACTTTTACTTCTATCTAATTAAAGATTTGAAACAAAAATAACATATATAATCTTAATTTGCTAAAACAATAATCTAAAAATATAGTGCTTTTTATAATTGTTTGATAAAACCTGAAAATATCTTCTTTTGAGCTTCTAAAAATATTTTAGAAAATGAAATATTAAGCAATTTACTTTTGAATTCAAAATCTATATAAAAACTTACTTCTGTTGTATTATTTGATAGATTCTTAAATTCCCATATATTGTTTAAATGTTTAAATGGACCTGATATTAATGAAACATCTATTTTTTCATTGGGATAAAAAATATCTTTAGTTGAAAAATTTTCTGAAAAAACAGAAAATTTTACTGTTAATTCGTATTCTTTTATATTATCATAAGAATTCAATAATTGAACTTGTTTAATCCATGGAATTATATTAGGATAATTTTCTACATTTGCTATTGTTTCGTATGTAGTTTCAATATTACTATTTACAATGATTTTTTCATGGTATGTATGATTTGTCATATATTAATATTCTATAACCTGTAGTATTTTATTAATCCTTGAATTTTTCTAATTCTTTTTCATTTAAATTATAAACATAATTAGTTTCTACATATGTATCTGACATATATTTAACTATATAATCACATAAATCATTTCCATTTATTAATTCTATATGTTGATCTTTATTGTTAGACTTTGCATCTTTTAATGCTTCTTTTGTATAGTTACTTGTTGTTATAAAAACAGCCTTTTGTGCATTAGTATGAGCCATAGAGCCTTTTAATTTCATTATATCATCCGAAGAAACATTATTACCTGGAGCATATCTTTTACATTGTACTACTACTTTGTATTTTATAAAAAAATTTATTTCTATTTCTCCCTCAATATCAATTCCTTTATCACAAGATTTTCCTGTATGTGCTATATCTTTTACTCCCATAGCTTCTAAAAATTCTACACAAAATTTTTCAAAGCCTGTATATGATAGAGAATGCAAATCTGCTAACATTTTTTCTTTCCAGTTATTAGTATTAGTTTCATCAGGAGCATCTTCATCACGATCTTCTTCATCAGAATCAGTTTCATAATCTATATATAAGTTTTTATCCGGTGAATCATTTGATTTTTTTATTAATGACTCATCAGAAGTAGTACAATCATCCGTGTTCTTTTCGTTTAATTCTTTATTTGTATTAGATTCATCGCTTTTATTTTTTATATCGTTCATTAATGTTGTTTCATTTGTTATTTTTTTTCCTAAAGATGATAAAGAATAAAAATATCTATTATTTCCTTTCCTTTTTTCTCTATCTAAAAAATCTAAACGATATAAATAATATACAGCATACCATACTCTATAATAAATCACTTTAAAGTTTACTTTGTTTTTATTAAGTGGCCTATTTAAATATTCATCAGATAATTTTAAGTTTTCTTTCAACAAGTGAAAAATTTCTTCTATAGTAAAAGAAATTCCACTTGAAGAAGTGATTAAACTATAAATTACAGGATAATAATAATCATGTATTTTGAAATTTCTAGGATTAGAAAAAGGAAATTCTTTTAATTTTTCTAAGTTATTTATCATATTATTCTCCTATAGTTCAATTACATAGAAATATTATGTAGGTTTTCTCGACTTAATTTTAAGGCTTTAAAGTCTTCATCTGCATGGTATGAAGAACGTGTTAAAGGTGATGAAGATATTAATAAAAATCCTTTTCGTAAACCAATTTGCTTGTATTCTTCAAATTCTTCTGGAGTTACAAAACGATCTATTGGAGCATGAAAAGGAGTTGGTTGTAAATATTGCCCTATTGTCATAAAATCAACATTTGCACTTCTCAAATCATCCATAACTTGGAAAATTTCATCTTTAGTTTCACCTATTCCAACCATGATTCCTGATTTTGTGAACATTTTTGGGTTAAGCTGTTTTGCTCTCCACAATAAGTTTAAACTATGAAAGTATCTAGCTTTTGGTCTTATAGATTTATATAGTCTTGGTGCTGTTTCTAAATTATGGTTAAACACATCTGGGTTTGCATTTATTACTATTTCTAAAGCACCCTCTTTATGTCTGAAATCTGGCGTTAGTACTTCAACTGTAGTTTTGGGTGATAATTCTCTTACCTTATTAATACACTCTGCAAAATGATTTGCTCCACCATCATCTAAATCATCTCTATCTACAGATGTTATAACCATATGATTCAAAGCCATGGTTTGTGCTAACTTAGCTGTGTTTTCCGGCTCGTCTTTATCTAAAGGTTTTGGTCTTCCTGTTTGAACATTACAAAAACGACATGATCGAGTACAAATATCACCTAAAATCATTACTGTTGCATGTTTTTTCTTCCAACATTCACCAATATTAGGACATGCTGCTTCTTCACATACTGTATGAAGTTTATTTGCTTTAACTGTTTCTTTTGTTTTTTCATAAACAGGATTATTCATTGGCATTCTTACACGAAGCCAATCTGGTCTTTTTTCTGTTTGGATATTGGCTTGATTAGTTCGTTCTCTTCTCATAGAAAATAAAACCTTTATAAAATTACTATTATATTATTTTAAAAATCAATCTGATACACTATTGCTAAACTGTAATAACTAGAATATTTAGGAGTGTTTATTTTAAAATTTATATTTGGCTTATTATAACCCATTATAATAGAATTATATAAATTAATTCCTACCTTTGCATTTAAGTATAGATTTTTCAATATTTCCATTTCAATAATAAAGTAAGGTGAATAAGCTATTTTATATACTGACTTTGAAATATCATCATGTTCTGTATTGTTGATTATTTTTTTACTTTCTTCATTATAATGGCATATCAAAAATCCACTCAAAATTTCATAATCTTCAGTATCTTCATTGTTTATATATTCAAAATCGTCACTTTTATTTGAAGTCAAACAGTTATCACTTGTATTATTGAATATTTCTTCGGTTATATAATCACCTTCTGCATATTTTTTAATTTTATTTATTTGATCTATTTGTTCAGTTTCATAATTGTGAATATAATTGATTGAATAATTATTTTGGATCATATGTAAATTTATACCAATTTTAAATGAAATATTATCATTTTTATAAAATAAATATTCTAATGAAAAACCTAAAATATTTTTCTTATTATATGAAATATTAACTTTTTGACTTTCTGTTAACATTTCATTCGAATAAGATTTCCAAATATTATCATAACTTAATAAATAATTTTGTGTATTGTGTATATAAAATAACAAACTATATGTGAAATCTGAATTTATATAACTTATATTTGCTATATAATTGTCAACTAAATGTCCTGTTACAGTAAAATTTGAGTAATTATCTAACTCAGGTAAAAAAAAATCTTTTTGTTTATTTATAGAAATACCAACTATTCCTGCATATAAATTAAGGTTATGAATTGATAATATAAAAATAAAAAATAATTTATAAAACACACAATTATTTATAGTTTGAAATTGAACATTAAATAATATAGCATTTGTAACAAATTATAAGGTATCAGATTGTAAACTTTATCCTGTTTTTATATAATTTTTATCATATTCTATATTATAAAGTGCTAGAAAATTGATAATACTATCATAGGTTGTATCCTTTGTTTTTATTTGCAAATATAATTTTTTCGCTAATTCTATTGCAGGAATTGTAAAATGTATATTCTTATCTATAGAAAATATTTTAAAATAGTCATAACCGCTTTGTTGAGTACTGATTATATTACCTGTACCTCTTATTTTTAAATCTTCTTTTGCTAAATAAAAACCGTCATTACTTTTTTTTATAATTTTTAATCTATTTATTGCTGTTTTTCCCAACATTATACCATAAAGTAATATACAATATCCTTGTTCGTTACTTCTTCCAACCCTTCCTCTTAATTGATGTAATTGTGCAAGGCCAAAATGCTCACTATTTTCGATGATCATAATATTGCAACTTGGTATATCAACACCAACTTCTATAACTGTTGTACTAACTAATATCCCTCCTACATTGCTATTTTTAAACTTTAAAATAACTTCTTCTTTTTCTTGTGCTGATAATTTTCCATGTAACAAATAAATTTTATTTTTATGTTCTGGAAATTTATCTACTAAGGAATTATATCTATCTATAACTGCTGTGTGTTTAATAACTTCTGATTCCTCTATTAATGGACATACCCAAAAACACTTTTTATTATTTACTAACAACTTTTCAACAGATAACAATAATTCATCTAATTTAGATATCGATTTCAAAGTTGTAATTATATCTTTTCTATTATGTGGTTTTTCTTTTATCAATATATTTTCTATATCTCCATATAAGGACAAAGTTAAACTTCTTGGAATTGGAGTTGCTGTTGTAAGAATGTTTTTTGGAAAGTTCCCTTTTTTGGATAAGCTTGTTCTTTGGTTTACACCAAACCTATGTTGTTCATCTATTATGCATAATCCTAAATTTTCAAATTTAATTTTTTCTTGAAACAAGGCATGCGTACCAAAAATAATATGTATTTTTCCAACTTCTAAATTTCTAATTATTTCATTTTTATTTTTTAGTTTATCTTTTGCTTTTAATAACCCTATATTTAAACCTAGCTTTTGAGAATATACTTTAAAAGTTTCATAATGTTGTGTAGCTAATATTTCTGTTGGCGCCATAAAAGCAACTTGAAAGTTATTTGCAACCGCATGTAAAGCTGCTGCTATACACACAACAGTTTTTCCACTACCTACATCACCTTGTAACAATACTGTATCTTGTGATTTTTTGTTAAACATTGCTATTATTTTATTCAATGCTTGATTTTGAGATAATGTAAATTCATATGGTAGTAATTTTTTATACTGATTTTCTAAATTGTAATTTGGCTTTATAACTGTGGAGAAATTTTTCTTTACTTTATCTCTTTGTAATAAAACTCCCAAATGAAAAGCTATTAACTCACCAAAAGCTAGTTTTTTTATGTACTTACTATCTTTGCTTATGTCTTCTATGTTCTTAGGATTATGGATATTAAGCAAGGATTCTTTTAATGATATTGTTTCTAAATTTAGTAAGTCATTTATTTCATAGTTATCATATATTTCATCAATATCTGTATTTTGTAAGATTAAACAAGCTTCTTGTATTATTTTTTTGAAAAACTCAGAACCTAAAGATCTATATCTTCTATATTTAACTTCTATAATAGGGATTTCAACTTTAAAATTAGTATATACTTTTTCTGGGTGTATCATACATAGTTTATTATTGAAAATATCAGCTGTACCTGTTATTGTTATTAGGGTGTTTAGCTTATAGTAGTTTATTATGTACTTACTAAAGTAATTAAAATATAAAACGCTAAATGGGTTTCCTTGGATATCTTCACAGATAATTTCTAAGGTTTTTTTAGTTTGTCTGTGATATAGAACCTTTGCTTTTATTATGCAATTTTTTTTTAATTCTAAATCTTGTATACTATTGCATGATTTTCTTTCAATAATTGACATAGGTAAATAAAATAATAAGTCTATTATTCTTGTTATGCCTATTTTAGCTAATATTGAAACTTGGTCTTCGGTTATTGACGATAATTTGTCGATACTTTGAAATATTGGTAATAATTTTTTTGTGTTTTTCATCTAAATGAGTTTATGTAGTGATAAATAATCGTTTCAAATATATTTTAAATCAATTAGGTATTTGTAAAAATAAGTCCAATCATAATATATTGAATTATGGTGGTTTAATTGCAAATAGCAATAAATTATTTTCACTTTATATGTCTATTTGTTGCAATAAAGATAATTCTATCATTGTAGCTTCTAATAACAATGAAGCTGAACTATTATATGAAATTTCAAAAAATCTATATTACAAAGAAGCTAAAATTCATAATAAACAAATTTTATTTTTACCAAGTAATGATATTTCCCCATATCAAAAAATATCCCCAAATAAAATAACTTCAATACAAAGAGTAAATACATTAAGTCAGCTTTGCAACAATAGTACCTCTTCTATTATTATAACAAGTGCTGCTGGATTTTTACAAAAAACCTTACCTTCAAAATTACTTAAAAGCAGAGTGTTTGACTTAAAAATTAACGAAATATGTGCTTTAGATGATTTATTAGATTTTTTAAAAGATAATCACTATGAAAATGTATCTGTTGTTCATAACTTAGGTGAGTTTGCTTTGCGAGGTGATATAGTAGATGTATATACACCTAATGAAGGCCCTATAAGAATAGACTTTTTTGATAATACAATTGAACAAATAAGAGTATTTAATACAGCAAATCAAATAAGCACACATAATTTAGAAAAAGCTACAATTCAGCCATCCTCAGAAATAATCTTAGATGATGATAATATAAATAAATTTAAAATTAATTATGAAAAAATATTTGGAAAAAAAGAACAAGAATTATTTGAACTTTTAAACAATAAGATATTACCTCGTGGAATAGAAAATTATCTTAGTTTGTTTTACGATGATATTGCCACTATCTTAGATTATTCTAAAGCTAAAAACATTTATTTGTTGAATAATAGTATAGAAAATATATTTAATGAAATACAAAATGATTATGATATTGAATTTGAGTATAGACAAAAATCTAACTCAATATTTCATGAACAATATGGTGCATTAGATGTTAATAAACTTATTATTGATCAGAATGAATTAAAAAATATTTTTATTAATAAACAAATAAACAAAATAACTTTATCTGCTTTTTATCAAGTTGAAAATGAAAATACTATAAATATAAACTGTGATGATGTAGTTGCAAAATTTGATGTTTATAAGAAAAATAATAAAGATTTTTTTAGATCTATAATTCAAATCATTTTAGATAATAAAAATTGTCAGTTTTTGATTTTTGCTCAATCTGAAGAATTTATAGAAAATCTAACATACCATCTTAATCAAAATAGTATTGAACATTCTATAAAAGTTAATGACTTAACTAATTACAATATTAAATGCACAATCATACAAGATAAATCTGCTTTGATTCAAGAAGGTTTTCAGATTGGAAATATTTTTATTCTTACAGAAGCTGAAATAACAGGAATAAAGAAAACCTTTTCTACAAATAAAATAAAAAGAAAAATAAAATCTAATATAGTTATTTCCAAAGGTGATATTCTTGTTCATTCTAAATACGGATTTGGAAAATGCAATGAAATTGTAACTTTGACTGTAAATAATGCCGAACATGATTTTTTAGAAATTTTATATAGAGATAATGAAAAATTATTTGTTCCAGTTGAAAATTTAGATATTTTAACTAGATATAGTTCTGAAAATGATAATATCACTCTTGATAAACTAGGCTCTCCTTCTTTTGAAAAAAAACAAAAAAAAGCAAAAGAAAGAATAAAAGATATCGCATATGAATTAGTTCAAATGGCAGCTAAAAGAAAATTAAAAACATCTTTACCTATGCCATATAGTTTAGAAGATTATAGTGAATTTTGTGCAAAGTTTCCTTTTGTTGAAACAGAAGATCAAAAAAATGCTATTTTGGATATCATTAATGATTTTAATTCTGGAAAAGCTACAGATAGGTTAATTTGTGGTGATGTTGGATTTGGTAAAACAGAAATTGCAATGAGAGCTGCTTTTTTAGCTGTTTCCTCAGGTTATCAAGTTGCTGTTTTAACTCCAACTACATTATTATGTAATCAGCATTATATGAACTTTAAAAAAAGATTTGAAGATTTTCCCATCAAAATAGCACAAAGTTCACGTTTAGTTTCTACTAAAAATAAAAAAGAATTATTACAACAATTACAAAATGGTACTGTAGATATTGTTATTGGTACCCATTCTTTAGTTTCAAATAATGTACATTTTAAAAATATAGGGTTATTAATTATTGATGAAGAACAAAGTTTTGGAGTTGTTCACAAAGAAAAAATTAAGAGTATGAAAGAAGAATTACATGTCTTAACGATGTCTGCAACTCCAATACCACGTACAATGGAGCAAGCATTTAAAGATTTGAAAGATTTAAGTCTTATAACAACTCCCCCTGTAGATAAGCTACCTATTCATACATATACGCTTCCTTTTGATATATCTTCAATAAAAAATGCAATTTTAAAAGAAAAAGCTAGAAATGGGCAAGTATACTTTGTTTGCCCAAAAATAAGCGATATAGATGAAATAAAAATACTTCTAGACAAATTACAATTAGATATAACATATACTGTTGTACATGGTAAAATGCCAATTCATGTTTTAGAAAATAACATGTTTGAATTTCAAAATAAAAAATATGACTTACTCTTATCTACAAACATAATAGAATCAGGATTAGATTTAAGTAATGTGAATACTATTATAATTTATAAGTCTCATATTTTTGGACTTGCCCAATTATACCAATTAAGAGGAAGGGTTGGGCGTTCTAACTTACAATCATATGCTTATTTATTGTATGATTCTCAAAACAGATTAACTCCTCTTGCAGAAAAAAGATTACAAATATTACAAAATTTAGATTACTTAGGAGCAAGTTTTGCTCTTGCCAATTATGACTTAGATTTAAGAGGAGCAGGTAATTTATTAGGAGAAGAGCAATCAGGACACATAAAAGATATTGGAGTTGAGTTATACCAAAAAATCTTACATCGAGAAATACAATTACAAAAAACAAAACTTTCTAATATAAATAATAAAGATGATTATATTGATTTTGTTCCCAAAATCAATCTTAATGTTCCAACATTAATCCCTAAAAAGTATATTCCTGATATGAATTTATCTATGGAAATATATCAAGATATTGCAAATATCGAAAATTTAGAAGATATCTCTCCTTTCAAAATAGAAATTGAAAATAGATTTGGTCGTTTGCCTGATGCTGTAGAAAACTTATTTTTATCTATCGAGTTAAAAATATTAGCAAAAAAAGCTTCTATAGAGAAAATTGATTCAGGAACAAAAGCTATTATTTTTACTTTTTTTCAAGGAAAGTTTAATAATGTAGATGGTTTATTGAAATATATAGAAGAAAAAAAAGGTCTTATAACTTTAAAATCTCAAGAATCTATAATGTATAATTTAATTGATGCAACAGCTGAAAAACAAATATCTACAATCAAAGAAGTACTAAAAAAATTAATTGATATTACTTAAAACTTATTCATTATAAATATTTTATTTTTATTTATAAAACACTCAAATATAACTACCTAATAGCTATAATAGTTAGCTTTGATACCATAAATATAATAATCAGGATTATTATATCCTTCAAAATAATATGCTTCAAAACAACTCATAATGGGATAAAATAACTTTATATACTATATATTAATTAAGTTATTTTCAATTTAATTTATATTGTTTTATAAAGTTAAGAGCCGCTTGTTTTTGAGCCTCTTTTTTATTAGATCCTATTCCTGTAATATCATCATATCCATTAACTTTCAATACTACAACAAATTCAGGATCATGATCAGGTCCTGTTTGTTCCATATCTATATATTCAGGTATATCTATTTTATTTTGTTGTAACCACTCTTGTAAAAAAGACTTTGGATTAAATACATTATACACATCTGTTTTACGATATTGTGATATATACTTTTTCAAAAGATTGAGTAAAACTTCTGTTATTTCATCTAAAGATAAATTACTATCTAAATATATAGCAGCAAAAATAGCTTCTGTTGCATCTATAAAAATACTATCTTCAGATGTTCCAGCACGTAATACATATTTATCTAACTCAAGGTCTTTAGATATTTCAAATAATATAGCTGATGAAGTTAAATAGCTTGCAAACTTAGATATATATCCTTCATCTTTATTTGGAAAATTTTTATATAAATAAGTTAAAACAACCAATCCTAAAACTCTATCTCCTAAGCATTCTAGTCTTTGATTATATGAATTAGGATTAGCTCCGGGTTTAACAATGTAACTCCTATGAGTAAGAGCTGTTTCTATATAATTTTTGTTTTGAAACTTATAACCAAGCATAGCTTCTAATTTAACAATATGTTTTTCTAAATTGTTATTCATAATATTTATATTTTTGTTCATTGATTGTATAAATTTATATATTTATTTAAGACTGTATTGATTGGAAAATTCTATCCCATCTTATATCTGTAAACCATTTCCAAATTTCCAAGAAAAAACCATCTATAGAAAAAAATACAACTTGTGGTTTAGAAAAAATTAAATTCCCATCTATAAAACCAACGTCATCAAACCTACTATCTTTAGAAAAATCTCTATTATCACCCATCATAAAATAATGATTTTCAGGTACTATAATGGGTCCATAATTACGTGATGCTAAATAAAAATTATCTATATTTTTTACCTGATGAATTTTATAAGTCAAACCTGCATATGTTTCTTTAAATATAGATATCTCTGTTCCATTATCTACAGTTTCTCCTATATACTCTCTTGCTATTGGTTTATTGTTGACATAAACAACTGAATTTATTAATTGAATTCTATCTCCAGGTAAACCTATAACTCTTTTCACAAAATCTTTTGATTTATCACTAGGATATTTAAAAATTACAATTTCTGCTCTTTTAGGTTTAGTAACAAATATAGGTTTTTCAGGTAACAAAGGTATATTGAAAGGTAAAGAGTATTTTGAATAACCAAAAGAAAACTTACTTGCTACAACATAATCACCAATCAATAAATTAGGCTTCATTGAACCACTTGGTATATAAAAAGCTTGAAAAAAGAATGATCTAAATATAATTGCAACTAAAAATGCTATTAATATAGAACCAATAAATGATAAAATACTTTTCTTTGTAAATTGTTTTTTTGGGATAAAATTATTTATTATTTTCAATACAAACTCCATTAGTAATTTTTTATCTTTAAAAATAATTTTGTTTTATGATAATATCATAATCACAAATGCTATTGCTATATCTTTTTCATCACTTAATGATAAAGATACTTGTATATTTTTACAATTAAATAATTTTTGTATTTCTGACTTAATTTTTTCAGTCAATAATATTGTCGGTTCACCAGTACTTATATTGACAACTTCTATATCTTTGAACGATATTTTGCCAATTCCTGTACCTAATGCTTTTGAAAAAGCCTCTTTAGCAGCAAATCGTTTTGCAAGTTTTGAAATATTTATTACATCTTTAAAAGAACAAGCAAGTATTTCTCTTTGTGTAAATACTCTATCCACGAATTTTTGATTATATTTATCATATAAATTATGTATTCTTGATATATATATTATATCTACTCCATTTCTTAATAACATTAACTACGATCCTTAGAAATAGCAGTTTTTATATCTTTTATACTTTGTGCTAAACCCACATATAATGCTTTTGAAATAATAAAATGCCCTATATTAAACTCAACTATATTTTTTATAGCTGCAATTGGTTTTATATTAGCTAAATTTAAACCATGACCTGCATGAACTTTGATATTTTTTTGATTTGCTTTTGTAGTTATATTGAAAATGCGAGATAATTCTTGCTCTATTTCTTCAGGATTAACAAGATTGACATATCTGCCAGTATTTATTTCTATTGAATCAACCTGTAAATCAACACATGCACTTAGAGCATCTTCAAATGGATCTATAAATGCAGATACTTTGATATTATGTTTTTTACAAGATTTTATAAGATTTTTAATTTTATTATAATTATCTAAAACATTCAACCCGCCTTCAGTTGTCAATTCCTGTCTTTTTTCAGGAACTAAACATACTGAATATGGTTTGATTTTAATAGCTATATCTAACATTTCATCTGTTACAGCCATTTCCATATTCAAAGGTAGACCAACTTTACTTTTTAAATCTTCTAAATCTTTATCTTTTATATGTCTTCTATCTTCACGTAAATGAGCTGTAATTTGATCTGCCCCTGCAGTTTTTGCTATATTAGCTAATTGTATAATATCAGGAAAACCTTCTCCTCTAGCATTTCTTAAAGTTGCTATATGGTCTACATTAAAACCTAATATAAATGACATTTAATTAACCTCTATTATTGCTTTTTCTACAAAAAATTGTGTTGTTAAGTCATCAATAATTTCATTAACTTCAGATATATTTAATACTTCAATAATTAGTATAAAGATATTATCTAAATGAATATTATTTTCTTGTTGAGTAAAAGATTTTTTATTATGGCTTAACTTCACAACAATAAGACCATTGTCATTAATATACTGTGAAATATCTTTGAAAGAACCATTTTCTATCAAGCTTATTTTTATTTTAGCTAAATAAGTAGAATAGTTTTTTTTAGTCCATTTCACAGCTACAGTTGAAAACTCAGATGAATATGAAGAACACACTAAACTACAATCAGCATGGTGAATATCAATAGAATTATTAGGTATAACAAGACCTATAATAGGATCTCCATAACAGCAATAACAGCATTGAGCAACTCTAAGAGAATGAGATTTTAACTTATTATTATCTATATTCTTCAATTCTACTGAAGAACACTGTTTAATTTCATTATTTGCAGAAGAATTCATCAAAGGAAACAATTTTTTTAATACATTTTCTATTTGTATTTTATTTTCTACCAACTGTTGATAAAACATATGTTCATTTTTAAGATTTAAAGCATCCAATATTTGTCTTATCAAACCTGGATAAAAATACAATTTTCTTTTATCAAACATATAATGCAATATAGCTAATGCTTGCTCTTTAATTTTCTTACTTGATTTATAGTTATAATGTTTTCTTATAGATATTTTAGCTATCCCTGTTTGAACATAATTTAACCATATCATTTGTGGTTCTTGTTCAGCACTTGTGAAAACTTCAACTTTTTGTCCTGTTTTAAGCTTATAATGTAAAGGTTGAATAGCACCATTAACTAGTACTTTTACACAATGATTACCTATATCTGAATGAATATTATAAGCAAAATCAAGTGCAGTTGCTCCTTCTGGAAGAGTTATTAACTCACCTTTTGGAGTAAATACAAAAATTTCATCTCTAAACAGCTCTAATTTAGAATATTCAAATATATCAGCTAATTGTACATTACTATGATTTATAAGATTAGAAAAGTTTTCTAACCACGAATAAACATCTTGTTTTCCTTCTGCCTGATTTTTGTAATTCCAATGTGAAGCAATACCTAAATTAGCAAACTTATCCATTTCTTCAGTTCTAATTTGTACTTCTGCTAAAAGATCAGCTTTTATCATAAGAGTACTATGGATAGATTTATAGCCATTTTTTTTAGGAGTACTAATATAGTCTTTGAATTTCTTAAAATAAGCAGAATAATTAGTGTGTATTAGTCCTATGATTTTATAACAATTCTCTACACTATCAGTTACAATTCTAAATGCAAATAAATCTTTAATATCATAAAAAGAATTTTTTCCTTTTATAACTTTTTGCCAGGTTGAATAAGGAGATTTAACCCTATTTTCTAATTTAATAATAGGAATTTCTTCAGTTTTTAATAAGTCCTGTATTTTATTTATAAAACCTGCTAAAGCTTCTCCATATACACCATTTAAATAATCTAAATTCTGAATAATAACATCTCGAATTGCAGGTTCTAATACTTGGAAACATAAATCTTCTAATTCATCTTTTAATGCATGTAAAGATATTCTACCAGCTAGAGGGACATAAATATTTAATGTTTCTTCTGCTATACGTCTTTGTTTTTCTATTTTTGGAAGAAATTGGATAGTACGCATATTATCTAATCTATCAAACAGCTTAACTATAAGAACTCTTATATCTTTACTAGTTGCTAGCATAAACTTTCTGTAATTAGAAATTTGATTATCTTCAACTAACGATAAACGTAAAGATTGTAATTTGGTTAAACCTAATACTAATTGGTAAACAGTTTCACCAAAAGTCTCAGAAATAAATTCAGCAGTAGCTCCTGTATCTTCTATTACATCATGTAATAAACCTGCAACAACAGTATCTGTATCAAATCCATATTCTAATAGTCCCTTAGCAACAGCTATAGGATGTGTAATGTAAGGTAAGTTAGATTTTCTTAATTGATTTTTATGAAAAGAATCAGCGACATAAAGAGCCTTGGTAACAATTTCTATATTTACCTTATTGCTATATTTTTCTATATATATTAAAAAGTCATCTAAATAATTCATACGCTAACATTTCTTAAAACAAGACTATTAATAAGTAAAATATATTGTTATAAGTCTTCTTCTGTACCTATTATGATGGAATCTTTTTCTGATATTTGTTCTTCTATACCTACCATAAATTCCGAATTCTGCAATTCTTCAAGCATATTATTGCTTACTTCTTCTTCATTTAAGTCTACAGTTTCTTGATTACCTAAAATACAACGATTTATAAGAGAAGATTTTAAATCACTTATAGTAGATGGATTATTTATAACCTCTTTTAATGCTACAATATTATTTTTAGGCATATTTTTATTTATTTTTAATTTTTGAGACATTTGCATTTGATGTGCTTTTTCTACTGCAAACAGTATTAACTCAAAATGATTTATATCTTCTAAGCCTATGTTTTTCTCGTTATCACTCATTATGAATAGCTATCCTCTTTATTATTAAGTAACTAATGTATTTTATATTATATATCAAATCCAAGCAACACTAATCACAATAAACTATTTTAAATATAGTTTAAGTTTTTATATTATATTCTTTTATGGTTCTTGATTGTTCTCTTTTCCAATCTTTTTCTTTTATACTATGTCTTTTATCTACAGTATTTTTACCATTTGCTATTGCAATTTCTAGTTTGACTAAACCTTTGCTATTGAAATAAATTTTTAAAGGTACAGCTGTACAACCTTTCATACTAATTGCAGATATAATTTTATATATTTCAGACTTATGCAATAATAATTTTCTATTTCTTCTTTCATCATGACCAAAACGATTAGCAAAACTATAAGAAGCTATATGAGAATTTACTAATTCTAATTCACTATCGTTTAACTTTGCTATATAACTCTCTGAAATAGAGCATTTTCCTTGTCGCAAAGACTTTACTTCAGAACCTAATAAAGATATTCCAGCTTCAAATTTATCTAAAATAGTATAATCAAAAAAAGCTCTTTTATTATTAGATATGATTTTATATTGAGTGTTTTTATTCATATTTTCTCATTAAGAACATTTTTACAATTTTTTTTATTTATAAAACTTAGTATAGTATAATATAAATATGTTTCTTGAAATTCACTAATACATTAGTATAAGCTCGAAAATGTTATTATAGAACAATAATACTTTATATTAAAGTAGGAAAGTTAGCATAATTCTGTCAAAATAAGGGAAAAATAAAAAATGTTTAAGTTTATAAAAAAATATTTCAATATTCCAGAGAATTTTTATAATAAAAAAAATATTCCTCTTATTTTAGCTACCCTTGGTGGTTTTGGTTATTCGAAAAAAGCACCTGGTACTGTTGGGTCTTTTGTAACCTTATTAATTATGTTGCCTATTGGATATATAAGTCATACACTATTTATCATTTTGGCTACTTTATCAATAATAATTGGCTTT
The DNA here is from genome assembly GCA_964020055.1 of Alphaproteobacteria bacterium endosymbiont of Pipizella viduata. Lineage (GTDB taxonomy): Bacteria > Pseudomonadota > Alphaproteobacteria > WRAU01 > Hepatincolaceae. Next base: position 464,877 of record OZ026533.1, read on the forward strand.
TATGTATCTGAAAAAGCTTATTCAGAAGAGGATCCAGACCCTTCACATGTTGTTATTGATGAATTTGCAGGAATGGCAATTTCTTTGATACTTGTTCAAAATAATTTATTTTTAGGTATAATAGCTTTTATTTTATTTCGTATATTAGATATCAAAAAACCTTGGATTATTGGAATGGCTGAAAAATTTTTTCCAAGAGGATCTGGTATAATGATGGACGATATTATTGCAGGATTTATAACTATGATTATAGTAACTGCTTTATCTATTGCTATTAATTAGTAATTAAAAAATATTTTTTTGCTAAACACAAGCATACGTAATATTATCATATCATAAAAATTAAAATCTAAACCTATTCTTTTAGTTTGCTATCAATATAATTTTTATGAAATAATTATAGTGTATAATTATTATCATTAATAATTATAAAATAAGGTTTAAAATATGGCTATTATTGTAATTGGAATACTAGTTTTTGTATTAATAGTACTAATTCCTAGTACTATGGTGATCACAAAACAAAAAACTGTAAAAATTGTTGAACAATTTGGAAGATATGTTTCTACTAAAACTCCTGGAATTTCTTTAAAACTACCAACCCCATTTCAAACTGTTGCTGCAACTATAGATATGAATATAGTTTCTTTGAAAGAAAAATTAGAATTAAAAACTAAAGACAACTTATTCATAACATATCCGGTTGCATTACAGATACAAGTTTTAGATCCTGTTAAAGCTTGTTATGAACTTGATGATCCATCATCTCAAATATTATCTTTTGTTGGTAGCTTTATTCGTTCTGAAGCTGGAAAACATAATTTTATTGAGCTTTATGGATTAAAAAATGAATTGGAAGATGAAGTTATAAAATGTTTAGGTCCTAAAATGGCTGATTTTGGATGGCAGATTAAAGCTGTCTTAGTAGACGAACCAATTCCATCTAAAGAAGTTCGTAAATCTTACGATGCAGTTAGTGAATCTTTAAGAAATTTAGAAGCTGCAAAAAACAATGCTGAAGCAACTAAAGTTTCTTTGATTGCTGAAGCTGAAGCTCAAAAAGAGGCAAAAAAACTTTATGGAGAAGGAATTTCTGCACAAAGAGATGCTATTGCAACTGGATTTTCAGATTCCATAAATAAACTTGCTTCTTCAATGAATACCACATCTGAACTTGCAGCTGCGTATTTAGTACAAATGACAAAGTTCGATACAATAAGAGATTCTTCACTTAATGGTTCACTTATAATTACAGATGTGCAATCTAATTTCGAATTAAATAATACTTTGAACTTGCAAAATACTTTCAAACAATTTCTTAGAGAAAAAACAGAAACCAAGGTAAATACTAAATAAATTTACTAATTAATAAAAAAAAGAGTAGTTTTCTACTCTTTTTTTTACTTGGTTAAAAATTCTTCTAGCACAGGATTATTAGGTTGAGCTTCTCCAATATCAAACTCATAACCACAATCTAAAATGATAACTTTTTTCAAATGCTTGGTTTTCAATAATGTATCGTTATATATTCTATATAATTTCCAATTATATTTAGAAACACCTCGATCAGTTACATCAGTTAAAATTAATTTATTATTTTTGTAATAAGCTATATAGGTATCTTTACCATTTTCATCTACATTAGAGGTCTTTATAAAAGGAATATCTACTAGTATCAAGTTAGAGTAATTTCCATCTTCTGCTTTCTCGATTTTTAATAAAAAACCATGATCAGTAAATTCGAAAAATTTAGATATTAAAGAATTTTCTATATATTTTTTATTGCCATAATATTTATCATAATTATTTACAATATTTGTTGCGTTATATATTCCTGCAACCTTAAATTTTACTATTTCTTGTCCATCATTACTAATTTGTGTTTCTTCAATTCCTAGAGGATGACAATTACGCATTTTATTAGGTGTTATATTTATATTCTTTGTTGTTTTATCAACAGATACAGTTTTTTCTGTAAGATCACAGCTTGAAAGTATACATACAGCTAATAAGCAAATACCTAGCTTTCTCATATCATGACCTCCTTTTCTACTTATTATAAATACTATACATAATTACTATAACACAAATCAGTATAAGCAATTTAGTTATTTAAAATAGTAAATAAAACTTGTAACTGTATTATAATAAAAAAGGTACTGAAATCAGTACCTTTTTTATTATAATGTTACAATCATTATTATAGATTAGAAAAGAATATTTTTACCAATCATAAACGTTATTACTGCAATATATAGATTCACCATAACAAGAGCATCTATTCTATCTAATACCCCTCCATGGCCTGGAATTATATTAGATGTGTCTTTGATTTTCAAATATCTTTTACAAGCAGATTCTAACATGTCACCTAAATGAGCAAAAAAGGCTATAAATAATCCTACCATCATTAAAATTAATTCGTTGTTATTATCATATAATACAGCAAATATATATCCTAAAATCATAGTAGAAATAGAAGCTGCAATAAATCCTGACCAACTTTTACCAGGACTTACTTTAGGTAATATTTTTTTTCCGCCTATTAAAGAACCAAATATATATGCTGAAATATCACTTACAACGGTTCCAAGAAAAGCTAGTATTAATAAAGAATTACCAAATGTAGATAAATATGCCATAGATGCCATAGTAACAGATAAATAAAAAGTTCCCATTGTAAACCATAAAGGTCTATTTAAATATTCTGGAATAACAATAATATCTTCATGTTTAGTTCTTATATTAGTGATAAAATACACAAAATAAATACCAAATATTATAATTAAGAAACCTAACATATAATATTTCATCATCACACATATACTAGATAATGCAATTACTGTGACAAGAGACATACCATCTATACCAAATGACCATCTTCCGCATATATGAGCCCATTCATAACCAGATAGCATTATTATTACTAATAACAATATAAAGTATAAGAAACCTCCTGCATACAAAGAATATAAGACAGGTGGTAATAAAATAATTGTAGATAGTGTTCTTAACCAAAAATTAGATATTTTTGTATTATCAGATGAATTTAACATAAGTTATCTCCCTCTTCTTCTTTCTCTAGAATAAAAATCTTTTATAGCTTCTAAAAAATCTTCTTTTGTAAATTCTGGCCACATTTTTTCAGAAAAATATAATTCTGAATATGCTGACTGCCATAACAAGAAATTACTTAATCTTTTTTCTTTACCTGTTCTTATTATCAAATCAGGATCTGGAATATCTTTACTATACAAGTTTTCTGTAAATATTTTCTCATCAATTTCAGAAGAAGATATTTTGCCCTCTTCGATATTTTTGACTATCTTTTTTACTGATCTAAGAATTTCAGTTCTAGAACAATAGTTAATCAACATAATAACTGTTATTTTCGTAAAATTTTTAGTTTTATTTTGTAAGTTTATAATTTTATTTGCTATACTTTCACCAAAACTCAGAAAATCTCCATGTGCTAAAAACTTTACTTCATTTTCAATAAAATAGTGTTCTTTAGATATTAAATAATCTTCTAATATAGATTTTAAATAGTTAATTTCTATTTCTGATCTATTCCAATTTTCTGTAGAAAAAACAAAGCAAGTAAGATATTTTATATCATTTTTAATTGCTTCTTCTACAATAGGTACCATGTTATCTGCACCTTTAGTATAGCCTGAAAAAACCTCTAAAGATCTTTTTTTAGCCCATCTCCTATTGCCATCCATGATAATAGCAATATGACTTAACTTTTCTCCAGTCACTATAGGCCTCTATACTTTTAAAATTTCTGCAGATTTAGTTTTTAAAATATTATCGATTTCATCTATATGATCTTTTACAACTTGTTCAAATTGCTTACTTTGTAAGTTATAATCATCTTCTGAAAACATACCTTGTTTCTTTGCATTATCAAGCTCTTTTAAAAAATCTCTTCTGTTATTTCTAATAGCAACTCTGTATTTTTCTGCAAATTGTTGAGCTTGTTTAACCAATGTTTTTCTTAATTCTTCAGTTATTTCTGGAAAATTCAATTTTATAATAAGCCCGTCTACAACTGGTGAAATACCAATATTTGCAGCTATAATAGCCTTTTCTATAGGAGTTAACATAGTTTTATCATAAATTGAAATTTCTATTCTTCTTGGATGTGGTATAGAAATTGTTCCTAAAGCATTTAATTTTGTGGGTGCACCATAATAATCAACTAGTATTCTATCTAAAATTTGAGGATTTGCTCTTCCTGTACGCAAAGTACTTAAATCTTTATTAAATGCTACTATTGCTTTTTTTATAGCTTCTACACATTCTTTATTTAATTTTGATATTTCTTCCATTTTACCTCAAAAGTAGTTTATTTAAAAGATTATGTTTGTATTAAGAAATAATTATGCTTCCTATTTTCTTGTCTATCAAACTTAAGCGTATGTTTTCTAAATTAGATAAATTAAATATTTTTATAGGTAAATTAACTTTTTCTGCTAATAATATAGCAACTGTATCCATTATTTCTAATCTTTGATCTACAACCTCTCTATGAGATAGTTTATCTATTTTTTTAGCGTCTTTGAATATTTTAGGATCTTTATTATATACACCATCAACTTGAGTGCCTTTTAAAACTATATCTGCTCCAATTTCCATGGCTCTTAAAACTGCTGATGTATCTGTAGAAAAATATGGATTAGAAATTCCACCTGAAAAAACAACAACCTTACCTTGTTTTTGTAATTCTATTGCTTTTTCTGCTGTATAGAAACTACCAACTTTTGGTATTTCTAAAGCAGATAACATAACAGCAGCAATGCCATTTTGATTCAAATAATCTTCAAGAGTGATAGCATTTATAACAGTAGCTAACATCCCAATATTATCTATTTTATGTCTAGATATGTTTAGATTTTTAGCATCTCTACCACGAATTATATTACCCCCTCCTATAACTAAAGAGAGTTTTATATCCATATCAATTAATTTTTTTATTCCTTCAACTAGTTTTTGTAATTTTAAAGGACAAAAAAAAGTGCCTTTTTCACCTAATAAAGCTTCACCAGATAATTTTAATAAAACATTACTATAACTACAATTCACCATAAAGAAACTCTTAACTATTTAACACACTATATTTAGTAATATAATTCTTGATAGAATATTTACTTAGATTACGAAGTAATTTTTGCAACTTCAGCTGCAAAATCTTCTTCTTTTTTTTCTATACCTTCACCTAATACGAAATAATGAAATTCTTTAACAGAAACACCATTTTCTTTAAGTATATCAGCAATTGTTTTATTATCATCCATAATAAAACTTTGGTTCAATAAACAAGAAGCTTCGTAGAATTTTCTTAATCTACCTTCCATCATTTTTTCTGCAACTTCTGCTGGTTTACCAGATTGCATAATTAAATCTTTTTGTATTTGTTTTTCTCTTTCTAAAACTTCTGGGTCTAAAGTTTCAGCTGATAAAGAAATAGGTTTCATTGCAGAAATATGCATAGCAATTTTATATGGAACTTTTTCATCTTTAGTTGGAGTACCATCTAATACTACTACAACACCAATTTTTCCTAAGCTATCTTGAGAAGCAATTTTATTGTGAATATATTTACCAACTACTGAATTTTCAATATTAACTTTATTAAATCTTCTAATAGTTAAGTTTTCCCCTATTATAGAAATATATTCAGATAAAGTTTGTTGTACTGTAGAACCATTTTCATATTCAGATGCTAATAATTCTTCTAAAGTGTTTACTTTGTTTAAAGCAATATCAGATACTTTTTTTACAAAATTAATAAACTTATCATTTTTAGCAACGAAATCTGTTTCAGAGTTAACTTCTAATAAAACAGCATTTTTGTCATTTGATACAACAGAAATAACACCATCTGCAGTTATTCTGCCTGATTTTTTAGCTGCAGAAGCTAAACCTTTTTTTCTTAAGAAATCGATTGCTTCTTCAATATTACCAGATGTTTCTTCTAAAGCTTTTTTACAATCACTCATACCGCTTCCTGTTCTTTCACGAAGCTCTTTAATTGCATTAATATCTATTTTTGTCATTCTATCTACCTTTATTTTGTAGTATAACTACACAAATAAAGGAGCTATTAATAATATAGCTCCTTTATTTGTATAAAAATTTTATACTTGTTCTTTATTTTCTAAAGCTTGTTCAGCATTTTCTGTTGTGTTAGTAGTATTATTTTTAGCTTTGACAGGTTTTTTATCTTTCATAGCTAAGTCAATATTTTCTACATTTTCACTTTCACCAATATCTGTAACTTTTTTATTAGCTTCTTCTTGTAAACCTTGTAAAGCAGCTTGAGAAACTAAATCACAAAATAATCTAATAGATTTTATTGCATCATCGTTTCCAGGTACAGGGAAATCTATAACATCTGGGTTTGAGTTAGTATCTGCTAAAGAAACAACAGGTATACCAAGTTTTCTAGCTTCACTAATTGCAATAGATTCTTTAATAGAATCAACAACAACTAATAAGTTAGGAACCCCACCCATTTTTCTAATACCAGCAAGTACCAAATCTAGTTTGTTTCTTTCTTTAGAAGTTTGTAGACCTTCTTTTTTAGTAAGACCTTGTAACCCATCTTCGATTTTTTTATCAAGTTTATCTAAAGTAACAATAGAACGAGAAATTGTTTTCCAGTTAGTTAACATACCACCTAACCAACGATAGTTAGCGTAGTACTGACCACATTTATTAGCATATTCTTTAATAATAGGAGCAGCTTGTCTTTTAGTTCCTACAAATAGAACTCTTCCACCTGATGCTACAACTTTTTGAACTTGCTCTAAAGCTATAGCTAATAAAGGAGCTGTTTTTTGTAAATCTATAATATGAACACCATTGTAAGTACCATATATATATTTACCCATTTTAGGATTCCATCTACGAGTTGTATGTCCGTAATGAAAACCATTTTCAAGCAATTGTTTAATTGTAAATTTTACCATAGAGATTGTCCTTTTTCCGGTTATCCAGCACAAAACAGTAAGATATAATCCCACCGGAAAAGTTAGTTTATATAGATATAAACTAACTTATAGTTTTGTGTGTTTTTAATACATAAATCAGATCTATTTTAGCAGAAATCATAAATTACGCAATATTTTTATTAATATATGTTAGTATAAATATATGTTATCATGTAATAAAGGTATCTGAAGTCACATTTTTAAATTCTGATTTTTATCAAACATTAAATTATATAATTATTACTGCTTTATTAACTAGTCTGTTTACTTCTTTTTTTATTATCTATTTTTTACAATCTCGTATTTTTTACTATATTAGAGAGACTCCTTTGTTAATTAAATTATTGGTGGGTAGCATAATAATATTTTATATAGGTTATAATTATTTCTATCCAGTTGTTTTTGAATTTTTATTATCAACCATTGTACTTATAATTATTATATTATGCTTATGCTTTATTTTTTTCAAAAACCAATATGCTTCTAGGAAAACCAAAATAATGATTATTATTGTAATGATAATTATTATATGTGGTTGTTATTATAAAACATATAAAAAAGCTTTAACAATCCAATGTGAAATCGAAAAATCCTATTAATCCTGTTACATCTTACTACCATGAATTTTCAAAAGCATTTCATGAAGATAATGTAAAGTATTGTATTAAAAATAAACAATTAGATTTTCTTAGAAAAGCAAATAGCGCTACCAAAAAAGTAGAAGAAAATAAAAAAGCAGAATAAAATAATTAGATATTATTGAGTAAAAAGTTTACTTACATATGGTTCACCATATAGCTTTCCTGTTTTGGCTAACATCAACAAATCGCAAATTTCTCTTACCCCTCCAAAGCCACCAGCGTTTTTTGTTACATAACAAACAAACTCTAATATTGCTGATGCTGAATTTGAAACTCCTATTGGAAAACCTACTACATTGAAACCTAAAATATCATTAACATCGTCACCCATATGAATTGCATCTTTAGGATTAATATTAATTTTATTGCATATATCTAATATGTCTTTTCCTTTATCCATACTTCCTGGAACAAAAAAATCTAAATTTAAAGCTTTTGCTCTTTCTGATATAACCCCAGACAATGATGTTGTAACTACAGCAACCTTAACACCAATTTGTCTTACCATTGATAGCCCTGTGCCATCATGGGCAAAGAAATTTTTTGTATCAACTCCTGCACTATTTACAGACATTACTCCATCTGTAAGTGTCCCATCTGCATCTACACATAACAACTTTACAGATTTGAATTTTTCTATTAGTTCTTCTATAGTATATTTTTTCATAATATCCTCTCTTTATAGATATAGAAATATTTTTTATAGTTTAAAAAGGAATTTCGTCATCTAAATCATCACCTATGTTTGATACTGTAGAATTTGATTGCTTTTGACTTGGTTTTTTATCTGCTGACTGGAATGTATGATCACTATAATTTGTTGAGCCTTGTGTTGATCCTCTAGAATCTAACATTTGTAACTCCCCTTTGAATTTAGAAATAACAACTTCTGTTATTTGTTTTTCAACACCATCATTTCCAGTATATTTTCTTGTACTTAAAGAACCTTCTATATATAATTTAGAACCTTGTTTCACATATTTTTCTGCTATATCTGCTAAATTATCATTAAAAATAACTACTCTATGCCATTGTGTTTGAGTTTTTCTTTCACCAGTAACTTTATCTTTCCAATTTTCGCTTGTAGCTACAGAAAAACTTGCTATTTTCGAACCTGCTTGTGTGTAAGAAATATCTGGATTTTTACCAACATTACCTACCAATATTACTTTATTTACCATAAATTATATAAAACCTCCCAATATAATATTTATAACTTATAATATGGCATTTGAAATAAAAATTATAGTAAAAAATCTAGTTTATTAAGAAAATTAGTAATATAATATATAATTGAGCATTTTTGTTTTTGCCAAATTGATATTCACTACAAGGAAGTTGAATTTAAATGGAATACAATATTAAACCCAAATATATTAGCATTAAGGGAGCTAGGTCTCATAACTTAAAAAATATTGATGTTAATATTCCTAAAAATGCAATTACTGTAATAACAGGTCTTTCAGGAAGTGGTAAGTCATCTTTAGCTTTTGATACCATTTATACTGAAGGTCAAAGAAGATATGTTGAATCATTATCTGCATATACTAGACAGTTTCTTGGAACTTTCGACAAACCCGATGTTGATTCTATAGAAGGATTATCTCCTGCTATTTCTATTGAACAAAAAACTACTTCAAAAAATCCTAGATCTACAGTCGGTACAATTACAGAAATATACGACTATTTAAGATTATTGTTTGCTAGAGTTGGTATACCCTACTCTCCTGTAACAGGTTTACCTATTGAAAGACAAAGTGTTTCTAATATGGTTGATAGAATTTTGAAATTTAAAGAAGGTACAAAAATATATCTCGAAGCTCCAATTGTTAGAGGTAAAAAAGGAGAATTCAAAAAAGAATTATTAGATATAAGGAAAAAAGGTTTCCAAAGACTTAATGTAGATGGAAATTTATATGATATCAATGAAATTCCTCACTTAGAAAAAAATATAAAACATAATATATCTGTTGTTGTAGATAGATTAATAATAAAAGAAGAAATCTCTACAAGATTAGTTCAAAGTTTAGAAACAGCATTAGAATTAACAGATGGTATTTGTAACATACACAACTTAGATACTCAGGAAGATATAATTCTTTCTAATAAATTTGCATGCCCAGTTTCTGGTTTTTCTATTGAAGAAATTGAGCCTCGTTTATTTTCTTTCAATAGCCCTTTTGGAGCTTGTGAAAAATGTAATGGATTAGGTACTTTAAATGTTTTTTCAGAGCATTTGCTAATCCCAAATCCTATGAAGCCTTTCATAGATGCTATAGAACCTTGGTCTTCTAAAAACAGTGCTTCTGGGTATTATAAAACATTATTAAAAGCATTAGCTAAAAAATATAAAGTAAGTGAAACTACTCCTTATGTATCTTTAACAGAAGAATTCAAAAATATTTTATTATACGGTACTGGCACAGAAAGTTTAAAATTTGAAGTTGAAGTATCTAATCATAAAACATCTATAAATAAACCATTTGATGGTTTAATTAATATTCTTAATAAAAAACATTTAGAAACTGAATCTACCTGGGCAAGAGAACATTTAAGTAATTATTTATTAGAAGAGACATGTCCAAAATGTGAAGGTCAAAGACTAAATAAAAAGGCCTTACAAGTTAAAATTGATAATAAAAACATTTACCAAATTACTGAATTATCAATTAATAATTGTTATAATTGGACTTTACAATTAAATGACAAATTATCTGAAAAACAAAAACTTATCTCTGAAAAGATCTTAAAAGAAATAATAGAAAGATTATCTTTTTTGAATAATGTCGGCATAGGATACCTTAATCTTTCTAGAAAAGCAGGTACATTATCAGGTGGAGAAAGCCAAAGAATACGTTTAGCTTCCCAAATTGGTTCTGGATTAACAGGTGTATTATACATTTTAGATGAACCATCAATTGGTTTACATCAAAAAGACAATGATAAGCTTTTAGAAACTTTACAACATTTAAAAAATTTAGATAACACAGTAATTGTTGTAGAGCATGATGAAGATACTATAAAAATGGCAGACTATATTATAGATATGGGACCAGGTGCTGGTATACATGGTGGTAATATAATTGCAGAAGGAACTATAGAACAAATAGAAAGTAATCATGAAAGTATCACCGGATTATATCTAACGGGTCAGAAAAAAATAGATATTCCCAAAATAAGAAGAAAAGGTAATGGAGAAAAAATTACTATACATGAAGCTTCAGGAAATAATTTAAAAAATATAACTGTAAATATACCACTTGGAACTTTAGTATGTGTAACTGGAGTTTCTGGTTCTGGTAAATCAACATTGATTAATGAAACTTTATTTAAAGCTGTTTCTCAACATATTTATAGTTCTAAAGATGCACCTGCTTCTCATAAAAAAATCACAGGTTTAAATAACATAGATAAGATAATAAATATAGATCAATCGCCAATTGGGAAAATGCCAACTTCAAATCCTGCAACCTATACAAAAGTATTTGATGCCATACGAGCTATATTTGTTGAACTTCCAGAAGCAAAATCTAGAGGTTATAAAATAGGTAGATTTTCTTTTAATGTAAAAGGAGGAAGATGTGAACATTGTAAGGGTGATGGAGTTATAAAAATAGAAATGCATTTTCTTGCAGATGTATATATTAAATGTGAAGAATGCAAAGGTAAAAGGTATAATAGAGAAACTTTAGAAATAAAATGGAATGGTAAATCTATTGCAGATATCTTAGATATGACAGTAGAAGAAGCTAATAAATTTTTTGCTTCAATTCCTCAAATTCATTCAAAACTCCAAGCATTATGCGATGTAGGTTTAGATTATATAACTTTAGGACAATCAGCAACTACATTTTCAGGTGGAGAAGCTCAAAGAATAAAACTTGCAAAAGAATTATCTAAAAAATCTACTAGTAAAACCTTATACATTTTAGATGAACCTTCTACAGGATTGCATTTTGAAGATATAAATAAATTAGTAAAAATTATTCAATCATTAGTAGATAAAGGCAATACTGCTGTTGTTATAGAACACAATTTAGATATCATTAAAGTAGCAGATTACATAATAGATATAGGACCAGATGGTGGAGATAATGGTGGCCAACTTGTAGCACAAGGTACTCCTGAGAAAGTTGCGCAATGTAAAGAAAGTTATACAGGTAAATATTTAAAAAAGTATCTTCTCTAGTTTTATGTATATAATATATAACTATAAAAACAAGGATGCTACCAAATGAAAGAAAAAAAATTGTAAGCAGATGGCAAAATTGCCAAACAATTAAAACAAAAGACGAATTTTTTGTATTGATAATTGGATATTTTGATGGAAAACCTTCACTAGGTGCATATTGGCATAGAACTAAACAGAATGATTTTCCTAATGCATTTGGTAAGACGACAACACCTTTGCTAATTCCTACAGAATTTGCTGTTCCTATATTGCTTAAGGTAAGAAATGAAGAAAATAAAAAAATTATAGATAAGTTTTTGAAAGAGGTATTTGAAAAACACTCACTTGATATATTATTTTAGTTATTTCCTAATTACCTTATTGTAAAATTTTCAATAACTAATGTTAATCTAATTTACATTATAGTAAGATAAAACCTATTTTATGTGTTTTATAATATTCAATTCTTAAATATTCTAGAGCTTATATTTAAAAGATATAAATAAATTAGTAAAATAATTTGCTCATTTATAAACCAAGGAAATATTTTAGTTGCTATAAAACAGATTTATATATCATAACTGTGTTTTATAGATCATAGATATAGTAACAGATGGTATAGATAATGCTATACAACTTATGGCACAAATACTTCTGAGTAAATTGAGTAATCTAAAGAGAACAATACTAGAAAATATTAAGGAAAATTTAATATAATTTACAAAAAATTAATTATCAAAATAACATTTAATTAAAGAAATATCATAGATAACATCTACAACTGTGTTTACAGAAGGAGAACTACTGAATAGCCAACCACTAAAAATAAATCTAGTTTCGAAGCCATCTTGTGGATTGACTAAAATTTGTTCAGGAATAGCTATAGTTGGAATTAAATTTATAGTAGATTTATCGTTTTTAGGAACAACTTTACTAACTTGTAAAAATGCAATGTTTTCTGGTTCATCTTGAGATGATGACTTATAACAAGCCCTAAAAAGTACAGATAAATCATTATCAAATTTATATACGTCGCCTATTTTTATATCAGCTGTTTCATATTTACCTGTGGATTTATTAAAAAAATTAAACACTCCACCACCATTTACTTTATTAAAAGATGCACCTTGTGAATTAAAACACATGATCCATATTAATAAAAAAGAAATAATAAATATATTAAAACAATTTGTGTACATGTTATTTACTAAAGAAAAAATTACCAATTTTATCTTCTATAGACTCCCAATCTTTAGTATTTTCAATATATTGGTTATCTTTTAGATAAGATATATTACCAGCTTCTGTATTAGGATATAATCGTATGCAATTTTTTCCGAAAAAACCATCACTTTCAATTGAAGCTGTAACTAATGACGGAATTTTTGTGTTATTTATAATAGACATACTTACTTCTACTGTATAATCTGTTTGATCAAGAATTATAGCAGAGACAGTACCAACTTTTATACCACTAATAAAAATTTGTGCTCCTAAATGTAAGGGTCCAATATTATTAAATTTTGCTTTTATTGTATAATTCTGCTTTATACTACTAGAGCTATTAGTCAAATTATAAACATAAAATACAAATACCGAAGCAACAATAATACATATTAAACCACATATTATTTCTAAAAATCTATAATTTTTCATTTTTTTCTATCTTAAGTGTTTTGGATGCTAAATCTAATAATTGATTAAAAGAAACTGCAGACGTAGCATAAAATATACTATCGCCATCAGAAAGTATATTTATGTTTATACCTAATACTAAATTGACTATCTTATGAGAATCTAATATAGATGTAGAAGATATAACTATTGAACTATCATCTGGTATTTCTAAATCTTTATTAACTGCTATAGTAACATTGGGAGTATAATTTTGCGATAAGGATATGTTGATAATTCTACCTACTTCAACTCCAGATAATCTGACGGGGTCAGAAATTTCCAAACCTTCTACAGAACTGATATTAAAATTATAATAAAAATATTTATCATTTTTTTTACCTTGTGTCATGTTATGTGTATTTTCATAAAACATGAATACAAAACATAAACATATCACACATATAATACCTACTATAAAATCTCTATATATATTAAATATATTATTAAAAAAAGACATAGGTATTACCTTTTTTCTATCCATGCAGAATATGTATTATAACTATTTGATTTGTTATTGATATGTTTCAAAGCAAATTTTGTTCCTGTTAAATTGGGCAAATGAGATTTCTGCCAAGTATATTTCTTATAAATTTTTGGAAACTCTTCAATTGCTCCTCTAAGCCACATATTGCAAATGTCAGGAACTTTAGAAGGCTCAACTATTCCTTTGTATAAAACCCAACGTTTATTAATTTTTTTAACAGATGAAAACCTATAAACATAATACTTATTACCAAACTCATCTTTCCCGACAAATTTACCAAATAATATTGTCCACCAAAATATCAAAATTCTCATCATTCATATTCTTATATTAATAAAATTAGTATATATAATTCATACTTATATACTTTAGACTAAAACAGTAAAAATGTAAATATTCTAAACCTCTTCTATATTTTCCCTGTGATTTATAGTGCAAATATTAAATCAGAAGGATGGTATAAAACAACAAAATTTATAATTAATTATCTTGAAATTTATCAATTTTGTGTAATAATTAACTATTAGTTAATAAAATTATTGTATGTGAATTACAACTTTTTCTAAAAATACTTAGTATAAATAATATGTAATGTAACGAGGCATTTAATTAAATATGGAATTTAATAGGGTATTTACATCTAATTTTAATATAGAGAATATAGAATATATTAAGATACCTTGCGAAATCAAAGATGAGCAAGGTAACATAGTTTTTTCTTGTCAAAATTTAGAAGTACCTGCTAATTGGTCTATTTCAGCAATAGAAAATGTGGTTCAAAGACATTTTGTTAAGCAAAAAATAGTCCCTACTATTTTGAAGAAAGTTCATGAAGATAACTTACCTCTCTGGTTACAAAGAAATATTGCAGATACAGATGAACTTGCATTATTACAAGATACTGAAAGATTTTCTTGTGAAACAAGTATTAAACAATTAATAAATAGAATTGCATTATCTTGGACATATAACGGTTATAAAAATAAATATTTTGAAACTGAAGATACTGCTAAAATCTTTTACGAAGAAATGTTTTATATTTTGATAAATCAAATAGCTCTTCCATCAACTATACAAATGACTCATCAAGGTTTATATTGGGCATATGGAATTAGTAATGATTTAAGTTATTATTTTGTTCCTCAGCTTGATAATAATACGTATGAAAATCCAGCAGTTTCTACTAAAGAAATTGTATTTTCTTCTTTTATTCTATCAACAGGTAATAGTGGAGCTCATGATGACGGTATAATTCAGTTATTAAATAACGAATCTAAGTTGTTCAGTTGTTCTATAGGATCATGCACTAATTATTCTTCTGTTAGAAGTAAAAATGAAATTAATAAAACTGGTGTTTATGCAAGTGGTGTATTAAATTTTGTCCAATTATCAGATAAACTTGCAAATACTATAAAAACTACTTCACCTAATTATAATATATCTAAACTTGCTATTTTGAATGATAATCATCCAGATATTTTAGATTTTGTTTATTGGAAAGTTAAAGCAGAACAGCAAATGGTTTCTTTAATTACAGGCTCGCAAATAACTCATAAAATACTTGGATATGTTAAAGAAACTTGTAATAATTTCAATGATAAAAATGATTTAGAAAACAACTTAGAACTTAAAAAAGATTTATTTCTTGCTCAAAGTCTTAAAATTCCTGCAAAATTCATAAGAAGAATTTTATCTATGGCTTCAAATGAAGAACAGTATTTTGATTTTCAAACTTATGCTAATTCTTCTGAATACTATAATAATTTTGTTGGATATAACACATCATTATCTATTAGATTATCTAATGATTTTCTAAATAATGTAAGAAATGATGACCTTTGGTCTTTGACATCTGTTATAACTTCAGAAGAAACTAAAAGTATTTCTTCTTCTTGGCTAATGAACCAAATATGTTATGCATCTTGGGTTTGTGCTGAACCATCTATTCAATTTGATACAACAATAAATCAATGGAATACATGTCAAAATAGCGGATATATAAGAGCATCATCTTTAAATGAAGACTATATGTTTTTAGATAATACCTCTTCCCCTTTTGCTAATATAGATTTACTTCATTTTAGAAAAGATGATGGAACATTCAACGTTGAAAAGTTTTCTCATGTTGTTAAATTACTTATAACAGCACAAGATATACTATTTTTCATGGCCTTATATCCTAATGAAATAACAGCTAAAGAAACTATGAATTATAGACCTTTATCAATAGGTTACTGTAATTTTGCAGCATATTTAATGTCAATTGGTATCCCATATGCTAGTGACAAAGCTAGAGCTATGTGTTCTGCTATAACATCTTTACTTACAGGGTATTCTTATATTGCTTCATCTATGATTGCTGCTAAGCTAGGATATTTTCCTAAATACAAGGAAAATGAAACCAGCGTTTTGAATACTTTACATAATCATAAAGAAGCTGCAAATTCTGGTAGCAATTACAAAGGATTAACAATTTTACCTACGCCATTTAATAAACATTTATGTGATGATATAGAATTAAGTAATAAAGCAGTTTTTATTTGGAATGAAGTTGTAGATTTATGTATAAAGCATGGTTTAAGAAATGCGCAAGTTACCTCATTATCTTTAAAAAACTCTATGGAAGCACTTATAGAAAATGTAACTTCTTCTGTAATGCCTTCTTTAGGAATAATGACAAATAAAAAAAATATAGATGGTAAATATACAAAACAAATAATTCCTGTTGCAATAATGGGATTAAAAACCTTGAATTATAATGAACAGCACATAGATGAAATAATAAAATATATGTGTGGTTATCATACTTTGAATGATTGTCCTTATATTAATGAAAAATCTCTTATGGAAAAAGGCTTCACAAAAGAAATTTTAAATAAAATAGAAGATCTTATTTCTGATATTTTCAATATAGAATTTCTTTTTAATCATTATATTTTAGGTGAAGACTTTTGCGTAAATGTTTTGAACCTTAATTTAGATGATTTTAAAGATCCAAATGTTTCTTTATTACAAAAAATTGGCTTCACTAAAGAACAAATAACTGCTGCAAACAAATATGTTACTGGTTATGGAACTATGGTAGGAGCACCATACTTAAAGGAAGAACATATCAATGTATTTGATGGTTTGTTAATATCTGCTAATAATAACAATAGATATATAAATCATACAGACCAAATTAAAATGATATCTGCAGCTCAAAGTTTTATTAGTGGAGCTGTAAGTCATATAGTAGTTTTGCCAGTAGATTCACATATATCAGATTTTAGTAGTTCATATTTGTTAGCTTGGCAATCTGGTATAAAAACAATACGCTTGTATAGAGAAGGTTTTAAATTATCTCAGATACTACATCCAGATCTGATACAAGATAAAACTTTAACAAACATAGACTTACTAAAAAAAGTAAAAGATGAATTAATTCCAGATTTACTATATAATAGTAAAGTTATAAAGAATAAAGAAGGGAAAGGTCAAAATTAATCCCTTCTAAAAGAACCAACTTACTTTTAACAAGTAAGTTGTAGACCAAATCTTTTGGTCGCACTATCCCACTTGCCTCTACATATTTTATTGTAGGGGCTTTTTTTTATCTATTTTATAGATCATCTGTTAAGACTATTATTGCAAATAAATATGAATAAAAAGTTAAAAATTTTATATAATATTATTAGTAAAATTAACTTTTATAAGGATCTTTTTTAGTGTATCATAAATAGTATATCTTACTTATATATTATAACTAAAAATAATAGAGACTTTATGAGCTTAGCTAGAATTATATTGTTTTTTGTGTGTCTTTTAACTATAAATTTTAGCTTTAGTGTAGCTTTAGCTAATTCTACAAGACCCTTTTCTCATATAGTTATTGATTATAATAACGGACAAACTATATCTGCATATAGAGAAAATGAAAGAATGTATCCTGCATCTTTAACTAAAATTATGACTTTATATATTTTGTTTGATAAAATCAAAAATAATAAGATATCATTCAATCAAAAAATTTTCATTTCAAAAAAAGCATCTTCTCAAGAACCAAGTAAACTTGGATTACCTGCAGGGTCAGCTATCTTAGTTAAGGATGCAATTGTTGCAATCATAGTCAGATCTGCAAATGATATGGCTTATGCTGTAGCAGAAACTGTATCTTCTTCTAATGAAAAAGAATTTGTTAAACTTATGAATCAAACTGCGAAAAACTTAGGTTTAAACAATACTCATTTTACTAATCCTACAGGTCTCCCAAATAAAGAGCAATATACTACTGCATATGATATGGCTCTTTTATCTCGTAGCTTGATGGTTCACTTTAATTCATATTACAGATTATTTTCTACAAATAGTTATCAGTGGAATGGAATAAAATATAATAATACTAACCATTTATTAGATTACGACGGAGTAGATGGTATAAAAACTGGTTATACTCGTGCTTCTGGTTATAATTTAATAACTTCAGCCTACAAAAATGATTCTCGTATTATTACTGTAGCTATGGGTTTAGAAAGTAGTGAGCAACGAGATGAATACGTGAAAAATATTGTAAGAGAAGGCTTAGAATTAGCAGATAATAATAGAAAATATTTAGTACAATTAACATACAAACCTAACACTTTAAAAAATGATACTAATAAAACAAATGATGATTTTTTATATGTATCCGATAAGGAGCAAATAGATAATGAAATTAATGATGATGCATATATTCTCACTAATAGTTCAGAAATAAATAACTTTAATTTATCTTCTACTGCATACACAATCACCCAAGATCCTGATATTCAAAAAATCAGACAAGCCGATTATGTTGTTATAAGTCCTGATGTCAAAAGAGGTAATCAATTTGTTAAAACTTTAACTTTATCATACTCACCAGGTAATTATAATATACAATTAGGTGCATTTTCTACCTATCAAAGAGCATTGAACGTATCATTTAATGCCTTAAAGGTTGCAAGTTTGAAAAATTTATTAAAAAAGAAAAACTTAACTATTACAGAAAAAGATAAGTTATATGTAGTTCAATACAAAAATTTTTCAGCTAGCAATGCTAATTTTGCTTGTCAAACTATCATTAACAAAAAAGTTTCTGAATGTTTTATTAAGGTATCACCAATAAAAACAAAAACTGTAGTAACCAAAGTTAATACTTCTAAAAAGAACACTAAAAAACAAAGTATCAAAAAGAATGTTTTTTAATACATAAGGTCAAATGAAAAAATCTAACAATTTACCACTGATTATAGCAATAACAGGTGCTAGTGGTTCTATTTATGGTATAAAATTACTACAAGAATTAAAGAAATTACATATTCCAACTATACTTACAGTCTCAGAAATGGGGTTTGTTACTATAAAAGAAGAGTTAAAATTATCTCCTAAAGATGTTATTAATCTTGCAGATGAATATTTTCATAATTTTGATATGAAAGCCTCTATAGCATCAGGAAGTTATAGAACTTTAGGTATTATTGTTGCACCCTGCTCTGTAAAAACACTATCTGCCATTGCAAATTGTTACGATGATAATTTGATAGTTAGAGCTTCAGATGTTTGTTTAAAAGAAAGAAAAAAAGTAATTCTTTTATTCAGAGAAACTCCATTACATATGGGTTATATAAACATAATGAAAAAAGCAACCGAAAATGGAGCAATTATAATGCCCCCTGTTCCTGCTTTTTACAACAAACCAAATAATATTGATGATTTAGTATCTCACACTATATCTAGAACTTTAGATATATTTAATATAGAAAATAATATATCACCTCGTTGGAAAGAATAAATAAAATTATGAATAATAAAAAAAACGTTACTGTTGTAGGAGCCGGTCTTGCAGGATCTGAATGTGCTTGGCAATTAGCAAACTTAAATTATAATGTAACACTATATGAAATGAGACCAAGTTTGAATACTCAAGCTCATAAAACTGCTAATTTTGCAGAGCTTGTATGTTCAAATTCTTTTCGTAGTGATAACAAAGAAACATCAGCAATAGGATTATTACATGATGAACTTAGAAAACTTAAATCTATAATTTTACAAACTGCAGATAAATATAAAGTACCTGCTGGAGATGCTTTAGCTGTAGATAGAATTGCTTTTTCTGAAAATGTTACTAAATCCTTATCATCACATAAAAATATCACTCTTGTTAATCAAGAATTCTCTGATTTATCAGACTTTATTGCAGATGATAGCAATACATTAGTGCTTGCTACTGGACCTTTGACATCTCCTAATTTGTCTGAGAAAATCAAAACAATAATTGGTGATAACTCTTTAAATTTTTTTGATGCTATTTCTCCTATAATTTATAAAGATAGTATAGATTTCAATCATGCATGGTTTCAATCTAGATATGATAAAGGTTCTGGTAAAGATTATATAAACTGCCCTTTAACAGAAGAACAATATAATGCTTTTTATAATGAATTAATAAATGCTGAATATGTAGAATTTGAAGATTGGGAAAAAGATATTCCTTTTTTTGAAGGCTGTCTTCCTATTGAAGTTATGGCATCTAGAGGAAAACAAACTTTATTATTTGGGCCAATGAAACCTGTTGGCTTATCAAATCCGCATACAACTGATAAGCCTTATGCTGTTATTCAATTAAGACAAGATAATCTTCAAGGTACAATGTATAATATTGTAGGTTTTCAAACAAAATTAAAATATGCAGAGCAAAAAAGAATTTTTCGTATGATACCAGCTTTAGCTAATGCTGAATTTGCTAAGTTAGGAAGCATTCATAAAAATACATTTATCAACTCACCTGTTTTATTGAATAATAATCTATCTTTAAAATCACATCCAAATATTTTCTTTGCAGGACAAATTTCTGGCTGTGAAGGATATGTAGAAAGCACATCATTAGGTTTAGCTTCTGCTTATTTTATACATTCCAAAACACAAAATATTGAATTAAAATTCCCAGATACTACAGCTATTGGATCTATGATAAACCATGTTACAATTGGGAACTTATCTAGAAATTATCAGCCCATGAATATAAATCTTGGTTTATTTCCTGAGTTAGAGAAAGAAGATTTAATTAATCCTAATGTTAAAAAATTAAAGAAAGCTGACAAAAGAACTATTATAATTAATAAAGCTATTAAACATTTAGATACCTTTATTGATAGTCTAAATAATCAGAATTTTTATAATGATCTTGATTAAAAACAACTATATTTATTAAAATTTCTTGATAATTATATACATAAAAGACCAAATACTCAAACCCAATAAATCAAATTTAAGAGACTAATCTATTTTAGTCTCTTTTTTATTTGTACACAATTTAATAAGGAAATAAAAATGACTTTAAAAATAAATTCTGATTTAGAAAAAAGAGTTGAATTCATATTCAAAGAAATACCTGTAATAACTGAATCTAGTTATAGATTGGTTATATCAATTAGCACCTACATTATTTAGTAATAAGCAGACATTAGAAGATGTTAACTTATATATTCCACCTATTACAATTAATTCTAATAATATAACCAAAAAATTATGAGAGTATTATACTAATGGAATTAAAATTCAAAAGTTTATTTCAATTCACTCAACATTTTGATACTGAAGCAAAATGTGTTAATATCTAGCTCAAATAAGATGGGGAGATAACCAATTTGTCCTCATTGTAAATGTGATGATAAAATCTACAAATTTAAAAATAGTATTCAGTATAAGTGTAGTAATTGTACTAAAAGATTTATAGTAAAAGTTGGATAGCATTAGAAAATTCAAGAATATCTCTACAAAAATGGTTAATGGCTTTTTATTTAACAACTTCTCATAAAAAAGGTATTAGCTCTATTCAATTATCTTAAGATATTGGAGTAACTAAAAAACAGCTTGGTATATGCTACAAAAAATTCAATATATAGCAAATGCTGATGTTGAATTATATGAGGGAACAGTTGATATTGATGAAAATTATGTAGCTGGAAAAGAAAGTAATAAACACCCAAGCAAAAAAATCATGAATTATAATAAAATTCAAGGTGATAAAGCACCTATTTTAGGCATTTATAATGTTGTAATAAAACTATAAGATACTCTTATTTTGATAAAGTAAAAACAAAATATATTACCTATTATTGAAAAGAATGTATCTCAAAATGCAATTATTCATAAGATTAAAGCCCTGTTTATAAATCTTTAAATAAAAATAGAACACATTATGTTGTAAATCATAAGAATAGAGAATTTGCAAGAAATGAAGTTATTACAAATAGAATTGAAGGTTCATTTGCTCATTGTAAAAGAAGTATAAATGGAATTTATCATCGGGTATCTCATAAACATATACAAAAATATGCTAATATGTTTAGTTTTAGATAGAATACAAAATACTTAGATGAGATTGAAAGAATTAATCTATTTATTAGTAAAATGAATAATACAAAATTAATATATAAGTATTAGTTCATGGTTAAATATAAAGAGACTAAACCTAAAAAATATAAAAGTGGATTATCTTAGGAAAAAGTGGTACGGTAAAATTAAATATGTCTTTTGAAGAGTTAGCCAAAATAGCAGTTAAGGTTGAGGTTAAAGGCAAGAAAAAAGAAGATTAAAATAAACCTATAAAAGATAAGAGTAACAATTAAATTATGAGATTTATAGATTTATTCGCTGGAATAGGTGGATTTCATCTAGCATTAAAAAAACTAGATTGTAATTGTGTATTTTCTTCAGAAATAGATAAGTATGCCAGAGAAGTTTATAAAAAAAACTTTAATATTGAAGATACAGTTTTTAATAACGATATAAGAAAAATATCTCCTCATACAATTCCAGATCATGATATTTTATCTGCTGGGTTTCCTTGTCAACCTTTTTCACAAGCTGGACATAAAAGAGGATTTTCTGATATGGATAACTCAGAAAGAGGAAATTTATTTTTTTGTATTGCTGATATATTAAAAGCTAAGAAACCTAAAGCTTTTATATTAGAAAATGTAAGATACTTAATTAATCATAATAATGGAGAAACTTTTAAAACTATATGTGATGTTTTAAGTAAGGAATTAAACTACAATATATTTTATAAAGTTATAAAAGCAAGTGATTTTGGCAGACCTCAACATAGACCAAGAGTATATATAGTTGGTTTTAATAATGATTTAGTAAAAACAAAAGAACCATTTAGTTTTCCAGAAGCTATACCTTTAAATATGACAATGTCTGATATTTGGGGAAGGGATTGTAATAAAAAAATAGGTTATACACTAAGAGTTGGTGGCAAAGGGTCTCCTATAGAGGATAGGCGGAATTGGGATGGTTATATAGTAAATGGGGAAATAGTTAGATTAGGACCTTTACAAGCTAAAAGAATGATGGGGTTTCCAGATGATTTTATATTATCTGAGAGTAATTCTCAGGCCATGAAACAATTAGGTAATAGTGTTTCGTTGATGTAGTTTATAATGTAGCAAGAGAGGTAATAAAGTATATGAGTAATAATGAGAATTACGACATAATTAATACTTGTTCTTTTAATAAGGGAGAATGGAGTGAGCTATATACTTTTTTCAAAATTATATTTGATCCCAAAATATATTGGCATGATGAGTACTTAAATATAATACACATAAATGATTTTGTTAAAATATTTGTGTTAAAACATAATAATGAAGATATTGTTTATACCCTAGATAATGATAATTTAAGTATTAAATCTGATGGACAAACAAAAAATTTTAATATCAATGAAATATTACCAAATGAACTTATATATTCTATTTTTAATGAAATAACAAATAATAATAGTACAACATTTGATTTATTAACTATAAAGGATATATTAAATATTTTTAATATAAAAAACTTTAAAGGTTCTTCATTTCATAAAGAAGATATAAGAGTTGGTTTTAACTATAATAGTTAAACATATGCAGATCAGCCCTTAGGTATTAAATCTTTTTTAGGAAGTAAGCCTACACTTTTAAATGCTTCTTCCGCAACAAACTTTATTTATAAAATAACTAATTTTTCTGGAAGTATTAGAGAAATTAACTCTATTGAAACAAAAGCAAAAGTACAAGATAGAATTAAGTCTATAGAACAAAATGGTGGGGTATTTTCTTTTTATAAATGTGATAATGTTATTTTTGAATATAACTTAAATATAATAGATAGTAATATAACTGATATTATTAGTAGAATATTGCTAGATTATTATAAAGGTAGAGCTTCTCATATAAATTTATTGGTTAAAGATGAAGTTGAAATTATAAAAATAAAAAGATTGTTAAAATCTATATTATTAGGAATGTTTTCTACTAGAAAATGGGATGGAGAAAATCAATCTAATGGAATAATTGTTGTAAAAATTGATGGTAATCTTGCTTTGTATCATGTAATTAAAGAAAAAATATTAAACCAATTTTTATACTTGAATACAAAACTTGATACTCCTTCTACAAATCGTCATAGATTTGGTTTTATTTATGAAGAAAACGGAGAGTTATTTTTTAAACTTAATTTACAAATTAGGCATAAATAAATTAGGTCTTTAAAATATATAATTCTCCATTTCTTCATTGATATATGAATATATTTTTGATAGAATGTAATACTGCATATGGAAATAATGTGATTATATAATATCATTTTGTTTTTGGAGGATTATGATAATTGGGATACTTAATAGAAATAAATAATGTTTCTAAAAAATATAATAGTGATTATGCCTTAAAAAATATCAATCTTAAAATTAGTGAAAATGACATTTATGGAATTATAGGTGAAAGCGGTGCCGGAAAAAGTACTTTACTAAGAATCTTAAATTTACTAGAAAAACCAACTTCTGGCTCTGTTTTTATAAAAAATAAAAATCTATTATCATTAAAAAATAGTGACCTTAGAATTTTAAGACGAAAAATTGGAATGATTTTTCAGGGGTTTAATCTTCTAGCTAATCGTAATGTAGAACAAAATATTGCTTTACCTTTAGAAATTTTAGGTATTTCTAAAAAAGAAATTAAGGATAAAATTAAAAATCTTATAAAATTAGTAAATTTAGAAGGTAAAGAAAAACATTATCCTCATCAACTAAGCGGTGGACAAAAACAAAGAGTTGGTATAGCAAGAGCTTTAGCAAACGATCCTTTTATACTTTTATGCGATGAGGCAACTTCTGCATTAGATCCAAAAAACACTCATGATATTTTAGAATTGTTGAAAAAAATTCAAACTGAAAGAAATTTGACTGTTATATTAATTACTCATGAAATGGAGGTTTTATATAGTATATGTAATAAAATTGCAGTTTTAGAACATGGAGAAATAATTGAACATGGAGATCTTAAGACTGTTTTATCTACATCAACTAATGAAATTACAAATAAATTTTTACGTAATTCACTAACAACTAATATAAATATACCTAATAATCATTATTTAGATATGTATCTTGATGATGCAGGTATATATATGTCTTTACTTGAAACTTTAAAAAAAGAATTTGATTTAAAAGAGTTAAATATTATTGAAGCAAATATTAAATCTATCAATAATCAATCACAAGGAACATTGTTACTTCAAGCTTTAAGCAATAAAAATACAATCAACGAAGATATATATAATAATATAGTTAATTTTTTAAAAATTAAGAATATTCCAGCAAGGGTAATAATATAAAATGACAGATATGATGTATGAAAATTTATTATATGCTACTTTAGAAAGTCTTTACTTGGTTAGTATTTCTACTATATTGGTATCTATATTTGGAGTACTTTTAGGTTTATTACTTTTTTGTACTTCAAAAAATCAAATTTATGAAAATAAGGTAATTTATAATATATCTTCTGTAATAACAAATATTATCAGAGCAATACCTTTTATTATATTAGTTATTATATTATTACCAGTAACTAAGTTTCTTGTTGGAACTATTTTAGGTCCTAATGCTGCTATTCCTGCTTTAGTAATTGGAATGGCTCCTTTTTATGGAAAAATTATTGAAACATGTTTAAAAGATATACCATTTGGGATTATAGAAGTAGCTAAATCTGAAGGATACTCTAATTTACAAATAATTTGTAAAGTTCTTATTCCTGAAAGCATACATAGCATATTAGCTAACTTAACAACTATGTGCATTGCTATACTATCTTATTCTACTGTATCTGGAATAATTGGTGCAGGAGGATTGGGTAATTTAGCATATATAGAAGGATTTCAAAGAAATAATAATTTAGTTACTCTTTATGCAACTTTAATTATTATTATAATGGTTTTTATCATTCAGTTCGCTGGCAATAAAATAACTCAAAAACTAGATAAAAAAGGATTATAAAATGTATACACTAAAAAAACTTAAAACTCTTTCTTTATTATTAATATTATTTTTAACTGTTTGCTCTTCAGCAGTATTTGCAAATACTACAATAAAAATAGGTGCTAGTGCTGTTCCTCATGCAGAAATCTTAGAGTTTATAAAACCTTTATTGAGTAAAAAAGGAATTGATTTAAAAATCATAGTATTTCAGGATTATTCTTTAGCAAACAGAGCTCTTTATGCTAAAGATATAGATGCTAACTATTTTCAACATCAACCATATCTTGATAAACAAAATAATGAATATAAATATAATATAGTTTCAGCTGGTAAAGTTCATATTGAACCTATTGCTATGTATTCACCAAAATACAAAAGTTTACAAGACATCCCTAATAATGCAACTGTTATTATGAGTAATTCTGTATCTGATAGAGGACGTAATTTATTGCTTTTACAATCTTCTGGCTTGATTAAATTAAATAATAAAAAACTTACAACAGATTTAGATTTTAATGATATTATCGAAAATAAAAAAAATTTAAAAATAAAAAATAATGTAGACCCTGCTTTTTTAATAAGCTTATACAAAAATAAAGAAGCTGATTTATTGATTATAAATACAAATTATGCATTACAAGCTAATTTAAATCCTAAAAAAGATGGATTATTTGTAGAAAAATCTAGTTCTCCTTATGCAAATATTATAGCGGTTAATCAAGAAGATCTTAATAAACCAGAAATTAAAACTCTTATGAGAATTTTATATTCAAAAAGTACTAGAGATTTTATTAAAAATAAATATAATGGTGCTGTAATTGCTACCAGAAATAATAATAAAACTGTTAGTAAAAAGAAAAATAATTAATTTAATACTGTATTTTGAAGCTATCTGATATGAAAATTTCAGATAGCTTTTTATAGAAAATCAATATAAATTCTAAAAGCTATATAAAACATCATAATAGCAACAGAAGCATCTAATATTCTCCATGATGTTGGGTTTTTGAATAATGGAGCAATTAGCCTACTACCATAACCTAGTAATAAAAAGAAAAATAAAGAAGACAAAATAGAACCTATAGCAAAAAAGTTTTCATAAGGGTGATATTTACTAGCTATAGAGCCAATCAAAATTAAAGTATCTAAATATACATGAGGATTAAGTGAAGAAATTGCTATACTCATCATTATAGCCTGTTTTTTACTAATTCTTTTCTTATCTTTGGTTATATTAGCTGATTTACCACCCTTAAAAGCTGATCTAATATTTAAAATTCCATAACCAGTTAAGAATATAATACCAAACCATGATAAGATAATTTTTACTATATCGTATCTTTGTATTATTGCTCCTACTCCGTATATACCAGATAATATAAAAATACTATCTGATATCAAACAAACTATTATAATTGTTCCAATATATTCTTTTTTCAATCCTTGTTTCAATACAAAACTGCTTTGAGCACCTATTGATGCTATCAAAGATAATGTTATAATGAAACCATAAAACATTACTGAGAACATAAAAAATCCTATTTTAAAGGTTATAAATTGATAATTCTATATAATAAAGAATATAATATATGATTTTTATCTAAATGTAATTCTTCTGAATAACATTTAGCATTGTTTATATCTTCTAGCAATCTAGAAAGTTCTATAACGTTTTCTAGGTCTATATTATTACCGATATAGGAATATAATATATCTAATAAAAAACTTATATCAAAATTATTGACTTTATTTATATTAGCTAATAGTTTGTATATACCTTCTATAGATTTATTTTTGGTTATCAGATTCAATAAATCTTGGACTATTGATAAATTATTATCATGAGTTAACCAAATATACCTTCCTAAAGAACCTTGAGATAATTCGAATAAAATATTCTTATTTTGCTCATCTATTTTATGATAGCCATCTTGTTTTTCTGCTTCTTTAGTTATTATATCACTAGATAATCTTTGAAATGATATATTTATACAACGAGATTTTATAGTATCTAATACATTTTTATAGTTATGAGATATTAATATAAATAGTGTGTTTTTAGGAGGTTCTTCTAAAACTTTTAATAAAGCATTCTTAGAATTATTGTTTAATTCATCTATTGAGTCAATCAATATGATTTTATAAGTATCATAAATTGTAGTTAGGTGTGTAAAATCTATTATATTTCTTGTTTCATCAATTGATATATTAGATTTAAATGACTTTTTCTTTTCATCATATTTTGGTGTAACACATAATAAATTCGGATGAACATTATTATTAACTAAATTATTTACATTATCATCATATATTTTTACTAAATTACCCTCATTTATATCATTTCTTTTTGTTGATAATATTCTTTTGATAAAACTAATAGCATAAGTTGCTTTTCCTATTCCCTTATACCCACTAAATATTAAAGAATTATGTAAAGACTGATTTTTTACCATTTTGTATATCAAGTCATCTATATAATCATGACCTAAAACATAATTGTTTTTAGGATAACTTTTTAAAGAATTGGAAACATAATCATTCATTTATTTTAAATTAAAATCAAATTTTAAATTGTACTTATTTTGTATAACACTTAATATATCTTCTTGCACAGATGAAATTTCATTATCAGAATTTATTTTTACTACTTCTGCAAAATAATATTCATCTACATTACTAAATGCTTTTTTTACTAAACTATGAAAATCTTTACCATTATTATCAATTTTATTATTTTCTTTTCTAGTTTGTAATCGATTTTGTGTATTATAACAATCTAAAAGTATTGTAAGATCTGGAAATAAATTAAAATTAAATTTTTGGTGTAATTCATATATAACTTCAATACCAATATTAGCTACAATCCCTTGATAAACTAAGCTAGATAATACAAATCTATCGCATAATATAAAATCTATTTTATCTAAGTTAGGCAAAATATTATTTATGATATTTTCATGCCTAGCTGCAGTAAATAATAAAGTATCTGTAATACTGCTTGTTGAATATTTATTAGATAAAACTATATCTCTTAATGTTTCAGCAACTAAATTACCACCTGGCTCTCTTAGTAACAAACAAGAATAACCTTGTTTTTGTAGTAAAGAATATAAAAGTTGAATTTGAGTTGTTTTACCAACTCCTTCTGCGCCTTCAAAAGATAAAAAAATTGTTTTTTTCAATCTCATATTTGTAACAACCTTTTTATTAAATAATATGGAGAATAAATAATTTGTAATATTTTATTTTCAGGAATAATATCTTCTTCAGAGTTAATCTGATAATTAAGGTTATAATCACCATTTCCTATTACTTTGATATTAGCTAATTGAGTGTTTTTATCAAATGAATATTTTATAAAATCAATATAAGATAATATTATTTTTTCTCTTTTTTTCTTTGGTTTACGCAAAGTTATATATGAAATATCTTCTTTAGCTAATATCTCAATATCTTTAGAAGAAGAACCTATAACCGGTATTTTTACAATAAAATCACCTTTTTTATATATGATTTTTTTTGTGAAGTTATTATAAGCCCAATTTAACATTCCTTGAGCAAGAAATATTCTCTGATCATCAGAATTAGCACCTATTATTATACCAATAATTCTAAAGTTTGTTTTTTCTTGTAAAGCAGAAAAAATTATTGAATTTCCTATTTCTTTTGTATTATCTATTTGTAGGCCATCTACGATAACATTTCTAGGATAAGTTGAAAATAATAAATCATTTTTATTACGTTGAGAAATATTATTATGCTTTATATTTTGAAGTTTAAAATAAGATAAATATTGTGGAAAATTTTTAATTATTTTACGAGATAAAATAACTATATCGGCTGCTGTGGTATACTGATTAATATCATAATAACCTGTTATATTTGTAAAATGAGTATTTTTTAATCCTAAAAAAGAAACCATATAATTCATATTATCAACTAAAGCTTCTTCTGAACCATATATAAATTCAGCAAGTGCTATTGCTGCATCATTAGCCGATAATACAGTAAGAGCAGTTAATAATTTTTCTATATTAATTTTTTCTCCTTTACGAAGAAACATATTGGGATGATTAGATCTATAGTTTTTTGCTGCTGCATTTGAACTTACAATCACAGTGTCAGATAATTTTATATCACCCTTAGATAATTTATCAAAAACCATATAAATGAACATTAACTTTATTAATGATGCAGGTTGTATTTTTAAACTAGCATTTTTTTCAAACAAAATAGTCCCACTATCTGCATCTATAAGTAATGCACTTGGAGCGCTAATTCTAAGATTTATAAGAGCTTGTATAGGTAATGGAACAAGTAAAATTATTGTAATAATTAATGAAAAAATAAATTTTTTTGAAATCAACATCCTATAATTTTCTCTTTTTTATTAATAAGCACTTTGAAAGTGTACAAATATATTACCATAAAATCCACATAAAAAAGGAAGAATATGTTAATATATTCTTCCTTTTTTATGTAAAAAAATTTATTTTTATTGTTCTACAACAACCCTAGATAAAGTGTAACCTAAACTTGTTAATCTTTCTTTTACTTTGATAGCATCGTCTATACTTCCATAAGGACCTACTCTAACTCTTAAAACATCTTTTCCATCGATATCAATCTTATGTAAACTAACTACACCAATATCGCTCAATGATGCAATATGTGATTTGATTTTGGGATTGTTATCAGAAAATGCACCTACCTGTACAAATACACCTCTTGGAATATACGATTTGATATTAGCAGGTTCTTCTAATGAAACTTTTTTAATAAAAGATTGTGACAAATCATCATTAGCATCAGAATTGATATTATTAAGATTCAAATTCTGAGAAATACTTGGTTCAATTGCTACAGTTGACTTTACAACTGTGATTTTATTTTTTACATCGTCATTATTCAGTCTATCGATTGCATTATTTTTTAGCATATTGATTTTATTTATTTCTGCAACTGCTTCTTTAGAAATTTTAGATAATAATTGTACTTTGACATGTGCAGTACCATTTTTTTCATAACCTAATAATTGAGCAGCTCTTTTTGATAAGTCTATAACTCTACCAGATACAAAAGGGCCTCTATCATTTACACGTAAAACTATTTTACGCCCATTATCTAAGTTTGTTACTTCAACAAAACAAGGCAATGGTAAAGTAGGATGAGCAGCTGTTAAGTTATTCATATCGAAAACCTCACCATTTGAAGTTAGTTTTCCATGAAAATCATCACCATACCAAGAAGCTATTCCAACTTCATGAAAATTTTCATCTGCAACTGGAGTGTATGAAACTCCTCCAACAGTATAAGTTTTACCTATTTTAGCTACAGGATTAGCACCTGATACTTCTTTACCGTCTATAGAAGTTACAGGATTGAAAGGTGCCGCCAATAAATTTGTAGTTACCTGACTTGCGACAAAAGTGTACAGAAATGCACACACAACTTTTTTGTTTAACATTTTCACTACCCCCAATGAAATAAAATTTTTTATATAGTTAATCTTTTGTTAACCTTAATTAGAATAGTACTAATAAATAGTTAACAAAAAGTTAATTTTTGATAATATGAAAATAAAAAATTAAATAATCATTAATTAAATATTATTTAATTTTATTGGATTTCTAGGTTTTATCAGTCATAATGAAAGCACTATGTTAATATTTATTAATATATTGCTGAGAATAATTGATTAATCTTTCATTAATAAAGATTAAATATCATTTTATAAATGATATTTAATTTATTTATCAAGTTGATTCTTTCAATTTTTTTAGTGTCTAAAATATAATGATTATTGATTATATTTTTTATATAGATTGAACTAAAGTTATTAAGAAACATTAGTTTTTTTATTTTTTTATTTAAAATTTTTCTATTATTTAAAATTTTATTGTTCATATCTTTAGCTATATCTAATAAAACTTTAATATTTATTATGATATTTTTCTGATTAACCTCAAAATCTTTTGAATTTTCTTTAAAAATTAAAGTATGAACGTTTCTATAAATATTAAATTCTACATTTCTTAATATTCCTACAATTGCGTAACGAGTTGCCATTGCTTTAATAGCTTCTTGCTCAATAATAGTTAATGCTTTTTGATTAATTATTTCTGCCAATATCAACCATAAAGAGCCTTCCGTATTTTCCCCATATTTTATTATTTCTAAAAAAGAATTAAAGGGATACAAATCAGAATCTTTGCTTTTAGCTAGAATATACTGTTCAACTAACGCTATATCTATATTATATTTGTTTAATATAGATATAGCATTGTCTAAAAGTTCATGACCTGTTTTATTAAAAGAACTTAAAGCGTCTAAATACCATTTTAATTTTATTTGTAATATAATTATATTATCTGCATTTAAAGCAATATCAGATATATGAGTAAAAAAATCTAGTAATATTTTACAATCATAATATAATTTATTAGATGATAAATATAAACATAAGTATTTTTCTGAATTCTTAGCTTGTAAGTTTTCATAATCATTCATTTTATATAATAATTGTTGTATATTTAAGTATTAGTGTTAGAATTATAAACCTAATTTATATTTTATGTAATAATTTTGCATTTATAATTATAAGCAATTTTTTCCATCATTAACAAATAATCATCTATTCAGGAGTATTGAACATGAATTTTACATTGGAACCACTTCCATATTCTTATGATGCTTTATCTCCTTTTATGTCAAAAGAAACATTATGTTTTCATCATGACAAGCATCATTTAACCTACGTTAATAATCTAAATGCATTAATAGAAAATACAAAATTTTCTGATATGCCTTTAGAAGATATCATAAAAGAAACATATAATAAATCTGAATATCAAGCTATTTTTAATAATGCTAGCCAACATTTAAATCATATTGAGTTTTGGAAATCTTTGAAAGCTAACGTTGAACCTACAAAAAAAATTATATCTATTATTTCAGATCATTTTGACTCTATGGAATGTTTTAAAGATAAAATTATCACAGAAGGTACAAAAGTTTTTGGTTCTGGTTGGGTTTGGCTTTGTAAAACTAAAGACCAAAAATTAGAAATTATTGGAACTTCAAATGCAATAAATCCTGTTGCTTTAGGTAAAGAAATAATTTTAGGATGTGATGTTTGGGAACATTCTTATTACTTAGATTATAAGAATGCAAGAGCACAATATTTAAATACTTGGTTTGATAAAATAATTAATTGGGACTACGTAGAAGAAAAATTAATCTAATATAGTTTAAAAGTAAATATAAGGAAAATAGATTTTATTGTATTTAATCTTCTATAGTACTTATATTTACTTTTTTTCTCATTTTGATTTTTTCTTTATTTATAATTTTCTTTTTTTTGAAGTTTTTATTGTATTTAGCAAAAAGGTTTTTTGTATGGTGAACTTCATTTTTTAACTTTATAAAATTATCAAACTTTACTTGTAATTCTGGAGTATCCTTGATAGCTTTTAATATAGCACATCCTTCATCACTTATATGATTACAATTAGTAAATTTACATTCTAAAGATAGTTCTATGATATCTGGAAATAATTCATATAGTGATTTATTATTGTTTAAATAAATACCAAATTCTTTTATACCAGGATTATCTATAATACAACCGCCTTCTTTCAATATGAATAATTCTCTTTGAGTTGTGGTGTGAGTTCCCTTACTTTTATCATTACTAACTTCTGATACTTTTTGAATATCTTGTTTTAATAACATATTTGTTAGAGTAGATTTACCAACCCCTGAACTTCCTATCAAAACAGCTGTTTTGTTGGGTTTAATAATATCATAAATTGAATTTATAGATTTTAAATCATTTTTAGATGTAACAATTATTTGAATATCAGGAAATCTGATTTTTATAATTTCCAAATATTCATCATAATCATCAAACAAGTCTATTTTATTTAATATAATGATTGGATGTACATGTTTTTCATCTTTACAAGCTAATATTATTCTATCTATTTTATTTAAATTAGGAGCTTCAGTAGCTGCTATAACTATAAAAACAATATCTATATTAGTTGCAATTATTTGCTCTTCAGATGACTTGCCTACCAATTTTCTTTTGAAAGAATTTTTTCTTTCAAAAATCTTTTTTATATAATAATTGTTATCAGCATTATCATTTTCTTGAAGTAATATAAAGTCTCCTACTTTGGGAAAATAAGCATCAGATAATTTGTTATAATGTAATTCACTACCTTTCAAAATTGCTGTTAAAATATCTCCTGAATATGATATTACTTTATATGTAAGTTTGCTTACAGATATAACTTTTGCTACAAACTTCAAGTCTTGGTTAGCTACTTGTGAAGTAAAAAAGAAATCAAATCCACATTTATTTAAAATAGTCATAAAAACCTTAAAACGATATAAAAAAAGGTAGTAACACTACCTTTTTTTATTGCTATATTACATCATCATTGCAAAATGATCTAAAGAGGACATTATCCACCATGATAACCCAACAAAAAGAACAGATGCAAAAATAGTATATGCCATAAATACAGAACGCCATCTTGGTTTTTCTTCATCCATTGCATGCATAAAGAAAATTAACTGTATTAAAAATTGTAAAAAAGCAAATACAAATATTATAGTAGTACCTAACTTACCTTCGATAGATTTAGTAATAACTAAATAAAAAGGAATTAAAGTTGCTATAATTGATAGAATATAACCTACGATATACGATTTTATTTTTGCTACAATGCTTTTATCAGATGACATTATATTGCTCCTACTAAATATACAATACTAAATACAAAAATCCATACAGCATCTAAAAAGTGCCAGAATAATCCTAAAAGAGTAAATTTTCTAAATACTATATTATCAAAACCTCTTAAAAATACTTGAATTAATATAATTATTAACCAACAAATTCCTATGAAAACATGTAACCCATGAGTACCTAATAATACAAAAAAAGCTGAATAATATGCATGATAATCCCAAGATTTTCCTTCTGATATCAACTCTGCAAATTCACTAACTTCTAGATATATGAATAGTATCCCTAAAAATAATGTAATAAAAGAAAGTATTACAGCTAAACAAGTTTTTTTAGCTGATGCAAAAATATATGCTAAACCAAAAGTCAAACTACTTGTTAAAAGAGCTATTGTTTCAACTAAAACAAGCTTCATATTAAACGCATCTGGTAATATATGTGAGCCAAGTACTATAAATGCAGCAAATAGTGTTGCAAATAAAATGATATCTGTCAGAATAAATAACCAAAAACCAAAAGAATAAAGTTCATTTGTTTGTGCTTCATGACTTACATGATGATTATTATCTGAAATATTATTAGTTGACATTTTATGCATCTCCTTTTAATGATTTCTCTAATTTATTATTTTCTTTTTCTATTCTTTCTATTTCATCTATTTCTACATAGTAATCTTGATTAAAATCAAAAGATCTAATTAAAAAACATACTATAATTGCAATAAAAGAAATCAAAGCTAACCAGAATATATGAAATACTAATGTAAATCCTAATAATGTAGATAACATACCAATGATAAAAGGTAGCATAGAATTACGAGGCATATGTATACGTTCAAGTTTACCTTCATACATACTATCTTCAACTTTGTCATGCTCTTTAGCTTCCCAATAAGGATCATTTACATCTTTAATTTTAGGAATAACTGCAAAGTTATAAAATGGAACTTTTCCTTTTATTGACCACTCAAGAGTTCTACCATGATCCCAAGCATCTCCTTTAACTGCGTATTCTTTACGTTTAATAATACTAACAAGAATCTGTAATACTTGTACAACTAATGCTGCACCTATTACTAAAGTACCTACGGCTGCAATTGTTAAGAAAAATTGCCATTGTGAATTATCATATTGAGATACACGTCTTGCAACTCCCATTAAACCAAGAACGTAAACTGGCATAAAGGCTAAATAGAAACCAAAAAACCATAAGAAAAAGCATAGTTTTCCCAAAGTTTCATTAAGTTTAAAACCAAACACCCTAGGCCACCAAAATACAAGAGCAGCTAAATAACCAAATACAACACCACCTATTATAGTATTATGAAAATGAGCTACTAAAAACAAAGTTCCATGAATTTGAAAATCTGCAGCAGGAATAGACATTAAAACACCAGTCATTCCACCTAATGAAAATGTAATAATGAAACCAACAACCCAATACATAGGTGATTGAAAATCAATTTTACCTTTACGCATAGTAAATAACCAATTGAATATTTTAACTCCTGTTGGAATTGCGATTGCCATAGTTGCTAACCCAAAGAAAGTATTTACATTTGCTCCACTTCCCATAGTGAAGAAATGGTGAAGCCAAACTAGCAAAGAAAGTATAACTATAACAACCATAGAATATATCATTGCTGAATAACCAAACAATCTTTTTCTACAAAATGTAGCAACAATTTCAGAATATATACCAAATGCTGGTAATACTAACACATAAACTTCTGGATGTCCCCATATCCAAATAAGATTCACATACATCATTGGGCTACCACCTAATGTTTGTGTAAAGAAATGTGTACCTAAATATCTATCTAAAGTTAATAAAGTTATATCTACTGTTAAAACAGGAAAAGTTGCAACTATAAGAATAGATGTAGCTAAAACAGACCATGAAAAAATAGGCATTTTCATTATTTTCATACCAGGAGCTCTACATTTTAATATAGTCACAATAAAGTTAACTCCAGAAAGTAAACTACCTACCCCGGATATGTTTATTGCCCATAAATAGTAATCTACTCCTACCCCAGGACTGTAAAATGCATCAGCTACAGGCACATATGCAACCCAACCTGTTGTTGCAAAAGAACCTATAAATAGAGATAAATTAACTAATATTGCTCCTGCTACAAATAGCCAAAATGATAATGCGTTTAAAAATGGAAACGCCATATCTCTTGCACCTAACTGCAAAGGTAAAATTATATTTATCAAACCAGTCATAAATGGCATTGCCATAAAGAATATCATTATGGTTCCATGAGCAGTAAATATTTGATCGTAGTGATGAGGAGGTAAAAAACCGTGGCCTGAACCTTCAAATACTAAATGTGTTCTCATAAGAAATGCATCTGCTAACCCACGAACAAACATAACTAACGCTGCTACAATATACATAATACCAATTTTCTTATGATCAACAGTAACAATCCAATTGTTCCATAAAGGGCCTAAAAGTCTAAAATAAAGCACAGCAAAAACAACTGCTAAACCTATAACTGCAACCCCCATAAAAGTTGCAACAACAATAGGTTCGTCGAGTGGTATCATATCTAAGCTTAATTTACCTAGTATATTATTTCCAAACATTTCATTTTCCTTTCTTTTTTAGTATTTTATAAATTATAACATCATAATTATGTTTTAGTGATGTCCATGATGCGAATGAGCACCATGGTCACCATGAGGCATTGGCATACGAGTATTCAAGCCTTCTGGTATCATCATATATTTGTTAATTACATCTGTGAATAAATTACCTTCTATAGAAGAAAATAACATAATTTTATTTCCACTTTCATCTCTATCTTCAAGTAATTTTTCGTATTCAGACTTTGTAAGAACTTTCCCTTGAGATTTCAATTTTGTTACCCAATTTTGAAAATCTTCTAAAGACACTATATGAGCTTTAAATTTCATATTAGAAAAACCTAAACCGCTGTATGAAGCTGATAACCCATCATAAACACCAATTTTATTACCTACTAAATGTAATTTTGTGCTCATACCTGCCATAGAATATATCATTCCACCTAATTGAGGGATCCACATAGCGTTCATTGGCGCATCAGCCGTCATACTGAAGGCTATTGTTGAATCAATAGGAGCATACAACTCATTTATTGTAGCTATATTATATTTAGGATAAATAAATAACCATTTCCATTGTAGTGAAATCACTTGAACTTCTAAAGTTTCATTTTTAGATTCAAATCTTTTATATGGATCTAAATCATGAGTTGTTGTCCAACATAAGTAACTTAAAAACATAACTATCATAATTGGAATTCCCCAACATAATATTTCCAATCTATGACTATACGTCCATGATGGATCGTATATATCATCTATGTTTTTTCTTTTATCACTGTATTTATAACTGTAATATAAAACTAAAATTATCACAGGAATAACAACAGACAACATCAAAGCTAACGCTATTATTATAAGTTTCAACTGCTCTTTTGCTATCATTCCTGTTGGGTTAATAACCCCACCTGAATAACCACAAGCATATAAAAAAACAAAGCTAATTAATACAATTATGCTTTTCTTAGATACTTTCATACTAATCCTCTAACCAAATAAAATACAATATACAATTATAAACACACTTAAAAACATTAAATGAAATATAGAAAAAAGAAATACTTTTCTACCCCATTTTATGTTATCTACATGGTTTTTAAAACCGTCTAAAACAAATTTACACCACATCAATCCTAGAATTGATGATATAATGTAATAAGTAATTCCTAAATCTGCAAAACAACCTAAAGCAACAGTCACAATTAAAAATGCAACTGCCCAAAAAAGCATGTGATATTTAGTGACTTTTATACCATATACAACAGGTAAAATCTTTATGTTAGCTTTTGTATAATCTTCTAATCTATATACACCTATTGCATAAAAATGAGTCATTTGCCAGGTTGCAAGCAATAAAAAAACTAAAATTGCATTAATATCAAAAATACCTTCATGGGCTAAATATCCAGAAAGTGGAGGAACTCCACCAGAAATACTACCAACTATTGTAGAATATGTAGATCTTCTTTTTAACCACATTGTATATAAAACAACATACACAAAATATCCTGTAAATGCTACTAACACAACTTTGTAATTTGTATATAAAAATAAAATAGAAAATCCAATTACAAAAAGACTAAGTGAAAAAACTAATAATCCTCTAGGGGTTATTTCATTAATGATCGATAACCTATTTTTTGTTCTGCTCATTATTGTATCTATATCTTGATCAATATAGTTATTTATAGTAGTAGAAGAAGCCATGATAAAGGCTAAACCAAATATCACTGCTAAAAAATCATACCAATACACAGAACCTGAAGTAGATAACATATAACCCACAACAACGGTCATTATATTAGACAGCAATAAACCAGGCTTAGTTATTACAAAATATTTGTTCATTAATTTTTTTTGTTATCGATTTATAAAATAAATTTATTTATTATAATTTTCAAAATTATAATAATATATAAACAATACCATAAAAATAACTACATTACAATTTTGAAAAAGTCGGAGTTTTTTAATCTTCTTTCTTTTTAAGATGAATGTGATAGTGTTTTATATTAATTTCATTTTGATTCAACGTAATATTATTCAGAGAAAAAATTAAATATTCATCTCCACACAATATATTAATCTCTAATGAATCTTTTCCAAATTCTGTATTTGTAATAATATCAGTTATTTCTTTTAATTCATCTATGGTTTTTAAGTTTGCAATATAATGTAAGGGCTTATATAGTCTTTTATTTGATATAACAATTTTTGAGTTATAATTTTCATTTAATATTTCAATATTTTCTATGAAAACTTTTATCTCTGTTTCTGTTATTTTTAAACTAGTTTTTATTATATATATTTGCCCTTGTTGTAATTTATCTTTATATTTTTCATAATTATTTCCAAATAATGCTAAGCTAAATATTGTAGATAAATCATAAAATGTTAAAGTCACAAAGATATTACCTGTTTTAGACTTTGATACTTTTATTTTCATTAAATATCCTGCTACATGAGCAGAAAGAATATTATCTTCTAATAAAGCTTTATATGTAACTACATTGTATTTTTCAAGTAAGTCTTTATACTCCAATAAAGGATGCCCTGATAAAAAACAACCAATTACATTTAATTCTTCAGAAATTTGATCTACATAGGACCATTTATCTGTTTTTATTAAATGTAAATTTTCAGGTTTATGTTCATATACTCCAAAAGAAAAAAGCCCTATTTGTGAAGATTTCTTTTCTGATTGGACTTTGGCATTATAAGATAACATTAACTCTATGTTACAATGCATTTCTTTACGGTTAGAGTGTAAATCGTCTAAGGCACCACTTAAAATTAGAGCATCTAACTGTCTTTTATTTAAAACCTTGCTGTCTATTCTAGATAAAAAATCTTCTGGAGTTTTGAAAAATCCGTTTTCTTGTATTTCAATTTGTAATGCATTAACCATTGATTTAGAAACACCTTTTACAGCTAATAATGAATATCTTATACACTTTTCATTTTTTTCATTTTTTTCGATACTAAAATCAAAAGATGGCTTATTTATTGAAGGAGACAAAATATGTACATTGAATTTCTTAGCATCTTCTAAAAATTCTAAAAATCTACTTATTTCTTTATTGTTACTTCCAATATCAGCTGTCATAGATGAAGCTAAAAACTCAGCTGGGTAATACGTTTTCAAATAGGCAGTTTGCCAAGAAATCATTGCATATGCTGTTGCATGTGACTTGTTGAAACCATAACCTGCAAACTTTGCCATATGATCAAATATTTCAGATGCTAATTTGTCTTCAATTTGGTTTGTTTCAAGTGCTCCTTTTACAAAAATCAACCTCTGTTTTGTCATTTCAACAGGATCTTTTTTCCCCATAGCCCTACGTAATAAATCGGCTTCTCCTAAAGAATACCCTGCAATTGCCTGAGCAACTTGCATAACCTGCTCTTGATAAACCATAATACCAAAAGTTTCTTTATTTATATCTTCCATTTTAGGATGCAAGTGTTCTACTTTTACTTTCCCATGCTTTCTTGCTATATATTCTGAAATATTCTCCATTGGTCCTGGACGATATAACGATATAATTGCAATTATGTCTTCAATTTTATCTGGCTTCATCTGTTTAAGAACTTCAATCATTCCTTTACTTTCTAATTGAAATAAACCTAAACAATCTCCTCTTTCAAATAAAGATGATATATTTTCATCTTTAAATGGTATTTTCAACATATCAAGCTGTATATTTTCTGTTTTTTTTATTTGTATTACAGCATTTGCAATAATTGTTAATGTTTTAAGGGCAAGAAAATCAAACTTTACAAGTCCTACATCTTCTAAATATTTCATTGTGAAACCAACTGAAGGAAAATCTGAGCCTTCATCGTAAAACAATGGAGTTATTGTATTTAAAGGAGTTTTAGAAATTATCACTCCTGCTGCATGAGTTGATACATTTCTATATGCTCCTTCTAATTTCAAAGCTATATCAAACAACTCTTTTATATGTTCTTTATTTGCAATTTCTTTTTTTATTTCTTCGTCATCTTCAACTAAATCTTTTAAACTTAATGGATGAAAAGGAGAAGAATATGGTATTTTTTTACATAAAGCATCAACTTCTGAATATGACATACCTAATGCTCGACCTACATCTTTCAACGCTGCTTTTGTTTGTAATGTTCCAAATGTGATAATATGGGCAACTTTATCTATACCATACTTTTTACGTACATATTCTATAACTTCATCACGTCTATTGTTACAAAAATCTATATCAAAATCTGGCATTGATATTCTTTCTGGGTTTAAAAATCTTTCAAACAGCAATGAAAATCTGATAGGATCAACATCTGTTATAGATAAACACCATGCAACTAAAGAACCTGCTCCAGATCCTCTACCTGGTCCTACAGGTATTTTATTTTGTTTTGCCCAATTTATAAAATCTGCAACAATCAAAAAATACCCAGCAAAACCTATTTTATTAATTATATCTATTTCGAAATTTAATCTATCTTTATAAATTTTTTCAGTTTCTTTTCTATCACCTTCAATATTAGGAAAAACTTCAGTTTCTAGTCTATATTCTAAGCCTTTCTCTGCATCATGTATTATTAAATCTTTTTCATTATCTGCAAATTTAGGTAAAGATAGTTCTTGTTTTTCAACAAAATAATTACATTTTTTTGCTATTTTGATAGTGTTTTCTAAAGCTTCTGGTAAATCTGCAAATAAAGATGACATTTCTTCTTGCGATTTGAAATATGAATTATTTACAACCTGCTCTCTTAATGGATCATCTTGTTTAGCACTTTGTTTGATACAAAGTAGAATATCTGTAGCTAATACATCTTCTAAAGAGGCATGAGTTACATTATTTGTAGCAACAATTGGTATATGCAGTTCTTCTGCTAAAGCTAAGAATTTTGGTTCTAAATTGTAGTCTTCATGTGTGAAAAATCTATTTATTTCTATATATAAATCTTGATTTATGATATTTGATAACTTTTTTAAAAAGACTTTAGCTAAGCTAATTTTATTATTTATAAGATTTGCTAATAATCCATTTTTTCCACCTGTCAAAACAACTATATTTTCTGAATATTTATATAATTCTTCGCAAGTGATTTTTGGAATTTCTAAATGTAAGGAAGATTTCCTCATATATGCTTTATCATGTAATTGTAATAAGTTTTGATAACCTTCAGCATTTTTCGCTAATAAAACTAGTACACCTTCGAACATAGCTTGTGTTTCTTTGTCTTCAAATATTGTTACAAACTCAACTCCTATTATTGGCTTTATAGCATTTGAAGATACTTTGTAAGAAAATTCTCTTGCTGCAAACATATTATTAGCATCTGTCATTGCTATTGCTGGCATATGATTTTCTTTGCTCAATTTGATAATTTTAGAAATATCAAGAGAGCTTTCACCTATTGAATATTGGGTTTTACATCTTAAATGTATAAACCGAGGTTTCATGTTATGCTAACTCCTGTAAAGAATAGTTAGATATTTTATATTGCTTATCCATTTTACTTGCAAGTGAGTTATCGTGAGTTGCTAAAAATACCGTTGTATTATATTGTTTTACTGTTTCAAGTAAAATGTCAAATACTTCTTTTGCTGTATTTGTATCCAAACTTCCTGTTGGTTCATCTGCTATAAGTAATAAAGGTGAGTTTACCAAAGCTCTTGCTAGAGAAACTCTTTGTTGCTCGCCTCCTGATAGTTGTGAAGGATAATGATTTATTCTTTCTTTCAATTTTAAATCATTAAGTATTTTAATTGCTTTTTCTTTTGCTATTTTATATTCTACATTATTGATTCTTTGAGCTAACATTACATTTTCTAAAGCTGTAAAATCTGGTAGTAAATTATGAAACTGAAAAACAAAACCTATATTTTTTCCTCTTAATTTTACCTTTTGATTTTCAGATAACTCTGCAATATTTATATCATTAACTATGATTTCTCCTTTAGTTGGAGTATCTAACATACCTATAACATTTAGTAATGATGTTTTACCACTACCTGATGAACCTATAAGACCTATTGTTTCTCCTTTTTTTAAAGAAAAACTTATGTCATTAAATAAAGTTATTTTTTCATTTGCTTGAAAGTAAATTTTAGATAATCCTAAGGCTTTAACTATGACATCTGTATTTTTATTAATATTATTCATACTTAATTCCTTTTGATGGATTAACCTTAGATGCTTGTATACTAGGATAAATAGTTGATAGTAACGCAACTAAAAATGAAAGCATAAGGATTGTACAAACTTGACTAATTTGTATTTCAGATGGTAATTGCGATAAAAAATATACCTCTTCTGGGAACAAATTTATACCTACTAATTTTTCTAACCCTTTTTTAATACTATCTAAATTCAAAGATATAACGCTTCCTAATATACCACCTATTATTGTACCTTTTAGACCAATGCGCATTCCAATTAACATAAATATAAGTATTATGTCTTTGTTTAGCATACCCATAGTTTTAAGTACTGCTATTTCTTTTGTTTTACTTCTAACTAACATAACTAAGCTAGAAACTATATTGAAAGCTGCTATTATTATTACTAAAAACAGAATTAAAAACATAACATTTTTTTCAACAGAAAGTGCATTCATCAAATATTTATTATTAGTAGCCCATGTATTTATTTCTACATTTTTTAATCTTTTATATAAATTAAGTGCTATTTTATCTGCGTCAAATGGATTTTCTAGTTGTATCTCTATATTTTGTGCCTCATTGTCTTCATACATAAAAAAACTTTGGGCTTTTTTGAAAGGAATTATAGCTAAAGAACTATCATATTGATACATCCCTGTAGAAATCAAACCTATAACTTCAAATGCAGCTGTACTTGGAAGAGAACCTAAAACTGTAACATAACCATTGGGAGATACCATAGTTATTTTATCACCAAGTTTTACACCTAAATATCTAGCTACAGGAGTTCCTAATAATATAACATTCTGATTATTTTTAAATTTGGATAAATTGTATTTTTTAGCAGCATCATATAATAACTTTCTTGCTGATATATCTTCAAAAGTTATACCTGTTACAATAATACCACTTGAATTTTTGTAATGACTTATTAAAACTTGTTCAGATATTGTTGGAGATATTTCTATA
Organism: Alphaproteobacteria bacterium endosymbiont of Pipizella viduata; assembly: GCA_964020055.1. Lineage (GTDB taxonomy): Bacteria > Pseudomonadota > Alphaproteobacteria > WRAU01 > Hepatincolaceae. The sequence continues at coordinate 509,627 of OZ026533.1, forward strand.
ATTTTATTATTATTCTTACTTTGTATATCTTTTACATAATTAATTATATCTTTATAATCAGAAATATTTTTTGAGTAAGATGTAATGTATATGTGGCTATTAGTTCCAATTATTGATTTTATAATATCACTTTTGAAGCCATTCATTACTGACATAACAATGATCAAAACAGCAACTCCTAGGCATATACCTACTGTTGAAAAACCAGATATGAATGATATAAAACTTTCTTTTCTTTTAGACTTTAAATAGCGGTTTGCTATATACCAATGTAGTTTCATGTTGCTTCCATAGTTAATAAAATACACGGTATGATAGCATTGTTAACCAGCTTAATGCAAACTCTTATATACTTAATTTAATAAGATTAATCTTCAGATTTCATTACATTTATTATTCTTGATACTTCAGATATTTGTATTAACTCTATTTTGCCATCTTTTCTGTTTTTAAATTCAAAATTATTATTTTTTATAGTTTTAGAACCAATATTTATTTGATATGGAATACCTATCAAATCTGCGGTTTGTAATTTGCTACCTGCTGAATCTGGTTTGTCGTTATATAAAACTTCTATATTGAAAGACAATAAATATTTATATATAAAGTCACAAGCTTTTATTATTTCTTCTGAGGTACCTAAAGAATTTATTATTACCAAAAACGGAGCTACAGACTTATGCCACATTATACCTTTTTCATCATGACTACTTTCTATTAAAGCACCAAGTAATCTGCTTACTCCAATACCATATGATCCCATCAAAACAGTAGTTTTTGTTCCATCTTTATTTATAACATCTGCATTTAATGGTTTTGAATATTTATCTCCAAAATGAAAAATATGTCCAACTTCTATACCACGTGCAGAAACTACATCATCTTTTTCTTGTAAGTATTTAGGATCATCTATTTCATGTTTTTCATCGGTTGCTGCATAATTTTTTGTATATTCATCAAATATATTATATATATCATTTTCATAATCTATACTAGATGGAAGATTATTTGTATTTAAGTATTTTTTATTACAAAAAACTTCACTTTCTCCTGTATTTGCTAATATCATAAATTCATGCGATAAATCACCACCTATTGGTCCTGTATCTGCCTTCATGGGTATTGCTTTTAAACCCATTGTATTAAATATTTTCAAATATGATGCAAACATTTTTTTATATGATGTAACAGAAGCTTCAAATGTTAAATCAAATGAATAAGCATCTTTCATTAAAAACTCTCTACCTCTCATTACACCAAAACGTGGTCTTATCTCATCTCTAAATTTCCAGTGAATTTGGTATAAATTCATCGGAAGATCTTTATAACTTTTAATATTCTCACGAAAAATTTGAGTTATTAATTCTTCTGCAGTTGGACCAAATAGCATTTCACGATTATGTCTATCTTTTATTCTTAACATTTCAAGACCGTAATCTTCATATCTGCCACTTTCTTTCCAAATATCTGCAGATTGAATTGTTGGCATTAATACATTTAATGCCCCTGTTTTATTGATTTCTTTTTTTATTATAGCTGTGATTTTATCTAAAACTTTCAGACCTAAAGGCAACCATGTATAAATACCTGATGAAGTTTGACGAATTAATCCTGATTTTAGCATTAGTATATGAGAAACTATACTTGCATCTTTTGGATTTTCTTTTAACACAGGTAAAAAGTATTTAGAAAGTAACATATATTCTCCACATTATGGGTTTTGAGCTGTAATTAAGTTCATATATTAGCATAAATAAAGCAAAATCATATTTATAATTCAATGTAATTTAATAATTTACTACTAAATAAATAATAAATGAACCATTTAGGTTCCTGTGTTATTTATGTTTCTTTATGTTTTAAAATGTTGTTTTTAATAAAAGCATAATAAATAATCTTTATATTTATTGGTATCAAACAAAAAAAGACAATTTTTAAATTGTCTTTTTTTATTATTAAGTTAATTATTATCGTTAATATGTATTACAACTACAGGTTTTTTATTTAAAGCTTTTACAAAAAACTTCCTAACTAAAATTCTTATATCTTCTGGCATTTTGTTTAAAGGTAAACCTTCTAAATTAACTTTCAACGAATTTATATAAGTTAGTATAAGATCTGTTAATTTTTTTATATATCCTTCTTCTTCTTCTAATGTAACCAAACCTAAAATTTTAAGTTGTAAATCATTAACATAAGTATTTCCTTCTATAAAAATACTTACAAATACAGCACCTTCGAAAAATATCTTGTTTCTTAATTTTAAATTGTCATCATTCAAAGGAACAAGTCTATTACCTTCGTAACCTAACTTTGCTGTATCAATTTTATTGATTATATATGGCTCTTGAGCAAAAAGCTCAACTTCATCACCAATTTTACAATTGAATGTTGCATAACCTTCGTTATATGCAAGTTCACTATGTGCTTTTATATGATATGTTTCACCATGAATAGGTACAACCCACTTAGGAACTATAAGTTTATATATTCTTTTTAAATCTTCGATATTCGGATGACCAGATACATGTATTTTTGAGTTAGCACAGTTATAAAACATAATTTCCATATCTGCTAACATATTATATAACTTAGAAATTCTTATTTCATTTCCTGGAATAACTTTAGAACTAAATAAAACTATATCATCAGTTTCTATTTGATATTTATGATTCTTTTGCACTAGTATTTTATTTAGTATTGCCCTATCTTCACCTTGAGAACCTGTTACAATAAATATTAATTCACTACGTTTATAGTTTGAAATATCATTTTCAGATATCAAAACACCAGTTTTTAATAAACCATGATTTGAGCTAATATCTATATATTTATTCAATGATCTTCCTAAAGGAACTATTTTTTTCTTAAGTTTATGGGCAATTTCTATTATATTTGCTATTCTATCTATATTACTTGAAAATAGTGTTATCCAAGTTGCCGCTTTTGTATTGGATATAATATTTATGAAATTTGGAATTAATATATCTTCATTTTCTGAATAATCATTTTGTAAAACATTTGTAGAATCACAAAATAAATATTCTATATTATACATAGAAAGTGCACTTAGGTTTTTCAATATTGAGCTGTTTTGTATATCAAGTTTAAAATCACCTGTATGAACTATATCCCCTTTAGGTGTTTGAATATGCAGTAAATGGTTATCAGGTATAGAATGATCTATAGGAAGCCATCTAACTTTGAAATCTGCAATTTTTATGAATTCTAATTCTTTTACAACTATTAATTCTACTTGGTCTTGCAAATTATGTTCTACTAATTTTGAATATATTAAATCTGCAGTCCAAGCTGTTGCAAATATAGGGCAATTTATAAATTTATATAAATAAGGAATTGCTCCTATGTGATCTTCATGACCATGGGTTATTACTAGACCTTTTATGTCATCTTTTTTTTCTTTAAGATAAGAAATATCAGGGTAAAAAACATCTAATGAAGGTGTTCTATTACTATTGAACCCTAAACCTAAGTCTACTATTAGTATTTGTGATGAATTTTCATCAAAAATATTATAAGCATAACAGTTAGATCCAATCTCACCTATTCCTCCTAGTGAAAAGAAAGACACTCTTTTGTCGTTATTTAACATTAAAATCCTTTTTGTTAATTTATATAGTATATGTGTTGTTATTTTGGTTTAAATACAACATATGATTATTTGATAGATAATATAAAATTTTAAAATTTTATTTCACCAGATATGATGGTTTTTATTTCATTACCTACTTTTATATTTATGTAACCTTCTTTTGTGATGCCTGCAAATATTCCAGTAATATTACTATTTTGAATAGTTTTTATAGTTATTGGAACATTCAAATTATAAGCATAAGATAACCATTCTTTTTCGATTTCTTCTTCGTTTATATTTACTATGTAATATTTAAAATAAAATAATATTCTATCTAAATATTCATCTACATTGATTTCTTTAGATAATATATTAAATAAACATTCTACAGGATATTTATCTATCTTTGGAGCTTTTTTTAAATTGACCCCACAACCGATTATGAAATATTTTTTATTATCTATACTTGTTGCTATATCAATTAAGATACCAGATATTTTCTTGTTATCATATAAAACATCATTAGGCCACTTAATAGACAGTTTTTCAGGTTCAGGAATATAGTCTTTCAAAGATTTCAAAACAGATAAAGATGATAATAAACTTATAATACCAAAATTCTTATGATTTAACGTATCTCTATAAGGTATTATCAAAGTGGCTGCTAAATTTCCTTTATAACTATACCAAGATACTCCTTGCTTACCAACTCCTGCTGTTTGATTATAAGCTAAAATAACTTTATGATCTATACTTTCACCAGACTTATTTTCTGATACTAGTTGAAAAGCATATTTATTTGTACTTTCTAACTCATTAAATTTTTCTATTATGAACATTTTATATAACTGTTATTATACTTTCTAAATAAGATATTAAAGGCTTTAAAAAAAATATCCCTCCAATTGTAACTACAAACAAAACAAATATAGTTATGTTTGTACCTGAAGTTTTTTTTAAATCATAATTATAATAAGCTTCAACATCTTTATCGAAAAAAATTATTTTTATTATTTTAAAATAATAATACATAATAACAATGCTTAATAAAGCTACTATCAAAGATAAACTATAAAGCCCTGCTGATAAACTGCTAACTAATATAAATACTTTAGCAAAAAAACCTGCAGTTATAGGTAAACCAGCCATAGATAATACAAATATAACCATAGCAAAAGCAATATAAGGTCTTTGTGTAGCTAAACCTGTAAGTGAATATATATCTTGAATATATTCATTATTTCTTTTTAATGACATAATAATACCAATAAAACCTAGCAGAGAAAAACCATAAATTACAACATATATGATGATATTTATTAAAGAAGAACTTGACATATTTAACATAGCTAGCAGTACATAAGACATATTGGCTATAGAACTATATGCAATAAAACCTTTTATTTTATGCTGATTAATAGCAAGAATAAATCCTATTACGCCTGAAAAAACTATTAATATTTTGATTACAGGAGACCAAATGTTATAAATAACAGGAAAAACCTCCCAAAAAATTCTTATAAATATAAATAATACAGAAAATTTGATAACTGTAGACATAACCATAACAAGATAATAAGTAGTTCCTTTATATACATCAGGTGTCCACATATGAAAAGGTGCTAATGATAATTTGAAAGAAATACCAATTATAAGCATTACAATTCCAATTATAAATATCCAGTTAGAATAAAAATCTCCAATGCTAGATTTTATAGCTATAAAATCTAAATAACCTGTAAATCCATATATTAGTGAAATACCGTATAAAATAAAACCTGTTGCTATAGACCCTAAAATAAAATATTTTAGACCTGCTTCAGAAGATACAAAGACTTCTTTTTGTATAAATATTAATGCATAGGTGCATATAGTTACAAGCTCTAATGCAATATAAAAAGAAAGTAAATTATTACTTGATAAAAGAAATAAATTACCAGCTAACATAAATAAAGATATTACAATAGCTTCTGTTTTTACAAATTCTATATCTAATAATGCTTTTCTAGATAACATAGAAAGTATAAAAGTAAATGAAATGATTACTATTTTAAAAATATATATACTAGGAGAAACTATAAATAACCCTTTAAAAGTAGAACTATAAATCACTCCCATTGAATATATTAAGAAAATAGAAGAAGCCAAAGTGAATAAATATAAATAATACAACTTATGGAAAAATATTATTTTATCATTATCGTTTTCTGGCTTGTTAAATAAACCTAATAATAATATTAAAAATGCTAATACTAATATATATATTTCTGGTATAGCTATCACAAAACTTGAAATGCTAATGTTCATTATTGTATATTCTCCATATTTCTTACATGCTCATATTATATCGAATTATCTAAAATATATAGGAACGTTATTAAAAGTTTCTATTATTGAATAAGCGGTAGTATGAATATTATCTAATATCAGATTCGGATAAATCCCTGTTAATATTATTATAAAAATAATAATTACTAAAGCCGAAATCTCTTTGGATTTTATATCTTCAACCAAAGATAAACTTGATTTTCCAAATATTACTTTCTTATTAAAGTACATAATAACTATTGCACTTAATATCATAGAAAATACAAAAGGAATTGCTAATAAATTATTATTTTCAAATATACCCAAAAGTATTAGTAATTCTCCAATAAAGCTGTTTGTCAAAGGTAAAGCTATAGAAGCTAACGCTATAAACATAAAACAAATACTCAACTTAGGCATAGACTTTGCCAGACCTGAAAATTCAGCAATATTTGTTGTATTGTATCTAGCTTGCAAAAACAAGAAAGTCAAAAATATACCTGCATTATAAATACTATGACTAAAACTTTGAAACAAAGCACCTTCTATACTTTGATTATTAACAGCAAAAATGCCTGCTATTATCAATGATACATGTGAAATTGAAAAATAACCAAAAAATCTTTTAAAATCTGACTGACTAATAGCTAATAATGCTGCATAAAACACACCTATTACAGCAAGTATATATATATATGGAGAGTAGTATACAACACAGGCAGGAAACACATATAATAAAATTCTAATCATTCCATATATACCATATTTAATAAGTACACCAGATAACAAAATATTTAACTCATAAGGTGAGCTTTCATATGTATCAGGCAACCAAGTATGAAATGGAAATAAAGCTGACTTTATTGCTAACCCTATAAATAAAGCAACAAATAAATATTTTTGATTTTCAAAAGATAAAATATAGTCAGTTATATCCTTAAAAGAAGAACTTTTGGCCTCTGTTATAAGTACTATTATAGCAATAAGCATAAACATAGAACCAAATATAGTATAAAGCATAAATTTAAAGGATGCATATGTATTATCTTTTGAACCTAACTTTCCTATAACAAAAAATATAGGAATGATAGAAATTTCATAAAACAAATAAAATAATAAAATATCTGTACTTGCAAAAGTACCTACTGCTCCAGATAATACTAAAAGTATAGATACAGTAAATAATTTGATATTTTTATCAGATATTTTACCAAATGTAAGTATCAACAATGATAAAAAACTAGAAATCAAAATAAACATTAAAGAAATACCGTCAATTCCTAAAGAATATCCAAAAGAAAAAGATGGTATAATGGTGATGTTTTCAATAAACTGATAATCTATAGATATTTTATTAAAAAAATACCATAAATAAAATACAAAAGATAAATGTACAACTGATGTAATTATACCTATTGTTTTTATACTAATAGCCTGATTTTCTGATTTTCCAGGTATTATAAAAATAATCAAAACTGCAACAAGAGGTATTAATATCAAAAATGATAAAAAAGGTAAAACAAACATATATTATATCCCCAAAATTAAAATACAATAAGTAATAAGAACACATGTTCCAAATAGCATCATACCTGCATAAAAACCAACATGACCATTTTGCAATTTATTTAATAATTTAGATGTTTTTGATAAAAAAGAAGCTAAAGAATTTACAAACAACCTATCGATTACCTCATCGTTTATTTTATTTAAGAAAGTAGCTGTTTTAGGTATAAATTTCAAAACTATAAAATCGTAAAAAGCATCTAGATATAGCTTATTATAAAAGGCATCACTAAAACCTTTAAACATTTTATATAATTTATTCTTTAAAGAAGAAGATTTTGCAAATAAAATAACCGATATAATAAATGCTATTGCTGTCAAACTTAGAGATAAATATAATAAATATGGAGAAGAATTTGTTTCTATTGTGTTTGTAACATAAATAATAGAATGATTCCAAAACAACCTACTTTGTTCTCCTATGAAATATTCATACCCTATATTACCAGAAACAACAGATAAAACAGCTAAAACAATCAGTACTAAAATCATTCCTAAATTAGATTCACGAGGTTCTATAACATTTGAATATTTAGGAGAACCATGAAAGACAGTTAATAATAATTTAAAAGAATATATTGTAGTAAAAAATATAGTTATAGTACCCATCAAAAAAGCAAAGTACACATAACTACCTTTTTGTTCTAAAAGAACATGCAGTATAGCTTCTTTCGAATAAAATCCAGAAAAAAGAGGCACACCAATCAAGGCAAGAGAACCTATTATCATACATAAATATGTTAACGGTATTTTATTCCACAAACCACCCATTTTATTTATATTTTGCTCTCCTACTGAACATATAATGCTACCTGCTGATAAAAACAACAAAGCTTTGAAAAATGCATGAGTAAACAAATGAAAAATTGCACCAGTATAAAAACCACTACCTATTGCTAAAAACATATATCCCAATTGTGATATTGTAGAAAATGCAATAATTTTTTTTATATCAGTTTGAAAACAAGCTACAACAGCTGCATATAAAGTTGTAATTCCTGAAAATATCAAAATAAAATTATTAACTACAGGAGTATAATTGTAAATTACTGAAAGTTTTGTTAATAAAAAAACACCAGCTGTAACCATTGTTGCTGCATGTAATAAAGCAGAAACAGGAGTTGGTGCTTCCATTGCATCTGGTAACCAGACATGAAAAAACAATTGAGCAGATTTAGCAAATGCAGCAATCAAAAATAAAAATCCTATTACATTTAACCATAATCCTTCAATTCCAAAAAAAGAAAAAGTATCATCTAAATGATTATTAATATTTTTTGCTATATCTGTAATATTTAAATTTCCAAACATTACAAATATTATAAATATTCCTAAAATAAATGCAATATCTGCAAATCTATTCACTAAAAATCCTTTTTCTGCTGCATAATTTGCACTATCCTTTTCAAAATAAAAAGATATCAATAAATATGAACATAAACTTATAAGTTCCCAACCTATAAACATTTGTAATAAATTATCAGAAACAACTAAAAACAACATTGAAAAAGTAAATAAATTCAAGTAAGCAAAAAATCTTGCAATATTGTCGTCTTCTTTCATATAAAAATATGAATAAAAATGTACTAAAAATGAAATAAAACAAATCAACATAACCATTATTGAAGATAATACGTCAAAATGGAATGAAAAGTTTACATAAAAACTTCCAGCAGAAACCCAATTAAATCCTTTGTATATTAATGGAAAGTCTATTTTACTTATAATTAAATACATAATAACTGCAAAACTTGTTGCAAATCCTAAAGATATACAACTAATTACCCACGATAAAAAATTACTAAATCTAAAATTAGACGCTTTTTTAGATAAAACCGCTAAAAGTCCTGTAATAAAAAAAGATAATAAGGGCGAAAATACTATTATTAAACTACTCATTTTTAACCTTTTAAATTAGTTAAATCATCAATCCATATATTTGAACGATGATTAAAATATACGGATAATGCAGCTAAAACAACTGCTATTTCAGATGCTGAAACAGTTAATATAAAAAGTACAAAAACATGACCTGAAAAGTTATTCCAATAATTAGAAAATAAAACAAAATTTATATTTACTGACAATAAAATTATTTCAATAGACATAATCAAAGAAAGAATATTTCTTTTATTTAACAAAATTCCAAATATACCTATAAAAAAAATAATACTACTTAAAATTAAGTAATGAAACATACCTACCATCATACTATTTGGTTCCTTGTTCGTTTTCAACTTTAACACTATAAACGCTTTTTTGAGAGCTTCTTAAATTTTGTTGATACACAGATTGTGATTTATTATCCCCTTTAGTGACAGGAATTACTAAAACTACAGATGCAACCATAGCAACTGTCAATATTAAACTAGATAGTAAAAAAACATAATAATAATGTGAAAATAATACATTGCCTAAGTCAATAACAGAATTTATATTTAAAACACTGTTCATATTTTTGTTTTTTGATAAAATTAGTGAACCATTATAAAATAATACATATAATTCTGCAGATAAAATAGAAACCAAAACTAAACCAATAAGCAGATATTTAGAATAAACAATTCTTTTAGCTGCTACCTTTATATTAACAAGTAATACAACAAATAAAAACAATACAGCTATAGCTCCTACATATATCATAACAAGAATGACTGCTAAAAATTCGGCTTTTAACAAAACAAATAATGCTGCTGCATTAAAAAATGAAAATATCAAATAAAACACTGAATGTATTGGATTTTTAGATAAAATCACCCCTAAACAACCAAACACTAAACACAATGCAAACAAATAAAAAAATATGCTAATAACCATAATAAATAACCTAATATAACTTTTCTTAACGATATGGAGCTTCGTGTTTAATCTTTTCAGATAAATAATTTTCCCACCTTACTCCATTATCTAATAATTTTTCTTTAGTATAATATAGCTCTTCTCTAGTTTCAGTTGCAAATTCAGTATTAGATGTTTGAACAATAGCATCAACAGGACATGCTTCTTCACATAAGCCACAATAAATACACTTGCTCATATCTAAATCGTATCTTAAAGATTTTCTAATACCATCTTCTCTTTTAAAACCCTCAATTGTAATTGCTTGAGCTGGACATATAGCTTCACATAGTTTACATGATATACATCTTTCTTCACCATTTGAATATCTTCTTAAAGCATGTTCACCTCTGAATCTTAAACTAGATTTTGCTTTTTCATATGGGTAATTTATAGTAACGCTTTTTTTAAAAAACATATATTTAGTTGTGATATATATTCCTTTTAATATATCAATCAACAATAATGATTTTAAAAATCTTAGTATGGTTTCAAACAATAATTTCATTATTTTGTCCTTAATTAATTTTGAGATATCAATCTTACTATTATGGCTGTTATTACAACCATAACTAATGCAATTGGTATAAATATTTTCCAGCCAAGTCTCATTAATTGATCGTATCTATATCTAGGTAAGATACTTTTTAGTTGTATTACAAATGCAATTAATATAAACACTTTGAACATAAACCAAATAAAACCAGGTATATATGCAAATATTGAAAAGTTAAGTATTGGATACCACCCACCTAAAAATAAAATTGTAAATATAGATGCCATCAACATCAAATTTGCATATTCTGCTAAAAAGAATAAAGCAAAAGCAAAACCTGAGTATTCAGTATGATACCCACTTACTATATCAGCTTCTGATTCAGGCAAATCAAAGGGATGTCTATTTGTTTCTGCTATCATTGTAATAAAAAACAACACAGCAACAGGAAACATTTTGAATATATTCCAAAAACCTTCTTGATAATATACTATTTCAGTAAGATTCAAAGTACCTGTAACTAAAATAACACATATAACCATCATACCTAAAGTTAACTCATATGATATCATTTGTGCTGTTGCTCTTATAGCTCCATATAATGAAAATTTAGAATTACTAGCCCAACCTGCAATCATAATTCCATAAACCCCTAAAGATGATATTGCTAAAGTATATAAAATACCAATATCTAAATTAGCAAATACGGCTTTATCTTCGATTGGTATAACAACCCAACCTAAAAGAGCTAATGTAAATGCCACAATAGGACCTAAAAAATACATAAATTTACTTGCATTTCTAGGTATTATCATTTCTTTCATAAACAGCTTTAAACCATCATAAATTGGTTGTAAAAGACCAAAAATACCAACAACATTTGGACCTTTTCTTAATGAAACCAAACCATGAACTTTTCTTTCAAGCCAGGTTGAATAAGCAACACACATCATTATTAGCACAATAACTAATATTGTTTTTATAATTAAAGCAACTAAATATGCTGTTTCTTCTAAAAACCAATCCAAACCTAAATTAGTAAATAAATTTAATATAATTTCACTGATTAAATTAGAAATATATAACATAATCTTTACTAACCTTTTTTATATAATATATTAGCAATTTCACTCATTTTATTTGAGTTTTTACTTATAACATCTGTAATATAATAATTAGATAATATACTTACGAAGTTAGTATTATTTAGCATTTTTTTTGTTTTCAAATTCTCAAAATTCGCATAAGTTATCATATTTATTTTTATGTGCCCATAACTATCAAAAATTTCTTTCAATAATTCACTACGAGTATTGAAACCTAAATCAAGCTCTAAAATTTCTGCGATTTTTCTGATTATTCTCCAATCTTCTTTAGCGTCACCAATTGTAGGAATAGCTTTTTGAGTAAACTGTGCTTTTCCCTCCATATTGATATATAAAGAAGACTTTTCAACCCATAAAGCAGATGGAAGAATAACGCTAGCCATTTGAGCACCATTATCTCCGTGATGGCCCTGATAAATTATAAAAGTATTTTTATGAACATGGCTTGGGTTTATATTATCATGATTTAACAACCATAATACTTTAATTTTATTTTGTATTGTATCTGTTATGATTGAGTTATAACTTTTATCTTCATCTGTTTGAGTAAACCCTACTTCAAGCCCAGATATTTCAGATATTGAAGTATGTAATATATTAATCCCATTCCAATTATCAGAAATTAAATTAGGATATTTTTGCACGATTTTGTCTATAAGATGCATTGTGGTATGATAGTTTTCATTTTGTAATGCTCCTAAACCAACAATTATCATAGGTTTTTTAGAATTAAGTAATACATCACAAAACATAGATTTATCATCAAGAATATTTTGTAAAGCTTCTGCATTCACTCCCAAATATTCAGTTTTATAAGTTAATTTTTCCTTTTTACCTATCAAACCAATTGTGTAATCACCTTGTAAGTATCTTTTTCTGATTCTTGCATTCAAAACAGGAGCTTCAATACGAGGATTTGAACCAACTATTAAACAACTATCACTTTTATCTATTCCTGCAATTGTAGAATTAAATAAATAATGAGAACGATTTGTAACATCATAATTTACACCGTTCACTCTACATTCAATAAGTTTACTATTTAACAAATGGAAAAGTTTTTTCATAGAGTACATAGTTTCTACATCTACAAAATTACCTGCAATAGATGCTATTTCATCTTTTTGACATTTTTTTATATGTGATTTGATTAACTTAAAAGCTTCATCCCAAGTAGTTTTTTCAAGTTTTCCATTTTTTCTTACCATAGGATAATCTAATCTTTGTTGTCTAAATGAATCAACCACATATCTAGATTTATCACCTATCCACTCTTGGTTAATACTATCATTTAAACGAGGTAATATTCTAAGAACAGCTAATGGAGAGCTATTTATAGTAATATTACTACCCATAGCATCCATTATATCTATACTTTCAGTAGATATTGTTTCCCAAGGTCTTGCTTTGAAAGCATAAGAAGAGTTTGTTAATGCACCAACAGGACAAACATCCACTAAATTACCAGAAAGTTCTGAAGTTATTGTTGAATCAATATAAGTATTAATTTCAGTTGAGGCATTACGACCTATTGCTCCTAGCTCATCAACTCCTGCTATTTCTGTTGCAAATCTTATACATCTTGTACATAAAATACAACGTGTCATATATGAATCTATTAATGGCCCAAAAGACTTTGTTGGAACAGCTCTTTTATCAATTTTGATAGTACTTCTATCTAAACCGTATTTATATGTTTGATCTTGTAAGTCACACTCACCACCTTTATCACATATAGGACAATCTAAAGGATGATTAACTAATATCATCTCTAACATAGAAGAGCGAGCTTTATCTATTTTTTCACTTTCTGTAAGTATTTCCATACCATCTGTAACATCTGTTGTACATGAAGAAACAAGTTTAGGGCTACCTTTTAGCTCAACTAAACACATCCTACAATTTCCAACTGATGGTAGTTTTTCATGATAACAAAATCTTGGTATTTTGATATTATAAATATCGCACACTTGTATTAATGTTAGTCCTTCTGGAACTTCATATTTTGTACCATTAATAGTAATATTATACATAGTTAATGTAACCCTTGAATATAAATATGTTCATTGTTTTTACTGAATATATGACCTAATATCGTCTTTATAATATCTTAAAAACCCACGTGTAGCAAAAACTGTTGCATCATGTAAAGCACAAATTGATGTACCTGTAGTATTTTCGATAATATATGATAACAGTTCTATATCTTTTTCGCTTGCTTCTTTTTTACGAACTTTGTCTAAAATTTTAACTAAAGATGATGATCCTTCTCTACATGGTGTGCATTGACCACAACTTTCATATGCATAAAACGATATTATGTTATACATAATATCTAATATATTAGTATTTTTATCAAATACCATCACAGCTCCTGTACCTAAAGAAGATCCTAAAGTTTTTAAACAATCAAAATCCATAGTTACTTTTTGACAAACATAAGCAGGCAAAATTGGAGAAGAGCTTCCACCTGGAATTACTGAACCTAAATTATCCCATCCTCCTTTTACTCCTCCTGCATATTTTTCAATCAAATCTTTAAGAGATATACCCAATTTTTCTTCTACAACACAAGGATTATTTACATGGCCTGATATACAAAATAATTTTGTTCCTGCTGAATTTTCTTTTCCAAGTTTGTTATACCAACTTGCACCACGTCTTAAAATTGTAGGTACTGTGGCTATTGTTTCAATATTATTAATAATAGTAGGACAACCGTATAATCCTGCAACTGCTGGGAAAGGAGGTTTTAGTCTAGGCAATCCTTTTTTACCTTCTAAGCTTTCTAAAAGAGCACTTTCTTCTCCACAAATATAAGCTCCAGCTCCGTAGTGGATATACATATCTAAAGAATATAAACCACCTAAACAGTTTTCACCAAGTAAACCTTCTTTATAACATTCATCTATAGCTGTTTGAAGTTTAGTTCCTTCTTGTAAAAATTCTAATCGTATATAAACATAACAAGTTTTTATTCCCAGAGCATAAGCACCTATAATACAACCTTCTATAATTTTATATGCTTCATGTCTTATAAGTTCTCTGTCTTTACATGTGCCAGGTTCACCTTCATCTCCATTTATGACTAAATAACTAGGTTTATTGGGATCTTTTTTCAGAAAACTCCATTTTAAACCTGTAGGAAAACCTGCTCCACCACGCCCTTTTAAACCAGATAATTTTATTTCTTCTATGATTTCTTGAGGGTTTTTAGATAAAATTTCAGATAAGTCTTTAAAATCTCCAAGTTTTTTTGCAATATCTAAGCTAAAACCTGCACTACCATATAAATTATTAAATACTTTTTGACTATCTTCTAATAACATAATACCTACCTAACCTACATTTTTAGAATTTTGATTTTGTACTTGAGGAGTCTTTACATTTGAAGAAATGATTTTTTCAAGAGGCTTACCTGCTTTTAAATGTTCAACTAAATATATCAATTTTTCTTCTGTTACATCTTCATAAAAATAATCATTTATTTTTATAGCAACTGAGTTAACACAAGCTCCTAAACATTCTACTTTCGATACTGAAAATAATCCATCTTCAGAAACATCATTCTCTAAAGTACCTGTTATTTGTTTACAAAATTCATATAAATTCAAAGACCCTAAAACAAAACAAACGACCGATTTACAAATTTGTATATGATATTTACCAACCTTTGAAAACTTATACATAGAATAAAATTTTGCAACTTCGTAAAAAGACATTTCCGAGACATGTAAGTAGTTTGCAAGATAAAATATTATTTCATCAACTAAATATCCTCCATTTTGCTTTTGTGCTAAAGTCAATAAAGGCATTATTGCACTAAACCTTCTATCTTCTGGATATTTTTTTATAATATCTTGAGCTATTTTGTTATTTTCTTTTGAAAAAGCAAACTCTTGTTTCATATTTTTACCTATCTGTTTCACCAAATACTAAATCATAACTACCTAAAATAGCGGGTATGTCACCTAACTGATGACCTTTTGCTACATAATTTAATGATTGTAAATGCGCAAGACCACTTGATCTTAATTTAACTCTATATGGTTTATTTTTACCATTTGATACTAAAAATATACCAAACTCTCCTGCTGGTGCTTCAACAGGCACATAACATTCTCCTTTTGGTAATGAAAACCCTTCTGAGAAAAATTTAAAATGATGTATTAATGCTTCCATAGAAGTTTTTAATTCTACCCTAGGAGGATTTGTATATTTAAAGTTATCTGCTTTAACTAAACCTTTTGGTATATTTTCTAGACATTGTTTGATTATTTTGATACTTTCGTATATTTCTAAATATCTAACTAAGTATCTATCATAACTGTCACCATTTGTACCTACTATTATATCAAAATCTAAAGTATCATATATTTCATATGGCTGAGCTTTTCTTAAATCCCACTTAACTCCTGATGCTCTTAAATTAGGTCCTGTAAAGCCATAAGCAATAGCAGCGTTGGAACTTATAGCTCCTATATCAACTGTTCTTTGTTTAAATACCCTATTGTCTCTTATTAAAGTTTGGATATCTTCTAAAGTTTTTATAAAATTTGGAAGCCAGTTTGATATGATTTTTAAAGTTTCTTCTGATACATCAAAAGCAACGCCACCTACTCTCATATAATTTAAGTGTAGTCTGGCTCCTGTTATTGCTTCGAAAATATCCATTATTTTTTCACGCTCTTCAAATCCCCAAAGCATAGGAGTCATAGCTCCACAATCTTGAGATAAAGCAGCTATACAAAAAATATGATTACTTATTCTACTTAGCTCCGACATTAATACTCTAATATATTGAGCTCTTTTTGGTACTTCTAATTGTAATAATTTTTCTGCAGCCAAAACCCATGCATGTTCATAATGTATAGGAGAAACATAATCTAATCTATCCATATACGGAATACTTTGAGTATATGTTTTTTGCTCCATAAGTTTTTCTGTACCTCTATGAAGCAAACCTATATGAGGATCTACTCTTTTTATAATTTCTCCATCAAGTTCAACTATCATTCTTAACACACCATGAGCTGATGGATGTTGAGGACCGAAATTAATTGTAGTATTTTTAATTTTTATTTCAGACATAAAATATACCTAATTTTTCTCTATTTTTGATAAGTTATCTTTAGATAAAACATCTTGCATAGCATCTTTAAACTCTTCTTCTAACCATGGATTAGTTTTATCAAAACGTCTAAAATCTTGCATTAATTTTGTAGGCTTATAAACTATTTTTTCTTCTATATCATCATATGATAATTCTACAAAACCTGTAACAGGAAAATCTTTACGTAAAGGATGCCCATAAAATCCATAATCTGTTAACAATCTTCTTAAGTCTGGATGGTTTTTAAAATATAACCCAAACATATCCCAAACTTCTCTTTCTAACCAATTAGCATTAGGATATATTTCTGTTATAGATTCTAAAATATTTTTTTCTTCTATTGAAGATTTTATTATGATTCTTAAATTATGGTGCAAGCTCAATAAAATATATACAATTTCAAATCTTTTATTTTTTTCTGGATAATCTATTGCTGTTATATCTATTAATTGTTCAAACATGCATTTAGAATCAGCTTTTAGAAATACACATAATTCATATATAATTTCAGGTTGTACGCATAAAACCAATTCACCATTATGAATAGTTTTTTCATAAATATGTTTAGAAAATTTATTTAATATATGATTCCCAACTTCTGTCAATTGTGATAATTTTGTTTCGCTTGGAACATAATATGAATATTTAACTATCTCCACAACTTGCCCGTTCTTTTAATTTTTTGTTGTAATTTTAATAAACCATATAACAAAGCTTCTGGGGTTGGAGGACAACCTGGAACGTAAACATCTACAGGTGTTATTCTATCACATCCCCTAACTACAGCATATGAATAATGATAATAACCACCACTATTTGCACAAGAACCCATTGAAATAACATACTTAGGTTCTGCCATTTGATCAAAAACCCTTCTATAAGCGGGTGCCATTTTATTTGTTAAAGTTCCTGCAACTAATATAACATCAGCTTGTCTTGGAGAAGGCCTTGGCATTGAACCAAACCTATCTAAATCATATCTAGATGTGTATGCATGCATCATTTCAACAGCACAGCATGCTAAACCAAAAGTAAGTGGCCAAATTGAATTAGAACGTATATCATTTATAATACTATCTAATGTTGAAATCCAAAAATTAGCACCAGATTGAATAGATTTATCTTTTAAAAATTGATCTTGATTAGTTACTGAGGTGTTATCCATAATTTTTTTTAATCCCATCTCAAAGCTCCTTTCTTCCATTCATAGATAAAACCTACTACTAAAACAGCAATAAATATTAACATAGAATAAAAACCAACATTATCCAATATTCTTATAGACATTGCCCATGGATACATAAATACAACTTCTAAATCAAAGATCAAAAATAATATTCCTATTAAATAAAAACGAACATTAAATTGTTTTGAGGCATTATCAAATGCATCAAACCCACATTCATATGGTAAAAGCTTGCTATTATTAGGATATTTAGGAGAAATTAAATAAGATAGTGTAAGAGCAAGACCTATTATCCCAACGGCAATAACAAAAAACAATATCACAGAAAGATATTCTATTAAATTAGGATTGTAACTAATGTTTGCAAATTCCAAAACAAACCTCTTTGTGTATTTTTATTTTTTCTATATTAAATATTATATAAGATTATTTCTCAAGTTGAAATTTTTGCTTCTCTAAAAATTTACATAATTTATCATATTTATCTTTGTTGTTTGGATCACTAAAAACTTTTGCTGTTCTTTTGCTCCAATTAACTTCTATTTCCGATCTACCAATTTCTTCTAAATAAACAATCATAACATCGTCATATTCGTTTAAGTAACCTTCAATTGCATGTAAATTATAAGATTCTTCATGTGCAAAACCCTGTAATTTAATACGTGGTTTTTGAATTGGAATTGTTTTAGGATAACCTATACATAACCCTACAACAGGTTTTGTATATTTTGGAAGTTCCAAAAGTGTCGATAGCTCTTCTATATTGGTTGTTACACTTGCTAATGCATTTGTTCCATATCCTAAACTTTCTGCTGCTATTATTGTAGAGCCTAAAGAAATTCCTACATCTAAAGTAGAACTTAATAAACCTGAGAATCCTTCAGTTGTATTTTGTTTAAGACCATTTTTTTTACAAGCTAGGTGTGTTTTATATAAATCTGCAACAAATATCAACACAACAGAGGCATTAGCTATATGAGATTGACCAGCTAAATTAGCAATTTTTTCTCTACGAATTTTATCTTTTACAACAATAACACTTAAATCTTGAGAATTATAAGCGGTTGGAGCTATTCTTGCTGCCAATAGTATTTTTTCTAAATCCGCATCTGGAATTGGCTGATCTAGATAATCTCTTATTGTTCTATGCTCTAATATGGATCTAATTATATCCTGCATTTGAGCTCCTTAAATTATTAATTCTATTGTAGCTTTCCAATAATTTAACATGCTTTTCTGTTAAATCTTCTTTTTGTTTTTTGAAGTTTTCAATTACACTTGGTACACCCTTTTCTAGAAAATTCTTATTAGATAATTGCTTTTCTAATTTACTTAAATTATCTTCAATTTTTAGTTTTGCTTTTGATAATCTATCATGTTCTTTATCAATATCTATTAACCCTTCTAAAGGAATTGAAAACGAATACTGACCAATTAAGTCTTGTATATGACTATCTTCTAGCTGTTTTACTTCTAATATTGACGATACCTTAGCTAATTTACTAACAATTTCTGAGTTTATTTTTAGATAATTTGGTATTTCAGAAGCTTTAACATATATATTTAACATTGCACTTTGAGGAATATTATAATCTGCTTTTATGCTTCTGATTTTTGAAATGAATAATATTAAATCATCAATATTTGCTATATCTTTATCATTTAGTATTTTACTGTAATGATCATTTGGATAATCAGACAAAGATAAATTAATTTTTTCATTGTTATGAAGTGTTTCATATAAAAACTGACTTATAAAAGGCATAACTGGATGAATAATTTTTAATATTCTATCAAAAGCAAAACCCATTGTATGCTGAATTTCTGTTTTTATTTCAACTGAAGTCTCAGAGTTATATAAATAAACTTTAGCAAACTCTAAATAATTATCACAAAAATCTTTCCAGAAAAAACTATAGATACTACTTGAAATATCGTTAAAAAGATATTGATCGTAATATGAATTAATATTTTCTTGTAAGGTATGAATTTTATTTAAAATCCACTTATTTATAGGTAAATTAACATCATCTGCAATAAAGTTATCTGAATATTTACATTCACTCATCAAACAGAATTTAAAAGAGTTCCAAATTTTAGTAACAAAATTACGATTACCTTCTATAGTTTTTTCTGATAGCTTTATATCTCTACCTTGAGCTGAATATTGTACTAAAGTAAATCTTAAAGCATCTGTTCCATATTTTTCAATGATTTCTAAAGGATTTATAACATTACCTTTAGACTTAGACATTTTTTGCCCTTTTTCATCACGTATCAATGCATTGATATATACATGTTTAAAAGGAACTTTTTTGGTAAAAAATAGGCTCATCATAACCATTCTTGCAACCCAAAAAAAGATTATATCAAAACCTGTAACTAAAACATCAGTTGGAAAATATGCTTTTTCTAAATCTTTAAATTCTTCACTAGGCCATTTCAGTGTAGAAAATGGCCATAAAGCTGAAGAAAACCATGTATCTAATACATCTTCATCTTGTTTTAATTCTACTTTTTCCCCGTAGTGAATTTCAGCTTGTTTATATGCTTCAATTTCATTTTCAGCACAAAATGCTTTTCCTTCTTCAGAATACCAAACAGGAATTCTATGTCCCCACCATAGTTGACGAGAAATACACCAAGGTTTTATGTTTTCTAACCAATTGAAATATAAATTAGACCAGTTAGATGGGAAAAACTTTATATCGCCTTTTTTAACAACATCTATCGCTTCATAAGATAGTTTTTCAGCATCTACAAACCATTGTTTAGTTAGCATTGGCTCTATCACAGAAGATGATCTATCGCCTATTGGTACTGATATTATGGCATCATCTATTTTTTCTATTAAATCTTTATTTTGTAAATCTTCTATTATTTTTTTTCTTGCTTCTGTAACATTAAGCCCTATGTATTCTTCATTACAAAATTCATTCAAAGTACCATCTTTATTTAAGATATTTATAATTTCTAAATTATGACGTTTTCCAACTTCAAAATCATTGAAATCATGTCCTGGTGTTATTTTAACAGCTCCACTTCCTTTTTCCATATCTGCGTGTTCATCAACTATGATAGTTATTTCACGATTAGATATTGGTGTTATTAAAGTTTTACCTACTAAATCACTATATCTTTTATCTTCTTTATTTACAGCTACAGCTACATCACCAAATAATGTTTCAGGACGGGTAGTACCAACCACAATATATTCATTTGTACCTTTTATGAAATAACGTAAATAATAAAAGAAACCTTTTTTTTCTACTTGTTCTACTTCTAAATCTGATATTGCAGTTTGTAATTTACAATCCCAGTTTACAAGTCTATCATCTTGGTATATCAAATTTGCTTTATAAAGCTCTATAAATGCATGATTAACAGCTTTAACACTGTTATCATCCATAGTAAAAGCTAAGTATGAAAAATCACAAGAAGAACCTAACTTTCTGATTTGGTTGATAATGTTATAACCTGACTCTTCTTTCCATTCATATACTTTTTCTAAAAATTTTTCTCTCCCAAGCTCATGTCTAGTTAAAGACTGTTCCTCTTTTAGCTTTTTTTCCACTAAAACTTGAGTTGCTATACCTGCATGATCTAAACCTGGTTGCCACTTTACATCATAGCCTTTCATTCTTTTATATCTAACTAGACTATCTTGTAAAGTTGTAACTAATGCATGTCCTATATGTAAGCTTCCTGTTACATTTGGAGGGGGCATTGTTATTGAGTAATGAGGTTTTTCACTTTTGAAATCAGAATAATAATCTTTTTCTGAGGTTTTATTTGCTATATAATCTTCAACACATAGCCACAGATAATGCTTATTATTTATCATAATTATATTTATTTTCCCTTAATCTTCTTCTATTTGTTGGATAGTCCTCTAATAATTTACCTTGTTTTGGGTCTGGATAGATATTTTCTCTTTGCTCGTTACGATAAGAGTTTTCATTATAAGAATTAGCATAATTTCTATTATACTCTTCATTGTGTCTGAAGTTATCATAATACCTATCAGAAGAGCGATTTTTGTAATATTCTATTTTATCATCTACTTTATAATTGAAGTCATCGTCATTTTGATAACGATTATATTTATCATATACTTCTTCTTTTGAATATGAAGAAGTATCATATTGCATATTAGGTTTTTTGTAAGATACTCTTTTTGATTGAACAAAATTATTCTCCGAAACTGGAATGTTTCTAGAATTACTATAATCTGTATTGTATTCTTTTATATTAGAATTAGAATTAGGATTACGTATATCTAAATCTTTTTCATATATATTTTTAGTTTCCTGCTGTTTGACATATGCTGGTTGTTCTTTTTTATTAATATGTTTAGATGGCTTATTGATTTCATAAGTGTATTTTTTTAACTTTTCATCAATTATCTCTTCAATAAAAGGTCTTAACTGATAACACAAATCTTCTAAATCAATTTCAAAATTCTCATATGAATTGCTTTTATTATCATATGAAAAATTATTTTTATATCTTTCATCTTTATTATCATAATCTCTTAAAACAGGTCTAATTTCTTCTTGATTAAAAGGAAGAATTGGTTCTTCTTTTGGTTCTTCAAACAAATTATTTCTTACAAATTTATTGCTATACTTATTGTTATCTTCATATAAATAATTTGTATTTCTTTTTCTATAATCAGATAAAGTAGATTTATTTTCCATATTATCTAACATTTGATTTCTAGATTTTCTCATGATGTCTGCCACTTCTGTATCTAAAATTTCTTCTAAAATTTTGGGTTTATGATTATCTTTTATATGTAGCTTATCTAAATTATTGATTTTCATATAGAAATTCCTTATTGAGCAATATTAAAATTTAAAAGTATTGGTATCACTCATATTTGGTAAATATTCTAAGTTAGAAACACCGTATTGTCTGTATATGAAATCATTATTTAGTAATTTAGCACAAACAAATTGACCAGAATTATTTTTTCTTATTGTTCCTATTATACAAGTATTTTTATGCATTATATTTTTCCATTGATTTGGAAAATCATCAACAGCTCCTTCTACAAAAATCATGTCAAAGTTCATTTCCTTAGGTAAATTAAATTCCTTAAAAGTATTTATTTTATGACAATCACTTTTATCAATATTAAAATCTGATACGTTTTTTTTTGTCATTTCTAATAAAGCTTCATCTTCCTCTACACATACAACGTATTTTGCCAATAACGAACATACGCTAGCTAAGTAGCCTGTATTTGAGCCTACTACCAAAACTTTAGAACTTTTAAATATTTGCGATATTTCTAACATATAACTTACAGCATAAAAATTAGGAATAAAACGATTTCCAAACGGAAAATTAACATCAGAATATTCTAAACCTATAAAATCTTGTGGTACAAAAATAGATCTATTTATATTTAGTAACGCATCTATAATTTCAGGCTTAGTGATACCATGTATTTGTAAAAGGTTTTCTAAAACATTGGCATTTTTTAATTCTTTGCGTGTCATTTAAATTTCCTAAAAATTTTATAACAATGAAAATAAATAACTAATATAATTTATACCCAATTGGTCTTTGATATTATACCTGAAATATATGTTAAGTATATAAGAAATTATACTCAGTTAAAAATTGAGTTTATATATAATTAAACAAATAATTTATGTAAATTATAACATATTTGTTAACATTAAACGAGATCTTGGAAGTTTTAAATTATGATCCTCTGAAAATTTTTTTAAAAAAAATTCTAATATATTCAAAGCGTTTAGCAACTCTTCTTTAGTTGGATTATTTATATCTGTATTAAGCCAATAATTAGGAATTATGAATAATTTATTTTTATATTTATCACCAATATCTTTAGTAACTGCTTTTGCTGTTTTAGGGGAAATATAAAATAAATCATCTTTTTCTCCTGTTACAGTACATTTAGTAATATCTAAGCCATAACCTATTTTGTCTAATAATCTCATTTCCCAATTAATATAATATTTTTCGTTATGCTCTGAACTACAAAATGATATTATTGTATTTTTAGTAAGATTATAGAAGTTTATATCATCCTCAAATGCAGGTAAAAATTTGTACATAATATCACAAATACTTAACAACAAATATAATTTTTTATTGTCTGGCATTATTGAAGATAGATACGACTCTTTTAGCTCTATATTTATTAAACCTAATTTATCTATTGAATGATATTTTTTAGAAATGGATAAAATATTACCTAATTGTACAACAGCCTTGTTTTTATTTACATAAGCACCTTTAAATAAACCTTTTATAATACCATATTGTTTACTATATACTGTCAATATGGCAGATGTTTCACCATATTTGAGTTTGTGAATTAAAATTGCTTCATCTGTTATCATTACTATATCAAGATATAAAATCTAAACCTATATCTTTAAAAGTTTGTTCTCTTAAAAAGAGCTTATCATCGATTTTTACATATAAAAACAAGTTGATTTTTTTTTCTAATTCTTGTTCTAATTCTGATGTTGCAGCTAAACGAATTTGTTTAATTTTTTCTCCTGCTTTACCAAGTAGAATTCTTTTATGGCTTTCTTTGGTAACATATATATCTTGATGAATTATTATTTTTTTATCATCTTCTTTCCAAGAAAGAGGTTTAACAATAATATTGTAAGGTAGCTCTTGGTTTAAAAATTTATATATTTTTTCTCTTGTTACTTCTGCTGCTAATAATTGTAAAGGTGTATCTGATATTTGGTCTTCTTCAAAAAACCAAGTACCTTCTTTTGCATTTTCTCTTAAATACGATAATAAATCAACAATACCATTATTTTTAATTGCAGATATCATAAAAAACTTACTAAATTTTTCTTTATCTTCAAAATTATTTAATAATTCTAATAAAGATTGTTTATTTACTAAATCTATTTTATTCAAAACAAGTATATTGTT
Organism: Alphaproteobacteria bacterium endosymbiont of Pipizella viduata; assembly: GCA_964020055.1. Taxonomy (GTDB): domain Bacteria; phylum Pseudomonadota; class Alphaproteobacteria; order WRAU01; family Hepatincolaceae. Next base: position 534,770 of record OZ026533.1, read on the forward strand.
TGTATCTGGTAATTTTTTTATTATATCTTTGGTATGTTTTGTTATGCCTTTATTGGCATCTATAAGCAAAATTATTTGATCTGCTTCTTTTATCTGAGAAAAGCTTAACTTTATCATCGCCTCGTCAAATTTACGAGAAGCATTAAATATACCTGGAGTATCAATAAAAACTATTTGAGTATTTTCAAAAGTATCTATTGCTAAAACTTTTACTCTGGTTGTTTGTACTTTATGAGAAACAATAGATACCTTTGCACCTATTATTTGATTTATTAGTGTAGATTTACCTGCATTGGTCTCTCCAATGATTAATACAAATGAGTTTTTAGTATTAGAATTTAGCATATTAATTTTATATTTACTTATATATTAGTTTATTGTAGATATCTATTATAACATCAAACTATGTCTATTTACTATAATGTATAAGTATAAGAGTATTATGAAAAAAATTGCACTATTCTTTCTTTGTAAAATATTTTTATTATTAAATATAAATTCAAATCAGTTATATGCACAAAATAACACTTATCTTTGTATAACATCGGACGTAAAAATTGATTATAAAAATAAACCCTTTTTATATGCTAGTAAAGACAATATAAATACAGACGGTAGCGGTCGATCAAATTACTATGAAAGTGTTCAAAGGAAACATCCTAAAATTAAATTATCATCAATTTTTTTTGATAATTATTATCTTCTTTATAATGATGATAAGATCGTACTTAACAACCTTAATTTTAAAAAAGACAATAACACATATATTAATATTGAATTGAATATATATATCGGTGTATCACATAATGAAAATAATTTAATTCTACATATAAAAAATTCTAAAATTAAACACTATAAAGATATCAATATTCACTTACTATGCTCTAAGAATAATTATGAATATAAAACAGATAATTTAAAAAAATTACCTCCGATTTGGTTAAAATTGTTTGAATAAATAAATTAACAACTTTATTAACAATTTTTGTTAACAAAAAATTAATAAATTGATTCGTAAGCTAATTGACAGGCTATTGAGGATAAGTAAATATTTGTTGTTTCACTCTTGACACCTAAAAACCAATGTTTAATATCAAAAATTCCAGAAACATCGAATTCAACTAAAAAAATATAATTTTATAAAAAATTTATATATCTATTTTTAGGGATTTCTATCATTTTAACTATCTGATAATGATTCGGGTTTATTATAAAATATAATCTTACAGTGGTGTGTACTAAATAAATATTATTCATTATAATCAAAGTACAATTGCAATACACATTTTATTTTTATATAAAATTATTTAATTAACTTAACAAGCTATTACATGAATATATTACTTAATTGCTCTTCAACAAATAAAAAATGGATTTTACATAAACCTGATAAACAATTAGAATATTTATTTACACATACTTATTCAATTTCTCCCATTTTATCTACAATACTTGTAAATAGAAATATAGATATAACAAATGCAGCTGAATATATTAATCCAAAATTAAAAACTTTAATGCCAGATCCAAAGATATTATTGAATATGGATAAAGCTTGTCAAGTCATCTATAAACATTTAGTTGAAAAAAATACAATTACTATTTTAGGAGATTATGATGTAGATGGTATTACATCAACAGCAATTCTTTTTAAATATCTTTCAAAACTTAGTAATAAAATAGAACATTATATACCTAATAGATATACAGAAGGATATGGTATTTCATTGAAAGCATTAGAGAAAATAAATAAATTACATGCTCCTAAATTACTAATTTTATTAGATAATGGTTCTGTTTCCTATGAGGAAATAAACATTGCTAAATCAATGGGTATGGATGTTATTGTAATAGATCATCATAACACAGACCTTATTCCTTTAAATGCAGATGCTTTTATTAATCCATCACAATTAAATGATACTTCGAACTTAAACTATTTATGTACAGTTGGACTGGTTTTTTTATTTATAATTGAATTGAACAGTTATATGAAAAATAAAAACTTTATAAATCACAATATAGATTTATTGAAGTACTTACCTTTTGTGGCTTTAGGAACTGTATGTGATATGGTACCTTTAATTGGCATAAATAGAGCTTTTGTAAAACAAGGTGTTTCAATTCTCAATAAATTAAATAAAACATATGTTATAGATGATCTAACTCCAATCAGCTGCATGTTTAAAGCTTTAAATATTTATCATGAAATTTCAATTGCTACTTTAGGTTTTCAAATTGGACCTTGTATTAATGCAAGTTCTAGAATGGGTAAAAGTGATTTAGCCTTGAAACTACTTTTATGTACAGAGGAAAATGAGGCTTTACAAATTGCAATTGAGCTTGCAAAATTAAATGAACAAAGAAAAAACGAAGAAGAAGCAATTATACAGTCTGCTATTTTTAACATAAAACAAAATCCACACTTATATTTGAATCAAGAGATTATCTTTATAGGTAGTGAAGATTATTTATCTGGAATTATTGGCATAATTGCAGGAAGAATAAAAGAAATTTATGGAAAACCTACATGTGTATATTCTGTTTGTAAAGATACTTCTATTGCAACTGCATCTGGAAGATCTATACCTTATATTCATTTAGGTAGCGTTGTGCAAGCTGCTAAACAAGCAGGTTTATTGGTAAAAGGAGGTGGCCATGCACAAGCTGCTGGATTTAGCTTTAAATTAGATAATATAGATAATATAAAAAAATATTTTTGTAAAAAAATTTCTAAGCAAAAAACTACAAATATCAATCATAAAAATGATATTTGTTTGATGATAGATTTAGAAATAGAACTATTTCAAATAAACCCTATTTTAGTAAACCAATTAAACGAATTAGCACCTTTTGGCATACATTTTCAAGAACCAAAATTTTTATTAAAAAATGTTTCTTTATCTAAAGTTACAATTGTAGGAAATAACAAAAATAATATATCAATGCTTATAAAAAATAAATATAAACAATATCTAAAAGCTTTTTGTCCTAAATGTTTACCTGGTATTTTAGGAGAAACTATTATTCAAAATGCAGATAAAAATGTAGATTTGATTATTTCTTTAAATAATAATTTGTATCAAGGAAAAATTACTTGTAATGCAATCATTCATGATATTAATGTTAATTAATATACAAGATCAAATAAAACTTGCACTTTTATTTAATCATGTATATAATAGCAGGAGTTAAGGATATTTTCTTTAACTTTTGACTCTATCGTCTAGAGGCCTAGGACATCGCCCTTTCACGGCGGTAACGCGGGTTCGACTCCCGCTAGAGTCACCATATTTAATTTCAGATCATATACTTTTATGAAAAAAAATTTATTTATAATTATTCTTACTTTTTTTTATTCTTCTATATCTTATGCTGAAACAAATAATCAGGGAAATTTTTACTTTTCTATAGGTTTTAATAGTACTTCTAAAAAAAGTAATAATTTAGATATTATATCTAATAATTATTTTGCTTCTCAGAAAAACAATCATTTTGCTTTAGGTAGTTCTTTCGTAATTGGTTATAATTGGAATCCTTATTTTTCTACTGAATTTAATTATACTCCTTTAGGAAAAAATAGCCGTTCACAAAAAACAAATGATAATTCCGATTTGATACATGTACATGAATATTCTTTATGGTCTCACATTTTACTTGTAAATTTTGTAATAAAGGCTCCTATCACAAATTTTTTCATTCCATTTGTAAAATTAGGTGTAGGATATGTTATCACTGATTATAGTGATATTGAGTATGATATCAAAAATGTACAAAATTGGCTATATACAAATTCTTCGATATATCCTAATTGTATATATTGTAACAACTACAATAACATTAATAACTTGAATATTGCTAATAAAGTAACTAATGCCTCACCTTCTACAGGAAGTATGGTTTACAATATTACGGTAGGTGCTCAGTTTAAAGTAAAAGATAGACATAGCTTATATCTTGCTTATAATGTTGCTTATGCAGAAAATGATTTAAGAAAAAATAGCCTAATACAAAGCTTTGAACTAGGTTACAGATTTGATTTCAAATAAATATAATATTAAAAATGAACAAAACTCTTATTATTATAGATCCTCAAAATGATTATTACCATATTGTAAGTGCCCATTATATAATACTGAGGAAAGTTCAAACAATATAAAAATTGCAATCTTAGATCCACAAAAACAAAATCATTTAATTATTTGAGTTCACATATCTTTCAAGCAGGTGCTGCTTTCTTTGAAAAAAATACATTTGGTTCGCAACTTATTGATAATATCTTAAAATTAATTAAACTCCTATCATAGTCAGAAAAAATATGCTTATGCATTTGATGAAACATCTTTAAATGCAATACTAAAAAATATAATATTGTTGAAATAACTATAGCTGGAATGATGACGCAAAACTGTCTGTTATTCACAGCTATATCAGAAAAAGCAAAAGAATATAAACTTAATATTGTTTCAAAGTGTTGTACAAGTATATCACCAATAATCAACAGTTGCTATATTTGGATTGTGAAGAATAGAAAGAATAACCGTAATATAAACTATAAGCATCGTTATTATTTAATACAAATATATTTTTCTATATAACATATAAAATATATAGTTCATAATATTTTAATAATTAAGTGTTGTTCTTAGATTTATAAAATAAGACTCCTTTAGTAATTAGATTATAATTTTATATAAAAACATATTAATATTGTACTGTAAAAGTTTTTTATGATGTATAGATTATAATAGTACAAATTATGTATCTTCAATAAAAAATTTTGCTATATAAAATATACTAAAAAAATTTAAAGATAAAAATATAGTTTAACAAACTATTTTTTTCATAATCTAATTTTAAATTGTCACCTGTAAATGAACCTTTTTATTGATAGAATTATAATGTACTATAATTATGTATCTTATTAATTAGGTTTATAATGAATAATATTTTTAAATTAAGAAAAAAGTTAAATTTAGATCAAAAAACTTTAGCAGAACAAACAGGCTTTAGTAGATCTTATTTAGGAGCTTTGGAAAATGGAAGAAAAAGATTAAATGAAGATAGTATACAAAAAATTTCTAAAGCTTTAGGAGTAAATCCAGAAGATCTAATAAAAGATGATGATAAGTCTTTAGATTTTTTATATGAAATATATAATAATAATATAAAAAAATATAGGTTGAAATCTGGTTTGAATCAAAAAGAATTAGCTAATATGATTGGTAAATCAAGAACCCTGATTGCTGGATTAGAAAATGGAAAAATAAGACCTACTAATAGTAATTTAGAACAAATATCTAAGGCTTTAAATGTAAGTGTTAATGATTTGTTACAAAATAATATACAACACAAGATGTCTATTGAAATAATGCCAAATAAACACATCCTTTTTTACCTAAGAAATAAACTAAATATAACTGTCAAAGACTTATCTGATATAACAGGTATAACTCAAACAGATTTGAAGAACATAGAAAGTAATAATATGAAACCTAGCTTAGAAGATATAAATATAATTGCTACAGCTTTGAAAATAAGACCAGAAGAAATAATTACAACTAATATAGTTCCTGAAAAAGTATATACAAAAGAAGATAAAATAATTCATATCCCTATGTATAATCATCCTTTAAGTGCTGGAAAAGGAATGTTTACTTTTGAAGAAGAAAATTTTCAACCTATCAAAATTTTAGAAAGTATTTTAGAAGAAATGAGCATATCAAATTCTAAAAATCTTATTGCTTTTAAAATTAATGGTAATAGTATGGAGCCAACTTTAAAACCTAATGATACAGCTTTTTTAGATAAAACTATAAACTATATAAACGGTGAGGGTATATATGCATTTACATATGGTGAAACTGATAATTTAGAATTTTATATCAAAAGAATGCAAAAAATACCAAATAAATTATTAATAATTTCAGATAACCCTATTTACGAAAATTGGGATATTAAACTACCTAATAATCATATAAAAATAATTGGTAAATTGAAATTTTCTATAAACTTAAACAAATTAGATTATTAAATAGTATTATAATTTTGAATATTATTTATAAAAATGTATTTATACATTCTAACTTATTTTACATATTTGTTGACATAAGCTTCTATCGGTATCATAATTTAATAAGAAAAAAAATAGCGTTTCTGAGGAATTAAAATGCTAAATAAAATATTAAAAAAAAGTAAAAATATTACTTTTGCGAAATCTAAAAGTAAATCGGAAACTCAATATATGGATATAGCTACATATGTAAAATTTTTAAATGCTAATGATATTTTTAAAGTTTTTTTATTTAAATGTGAATTACATTCTGAAAAATATCCAGAATTCAGAACAGCTGAAGAGTTTATGAGAGAATTAAACAATATCCGTGATATATATGAAAATATATATAAGAATAAAAAAATTAGCAATGAGAAAATTAAAAAAAATATTATAAACAAGATGATGTTATATCTAACCATCATTCTTACAATATTTTTAATTATTGAAAGCACATTATTAATTAAAATAATTCAATAAACTTTTACAGAAGAAACAAATACTATAAATACTTGAATAGTAAATAAAATAAATACTGATAAATTAAAGTATAACGCTATATAAATGGTGGGCGGTAAGAGACTCGAACTCCTGACCCTCTCGGTGTAAACGAGATGCTCTACCAACTGAGCTAACCGCCCTTTTGGAGGTATTTGAAACTCCCTCCAACACTTGATATTATATATAATTACTTTTTAAAAGTCAACAATATAAATTCTTTTATTTGCTAATTTTACCTTCTTTTACTGCAAGTTTTAAAGTTTTACCAGGTATGAATTTTGGCACAGTACGAGCTTCAATTTCAATTTTACTTCCATCACCAGGATTACGTCCAGTTGTAGCTTTTCTTTCAGAAGTTTTAAAAGAACCAAAACCTATCAAGCTTATTTTGTCTTTTTTTACAAGTACTTCTGTCACTACATCTATGAAAGATTTTAGAAACTTATCTACATCTGCTTTGGTCATTTCTGTTTGCTTTGATATTTGATCTATCAGTTCTGTCTTGTTCATTAATTCCCCTTAAGAATTTTAAATAATAAGTTAAATTTATATCTATATATAACAATTCTTTAGTTATGATAATATAGATTTTCATGTATAGTCAAGAAATATTTTAATATATTTTAGATAACTATTTATCCTCAACTATAGCATGATTAATAACTTCATTAGCATTTGATACTGAAATAATATTTAGGTGTTCTAAAACTTCTTTAGGAACATCAAGCAAATCTTTTTGGTTTTCTAAAGGTATTATAACATCTGTTATTCCGTATCTCATGGCTGCTAGAAGCTTTTCTCTTACGCCACCAATAGGAAGTACTCTTCCTCTTAGTGTGATCTCTCCTGTCATTGCTACATTCCTTTTTACTTTTTTACCAGTTAAACAAGAATATATTGATGTTAACATTGTAACACCTGCAGAAGGACCATCTTTTGGAGTTGCACCTTCTGGCACATGAACGTGTAAATCATAATTTGAAAAATCTGTTTCTTGCAATGTAAAATAATCTTTATTCTGTCTTATATAAGAATAAGCAGCTTGTACTGATTCTTGCATTACATCACCTATTTTACCTGTAATTTTTATATTACCTTTTCCTGGATATTTTACTACTTCTATGTACAAGGTATCACCTCCTACACGCGTCCATGCTAAACCATTAGTAACCCCTACTAAATCTTCTTGCTCTTTAATATTTTGTAAAAATTTTAAATGTCCACAAAACTTGATATAGTTATCTTTAACAATATGTACTGCTTTTTCTTTATTTTTTAACATATGTTTGATGGACTTTCTTATACATCTTTGTATAATTCTTGTTAACCCTCTAACTCCAGATTCTTTTGTATAACCTCTTATCATTAAAACCAATGCTTCATCTGTTATCGAAAATTCATCATTTGATAAAGAAGCTTCTTTCATAGCTTTCGGTAATATATGCCTTTTAGCAATTTCTAACTTTTCTTCTTCAGAGTAACCAGAAAGGTTTATAACTTCCATTCTATCTAAAAGAGCATCATGCATATCTAATGAGTTTGCAGTTGCTATAAACAATACATTTGATAAATCATATTCAACTTCTAAATAATGATCTACAAAAGAAAAGTTTTGTTCTGGGTCTAATACTTCTAGTAAAGCTGAAGCTGGATCTCCCTTATAATCAGAACTCATTTTATCTATTTCATCTAATAGAATCAATGGATTTGAATATTTAACCTTTTTCATAGCTTGAATAATTTTTCCAGGCATAGCACCTATATAAGTTCTTCTATGCCCTCGAATTTCAGATTCATCTTTAACTCCACCTAACGAAATTCTTGCAAATTCTCTATTTGCAGCGTTGGCAATAGATTTAGCTAAAGAAGTCTTTCCAACTCCTGGAGGACCTACTAAACATATGATCATAGATTTCATATTTTTAGATTTTTTCAAAACAGCTAGATATTCTAATATTCTCTCTTTTATTATATCTAAAGCATAATGATCTGTTTCTAAGTATTCTTCTGCTTTTTCTATGTCTATATTAATCGATTTGGGATTATTCCACGGTACTGCAAAAAGCCAATCTATATAGTTTCTAACTACAGATGCTTCTGCAGACATAGAGTTCATCATAGATAACTTTTTTATTTCAGTTTCTAGCTTTTCTCTGCCTTCTTTAGAAATTTTTGATTTAGCTAGCTTTTTATTCAAAATAGATATTTCATCGTGAACTTCCTCACCACTATTTATCTCTTTTTGAATTGCTTTTATTTGCTCATTTAAGTAATAGTCTTTTTGGTTTTTCTCCATCTGAGATTTTACCCTATTACGTATATTAGCTTCAATATCTAACAAGCTTAAATCTACTTCTATTATAGAATTCAAATTGGCAACTTGTTCTACTATATCTAACACTTCTAAGAAACTTTGTTTTTGAGATTTAGATACACTTAGATTTGATATAATTACATTTATTATACCTTCCAAAGATGTTATAGACTCTAGTTGTAACAATAAGTTTTTATTAAACTTTTTACTAGTATTACAATGCTTAGTGATATTTTCTTTTAATTTTAAAGTAAGATCTTCTAGTTGTAGTGCATCATATTGTTTTTTAGATACAAAATGTTTTTCTTGTGCTTGTAAAAAATTCTCTTGCTCTATCCATTTAAATTTAGATAAAGATACTTTATTTAATACATGTAATAAAACTTTATATGTACCTTCATGCGTCAAAATACATTCGATTATTTTTGCTTTACAACCAATTTTATTATAATTCTTCTCTGAAATCTGTTTGTTTTCATCATCTGCAATTGTTTCATCATCTGCAGATGAAACAATTGCTATATGACTTTGATTGTTATTAATACAGTATTTTAAAGTAGAAATTTCTGTTTCTTTATTGCAAATTATAGAGCAAATGACATTAGGAAATAATACTTCATTTTTTGTACAAATAACTGGAATGTTTATTAATTTATCTATTTTGCTTTTCATAAACTACTCCTAAATCGTAGTAACTTTACCTTGTTTCTGTTTAGTTACAATTATAGATGGCTTAATTTTATTTACCACATCTTCATCAATTATAACTTGTCTGATACCGGATGTATTAGATGGTATTTCAAACATTATATCTTTCAATATATTTTCTATTACTCCTCTTATCTCTCTAGCTCCTGAAGATTTTTTTTGAACTTGAGCTGCTATTGCTTTTAAAGCGCTATCTTCAAATATTAACTCTACATTATCTAAAAGAAATAATTTTTCATATTGCAAGGTTATTGCATTTTTAGGTTCTTTTAAAATTCTATAAATTTCATTGGCCGTCATTTTTTCTAAAGTAACTATAACAGGTAGTCGACCAACAAATTCTTGAATCAAACCATATTTTTGGATATCTTCTTCTGTAAGTTGTTTGAAATAGTCTACATTATCATTATTAACTTCTAAAATTTCTGTATTAAAACCTATAGATTTTTTCACCAATCTATCTTTAACTAATTTATCTATTCCAGAGAATGCACCACCACAAATAAATAAAATATTAGTTGTATCTATTTGAATAAACTCTCGATTTGGATGTTTTCTTCCCCCTTGAGCAGGAACATTTGCAACTGTACCTTCAATGATTTTTAAAAGAGCTTGTTGTACACCTTCTCCACTTACATCACGAGTTATAGATACATTTTCTGATTTTCTAGCAATTTTATCAATTTCATCTATATACACAATCCCTCTTTCTGCAAGTTTTATGTCTCCATTTGCAGATTGAAGTAATTTAACTAAAATATTTTCTACGTCTTCTCCTACATATCCAGCCTCTGTTAATGAAGTGGCATCTGCAATAGCAAAAGGTACGTTTATAATTTTAGATAAAGTTTGTGCTAATAACGTTTTTCCAACTCCTGTTGGACCTAGCATTAATATGTTTGATTTATCAATTTTGACATCTTTATACTTAGGATTGTCAATACCTAAATTTAATATTCTTTTATAATGATTATAAACTGCTATTGATAAAGTCTTCTTTGCATCTTCTTGACCAATTACATAATCATTTAATCTATTGAAAATTTCTTTAGGAGATAAAAGATCAATTTTAAAATCTTTAGGATTTTTAGTTTCATTATCAAGTAAATCATCTCCTACAGGAGCGCTACTGTAAGAAACTAAGCCTACACTAGAAGATTCTTCCATTAAAGCTATACATATGTTAATGCAATCTGAACATATATTTCCTTCAAATCCGTGAACAAGTCTATCTACTTCTAAATAAGATTTACCACAAAAAGAACAATTAACTTTATCTCTACTAGATTTAGAACGAGCTTTAGATGGTGTTTTCGTTTCTTTAGTTTTTTTAGTAGTTTTAGTTTTTTTTTGATCTTTGTCTTTATCGTCTTTTGTCATAATTTATATCCTTGTTGCTATTCTCTATTTGCGATAATTTTATCAACTAATCCAAAATTCAATGCTTCATTTGCATTCATAAAATTATCTCTTTCAAGTGCATCTTTTATTTCTGTCACAGGTTTTCCTGTATGATTAGAATAAATATGATTTATTCTATCTTTTAAATATAAAATTTCTTTAGCCTGAATTTCTATATCGGTTGCTTGGCCTCTAGCTCCCCCTGAAGGTTGATGAACCATAACCCTTGCGTTAGGTAATATATAACGCTTACCTTTTGCTCCTGCTGTTAATAATAATGACCCCATAGAAGCTGCTTGACCTAAACATAAAGTTGATACATCACATTTTATATAATTCATGGTATCGTAAATACTTAGTCCTGCTGTTACAACCCCACCTGGACTATTGATATATAAACTTATATCTGCTTTAGGATTTTCAGATTCCAAAAATAGTAGTTGTGCACATATTAAAGAAGCAATATTGTCATCTACAGGTGAAGTTAAAAATATAATTCTCTCTTTCAATAATCTAGAATATATATCAAAAGAACGTTCACCCCTTGCTGTACTTTCAACTACTATAGGAACCAAATTATTCATATTTTCTTTCATAAATTTTTCCTTTTGAAATACAGTTATATAACTATTATAACTCATAAAATCTTATAAAGATTTTGTATACTCATCAAATGTAAGTTCTTTATCTTTATAACTAACTTTATCTAATATAAAAGACATAATACTGCTTTCCATAGCGCGACTTTGTAAAGATTGCATAGCTTCTTTATTATTTAAGTAATATTGTTTCATCATATCAACATTTGCTCCATACATTAAAGCTTCTGATTCTATGATATCTTGCATATCTTCGTCTGTAACTTTTAAGCTGTTTTTACGAAATACAGAATTTAGAATTAAGCCTAAAGTAATTCTTTTCTTAGCTTGATCCAAATGAATAGCTTTTACTTCTTCATCTGATTTTTCACATAATTCCATATCTTCTTTACTATGTTCGTGAAGATTGTTTTCTGATGTTTCGTTATGAGCTTTTATATGTTCTTTAAATTTTATAAAGTTTGTCCATAAAGTATCTGTTTCTATTTTTAAAAGTTTTTCTGGCAAATCAAAATTTGTTATTTTAGCTAATTCATCCATTAAAGCTTTTTTCAAATTACCTTTTTCTAACTGTTTAACTTGCTTTTCATATTTTTTACGAATATCTTCTTTCAATACTTCCAAAGATTCTACTTTTATAGATTTAGCTAATTCGTCGTTTATTTCTGGTTTAACAGAGCTTTGAAGTTTTAATATTTCAACTTTGAACAAAGCTGGACTTCCTGCTAAACTTTTTTCATGATAATCTTCAGGAAAAGCCACATTTACATCAACAGTTTCACCAACTTTTTTACCTATTAACTGATCTTCAAAACCAGGTATAAAAGAATTAGAACCAATTTCTAAAGAATAATTTTCACCAGAACCACCTTTGAATTCTTCATCATTTATAAAACCCTTGAAATTTATGATGGCCATATCACCAGATTTAATATCTCTATTTTCAACAACATCTTCAAATTTTTTATTATAACTTGCAATTTGTTCTAATGATTCATTAATTTCTTTATCTGTTATTTTGATAACATTACGTTTTAACTTTATTTTTTTGAAATCTATTTCAGGTATTTCTGGATAAACTTCTAACTCTATATTTAATTCTAAATCTTGCCCATCTACAAATTTAGTAATAGAAACAGTAGGCTCAGCAACACTTTCCAATTTATTATCTTGATATAATTGCTTTGTTGCTTTCTGAATAGCCTCGTTCAAGACATCCGTTATAATAGTCTGTCCGTGTTTACTTTCAATAATATGTAAAGGAGCATGTCCTTTTCTAAATCCTGGTAAAGTGGTTTGTTTTGCAATATTTACCAGTTTATCTTGTTTGATTTTTTGTATATCATCTGCACTTACAGTTATGTCATATTTTCTGATTAACTTTTCATTAAATGATTCTTTTATACTGATATTCATTGTTTATAACTGTTCCTTAAAATTATCAAAATTAATAATATAAATTATTATATTATATTATAAGTTTATATTCTCATACTTTGTAACTACAAATAAAGCATTACAATATATAATGTAAGCTTTATATTTTGAATTTACAACCCCATATCATAAATAATTATTTATGTTATATATATATTTACAACAATTTAATAATATCTAATTATAATATAAATAGTATTACCTAAACTAAACTATTAATTAATATATTACCTATAATAAATATGTATATACTTCGAAACCCAATTATTAAATCTGTACTTTTATTGATATTGTATGTAATTTTAGCTTTTTACACAGTAAACAGTACTATAATTATTTGTAAATCTATTTATTCTAATCATTCTTATTTCCAAGAATATAAATCTATGTCGGAGAAAAAAGAAAAAATGGATAACGAAATAAATATATTAAAAATAAAAGTTGCAGGTTTGACAGAAGCAACTATAAATAAAGATATTTTAGAAGAAGCTACCAAAAACACCTTGGGTATGATAAAATCTGGGGAAACTGTAGTTATAGTTGAATGATATACTAAGTTTTATTATTTCTGTTTTGTTTAGATAGAGGGTGATTTTTGAAAACATCTTCTTTTAATTTTTTATCTAATATATGGGTATATATTTCGGTTGTAGATATACTACTATGACCGAGCATTTGTTGAATAGAACGCAAATCCCCTCCATTATTCAAAATATGAGAGGCAAAACTATGTCTAAAGACATGTGGAGAAACTAGATTTGTATCTATACCACATGTAATTGCAAGATCTTTTAACTTTTGAGCAAAACGTTCTCTTGTAATGTGCCCTTTTTTTGAATGTTTTGAAGGAAATAAAAATATACTTTTTTTTACTATAGTTTGTCTTTCTATTAACCATTCTTTTAATATTTTTTGAACTACTTCTAATAAAGGTATCATTCTTTCTTTATTACCTTTACCTTTTACAATTATGATAGAGTGATTATCTATTAAATCTGATAATTTCATTGTAACAAGCTCAGATATTCTAAGTCCTGTAGCATATAACATTTCTAACATAACATAAAACATTTTATCTTTCGACTTTGAGGCAGTTTTTAATAAGTCATCTATTTCTTTTTCGGTCAAAAATTTTGGTAACGCTTTACCTATTTTAGGATTTTTCAAGCCAACTGTAGGATTATGATTTATATGTTTTTCTTCAAAGCTAAAAGTATAAAATTGTTTGAGTGCAGATATTTTACGAGACTGTGTAGTATTTGATAATTCTTTAGAATTTAAATTCTTTATATATAATAAAAAATCTTCTTTAACAGCCTGCATCAAATATTTTTTTGGTTTTCTTTTGAATAAAAATTTTCCAAACTGTTCTATATCTGTTTTATATGCAGAGATAGTATATGTAGATAAGCCTTTTTCTACCTTCAACATTTCTGAAAACAATAAAATAACTTTATCTATAGGCATTTTACTCTGAATTTCTAGAATGTTCTGTAATATCTAAACTTGTAAGACCTTTACTTGTTGTGTGAGAAATATATAAATAAGACAAACCCCAAATGACAACTAAAGCAAGTAGAATTATTAACCTAGAAATTATTTTCTTATTTCTTTTTTCTCTTGATACTTGTCCTCTTCTTGCCATATTTATTCCTTTTTTATATTATATTATAATTTATTTATTATATAGTGTAATAAATACACTATATTGTATACTAGAAAAATGATTTTTTTAACTTCAAAATACTAACAGCATGATAATTATTTTAACGGGACTTCCTGGCTCGGGCAAATCAAGTTCTGGTTACCATTTATCTAAAAAATTAAACTACTTATTTGTAGATTTAGATGAACAAATCGAAAGAGCTACAAAAAATAATATATCTGATATATTCAACAAATACGGAGAGAAATATTTCAGAAAACAAGAATTTCTAATGTTAGAAAATATATTATCTAAACATAAAAAGGAAAACTTAGTTTTATCTTTAGGTGGTGGAACATTTACCAATAAAATTAACATTAAGTTATGTAAAACATTTGGGTATGTTATATGGTTAAATACATCTTTGAATTTAATTCACAGTAGATTGATAAAAAATATCAATTCTAGACCAATATTTGAAAATAAATCTGACTTTAAAATGCAACTAGAAAATTTATATCTTAAAAGAATGCCTTATTACAAACAGGCAACTAAAACAATAGATATTCATAAAGAATTATCTTTAGATAATATTTCAAATTTAATTATAGAAAATATCATATAATTGATTTATTATATATGTTACTATGAAAAATATTTTAACCGTAAATACTTCTAAAACTTACAATATATATATAAAAGAAAATATATTAAAAGAAATACCTACTATCCTGCAGCAAAACTACCAAGTTAAAGAACAAATTTTTATTGTTTGCGATATTATATTAAAAAATACTTATGCGCATATATTATTAGAAGCTTGTAAACTTTTACAAATAAAACCGCATATAATATATATAGAAAGTACTGAAAAGAATAAAAACTTTCAAACTGTAAATGATATTTGTAATATTATTTTAAATAATAATTGTAAAAGAAATACAGCTATTTTATCTTTAGGTGGTGGGATAATAGGAGATATTGCAGGATTTTGTGCTTCAATTTTGTTAAGAGGTATACCTTATTTTCAAATCCCTACTACTTTATTATCACAAGTTGATAGTTCAATTGGTGGTAAAACAGGAGTAAATACGCTATACTCAAAAAATAGTATAGGATCTTTTTACCAACCTAAAGCTGTTTTTGTTGATATATCAACATTAAATACTTTAATAGATAGAGATTTTTTCAGTGGTTACGCAGAATGTATAAAGTATGCTCTTCTTTACAGTGAACAACATTATAGATATTTAGATGATAATATAAATAATATTATAGATAGAAGTTCTAATGTTATAAAAAATATCATTTACACCTCTTTGAGGTTCAAAAAAAATATAGTTGAAAAAGATGAATTTGAAACTAAAAACCAAAGAATATTTTTAAATTTAGGTCATACTTTTGCTCATGCATTTGAAAAATATAATAACTATCTACCTAATCTTACCCATGGAGAAGCTGTTGCCATAGGGCTTTTATTTGCTTTTGCTTTTGCAGAAGAAAATAGTATTTGTGTATCTGGGGAATATCAAAAAATTTACAACCATCTAAATAAAATTGGTTTACCTACAAATATAAAAAATATTATTACAAACATTTGCCCTAGTACATTAGTAAATTTAATGAAAAACGATAAAAAAAATAATAGTGAAGATATTTCTTTAATACTTCCTCAAAAAATAGGATCTTGCATTGTCTATAATGCTAGTGCTTCAAAAATAGAACAATTTATTAACAATTATTTAAATTCAACCTGTAACTAAACATGCTTATTTCATACATTCTCGTACTTTTTATTTTAATATTATTTGCTTTTTTTTCTCTTTCAGAAACTGCTCTTACTGCTTCTTCTAAAGCAGAACTTTTGCGAAAAGCAGATCAAGGTAATAAACGTGCAATTTTAACCAAAAATCTTTTAAGTAAACCTGATAAATTAATTACTTCTCTTTTGATTAGTGCAACATTAACAAGCAGCTTGTTTGTGATATTGGTAAATAACTTAGTATTGAAATTTTTTAATGTTCATAATTTACTATTAGAAAGTTTAATTGTCACAACAATTCTATTAATATTTGGGGAAATTTTACCAAAAACATTTGCTTTTTATAAACCAACTCAATCTGCATTATTTTTATCTCCTATAATTTATATAATATCTTGGCTTTTAACTCCAATATCATTATTTTTCTTATCTATAAATAAATTCATATTGAAATACATTCTTAGGCAAAAACCAAGTGATGAAAATAAATTATTTGCAACTGTAGAAAACTTACGTGGTGCTATAGAAATGTTAGATAGAGAAGATAGCAAACAAATAGTTTCTGAAGAAAGAGCTATGTTACATAGTGTGCTAGATTTAACAGATATTACAGTATCTGATATTTTGAATCATAGAAAAAATGTATTCTGTATAAATTTAGACGATGAAAAAGAAGATATTGTAAAACAAATTCTTTATACAGACTATAAATATACAAGAATACCATTATATAAAGGATCTTTTAATAATATAGTAGGTATTTTAAATACTAAAGAATTTTTTAAAGAATATAATACCAAATCTAATGATATAAATATAGAGAACCTAATTCATACTCCATATTTCATACCAGAAACAACTTATGTGATCGATTTATTAATGAAATTCAAATCTACAAAAGAGAGAATGGCATTAGTTGTTGATGAATATGGGACCTTTATGGGTATTTTAACACTGGGCGATATAATAGAAGAAATTATGGGAGAAATAGAAAATTCAGAAGATAATGAGCTTTCTAATGAAATAGAAAAATTAGACGAAAATACATATGTTATAAATGGTGACCTAAAAATAAGAGACTTAAACCGTAAAATGGAATGGAAACTACCAGATGAGAACTTCACAACTTTATCTGGATTGATTTTATATGAAACTGCTGAGATTCCAAATGAGGGTGACTGTTTTACTTTTCATGGCTGTAATTTTGAAATATTACAAAAACATAATCAAAGAATTATCAAAATAAAAGTTAAACTATTAAATTAGTAACTAAATAATTCATTTTACACGTTAAAAACCCCCAAAAATATATTATATTCTGGGGGTTTTTGTAATCTTTTGAGATAATATATTGATATATTATGCGTTAGATGATTTTTTTTCTACTAAAGTTTTTAATTTTTTAAAGCTCTTATCTAAAGAACTATTTTTAGCTTGTAATAACCAAGCATCTAAACCACCTTTTGAATCAATAGTTTTTACTGCTGCTGCAGAAATTCTTAGTCTTATTCTTCTTTCTAAGGCATGACTAAAAAAAGAAACTGATTGTATATTAGGAGTATAAACACGTTTAGTTTTATTATTAGCATGACTAACATTATTTCCAGACATAGGCTTTTTGTTAGCTATTAAGCATTTTCTACTCATTTTATGATCCCTTTTTATTCTTTTAATTAAATACCATTTTATCTATAGCTATTTTATATAAGACAAGACATATATTTATATAAATGGCATAATTATAACTTTGTTATTATAAGTAATATTTTATTTTAAGTCAACAACTCTAACATTTAGTCAGTAGATAATATATAGTATTCGACGTAAAACTCAAATTAATATAATAACTATTTTATATCAAATTTATCTTTGATAATTTTTTCATCTATTTTATTAAAAAAATCTTCAACTATATTGAAATCTACATTTTTAAAACTAGAACTAAAAGGTAAATTTGATAAGAATGGTTTTTTATTTTTTATATGTTTTAATATAACTTTTTTACTATATTTTTCTTCAAAAAACTCTTCTAATGAACTTACAACCCCATCTATCAAACCGTATTTTACTGCATCAAATGCAAGCCATACATCACCTGTGAATAAATCTTTATGTTCTATTTTTAAATTATCTCCTCTATTTAAAAGCACCCAATTTTTGAAATGGTCATGAATTTTTTTCAAAAGTTTATGGTATTTTTCAAGTTCATCGGGTTTTTCTGGTTGGAACATATCCATAGTTACTTTGCTGACACCTGCTGTATAAACTCTTCTATCTATTGAATGTTTTTCTATAAATTTATCCAAACCAAAACCAGAGCTAACAACACCTATAGAACCAACTATAGCCATGTCTGATAATGAATATACTTCTGAACCGGAAACTGCTAACCAATAACCACCACTTGCTGCTACAGCATCTACAAAAGTAATGAATTTTATACCTGTTTTTTTAGATTTATATTGAAGATATCTACCAATTTTTTCTGATTCAGTTGGCGATCCTCCTGGACTATTTATTATAACAGCTACCGATGTACGTTTTTTGTTTGTTGAAAAAGCTTTATCTATCAAATGTTTTACATTATTTAATGATAAAAACTTTTTTCCCTCAGAAGAGTTTATAACTCCTGAAAGAGTTATTATATTAACTAGATGCTTATTATTTAAAAACATATAAATCTCCTCTATGATTATTTGTTATATATAAAAAGAATTAGAATTTTTTAGTATATCAATAGCCTTAGTTGTAAAGGAACCGTCTGCTTTATGAACAATTAAGCCATAATGCAATTTACTTGCACCTTTAGATAATTTTTTAGCTTTTACTATGAATCTACTTGCTTGTTCATTCTCATAAGAATATATCGGATATAATTCTATATCACCCCAGTGTTTTGTGTATAGTAACTCAAATAATTCTTGAAGTCTACTACTAGTGTATATTATATATACATAACCTCTAATTTTTAAATTATTAAAAGCACAATTTAAAAAATCTTTTAAGGTTGCATCATCTTCAGTATGACTTAAATGCTTAATTATATGGCTATTTTCTATAAATTTATTTTGATTATATTTCTTAAAATATGGAGGATTGAAAATCACTTT
Source organism: Alphaproteobacteria bacterium endosymbiont of Pipizella viduata (assembly GCA_964020055.1). Lineage (GTDB taxonomy): Bacteria > Pseudomonadota > Alphaproteobacteria > WRAU01 > Hepatincolaceae. The sequence continues at coordinate 554,302 of OZ026533.1, forward strand.
ATCATATAAAAAATTATTTTTAAATGAAAGAACATTACCTAATATCGGATTAAACTCTGTTAAATGATTGTTCATCTTTTTATTTTCTAAAGCTAGATTATAAAGTTCTTCTTGTTTTTCTAAGCTATCTATATATAAATTACCAAGTCTTGATAAAACACACAGTGATACAACTCCTACTCCAGAGCCAAGTTCTAATATTCTAGTTTTATTATCAACCCCTTCAACTGCAGATGCTAACATTACTGCATCTGTACCTGATTTATAACCATCAGGGTTTTGCAGTACTTTTACTTTACCTCCTAAATAAGAAGTAATTTCTTTATCTTTTATTGTCATACGATACTTACTGTAGAATAGTAATTGTTATTAATTTTGAATTTTGCTATTATGTTAACATAGTGTTGATTATTTATAAAGCGGTCAGTAAAGTAATATGGAAGCAGATTTTAAAACAGCGATTGAAAAATCTCAAAAATTATTAAAAGAAGATTTAGATTCAGTAAATAGGAAAATCATAGAATTAATAAAAAGTGATGTTCCTGTTATATCAGAAATGTCTAAATATTTGATTGCGGCAGGTGGTAAAAGAATTAGAGTACTTTTAACTTTGTTATCTTCTAATTTATTTGGCTATCAGGGAAATAAAGACATACTTCTTGCTACATGTGTAGAGTTTATCCATACCGCTACACTATTACATGATGATGTAATTGATGAAAACGATAATCGTAGAGGACTTGCAACACCAAATAGCTTATGGGGCAATAAGTCTGCTGTTTTAGTGGGAGATTTCTTATTTTCTCGTGCATTCGAACTTATGGTTCAAACAAATAATATGGAAATATTAGCTGTTTTATCTAACGCTTCTTCTATCATCGCAGAAGGTGAAGTTTTACAACTTTGTGCAATAAATGATATAGAGTTATCTGTAGAACAATATTTAGAGATTATACAATCTAAAACTTCTGCTCTATTTAGCGCTGCAACTAAAGTTGGAGCAATATTGTCATGTACAAGTGAAGATAATATAGTTGCTATAAGTAATTATGCACAGTTTTTAGGTAGTGCATTCCAAGTTATAGATGATGTATTAGATTATTCAGGTGATAAAAAAGAAATAGGAAAAAATATCGGTACTGATATGTATGAAGGTAAAATAACTCTTCCCATTATATTATGCCTTAAAGAATGTAACAACGAAGAAACGTCTTTTTTGACTAAAATTTTCAAAAATTTGCAAATTAAAGACGGAGATTTAGAAATAGTTATAAAATTATTGAATAAATATAACTCTATAAACAAATCTATGTATTATGCAAATGATTTTGTAGAAAAAGCATTAAATTCTCTAGTTAAAATAAATATTGAAAATAAATATAAACAATCTTTACAAGAATTAGCTTTATCATCTTTGAATAGAAAATATTAATTTATATAAATACATAAAAAGTTATCATATATAAAGCAATACTGATACAAATATATATAATTTATAAATATTAATAATCAGCTTCTAAATCGTCATTAGAAATCAACTTATCTAAATCTGAATCTTTATTTTCTATATCAGCAGTTAATCCTGATAAATCATTGTTTTCTGTAACGGATGTATCATCTACAGCTTCTATTATATCTTTGTCTGTCAAATCTCCAAATTTGATAATACTATCTTCAACACGATGACCAGATTTTATATTTGCTAATGCTTTTTGTACTTTCGCTATATCGCTTTGGAATATGCGTATTGCTCGTAACTCACTTTTTCTTTTGTTTAAAGCCTGCATTTTCTTATAAACAATATCTAGCTGATTAGCATCTGGTACAGGAACTACATAACTAATTGGTTTTTGAGCAATAGGTAAACTATCAGTTAAAACTTTCATTGCAATTGTTTGTTCTCTAGTTTTATAAGATGAAGACATCAATGAACTAGCTGTATATGAAAAAAGCCCACTATGATACTTGTATTTACTACTGTCAATAGAAGTACCCATAAGAATATCAGAAACTGAAAACTTTTTCATATCAGGAGTTAAAAAATGATTTCTTATATCAAAGTAATTTTGTATCAATGAATCTAAAACAGCTATGACATCTTCAGATTTTGTATACCTTGTTGCAACTAAAACATTTCTAATACCAAAAGTTTTTACAGGACGATTAGAACTAAAATACTCTTTTTTGGCTTCTCCTCTATAAGAAACTATTTTTGATACTTCAGGTAAGACACCTATTAAAGTATTATTCAAACTACCCGTTCTTCCTTTTAAACGAGCTAAATCAGCACTTTTGACCAAAACTTTTTTATTATCGGGCTTAACTTGATTGGTTAAGTTATTAGCTTTATTTAATTCTGTAAAAAAGGTTGATTTTTGTTTTGTATTATTAGATGGCTCTTTTTCAGGTGAAGAAATACTTACATTGTTATTTTCATTTGCAGATTTAGCTTGTTTGTCAATTTCTTGATTAACAGACTTAGATAATTTAGCCTTGTACTCTTTTTCAAAGTTCTGATAAACTTTTGAAAAATTCAAAAGTGAGGATAAATCAAAGTATCCAGATACATTAGCCATAGATAAATAACTATTATCTGTAAGGATTTTTTTCAATGTATCATCTGAAAAAGTCAATGGAGTTATGTATTTTGAACATGATAAAGTTGTTTTTTTGAAATTCTCATCCATACCATCATCTAAATACACATAAAAATCTATAGAACTATTATCATAACATAATGTATCTTTAGTTAAATCTTGTTTTGCATATAAAATTTGATTTGTTGGAAAAAGAACTTGTACATATTTTTGAAAAATATTTCTACTTCTTTCGTCAAAGTAACCTATTTGAACCACTTTCTTAGCGTTTTTAGCTTTTATCATAATCTGTTCAATAGAAAATGAGTTTTTTACAACATTAGCAAAAGCTATAAGGTATGTACCGTTTAAATATGCTACTACATCCAAAGGAGCATAGTCACTCGCTTGATCAGAATTTTGCATAGAATAAACTACATCTTGCCTGATAACTGCAAAGTCTCCATCGACGCCTGTTGTTTCATAATTATCGGAATGAATACCCTTTTTAAAGTATCCTTCCATATTAGAAAAATCATCTACATCATAAAGTACACAATTAACTTTGTTTGTAGAAGTATTTATTTGATTACATAATATATTTGACAATGTATAATTATCAGAACCTATTTTTTCTGTTAAAAAAAATACAGGATTTTGAAACCAACTTATAGGATTAGGAGTTGCTTTTTGCTGCTCTTCAGAATAAGTTTTTATTTGGTTTACAGGTACTTTTGAAGTGTCTTGATTCTGAATATTATTATTTTCTAATTTAATAGAATTTTTATACTCTTCAAAATCCTTATCGGTATCATCTATATCCTTACCAGAAGAAGATATTTTTGCTTTTTTAATGTTATTAGATTTTTCTGCTAACATATTGGACTTATCTTCTTCAGAAATAGAATCTATATTTTTATCATCTGCATTATCTATACTTTTTTCTTTATCAATAGCAGTTGATGTATCTTCAGCATTGGTTGGTGTTACTTTAGATTGCTCAGTGACACTGCTACCATCATCTACAATTGCAGAAAAGACTTCTTCTGTACTAAGAGGGTTAGCGTTCTCCTGGCTATCTGCAAATGAGACTGGAGCATATCCTAATAATGCAACCATAAAAATAAAAAAATGGAAAATTTTTCGTATATTTAACATAAAACCCATCTCTATTTTATTTGTTTTACAAATAAAATAACCCAAATTTGAAAATAATAATATCGATTATAATTATATTATAAATCACACGCCAGTTCAATATTTATATTCCAACAGGATACATCAATATATTTGAAAATATAGCGTATTACTTAATAGATTATACACTAATATATATTAGTGTATAATCTATTTTTGATAAGTAAAATTATAAGGCAAAATAATATGATAAAAAATATAAAAGATAATCTTGCTATTATAGAAGGTTTTCCTAAAAAAGGAATATCCTTTTATGATATCTGCCCTTTGATGTATAATCCTGTTATTTGGAAAGAAACCATAGAAGAAATTTCAAAATTAGTTAATAAATATAAACCAGATGTTATAGTAGCTTTAGAAGCTAGAGGTTTTGTTTTAGGAGCACCTGTTGCTTTTAATTTAAATACAAGTTTTGTTATGATAAGAAAATCTGGAAAACTGCCTGGAGAAATTATTTCATATACTTATGATTTAGAATATGGTCAAGATACATTACAAATTCAAAAGAATTCTATCAAAAAAGACCAAAAAATACTTATATTAGATGATGTTGTTGCAACTTCAGGAACTATGCTTGCTGCATATGAACTTGTAAATAAATGTCTTGGGAAAGTTGTTGCAGGTGTTGCATTATTAGAAATTACTGGTTTACAACCTAGAAATAAAATAGAAAAATTATTTCCTTTAGATACTTTAATAAAGGTATAAAAAAAGGATCAGTTGTAACTGATCCTTTTTTTTATTTAATTATTTATTACTTTTAATGAGTTTTCATTTTGAGTAACTATTTTTAAATGTTCATAATATAAAGCCTTAGCTTCAAGCTCTTTACCTGTTTTATAATATAAGTCTATACTAATTGTCATTTTATCAGATGTATAATTGGTTATACCTAAAACCTTCATGTTTCCTTTATATAAAATAGAAGAAGATTTTTTATCTTTATACATTGAATCTGTTATTACTTTTATATCTGTAACAACATCATCATAATTTGCTGTATTATCTACAACAAAATCTAAGCGTGTTGCAGATACTGCTGCATTTTTTGCAACAATTAAACCAATAGATGCTGTAGGTATTAAACTTAAATTTCCATTTCCCCATCTTACTTTTACATAAACTATAGAAATATCTTCTACAATCCCATCTTGTCCTGAAATAATAACATTGTCATTTACTCGGAAACCACCAGATAGAATATTCATAATAACTCTTACAAAACTCGCTATTATATCTTTGAAACCTAAAGTCACAACTAAAGTTAGCATACCAGTACTAGCAAGTAGAGCAGAAAAACTTGCTCCGAAAAAGTAAGATACAAAAGTAAAATATATAATACCAACAGCTATTATATATGGTTTATATAATAATATAATTATAGATAAATATTTATTTAATTTTTCTTTATCATTATAGACTTTTATTAATAAAGAATTTATTAATTCTTTAACAAAAATCAATAAAGCAACTATCATAAAAAATGGAATGATAAAATTAAAAATATATTTACCTATACTAGTATTGATTGCATTTACTACATTGTCTAATAGTAAAATATGTAATATAAAATCTAAATTTAAACCAATACATACAAACAATAAAAGTACAAGAAGTGATGTAATAACTAATACATATGAATCTAATGCAAGTCTTGGTTGTAATTTGGAATAAAATTTTTCATTCATAAATATATTAGATAAAAATTTATTTCTATTTTCAATATATAAAGAAATCATACGGGTTACAATGTTATAAATACTTAATGTTAATATTAAACACAACATACAATATAAAAGTTTATTAGGTACAAAAATTGAGCTTTTAAAGTCACTTTGTGTAATATAAATTATTCCTGTGATTGTTATAATTAATATAATTACAGTATAACAGGCTTTATATAGAAAACCATATGTTGTTTTATCATCTTCTTCTAATACTGCTTTAAACATATGAGCTTCATGGTAAGCGTAATCTATATTTTTTAAAATATAAAAATTCACAACTATCCACAACATCACTATGATTGTTTTAATAAAATACCCTAATTGATACTCTGTTATTCCTACTATTGCTACAAGTAATGCATAAAACAAATAACATAAACCATAATATAACCTAGATAATTTAATTGCTTTTTTATGGTATGTTTGATTGTTATTATCTCCTAAGGGAATATTTGTAACATGTATAACTATTTTAAATATAGGGAATACTACTGCAAATAATAATATTGGAAACCAAATATCAGCTTCAATAGGTAAAAATTTTGATGTTATATAAGTTATTATAAAAACCCCTAAAGAACTTATACTTACTCCAATAAATGAGTAAAATATGTATTTTAGCAATATAAAGGTTATATTTTTTATACTATATTGGGAAATTTGTTCGGAATCTGTGTTTAATATTGTTATTTTTTTTTCATAATTTCTTCTCAAAAAATTATAGACAATTTCAGAACAAAGCATCATACCAATTAAAATTACAAAAATGTAAGATATTGGAATAATGTTATGAAAAAGAATACTTATATTCTGAACTAAATTAATAAAGTAGTCTAAAACTATATTTTTTAAATTTTGCATTAAAAAATTATCTTTTTTTTCTTCTTTAACTTTAGAAACAGATATATTTTGGTTATCTAATACATTCTGTACGTCTTCCTTTTTCGTATTATTGACATTTTCTAAAACTTTAATTAAATCTTTTGTTTGATCTGGATTTTTTAATATTGATAACAAACTATTTACAGCTTCATTGTTAACTTTTTCTTCTGTAACTTTTTCTTCTGCATATAAACTGCCAATAAGTATTAAAAAACTTAACGTTAAAAGTAATACCTTTTTATATAACCCCACAGTAAACCCCTTGTTCTTATTAATTCTTCTTTTATATGATATAGTAATCATAATATTATTAATATATCATATAAAAGCTGAATATTGGTATATCTAAGGTTTTATAAAAACAACTAAGAGATATAAAAAGAAGAAAACTATGTTAATTATATTTGTAATAGCCTACTTTATTATTAAAAATTTGATCAGGATAGCTATAATCATAGCAGTTTTGAAAAAAGAACGGTATTTTCAAGGTAGAAATATTAGTTATTTCAACGGGGAAACTTTTTTACCATTACACAAAAATAATCTTGGTAAAGTTAGCAAAAAAAAATTATTTAAATTTTTGTTTGCTAGAAAAAAAATTTGGCCTAAGGTAGAAATTGAACCTATCTCTGTGCCTAAAAATATTGTTGATAATGACATACATATTAGTTACATAAATCATTGTACTTTTTTACTTCAAACAAAAAAATTTAATATAATTACGGATCCTGTGTTTTCTGATATAGCAGGACTATATAATTTGATTGGTGTTAAACGTTGCCATAAACCACCTATAGAAATTTGTGATTTACCTAAAATAGATTATATTCTTTTAAGCCATAACCATTATGATCATATGGATATTACAAGCATAAAAAAAATATGCAAAAATAATCGTTGCACAATTGTAACTCCTGCAGGAAATGATTATATTTTACATAAATATAATCGTTCATTACAAATATATTCTTTATTGTGGAATGATGCATTACATGTTAAAAAACATAATTTAAAAATTATCTTAGATAAATCTTACCATTGGAGTAAAAGAAATCTATTTGATAATAATAAAGCGCTTTGGGGAAGCTTCATAATTCAAATAAACAATAAAAAAATCTTTTTCTCTGGTGATACGGCTTGGGCTCATGAAGGGGCAATTTTTAAAGATATATACAGTCGATATGGTGCTATGGACTTATCTTTCTTACCTATAGGTAGCTATGAGCCAAGAGATATTTTGAAATATGCACATGTTAATCCAGAAGAATCGGTTTTAATACATAATTTACTACATAGCAAGCAATCTTTATCTATGCATCACGGCACATTTTGTTTATCCAAAGAAAGTTATGATCAACCATATATTGACCTAGAAGAAGCAAAAATAAAGTATAATCTAGAAAAAGAAGCTTTTTTAGGAATTAAGCCTGGTTATCAAACAATATACAAATGCTAATTATCTTTCATTGCTTCTATAACTTCTTTAACATGGTTTTTAACATTTACAGAATACCAAGCTTTTTTTATTGTTCCATCTTTATTAATTAAAAAAGTACTTCTTATTAATTTAGAATCATCTGTTGTAGCTTCAAACTTTTTTGCAATATTTAAGTCCGTATCTACTAAAAGAGGAATTTTTATATCATATTTTTGTTGGAATTTTATGTGTGATGCTATATCATCTTTGCTTAATCCAAAAACTGCTGCATTAGGAATGGTTGAAAAGTCTTTAGAAAAATCTATAGCTTCTATAGTACATCCTGGAGTGTCATCTTTTGGATAAAAATATAAAACAACAAATTCATTGTTGTTTAATATATCTTTTAAAGAATATGTAATTTCTTTTTGGTTTTTATCTACACCCTGTGCTATAAACAATGGTGCTTTAGATCCTTTTTCTAACATTTGTTTTTCCTTAATTTTATTTTAGTTTTTACTAAATTGACTGATTAACATAGAAAATTCTTTGAGCTCACATTCAAATGATAATTGCTTCATTACACCTTTATTTGTATTTAAAACTATATTATAAGTATTAGCTATCATACTTATTATATAACGTATTTTATATTTAAGCTCAATATAAGTACGCAAATCACCTGTAAAGTTAACAATTATACAGTGCGATAAAGTATATGTTTGATAATGTGAAACTACTTTGATTCCCATATCGAGCATTGCAGCTACTATTTCCCCTCTTACATCCCTATAAACATCTAATACAAACATATTGCTTTCTGTATCTGTATGTAGTTCAAATTCAAAATATAAAGTTGCATTTTTGGCTTGGAATTCCTGAAGTGTATATAACTCTTTGTCATGTGTAAGAAAAACTAAAGTTTTATGAGCTAAAAATAAGTCAATAAAAGCTTCCTGAATATTTAAAGTCGCAACGCTACGTTTTTGGCCTCTAATTATAGGGTTGAATTCTTGAATGTCTGAATTTTTAAAAAATTTTTCTAAATTCAAAGATTTTACTGGGTAAGATATAGTTATCCAATTAATTTCATCATTATTTTTAGTTGCAATTCTTAAATCAATTGTTGTGATTTCATTTTCTTCTATAATAGAAAGCAATTCTTTATGTTCAAATATTTCTGTAGTTTCTGACAAAATTAGCCTTCCTTATTTTAATTTATATAGCGTATATAATAACATATTTTATCTATGAATTTTTAGACTAATTAATAGATTTGAAGTATAATATTGAAATCACGTATGTTATATTTAATGCGTGTAATTTTCAATACTAACAAATGTAATAATAATGAGTATGAGCGTTTTTTTTAAAATATTTAAGATTTTGAATGTTTTTTTAATTTTAATTTTAGTTTCTTGTTCATCAAAAAACATCAAAAAAGAGAATGTAAATTCTCAAAATCCTTCTGAACAAAATAAACTTGTAATACCGAATTCAAATACTAACGATATAAGTAGTACAGTAATAAAAAAAGTTGATATAAATAAAGAAAAAACAACTGATAACTTAATCAAGGTTACTGAAAAAGAAAATAATAATATTATAAATGTTCCTTATTCTAAAAATTCTAGCTATGAAAATATAACCAAGTTTGGGGTTTCTTCTTCTACTTCAAGTTTAATATCTAATGGGTTGATTGTTGTAGATGGTTTATATTTTACCGATATTTCTTCAATAAAACAAAAAAACAACCCAATACTGATAACTGCAATTGACGATAAAAATGTAAATTCTCAAAATTATATAAAAACATATTTTCCTTCTTCTACAACATTAGCCATTTCGAAATTTAAATCAAAAAATAAAATTTCTCCTGCTGAAATAATAGGTTTTGCAAATTATATCGGAGCAAATACTGTTGTTGTTAAAGCTTTTTATGTAAAAGAACTTTCAGCATATGTTTATGAGATTTCTTTTGTATCTACTAATTTGAATAAAGGTTACTGGAATAATACTATAAAAGACTCAGAGCCTATTGAAAATACTTTGAAATTTTTAAGATTAGATAATTTAAATAGTTTTTTGAATGTCACAGCACCATTAAGTACTAATAAAGACAAGCTTCCTTCTTCTGAAAACAAAAATGAAACTAAAAAAGATATAACTACTAATTCAGATAATAAAGAAAATATCACTAAAACAAATAATTTAGATACAGAAAGCACTACAAATAAACCTGCTGAAGATACTTTATTACTTAATGAAGAACTTGCTGATGTTGCTGCTTCTATCGAAGAGATAGCCTCTTCTGTAAAAGAAAAAACTACTACAGAGAAAGATCCTAAAAAACAAAGCGATCAAAAAAATAAGGGCAATACAAAAGAAAATCCTTTATTTTTAACACCAAAAAAAGTTTTGAACGATGTTAATGAAAGTGCAAAAGATAATGATAAATATCAATTTGCTGAGGACTTAACTTCTTTACAAAAAAAATTAATAGCTTTTCGAATGGAAACTGTTGTTGGATATTGGGTTGATATTTTAAGTAATGAAATATATGAAATATTATTAACCGAAAAAGCAAATAAAAATAATGATTTTAAATCTGTTTATTCAGGTTATATCATATTAAATGATACTAAATATATGAAACAAAAATTAAATCTTTTTGCTCGTTGGAAATCAGAAGATCTTGTTTTCCAATTCAAAATAGATGGTTCTAAAGCTTTTTTCATCAACAATAACAAAATGATTAATAATGCTATGATAAATGTATTTAATGCTAAAGGCTTAATTACAATCTCAATACCTAATGGCAGAAACATATATCTAGCTCCTTTAATTGCTAATCTAAAGCCCGAAGTATATAATTATTTTTATCTGCCTATAAAAGATCAGTACAATAATAAATCACCTGAAGCTATCAGAAAAGAAAAAATAAATATATCTGATATTGATCCGATTGTAATTGATAATTATTCTTCTAATGCTGCCGTTAATAGTACTGGTGCCTTTATATTAGGAAGTTTTTCTTTTGTTACGATTATTGCATTGTTTTTTCTTGGTATAAATATTTAAATTGAAATTTTTTACTCAAAGCAAATGTAATTTAAAAAACTATTATTAGTGTGATCATTTAACTATGTTCACTATAACAATAAATAATGTTACTATAATACTTATAAAACTTTTTTATAAACCAGATTTGTTTTAAAATACAAAAATCAATAACGAGGATATAATGCAATCAAAAAAAATGTCATATAAAATATGGTTTATAATATTAGCTAATATTATGTTAATTAGTAATTATTTGTTTGCTGATAATAACATTGCTATTCCTAAGCAATTATTAAATCCTAAAAATTTACCTCTTGAATATAAAATCGGGCAAATGTTAATGGTAGGTATAGATGGAGATGTAATTTCTGAAGAGATAAAAAATTATATAAAAGTTTATAATATTGGTGGTGTTATATTATTTAATCATTCTACTAATAATGAAAAAAAAGGTAATTTGGTTAATCCAAAACAATTAGAAAAATTAACCTCTGATATTCAAAATATATCTCGTATAAAACTATTTATTTCTATAGATCAGGAAGGTGGGAAAATAACAAGGCTTAAAGAAGCTGATAAAATTTGGAATATCTCTACTCCTTCACATAAAGCCCTTGGAGATAGCGATAATCAACAATATATATATGACCAAGCATTTCAAATGGCTTTATCGCTTGCTTCATATGGTATAAACATGAATTTTGCACCTGTTGTTGATGTCAATGTTAATCCAGATAATCCTATTATTGCTAAGTATGATAGATCATTTTCATCTAATCCTAATAAAGTTATAAGAGATGCAAAGATGTTCATTAAAGGTCAAACTGACGCTGGTATAATCTCTGTAATTAAACATTTCCCAGGTCACGGTAGCTCAGCAACTGATTCCCATTTAGGTACAGTTGATGTGACAAATACTTACCAAGATTATGAAATCAAACCTTTCAAGACTATTCTTACAGATCCTAATTATAAAGGTGCTGTTATGAGCGCACATATATTTAATAAAAATATAGATGATAAACTACCTGCAAGCCTATCATATAATTTTATTACTAAAATACTTAGAGAGGAATTTAAATTTGACGGTGTGGTATTTTCAGATGATCTAAAAATGAAAGCTATAGAAGATAATTTCACTTTAGAAGAAGCTTTAGTTGATGTTGTTAATTCAGGCTCCGATGTAATTATATATTCAAATCAAATAGGTAAATGTGATAATGCTTTTGTGAAAAAAGCAGTCAATATTATCGCTAAAAATGTAAAAGAAGGTAAAATTCCTTCTTATAGGATTGATGAATCTTATTTAAGAATTATAAAACTAAAACAAGCTATGTTATATAACAATAACTAAACAATAAAGAGGTATGTATCAACATACCTCTTTTTATTTTTGTGAACTAAAAATGAATCATATTTTAAACACCCCTTACCCTTTATCTTATTCTCTTCTATTTATATTTTTTTTATTAATTTTTATTATATTTATTTTTTATTTATTTATTAATAATTTTAAAAAAAAATATACCACCATTGAAACTCAAAATTGTGAATTGCATAAACAAATAGATATCTTCAAAATAGATAATACAGAATTAGTAAAACAAATAAATCTTTTAGAAAATCAAAATACAGATAAACTATACAATATAAAATATTTAAAAGATTCAATTAGAGTATTAGAAGAAAAACAAGCATATTTAAAACTAATAGAAGATAATAATGCTAAAATTTTTGAACATTTAAGTAGAAAAATTATTGAAGAAAATAATAAAAAATTTAATGATTTAGCTAAAGAAAAAATTGATACTTCATTATCTCCTGTAAAAATACAATTTGATGATCTAAAAAAACATATATTTGATTTAAAAAAAGAACAAACTGAACATACAGTTACTTTGAAAGAACAAGTAAATTATGTAACAAGAAAAGCTGATAATTTAAGTAAAATACTTAAAGTAGATACAAAATTTCATGGTTCTTGGGGAGAATTTCAACTAGAACGCTTATTAGAAATTTCTGGTTTAGTAAAAGGTCGTGACTATACAACAGAAACTTATGTAGATGAGGCAAATAGAGATAGAATAGATGTAATTATTTATTTACCAGAAGGTAAACATATTATGATAGACTCTAAGGTATCGTTAATAGCATATGAAAAATATTTATCTTCTGAAAAGGATATATTATTACAAGAAATTCATTTGAAGGAATTAAAAAATAATATCAAAAAACAAATAGATTCCTTGCACTCTAAAGCTTATAATCAATCTACAAAATATGAAAGTGTAGAATATACAATAATGTTTATTCCTATTGAATCTGCATATATTTTGGCATTTAATGATATATCTTTAAATGAATATGCTTGGAGTAAAAACGTAATTCCAATTGCTCCTTCCAACTTATATCCTACATTGAAAACTATTGCATCTATTATTGCACTAGAAAAAAGAAAAAAAAGTGTAGCTGAAATCATCTCTTTAGCTGAAAAAATGTTAAATAGATTACAAAGTGTATATGAAGATGTAAATAAAGCAAGTAATCAATTAGATACTGTTCATAAAACACTAACAAACATTAAAAATTCTCTACAAGATGGCAGAGGTACTATCCTTTCTAATGCTCAAAAAATGATTCAAAAAGGACAATTAAATACTACATTCAAAGAAACTATTAAATCTCATGCTGATGAAGATCTAATAAATTCAAGTGATGAAGTATTTATTCAAGATCCAATCTCAGAAAATGAGTAATTTTTGCATATAATTGTTGACAAAACTTATTAGCAATGATATTATATATTTTTAATGCGGGGTAGAGCAGTCTGGTAGCTCGTCAGGCTCATAACCTGAAGGTCGTGAGGTTCAAATCCCACCCCCGCCACCATCTTTTATTTTTCATTCTATTTCTTATTAAATATAATACGTACTATTAATATATATTTTATATATGTATTTTCGTATTTTTTGAGTATAACATTTTAAAAACTTACTTTGTATTAGTATATATATAATTATTTTAGCTAAAATAGAATATGTATTTATATTATATAAAATAAGTCATCTAAATGGCTCTATAAGATGATTTCACAGGAAAATCCAATCTTTATTAGTAGTTGTATAAAAAATATAATAATATGCTTTATATTGCTTAACAACTCGAAAACTTGTTTATTTATATAATATTTTTAAAAAGTTTCAAAAATAAATGGAATACTATATAGTTATTCATAGTATTTAATAAAACTAAATATTAGTAGAGTAATATAAAATAATGGATAACTCAACAGTAACTTAGTAAATATCTGTAAGATTACAATATAATCAAAATTTAATTATATCATCAGGACGTACTTTGAAATGAGAAATCATTTTTTGAAGATCATCTATCATTAATTCCTCATCCCCTGATAATATTTTCTCAAATTTTTCCTCACTAATAGACAATAATTTACATATTTCTTCGTTTGAGTCTATCTTTGAAATACGTTTTAAATTTTCTATGATAGAAATACTTAAGTTCAGATCATCATTTTTAGAATTAGTTTTAGACAAAATAACTTTTTCTTTATTTATCAATTTTTTTGCCATTAATCTACCCTAAAAAATTCTACTTACTGTATATATAATATCATAATACTAATAAAAAATACAATCTAAGGTAGATTTATAATAAAAAGAATAAAGTATTTATTAATGAGTAAAAAGAAAAAAAATATAAGGATAAAATGGGAAGTAATAAACACATGGCTCCGGCAGCAGGACTCGAACCTGCGACATATGGATTAACAGTCCACCGTTCTACCAACTGAACTATGCCGGAATAACCTCTTTCGATATAATGAATAATAATATAATTACTTCTGTATGTCAATAATTTTATTTGTAATTTATGAGATATATTATAAATTTATTATCATAAATATTTATGATAATACAAATATGGAGTTTAAAAATTTGATTATATATGAATATGTTATGGAGGCACGAATCGGGTTCGAACCGATGTACGCGGTTTTGCAGACCGCTGCGTAGCCTCTCCGCCATCGTGCCAAAAAGAGCAAGTATATAATATATTCTTGCTCTTTTATTATAACTAAGAAAAAAAAAATTACAATAGATAATCTATTTAAAAAATATTAAAAAACCATTTCTGCAGATAAAGTATTTTTAATTTTTTTAAATGCACTTGCCTCTAACTGTCTAACTCTTTCTCTACTGATACCTAATTCTTCGGATAAATCTGCTAAAGATTTTGGTTTTTCATCATCAACTAAATGTCTCATTTCTATGATATATTTTTCTCTTTCTGGTAACTTGGGAAGAGCTAGCTGAACAAGCTTTTTATACCTAATATCTTCTTGTTTATTAGTAATCACTGTTTCAGGATTTAGTTCCTCACTTACAAGAGTATCTTCTAAAGTTAATTCAGAACTACTTGATGTATTAGCACTCATATATAAATCACGAGAAGAAACCATAGAATTTATACTATGAACGTCGTTTTCTGTTACATCCAAATTTTGAGCTATTTTACTAGCTTCAGCTGTTCCTAATGTACTACTTGTAATGTTAAGTTTATTTTTTATTTTAGATAAAGTAAAAAATAGTTTTTTTCTTGCTAACGTTGTGCCCTGTTTAACTAAAGACCAAGAATTCAATATATAATCTGTTATATAAGCTTTGATCCACCATAAGGCATAAGTTGAAAGCCTGAAACCTTTTCTAGGATCAAATTTTGAAACTGCCTTCATTAAGCCTATATTACCTTCTGAAATCATATCAGGTAAGCCTAACCCGTATCCTTTAAAAGAATATGCAACTTTTACTACTAAGGGTAAATGGCTAATTACTAAAGATTGTGCACTTTCTGGATTTTTATTATCGAAAAAATCATAAGCTAACTTACTTTCTTCTTCTGGTGATAATAATTTTATTTTAGAAACTTCTAACAAGTACTTCTCTAGTGACGAATCATTACGATTATGTAAAATAGATAATGCTTTACTACTCACTTTCACCTCCTGATTGTAATTTTAGTACTAATCATATGTTATAAATATACTAAAAACATAAGAAACTGTAAATATCTTAGCAAAAATTATATCATTTATATTAAAATATAGCAATTATATTGCTAATTTGTATCTTTTAACTGTTGTAAAGAGTTTTTTCTAGAAGTCATATAAACGTATCTTATAGTTGCATATTCATCAAAGTTGTTTTGAAATATACTACCATTACTATTATATAATAAAACATTATTTGCAGTTGTTATTATTTGATATGAAGATAAATTTATATTAAAAATACTTACACTTGTATTGTTATTCCAAGGGACGTAACCCATTAAATATGAATTATCTACAAATGAAGCTAATGTATCTAATAATGTACTTGGACCAAATAAAAAGAAATAAAAACCTTCTCCTATACCATAATAATGCAAAGTAGCACCAAAAGTATTAGGATACCTTGGTGTACCAACAAATGACATTATATCAACTATTCCTAAAAGACCGAATGTCGAATTGATAGTGAACCTGAAAAGACTTTTGATAAAACTATTTATTTTAAACTGTAATAAATGATTTACAGCAGTTATAGGTTCTTGCAAATTATTTGCAAAATTTGTTCCAAGATTTCTTACTCCTGTTGGAATTGTTTGATATAAAATTATTATATTTTTTCCACCATGATTAAAAATGAACTTATATGTTGCAAAAATAGTTCTGTTCAAATGTTCTAAAGGATCTTTTATTTTATTTTGATTTGCTGAATTATTTGATGCGTCATAGTCAAATTCGATATCAATGTCTACATCACCATTTACGGCCCACAATGTATTTGTATGAAATATTGTTAAAAAATAAATCAAGAATATAAATAAAATTTTTAATAATAAACACTTATAATAGGTGTGCTTAAATTGATTATAAAGCAAAATTTCTCACGTAGTTGTCATATACATATATCATTATATCATTTACGAATTGTTTTATAAAAAATATACTTAATCATAATTAATATAGTATAATTATACAATCTTAATGTTAATGATACTTGTCTAGTATCATCTTTTCATTTAATAATTAATTTTGGAGAACTTTATATGTTTCATAGTTTTATTCTTAAAAATAAGAATGTAATAATTTTCATATTGGCTTTTATAGTTACTTTAAGTAATTCTTTTGCAGATAATTCAATCAATAATAAAGTTGAAAATAAAAAAAATATTACTCCTAAAATTTTAATTTCAAGTTCTATTTTACCTATTTATTCTATTGTAGGTATGGCTATAGATGATATTGCTGCATTTCAAAATCAACTTATCATTTTACCAAATGTAGATGAACATGAAGCTCAACTTAGCCTTCAGGATGTTGCAAAAATGAAAAAATCAGATGTTATTTTCATTACCACATCTGAGTTAGAAAAACATATAATTATAGATGCAAAAAAACATAATTATTATAATAATGTTGTTGCCTTAGGTGATTCACCAAATATAGTTAGATATAATATGGATGATAGCTTTCTTGAGCATTTAGAACATTTAGAACATAAAGGTAATCATAAAGATTATATACATGCACATACAGAAGAAGCTGAATTAGATCCGCATTTATGGCTTTCAGTTAACAATGCAAAGGTTATGCTTATCAACGTAGTAGATAAGTTAATTTCTCTTAACCCTAAAGTAAAAACTAAGTTAGAAAATAACAAAGCAAAATATTTAAAGCTACTTACTGAATTAAATAACTATGTGATCAATCAACTTAAAGATAATGAAAAAAGAGTTATTTCTTACCACAATGCTTGGAAATATTATGCATCTGATTTTAATATTCACTATATGGGTTCGATAACAAGTGAACAAGACGAACATTCTCATGGTGCTTTCAGTCCTAAAGCTTTATCTAATTTGATAAATGCAATAAAAGAACAAAATATAAAATGTGTATTTAATGAAGAGCAATTTCAAGATCCTATTTTATCTACAATTTCTAATAAAACAGGTATAAAGATATTACCTTTAAATCCAATGGGTGTTTTAAATAGTAAAACAAACCCTGCTGATATATATTTTGATATGATAAAATATAATACTAAACAATTTAAAAGTTGTTAATAAGATATAATTGTCTATATTTGATAAAGTGAGAGTTATGAACTATTACATAAACAATAATATTACTAAAGCATTTTTAGCCTTTTTTTGGCTATTACCTTTTTTATATATGTTTATAGATACATATTTCTTTATACCAAGAAGGTTACCTTTACCTCTTTTTCAATTTAGCTTGTTTTTATCTCTATTTTCATCTTTTGTTTTAGTGTTATTATGGTTTAAAGAATTCAGAGAAATTTTTTATCAAAAAAAAGTGTTTACTTGTATAAGTACAGGTGATTTGATTACTCTAGATAAAATTTTGAATAAAATAACTTCAAAAATATATACATATAATGCATTAACACCCTTGCAATACGCAGTAGATAAACAGTTACCCGTATCTACTGTGATATATTTATTGTCTAAAGACTTTACTATAACAAATACTATAAACAAACAACATGATTTAGATTATACGTTATTTTATATATGTGCATATTATAACCATGTATCACCAAAGATTATTTCAACACTAGTAAATATTGGAGCTAATATTAATTTTGTTGATACTACAAAAGGTTTTAAAGGTCTTTCTGTATTGAATGTTTTAACACTTAGGAATAATCAAGAAAATATATCACTAGCATTAAATTTAGGAGCTGATGTTCACTACGAAATTCAAGATTTATCTATGAATTCTCTAATGTTAGTTGCTAAATATGTCAGTGACCCTTTTGTAGTAAAACAGCTTATTGATGAAAATGCAAATATCCATTTAGTAAATAAAGATGGTTATAATGCTCTTTTATTTGCTGCAAATTATAACCCTAATCCTGCTATTTTTTCGATATTAGTTAATTACGGTAGTGTTATTAAACCATATAATATCAAAACTGCTATTTTGAAATATAACTGTGTAACTCCTCTTATGCTTGCTGCTAGCTATAATAACTCTGAAGTTGTAAAAACTATAATAAATCTAGGAGATGACCCTAACTACAAAGATTCATTTGGTTTAAGTGTATTATTTATGGCAGCAGCTAATAATTCTGATGTAGATGTAATAAAAACATTAGTAAATTCTGGAGCTAATATTTCAGAATCTAAAGATGCATATGGTAATACTCCTTTAATGGCTGCATCTTATCTAAATCGTAATCCTAATATAATAAGATATCTACTAGAAAGAACACACAATTTACATTCTAAAAATAAAGACGGTTTAACTTTCATAGATTATTTAAAACAAAATCAATTTTTATCTAATAGTGAAAAAGAAATAATAGTAAATAAATGGGCTTAATATGTTATTATTTTTTTATTTTATTAAATAAAAAATGAAGCCAGTTTATTAATAATCCTAACATCATTGCTAAATACAAAAAATATTTATTTGTGTGAATATGTACACCTGCCATAAATAAATCAAGACCTATCAAATATATAAACAAAAAAGCCATCATTTTTATGGACTGGTTTTTTTGGACTATTTTTATTATCATTTGTGAAAATATTAATAAACATAAAATAGATATCAAAATCACTATTAAAATTATCGTAGTATTTTTTGTCACCGATATAGCAGTAATTATTGAATCTATAGAAAAAACACAATCTATAAATGCAATTTGCATAATTGCATTTATGAAGCCTAATTTAGATTTGTTTTTATCATTAACAATACTTTGTTTTTGTAATACTTCTAAAACAGATGAAATAGATTTATATATTAAAAATATTCCTCCCAAAATCATAAGAATATCTTTTATTGATAAACTAAGACGCGAAATATATATGATTCCTTCATCAAGCTTCATAAGAGCTGCAAGAAAAAAAACCAAACATACACGAAAGATTAATGCTAACGATAAACCTATAGCCTGAACTTTTTTTTGTAATTTTTTAGGAACATTAGAAGCTATCATAGCAATAATAATCATATTATCTACATTAAGAATTACTTCTAGAAACAATAAAAAGCCTAATAAAAATAAACTATCCCAAAAATCAAAAGGCATATTATTACTTAATATTTATAAAATTCTTTAATCTTTTCTCAACTGGTATATCATCTAACTTAGTTTTTTTTACAGTTTCTTTTGCCTTTTTAGGCTGATTATCCTGTAATATAAGTTTTTTAAAAGCCATTTGTTTAGCATATTCTGATAAATTATTCGCTAAAATTGTTATAGCTACAGATTTTGAAAGATTATTGTTTGTTTTTAAAATCTTATTAAAATTATCTAACAAAAGCATACCTGAATTATTATCTATTGCTACAAATGAAGCTATTGAGTTAAGGTCATCTTTGTTGTATGGAAGTCTATTAGTATTTTTTACACCTAATTCTGACCACTCTTTTATAGATCTTTGAAATTTGATACCTTGGTAACCAGATACATTTTTATTTGTAGCTACTTGATAACCTAAAGGAATATCGTGAGTAAAACGCAATTGATTAATCAAATAAAAAGCTGTTTCATAAATATCGTCTTTGTTTGAAAGTAGGTCTACTTTTCCTTTTTTATTAGCATCTACACCATAGTATAAGTATGCACTTGGATTTATACCTAAATATGTGAATGTTCCATCTTTGTCACCCTTCACAGGTAACTTTACGTAGCCTAGATCTACTAATTTTAATAAAGAAATCAATTCTTTTTCATAAAATTGTTTATCAGAACCAACTAAAGATTTAGTTGCTAAAACATTAGCTAAGGTATATTTATTTAATTTTTCCCCAAATTCACTACCTAAAGCAAATATAGAAACTATTATATGAGGAGCTACTCCATATTCAGTAGCATATTTTTCTAATTTTTGAAAATTATCTCTGTAATATAACTGAGCTTTCAATGTTAAATTGTCATTTAAATATAAAGATACCTCTTTACCTATAGAAGTTAAAACCAAAGATTTAGAATGAACTTCATTCTTATCTTTATTGTTTTGAACTAAAATAGATTTATCTGGAACTTTTACTAATAAATCAAATGCTTGTAAAGTGCTAGTTGAAATTCCTTGTAGTTTTGCTTTTTGTAAAAATTCTTGTTTCCACTTCACAAAAATACTATCTAACCTATCGAGTCTAAAATCAACTGATAAACATATCATTACTATAAAAACTATACCTACTAGAATAAACCAACGATGTATTTGTAACATTTTTCCTTTATCTACCTAATTTATAAAATATTATAAAATGCTATTTTTATAGCCATATAATATATGATACGCTATAAAATTTAAAAATCACTAATAAATAAAGCAACACAAGTTCTATAATCTTGAACTACAGCATTAAAAACTCTATAGGCACTATTTGTGGTTGTCCATTCTAAACCAAAGCCCAAGCTTTCTATATGCTTCTTTATATTGCTTTCTGGTATGATAAAATTTCTACCACATCCCACAATAAATATTTCTTTGTCAGCTAAATAATTATTTAAAAATAAAAAATTTTCTATATTAGAAAGAAATTTATCTATACTTGTATTTATATCTAGTTTACCTAGTAAATTTTCATCTGTTGCAATAAAGCTACCTTCTACATAAGTTCCATCAGAAAAACCAACCTTATCTGAATCTTCGTTATATGTATTGATATTAACTTTATTTTTTACAACTTTATCTTCTAACAAAAAAACCTCTTAAAATTCAAAAATTAAGATCTGTGTTTTTTTATATTTCCAATGTGTGATAGCAAAGGTACTGACAAACAAATAGATGAATATGCCCCAAAAGCACAGCCAACTAGCAATATAAAACTAAAAACATGTAAAGAACTACCACCATATATGAATACACTTAGTAATACTAATAATACTGTTAAAACAGTAGATACACTACGAGATAAAACCTGATTGATACTTTTATTTAATATCTCGTTAACTGTCAACTTTGATGATCTTTTTAAATTTTCTCTAACTTGGTCGAATAAAACTACTGTATCATTGATTGAGTATGCAATAACTGTCAAAAGAGCAGCTATTGCTGTTAAATTTATTTCCATTTGGAATATAGATACTGCTACTAAACATGTTAATGAGTCATGAACT
This sequence comes from Alphaproteobacteria bacterium endosymbiont of Pipizella viduata, assembly GCA_964020055.1. Taxonomy (GTDB): domain Bacteria; phylum Pseudomonadota; class Alphaproteobacteria; order WRAU01; family Hepatincolaceae. Next base: position 576,338 of record OZ026533.1, read on the forward strand.
AATGTGATAAATGCTATTAAACCATATTGCCAATCAAATCTAATCCAAACATAAACAAAAATAGCTACTAAAGACAAAATGATAGCAATTAATCCATTTATTAATAAATCTCTACTAACAGAAGGGCCTATAAACTGGCTCTCTTGTATTGAGTACCCCTGCTGAATGATTTTTGCTTTAAATAAATCTAAAAATTTAGGAAACTCTTCTTGTGAGACTGCATTAACACTTATAACAATCTGTAAATCTTTGTTAGCAAAATTTGTTATAGAATAATCAGAAATTTTCAAATCTGACAAAACAGTTTCTATATTTTTTTTATTTGTTTCTTGAATTGGTTTAAGTTCTATAACTACTCCACCTTTGAAGTCAATACCCCAATTGTAACCTACAGTAAACATTGTTCCAAAAAACAAAACTGTCAAAAGTATACTTAACCCATAATAATATTTAGAATATTTTATAAAATCTATTTCTGTATGTTTTCTTATTAACCCTAAACGCATTTTTTAGAAACCTTTTTATTTTTATTGTTTTTTGTAATAATAAAAGTATTAATTAGCATTTTTGAAACAAACATAATACAGAATATAGAAGTTATTATTCCTATCATAAGTGTAACGGCAAAACCTTTGATAGGACCAGATCCACAAATAAATAAAAACATTGCAACAAGTAATGTAGTTATATTTGAATCAAAAATAGTTATAAACACTCTATCAAAAGATTCAGATATCAAAACAGCTAGATTTTTATTTGGAGAATAATCTTTAGATAATCTTTCATAAACTAATATGTTAGCATCTGCTGCCATACCTAAAGTAAGAATAAGTCCTGCAATACCTGGCAATGTTAATGTTGCACCAATAAGAGATAATAAAGCCAACATCAAAACCAAGTTTATCATCAAAGCAATATTTGCTACAAAACCTAATTTTTTGTAAAAAATTATCATATATAAAAAAACTAACAAATATCCAAAAATACAAGCTATAATTCCAGATTGAATTGCATCTACCCCAACAGTTGGACCTATTATTTTTTCTTGAACGATGCTAAAAGGAACAGGTAATGAACCAGCTTTTAATAAAATTGCTAAATCTGTTGCTTCTTCAACTGTGAAACTACCTTGTATTACCCCTCTTCCTGAAGTAATAGCAGCACTTATTCTTGGTGCACTGATAACCTTATTATCTAAAACTATTGCTAAAACTTTATCTATATTTTTAGAAGTTAAATCTGAAAATTTCTTTGCCCCTTCTGAGTTAAATGAAAATTCAACAACAGGTTTATTATCTTGAAATTGCATTGATGCATTAGCTATATTTTTTCCATATACTGCAGGTTCTATAGATACTGCATATCTAATGTTTCTATCTTTTGAATATATATATTTATATCCATCTTGTAATTGAGTACCAGAAAAAGTGGCACTAGCATCAACTAAATTGAATGTTAAAGTTGCTGTAGTTCCTAAAAGATTTTTTATATGTTCTGGACTACTTACACCAGGTAGTTCTACAACAATCTGATTATCACCTTGCTTTTTAATAGAAACTTCAGCTGTTCCTGTACTATCTACTCTTTTTCTTACAACTTCAATAGAATCATCTATAACCGATTTTAAAATATTAATATAGCTATCTTCTGTTATATTAATAGCTATATTATTTCCATTTTTAGAAATATCTAACTTTCTGTTATATTTTTGAATTTCAGATTTTATTATACTGAAATTTTTATCATCTTGTAATTGAAAAGAAATAGTATTATTCATATTTCTGAAATAAAAATAAGGTATTTTATTTTCATTCATAATAGATATTACTTTTTCATATACAGATTTAGAATATTCTTTTTCAAAAACTTTTTGATCTGCTTTCAAAACCAGATAAGATCCTCCCCTTAAGTCTAACCCAAGTTTAATTCCAATTGAATGATTAGAAGGTTTACCTTGATATTGATTGTATAAATCATGCCCTAAAAACAGAGCTGCAATCAATATTATAAATAACGTTAACTGAGTTTTCCAACGGGGAAAATCTATCATTGTATGTTCCTTGTACAGTAAATATTATTATAGTTATTTGATTATATTAATGATAGCTGTTTTTAACACTTCAACAGATACATTAGGGGCAATCTCTACTACAACATAACCGTCTTGTTTACTTTCAATGATTGTACCTTTCATTCCTGAATTTAATAAAACAACATTACCTGCTTTTATTGCATCAATCATTTTTTTATGTTCAGTTTGCTTTTTTTTCTGAGGACGTATTAATAAAAAATAAAATACAACAAATATTAATACAAAAGGAATAATATTTACTAATAAACCTTCTATACCTGGAGCTTTCGCTACTCCATCTGTATTTGCTGTTGTTGTTGTTGTCGAAACACTTGATTTTGAATCTGAAGCCATACTTTCCTCTTAAATTATAATTTTTATATAAATACTTATATATGTACATTCTAGTCATGAATTATACAGTAATTATACAATAATTACCATAATTTAATAATTCTAGACACTTTACCTGTAACTGTTTAAATAAAATAATGGATCTACAGGTTCAATATTTTTTCGTAACTCAAAATGTAATTGCGGTTCATGAGTTGCTCCATATATACCTACACTTGCAATTATTTGTCCTTTTTTTACAGCATCTCCTTTTTTAACAGAAACACTATTAACATGCGCATAAGTACTAACCCACGTTTTATCATGTTGTATAAGAACTATGGTACCAAATTTCTCTAAAGCTGCACCAACATATATGACTATACCGTCTTGAACTGCTTTTACTTGAGTTCCCTTTTTAGCAGAAATATTAATTCCTTCATTTACAATTCCACCTTTTTGTGGACCATATGGAATAAGCAATCTACCAATCACAGGCCATATAAAACCATCTTTAAGTAGATCGCTATCTGACACAGCTTTTATCATATTGATATTATTATAATTACTTCTTACTTTTATTATTGTATCAATTGATAATGGAGCTTTTGAAGAGATATTATTTAAACTTATTAATTCATCCGAAGTCATATTATGTTCTTTAGCAATAGAATATATTGTATCTTTAAGTTTTACTTTATAAAATATGTATTCTGGTTTATTTCTATTATTGATATTTTTATCAAAATTATTATTAGTTTCTTTTTCAGAGATATTTTGATTTTGCTTTACTGAATTTTCAAGGTCTTTTTCAGAAATTTTATTAGCATCTTCCAAAATATTTTTAGACGTTGTAGTATTTTCACATGGGATGCCAGAAATGATTATTTTACTTCCAATAATCAAGGAGTTATTGTTTTTTATATTATTTAATTTCTGTAATGTATTGATAGAAATATTATATTTTTTTGATATAGAATATAAAGTATCTCCTTTTTTAACAAAATATTTGTTATTTTCACAAGATAAATTATCATTTAGAGGTTTAGAAGTATCTATTTGATTGGTATTTTTGTTTATTTCTTGTTGAGGATCTTTAAGAAACCATTTTGTTTTAGTTTCTTTACTTGTTTCTTTTATAACTTTATCAAACTCTGATTTATTATCAATTAACCATTTTGTAAGACCTTGATAACCATCTAGTTGCTCTTTATTTTGTAAAAATTTTTCTTCTTCTAAAGCTGATTTTTCGTCGTCTGATTTGTTATGTACTACAGATATTTCATTTTCTATAACTGTTTTTTTATTATCTTGTTTTTCAGATTTTATTCTTTCTGATGCATCATTATTGTTAGCAGCATAAACCTTACCTAAGCAAACTAATGATAATATTATAACCATAAAAATATTTTTCATAACAAACACCCTGTATACAAAATAGACAGGGTCATTATGACGTAAATAAATAAATAAATAGTTAATGCCATGAAAACATTATTTAGATTGTATGACTTTTATACCTCTCATATATGGAATCAATACACTAGGAACAGTTATACTACCATCTTCATTTTGATAATTTTCTAAAACTGCAATTAAAGTTCTTCCAACTGCTAGTCCTGAACCATTTAAGGTATGAAAAAATTCTGTTTCTCCGTTTGCTTTTTTGAATTTTTTACCCATTCTACGAGCTTGAAAACTCTCACAATTAGAACAAGAAGATATTTCTCTATAACAATTTTGTCCAGGTAAAAATGCTTCTATATCATAAGTTTTTGAAGATGAAAAACCTGTATCTCCTGAACATAACAACATAACTCTATAAGGAATATCTAATAATTGCAGTATTTTTTCTGCACAACCTAGCATTCTTTCTAATTCTTCGTAAGAGTTTTCTGGGTTGGTAATAGAAACCAACTCTACCTTATAAAATTGATGTTGACGCAACATTCCTTTTGTATCTCTACCTGCAGAACCAGCTTCTGACCTAAAACACAAAGATAAACCTGTATATCTTTTTGGTAAATCTTTTTCGCTCAAATTTGAAGGTAAATTAGTAAGAGGAACTTCTGTTGTAGGAATCAACCATTTATCTTCATTTTCGATTTTAAATAAATCATCTTTAAATTTAGGTAATTGACCTGTGTTATAAAGAGTATTTGTGTTTACTATAACTGGTACTGAATATTCTGTATAACCATTTTCTGTTACGTGAATATCTAACATAAACTGTGATAATGCTCTTTCTAGAAGTGCTAAATCTTTGCTTAAAATTACAAACCTACTACCTGATAAATTAGATGCTGCTTCAAAATCCATCATAGAAAGAGATGTTCCTAAATCAAAGTGCTCTTTAGGTTCAAAATCAAATTGTTTTTTTTCTCCAACCTGACGAACTAAAATATTATCATCTTCATTTTTACCAAGTTTTACATCAGAACTCAAAACATTAGGAATTGTAGATAAAATTTCTTGGAAATTATTTTCATATTCTTTAGCTATAGAATTAGCAACTTTTTCTTCTTCTTTAGTTTTTGCAACTAAATCTAGTAAATTAGAAATATCTTCTTTTTTTGATTTAAGCATGCCTATTTCTTTAGCTAATCTGTTTCTTTCAGCTGATAGTAACTGAGATTTAGTTTTAGCTTCTCTCATTTTTTCATCTAAATCTAACAAGGTATCAATAATGCTAACATCGATACCTCTTTTGTTTAAAGACTCTTTTAAACTAGTGCTATCTTTTCTTATATCTTTCCAGTTAATCATAAATTTTCCTAATTTTTTATTCTTATAAGCTAATATTATTATATATAACCACTTCCTAAAAGTCTTTCTTCTGCATCATAAAAAGCACATATTTGCCCTTTTGCAACTCCAAATATTGGTTCTTTAAATATTACTTTTGCTTTATTGTCTAAAATTGGATATAAAACAGCATCTACTAGTAGTTGTCCAGAACGAACTTTAGATTTAATATCTAAACTTTCAAAATTAAATTGTTCATCTCCTAGCCAGTTAACATTTGTCAAAACAACTTCTTTTACTTCTAGCTCTTCTTTAAAACCTACAACTACTTCTGCTGTATCTTTATTTATTTTTAATACAAAATATGGATTTTCTGTACCACCTATTCCTATACCTTTTCTTTGCCCAACTGTAAAATGATGAATACCATTATGCTTACCTAAGATATTACCTTTTGCATCTATTATATTACCGGGTTTTGTATCTGTATCTAAAACTTCAAAGATTTTTGCGTACGACTTACCACCTGTAAAACATAAATCATTTGAAGCTTTTTTGTTTGCTACATGTAATCCATTTTGTTTTGCTATTTCTCTAACTTGATCTTTTGTGAAATTAGCTAATGGAAAACGTAAATGTTTTAAGGCTTCTGCCCTAACTTGTCCTAAAAAATAACTTTGATCTCTTTTGAAGTTACCTCTACAAATAGCACCACCTTTAGTTGAAGGTTTCCACTTTATATAATGACCTGTAACTAAATAATCTGCATTTATTTTCAAAGCTTCTTCTAGTAAAACCCCAAATTTGACATCACGATTACAAGTAACACAAGGGTTCATAGTTGAACCGGTTAAGTAACCATTCATAAATGGAGAAATAACTTCTTCGTAAAAATAATCTTTTTTGTCAATAAAGTGGTGTTCTATACCTATTTTTTCTGCAACTTTTGTTGCATCTTCTTTTATTGTTTGATCACTACATACAGTACCTTTTTCTGCATCGTTTTCAAATAAAATTAACGTCATTCCTACTATATTTTTATAGCCTGCTTTTTTTAATAATAACGCAACTGTGCTACTATCAACTCCTCCAGACATTGCTACAACAATTTTTGCATTTTTATCTACATCTGGAAAGTCTATTTCAGGCATATTTTCACTAATCAATTTATTACCTATCTTAATATGTTAATTTAATTATTTTTATGTTATTATTGCATGTATTGTTATTATTACTAGTATTCATACATTTTAACAAGTTCATAATTATATAAAATATTTAAATATATTACAAAAAAAAAGTTTGTTTTTCTAATATATTACTTAAATGAGTCATAATGAAACACAAAAGTAGACCATATGAAAACATTTCTGAAGAAGAAATGAATGAACTGCTAGAGAAAATTAAATCTCACCAAATTCCTGAATATTTATTGCAGACATATCCAAAATTTTATAATAATCGTAAATTTGTTGATTTATTAGATAGAAATACTTTTGCATTATTGTTTTCTATCTTTCAAAAAAGTAAATTAGAAAAACTATATTTATCTGAATTTTCTGAAAAACATAGTGCTTTACAAATAGGAAATGTTTATGGGTCTTTAATCAAAAAATTAGCAGATAAAGTTACCAGACATGGAAATTTAGATATTATTGATGTAATTCCATATCAACTACATAAAGTGCAACAAAAACTTATGAATTATAAAAATATAGATATGTGGCTTCAAGACGCTAAAACACCTATATATAGAGAATATAATACAATAGGACTATATTTTGTCCTTCATGAGACCCCAGATACCTTCAAAAAATACATTATAGAGTCTACTTTGAAACATATAGATGAATTTGACTCTAAAGTTGTCTTTATAGACTATCACAACCCTCATTTTCTAAATCCTTTGCAAGGTATTTATAAGCTTGTGAATTTTATATATGAGCCATATGCTCAATCTTTATTAGATAAAGAAATCTCAGATTTTACTGTTAAAGCATATAAATATAAATGGGAAAAAACAACTATATTTGGTGGTATATATCAAAAAGTAGTTTTAACTAAAGCGCCTAAAAATTAATTAACTATTTTTATTCTTTTCTTGAAAAAGATAAGAATCTTTCATTCTTATATCTAATGATTCGTATACTTTTGTGTCTTTTTTATATTTTTTGTTATAAGGAATTAAGATTCCTACATATGTTCCTAAATTAGTTTTATGATTTTCTAACATAGTAATATTACCAATTGGAGTATTTATAGATAAACCCTCTAAAGCATTTATTAATGATTTTCTATTATTTTCTAAATCATTGTATCTTATATTTGCTTTTAATAATGCATGATAAATAAGATAATATGTACTATATCCTATATATGAAGAGTATCTTGGCTTTAATTTGTATTTTTGGGTATATTTCTTATAAAAAGCTTTATTTTCTTCAGAAGATATATTGTACCATGGATAACCTGTTGTAACCCAACCAGAAGGAGTGTTTTTTCCTAATGTATCTAACCATTCTGTAATACCTGCAAAAAGAATATATACATTTTTATGGTAAACTGCATGGTTTGTTTGTATAAAATTTACAAACCTTTTTAAATCAGGCCCATATAACGCTATCATAATATTTTTCGATGGAATATTATAAATACTTTCAACTATAGAATTATCAAAAGATAAAGTTTCAGGTATTCTAATTACACTAGCAATACTAATTTTGTCAGAGCTGGCTTTTATTTTATCTTTTATTTTAGACAATATTGTATCTCCCTCAGAATTAGAATATGTAACAACTGAGAAATTTTCAATATTTCCTACGTTTATCATATTATCTATAATTCCATCTATATGATTATTTATACCTTCTACAAATCTAAATGTATTTTTGCTTGCAAGATCTGGTGAAAAAATACTTTCGCTTGTTGAGCCTGTGTTTATAAATGGTATATTATTTTTTGTTGAATATTCTTGTAATGATAAAGCTATATTGGGTTGTAATGATCCTGTAATTAAAAGTACATTATATTTTTTGACTAGTAAATCAGAAGAATTATAGCTTGCTACAAATGATCCATATGAATCTGCAACTTTTAATTTTAGTGGTATTCCATTCACACCACCTTTTTCATTAATTTCATTGATTGCTAGATTTATACCCATATAATAATGTTGTATATACTCTGTGTTTGTAAATTGGGTATTGATATCTCCTATTATTATTTCATTTAATTTCAAAAGAGGTTTATTTACTTCTATTTTTTTTGGGTTGACTGTACAAGATGTTAAAAAAATAAGAAAAAATGATAATAATATTCGCATATCTAAACTCAATAATTATATATTGCTATCATTATAATGTATTTGTTTTAAATATGTGTTATTATTTGCAGGTGATGCTTCTTGTTATCATAATATAAATATATTTATCATTTAATACCTATGTTACACACTGATTGTTTAGTATCTTTGAGTGAAATATCTTTAACTCTTAATAATAAATTTATACTAAAAAATATCTCTTTTAATATAAACAAAGGCGAACTTGTAACCATAGTTGGCAAAAATGGTTCAGGAAAAACAACTTTATGTAAACTATTAATAGGTTATTTAAAGCATACAAGTGGTATATTTAATAAGTTACCTAACTTAAAAATGTCATATGTTCCTCAAATACAAGATATAAATATCTTAACCCCAATTGATGTAAAAAGTTTTATTTTGTTAAATAATCCTAACAAAAACTGTATAAAAGATAATTATATAATGTTGAAAAAAATAAAAGTATTTCATTTATTAGATAAACAAATGAATTCTTTATCTGGTGGAGAAAAACAAAGGGTTATTATATCTCGTAGTATTCTTGTTAATCCAGATTTATTAATTATGGATGAACCTACATCTTTTATTGATTTTTCTTCTAAAGAAGATATATATGAAATTATTGATAATTTAAAAGACAAACATCATTTAGGTGTTGTGATAGTATCACACGATTTGAATTTAGTATTAAAAGATACTACAAAAGTTATATGTATAAAAGATGGCCACTTAGGATGCCAAGGCAGATCACACGAAATAAGCTATGAAAGTAGTTTTCAAGAATTGTTTAATAAACATTGGAAATATTATAATCATAATGATTAATAGTAAATAGAAAATTATGTTAGAAATTATTATTTATGCCATGCTAGCTGGTATTGGAGCTAGTATCTCATTATCTATATTAGGTAATTTTGTTTTATGGAAAAAAATGAGCTACATTGGAGACAGTATAGCACACAATAGTATTTTAGGGGTTGCTGTTAGCCTAGTTTTTGGAGGGTTACCTTTATTGTGGGTAATTTTAATATGTTTTATTTTTTCCTGTCTTTTTGTTATATTAAACAAAAAATATAAAATTTCTCAAGATTCAATTTTAGTTGTCAATACTCAGCTGTCACTATCGCTAGGAATTATTATTATAGCACTTGTGACTAAGAGTAATATAGGTTTGAATAATTATTTTTTAGGTAATATTTTAAGTATAAATCATGAAGATTTATTTATTATATATACTATCGCAGTATTTGTAGTTGTTTATATGATTTTTAATTGGAATAAAATACTATTAATTACAATAAATGAGGAAATAGCTCAATCAGAAGGTATCAATATTTTTAAACATGATCTTATACTTGTCTTTATGATTTCATCTGTTGTTGCATCTAGCATAAAATTTTTAGGATTTTTGCTTATTCCTTCATTATTAATAATACCAGCAATAATTGCTAATAAATTAAGTGCATCTCCATTGAAAACTATTATTTTTACAATTTTGATTGGAGGATTGGCTAATATAATTGGAATTTTTTTAGCAACTATAATAGATGTATCAACTGCACCTTTAATTACCCTGGTTTTAATAGTGATGTTACTTATTAAATTATTCTTAAATACTACTATAAACAAACTAAAGGTATAAAGTGTGTTATAAACTATAAAGTATGGTGTTTTACACCCCATACTTTATACAAAATATTTTGATATTTATAAGATACAAAGAATTCTTATACTCTTCTTCTTCTTGGCCTAAAAGTTGATCTTCTTTCAGGTGTAAGAGTTTGAGAAACTGGATTGTTATTTTGTGCTGACCTTCTTTTTGATATAGAATACTTAGGCTTGCTAGTTGAATCATAGTAATCCATATCTGAGGTATTTGTATTATTATTGGTATTTTCGTTTATGAAATGGTTTTTAGGACTTCTATCATAACGTTCATAATCAGGAATAGTTTGTCTTGAATTAGTTGGAGTTAAATATTTATCATATAATTCATTTTTAGATCTAATTATTGCTGGATGATTACTATTGTAGTTATTATCTTTAAGTACAGGCTGATATTCTCTATAATCTCTAGATCTTACATTAGGATTATCATAAGTATCTCTATTATCTAAATCAGTATATGGTTGTTCGTTCTCAAAAAATCTATCATATCTATCCAATGTAGAACTTCTTCTGCTATTTTCTAAATTATCATTATCATTTATATTTTGATTTTCTTTAACTGGAATAACTCTTCTTCTTTCAGTATTAGGTGTTTGTTTAAAATTCCGATAATCTTCTTGATAATCATTACTTCCATCAGAAGAATCAACAAAACTATTTTCTCTTTGTAAATCATCATCTAAAGCATGACTTTTATTATTAACAGGCTTAGAATTATAAGTTTTTCTATAATCGTTATAAGGCATAGTTGGTGAGTTGAAATCTAAATCAGAATAATTCGAATTAGTTTCTGAAATATCTTTGTTTTTATTTCTATCTCTAAGGTTAATAGGCTTATCAAAATCATCTTTAGTATCTTGATCAAAGGTTGAATGTGTGATTTTTTCTAATTTATGTAAGCTGTTAGTTATAGCAATATTAGTACTATTTTTATTATTGAAATCACTAATTTCAAAAAATGCCCATAAGTCTAACAAAAACCATAATACAAATAAAATTGCAATATTAGGATATAAAGATGCTGCTAATAATACAAAAACTTGTAAAACAAAACATACATATCCTGAAACAGGCTTTTTTATATAAAAAAAAGGTATAAAGGGAAATAAGATAGCTATTAAATATTTCATAAATTAACCTAGCGAGATTGAAATTGAACAATACAAAAATATAATGCATAAAATATAGTAACATATTTTATAAACATTTGAAAAAAAAGGAAGCTAATTGCTTCCTTTTTATGTATAGATATTTTGCAAAAACAAAAACTATCTTTTTGAAAATTGGTAACTTTTTCTAGCTTTAGCAAGACCGTATTTTTTACGTTCTACAACTCTAGAATCTCTAGTTATGAAACCTTCTTTTTTCAAAACAGTTCTATGTTCAGGATTATAAGCAAATAAAGCTTTTGAAATACCATGTTTTATAGCACCTGCTTGACCTGATAACCCACCACCTGAAACTTTTACAAATGTATCAAATTTATTTTCTGTAGATGTAGCCGCAAAAGGTTGATTTACTATCATTCTAAGTACTTCACGAGTTAAATATTTTTCAACATCTAATAAATTGATAGTAATTTTTCCTGTACCAGGTTTGATCCAAACTCTAGCAATAGAATTTTTTCTTTTACCTGTCGCATAGGCTCTACCTAAAGAATCAATTTTAGCTTCATAAACTACAGGCTGATTTTCAGGTTGATTTTCGATTTCTTGTAAATCTTGTAAACTTTCTAAAGAACTGTTCATTTATTTTACCTTTTATTTTTGGAATTCAATAGCGCAACATCCAAAACCTTTGGAGACTGTGATTGATGAGGATGAGTATCTCCAGCGTATATGTATAATCTTCTCATTTGAGATCTTCTTAAAGGACCTTTAGAAATCATTCTTTCAACTGCTTTTCTAATTAAGCGGTCTGGGAATTTACCATGAAGAATATCTTTCCAAGTCTTTTGTTTAAGACCACCTGGATATGTTGTGTGCCAATGAAAAAGTTCTTGCTCTAGCTTATTACCAGTAACTTTTACTTTATCAGCATTCAAAATTATAATATTATCTCCACAATCCATATGAGGAGCAAAGGTAGGCTTGTGCTTCCCTCTTATTCTGTTAGCAATAACTGCAGCTAATCTACCTAGTACAACATCTTGGGCATCAACTACATACCAATCGTTGTTTATTTCAGATAATTTTGGCGAATATGTTTTCATTTTTTTATTTTTACCATTTGTATTATATCTTATGTCCAAAGAATACAGAACTGTATTAGTACTCATAGAATACCAACACCTCTAGTAATTTAATACAATATAAAAAAAAATGCAATATAATTTTAAACATTTATTAAATTATTTGTAAGAAAATACTAAAACCCTCTCTTTTTTCCCTGTATCATGATACGTTTTTGTGTTATTAAAATTATATTTATTTGCTATGTTTATTATAGCTTGTTTTTGTTTATGTCCTATTTCTAGAAACAACTTACCATCTTTATTTAAAACTTTATGTAAGATTTTAAATATTTTTTCATAAACTTCTAAGCCATTATTTTTTGCAAAAAGGGCTATTTGGGGTTCATAATTTTTTACAGAAAAATCTATTTCTGTATCATTATTATCTATATATGGAGGATTACTTACAATTATATCAAATTTAAATTTACTTTTTATAATATTTTCATTTAAAAATGTCACTCTAGAGGCAACATTTAAAGCTTTAGCATTTGTTTTAGCAACTTCTAATGCTTTATTCGATATATCTGTTGCTACCCCTTGTGCGTTTAAATATTCCTTTAAAAGAGTTATTATAATACAACCAGTTCCTGTTCCTATATCTAAAATAGTTAAATGTTGATCATTATTTGAATAATTCTCTAATACTGCTTTTATTATTGTTTCTGTATCTAAACGAGGAATTAATGTATCTTCAGAAACGATAAATTTATATTTCCAAAAATAAGTATTTTGAAATATATAGTCTAATGGAAAATTTGTAGCACGTTTTTCAATGCAAGTATTTAGTAATTCTATTTGTTTTTTTTCTAAAGATTTTGAATATAAAATTAGTTTATCAACAGGGATATTAAGTACATAACTTAATATCCATTTTGCTTCTTGCTTCTTATTTACAATAAAAGATAAGTCTTCAAATTTTTTATCAATAAATAATAATGCTTCTTGTACATTCATATTAGCTATCTGATGCGGCTAATTTCAATGCTTGATCATGTGAGATAAGAGCATCTATCATTTCATCTAAATCACCTTCTATGAATTTATCTAACTTATATAAAGTTAGGTTTATTCTGTGATCTGATACACGCCCTTGAGGGAAATTATACGTTCTTATTCTTTCACTTCTATCACCACTACCAATTTGGTCTTTTCTATCTGCAGATCTTTTACTATCTATTTCATTTTTTTGATGATCATGTAACCTTGCCATCAGAATTTTCATAGCTTTTGCTTTATTTTTATGCTGTGATCTTTCATCTTGCTGAGCAACTACTATACCTGTTGGAATGTGAGTTATTCTTACTGCACTTTCTGTTGTATTTACGTGCTGTCCCCCAGCTCCAGATGCTCTATAAATATCGATTCTTAGATCTTTATCATCAATTTTCATATCAACTTCTTCAATTTCTGGTAAAACTGCAACTGTTGCTGCTGAAGTATGAATTCTTCCATTTGTTTCAGTATCTGGTACTCTTTGTACTCTATGTACACCAGATTCAAATTTTAACCTTGCAAATACTCCTTTACCAACAATAGATGCAACAACTTCTTTGTAGCCACCTAATCCTATTTCACTAGAACTTATTATGTCTACTTTCCATCTTTTTATTTCTGCATGTCTTGTATACATACGGAATAAATCAGCTGCAAATAAAGCTGCTTCGTCACCACCTGTACCTGCTCTTACTTCTAATATGACACTTTTTTCATCATCTTCGTCAACAGGTAATAATGATAACTTTACTTTTTGAGTTAGATCTTCTACTTTTGCTTTTACTTCTTGATACTCTCCCTGAGCTAATTCTTTTAACTCATTATCTTCTGCAGAATTATTTATAATTGCTTCTATATCCGATAAATCATTTTCTGCTTTCCAAAAATCTTGTATCAAAGCAACAATTGGTCCTAAATATGAGTATTCTTTTGATATTTCTGTAAAATTTACACCTTCTACACCTGGACCTTCTGCAAGTTTATTTCCTAAATCTTCATACTTTTTAACTAACGATTCTAAATTGTCTTCAAAACTCATGAATTATTGATCCTAATATTGTTTTATTTTAATATGATATTTATTGTTTCATATATTAATTTTGATTATTTACTAATGCAAGCAATTCAATAATTATATCTTCTTCTTTGATAGTTTTATAAGTAGATGAAGATAAATTTTTGATTTTTATTTGATTATTTTCTAAAATAATAATAGCAAAGTAATTATCATTCGATATTTTCTTTAATTTTTGTTTTATATCTTTTCCTATAACGATATTAACTGAAATATCTGTATTATGTCTAATATTATTTGCAAATTGCAATTCATTTTGCTCATTATCTCCAATTATCGCTAGAGATTTTTTAGTTGTTATAGTTTTTTCTTTGTCTATAAGTAATGATAATCTTTCCATACCTGCTGCAAAACCAAAACAACCTTGGTTATTACCTCCCATTTGCTCTAGTAAGTGATTATACCTACCTCCTGCAAGGATAGTTCCTTGTGAACCAAGATTATCACTTATTATCTCAAAAACGGTTTGATTATAATAATCTAAACCTCTAACTAATAAAGGATCTACTTTATAACTTATTTGCAAATTATCTAAAGATTTTTTAACACAATCAAAATGTATCTTATCTTCTTCACTTAAAAAATCAAAAATTATTGGAGCATTTTTTATAGCTTCTTTATCCATTGGATCTTTAGAGTCTAAAATTCTTAATGGATTACTTTGTAATCTAGATTGTGATAATTCCGATAACTTCTCTTTTATTTCTAATAAATAACCAATTAAAGCTTTTTTATAGTTTTGTAAACTTTCTTTGGAACCTAGAGTATTTATCAATATTGTATATTTATTAATTTTTAAAGCTTTTAATAAATCAACTGCTAATAATAATAATTCAACATCTGCTATAGGAGAATTGATACCGATATATTCAAAACCAACTTGATGAAACTGCCTTTGACGACCTTTTTGTGGTCTTTCATATCTAAACATTGGTGATATATAATAGTACTTAAGTGGCAATAAATGTGTAAACCCATTACTTATTACAGAACGAATAACTGATGCTGTACCTTCTGGCTTCAAAACTAATTTTTCTCCACCTCTATCTTCAAATACATACATTTCTTTACCAATGATATCTGTAGTTTCACCTACACTTTTTTCAAATACATTAATATATTCTAATATTGGAGTTCTTATTTCAGAATAACAATACTTATGTGCTAGCTGTTTTACTTGTTGTTCTATAAATTGAAAAACTTGTACTTGTTCGCCGAATAAATCGTGAGTACCACGTACATTTCTTAAAGACATAATTGACCTTTTGATACTAATTTAATTTTTTTAAAGCTATTTGATATTTCTTTTTTGTAGAGATAAGTCTTCAATTAACTTAATAACATGTGGTATCAATTCTTGATTACCAACTTTATGATCTTTTTGACCTTTTATATAAATGACATTTTCTTTGTCAGAAATCCCTACAATACCTATATCGGAATGTTGAGCTTCACCTATACCATTAACTACACAGCCTAATATTGATACAACTATGGGCTCTTGTATATGTTCTACTGCTTGTTCTATCTGTTCAACTGATTTAATAATATTAAACCCTTGTCTTGCACAAGAAGGACAAGAAATAATTCTAACTCCCTTATTTCTCAAATTCAAAGATTTTAAAATATTAAAACCAACTTTTATTTCTTCTACAGGATCTGCAGATAATGAAACTCTTAAAGTGTCTCCAATTCCATCTAAAAGTAAAGCTCCAAGACCAATTGATGACATAACTGTACCAAAATCTTTACTACCTGATTCTGTTATACCTAAATGCAAAGGATAATCGCAACTTTCAGATAACAGTTTATAGGCTCCTCTTGCTAAAAAAATGTTACTTGCTTTTACACTTATTTTGAAATTAAAAAAATCTGCATCTTCTAATATCATCATGTGTTTTTGAGCACTTTCTAACATTGCTTCAGGGGTTGGACTTTTATATTTCAACAATAACTCTTCTTCCAAAGAGCCAGAATTCACTCCTATACGTATTGAACATCCATAGTCTTTAGCAGCCTGTACTACTTCTTTAACTTTATCTTTGGAACCTATGTTTCCTGGATTTATTCTTAAACATTTTGCACCTGCTTTTGCAGCTTCAATTGCTCGTCTATAATGAAAATGTATATCTGCAACAATTGGTACTTTTACTTGCTTGATTATTTCAGATAATGCAGCTGTAGATTCTTTATCAGGACAAGATATTCTTACAATATCTGCACCCACTTCTTCTAACTGTCTTACTTGTTCTATTGTAGATTTTACATCTGTTGTTAAAGTATTTGTCATAGATTGTACAGAAATTGGATTATTACCTCCAATTTGTATATCTCCAACACTTACTACTTTTGTTTTTTTTCTACTTATTTTATAGTCGTACAATTTCAACTACTCTTAACTAATATTTCTTGCATTTGATGTTTATGCTTATAAACATTAAGATTTATATTTACGTAATAAATTATTTTTATCTAAATCTATATGGTATAAAGGCTTGGCATTAGGTTTGCTAGGTTTGAAATATAATATATTTGAGTCAACAATCAAGTATGCTGCTTTGTAATCTGAAACATCCATAACTAAACCTGAAACTCCAGGTACTTGATATGTTTCACCAACTTTAAATAATTTGTGTAAATATATAATTTTATTATCTGTTTTAGAATAAATTGTAACTCTAACAGGTGCATCAAAATTTATTTCTAAATATCTAGCTATATTTTCTTTAGGATATGCGGTAATAGTAGGCTTGAAAATATTTGTTTCTTCTTTTACAGTTTCAGCTGAAATATCATTATTTACATTATTATTTGATATGTCATTACTTCTATTAATAATGGTGGAAGAGTTATTGTTTATATCTAAGTCATTATTATTTTCTGTAGGTACAACAACCGCATTATCTACTAATGTATTCATAGTTTTGGTTGCTGCAACACTTTTAATATCTGTTTGTTTTTTGTCTTTTTTTAAATAGATTTGATAAACCCAAATAACTGCAACACATAATATAATAATAAAAAATATTATAAAAAATATAGATTTTTTTGATGATTTATTAGATTTATTACTTATAGCTTGGTGATTAGATTGGGAATTTATATTCTTATATTTATTTGAATTTGAATAAGCGGGTTGTTCAAAAGAATACATCTTATCCAAAAGTTCTACTAAGTCATCTACACATGGAATTTCTAAAAATTTAGCATATCCTCTTAAATAACCTAATGCATAAGTTCTTTCTGGTAATGCACTATAGTCATCCTCTTCTAATGCAATTAAGAAATGTTTTTGTATACTAATTGCAGATACTACATCTTCAATTGTATATCCTTTTTCTAACCTAACATGCTCTAAATATTTACCTAAAGATGTGTGGTTTGATAAATTGTTGCTTAACTCCTGAGACATTTAATAGTTTCTCCTTAAACTATAAATTATTAAAATTATTTTAGTTAGCGTCATTAACTATTTGTTCTAATATTTCTTTTACAGATCTTTGTGATTTTACTAACCCAACACATTGACCAGCCATTAATGAACCATATACAACATCACCATCTATAACTGCTCTTCTTAACGCTCCAGCCCAATATTTTTCAATTTTTAATTGTGCTTCTTCTTTTGTTAATTTACCTTCCTTATATAAATTGATAGCTTCTTGCTGTACTTTGTTAAATTCTTTGGTTCCTTTATTAACTATTGCCCTTACAGGAATAACAGGAAAATCTTCATCTAATTGTTGTGTAACTTGGGCATCTCTAGAATTTGCTTTTATAAATATTTTTTTAAAATTTTCATGAGCTATACATTCATCAGAACATACTAAAATAGTACCAACTTGAACTCCAGATGCTCCTAATTCTAAATATTGACGCATTATTTCACCTGTTGCTATTCCTCCTGCAACAAAAACTGGTACATCTTGCATATTTAAAATAACTTCTTGAGCTAAAACAGACGTAGATACAGGGCCTATATGACCACCTGCCTCTGATCCTTCAACAATCAATGCATCAACACCTTGTTTTACTAAGCGTTTTGCAATTGTTAGAGTTGGTGCAAAAGCTATTATTTTTATATCATTTTTAGATTTTAAAGTTTGTATAACTTGTGCTGTAGGTAACCCACCTGCTAAAACTACATGACTGATATTTTCTTCTATACAAACATCTACAAGTTCATCGATATATGGATTTAATGTAATTAAATTTACACCAAAAGGTTTATTAGTTTTAGATTTAGTTTCTTTTATTGTTGAGCTTAATAATTCTTTATTCATTGAGCCACTTGCTATAACACCAAAACCTCCAGCATTAGATATAGCAGAAACCAAACTGGCTTCAGAAATCCAAGACATAGCACCACCCATAATAGCATATTCAACACCAAGAAAATCTTTTCCTCTTTTCCATAAATTTTCTAAACTATCTCTTTTCACTAGAAACCCCAACAAATATAATTAATACACAACTCTAATATTATTAAATATAATACTATATAAGAAAAAGTATGAAATGCTTTGTGCTTATAACACGATTAGTAGTATTATATAATTTTATTAGCTATAATTACAATATGTTTTTGTTAAGCAAAAAACAGACTTTAAGGAGAGTAAGCATGCAGCAAACTTTCAATGAAAAAGAAATAGAAAAATTTTCTGCTTTAGCTAGCCAATGGTGGGATCCTAATGGAAAGTTTAAAGTATTACATCAATTCAACGAAGCTAGAATAGATTTTATCAAAAATACTATAAGAAAAGAATTTTTAAACACTGAATTTTCGGAAATTAATGTATTAGATATTGGCTGTGGTGGTGGTATTTTAAGCGAAGCTTTATGTAAAATGGGCTTAAATGTAACTGCTATAGATGCTTCAGAAAAATCTGTACAGGCTGCAAAAATACATGCTGAAAATAATAACTTAAATATTGAATATATAGTTTCAACATACCAAGATTTTTTAAATACATCTAAAAAGAAATTTGATATTGTGTTTGCTATGGAAATTATTGAGCATGTTGATGATCAACAATCATTTGTAAGTGAAATTTCATATTCTATAAAAGAAAAAGGGCTGTTTTTTTTATCTACTATCAATAGAAATATACAATCTTTGTTTTTAGCAAAATTTGCTGCTGAATATTTACTTAAATGGTTACCTAAAAATACTCATCAATATAATAAATTTGTAACTACTTCTGAAATGCAAACTTTTCTAAATAATAACCATATGGAATTGATTGCTACAAGAGGAATAAATTTTAATATTTTAAAGAAAAAATGGATATTAAGTAAAAATTCTAATGTGAATTATATTTGTTATGCTAGAAAATATAAATAAAAGTACCCATACTGAAAAAAGTATAGGTACCTATTTTTTATTTTAATAAAATATCTAGTTCATTCTTTTCTTCTAAAGCATATAAATTATCACAACCACCTATTAACTTATCATTAATAAAAATTTGTGGAACTGTTTTTACTCCTGGTACTCTTTTTAGTAATTCAGCTCTTTTTGAAGGATCTGTTTCTATGTTATGTTCTACAACATGGATATTTTTCATTTTAAGCAATTCTTTTGCTTTTACACAATAAGGGCATACATTTTTGGTATACATTTCTACTTTTGCTGACATTTTTATAGAATCTCCTATTAATTTAACTGTTTTTCATTAGAACATTATGCAATAAAAAGAGTATCATATTTTAAGAATTCCTTCTACTTTTGCTATTGCAAGAACATCTATTGATTTTACATTTGTTGAATATAAAATTTTTGCACATTCATTTATAGTTGCACCTGTTGTGATCACATCATCTAACAAAATTATATGTTTATTTTTTATCAAATGAATATTTTTTACCTCAAAAGAATTTGTAAGGTTATTTATTCTTTGCTTTTGATCTAGCCCAACTTGTTGTAGTGTATTTTTACTTTTAGCTAAAACATTGTTATTTATGTGACAATTAAATAATTTAAAAAGCTCTTTTCCTAATAAAGATGTTTGGTTATATCCTCTTTTGAAAAGTTTATACCTATGAATAGGAATTGGAATTATTATAGAATCTTCTAAGTTCTTATTTTTAATCAATGTATACTGATATATCAAATTTGCTAAAAACTTAGATAAATCTGTTTGACCGTTAAACTTATAGTCGTAAATAAGTTTTCTGATCACATCTTGGTATAAACAAGCAAAATATATATTCTCAAAATATTTAGACTTTTTTACACATAGACCACATACATTAGAATTATTACTTATAGCTGAATTACAATAACAACACTTATTATAAGAAAAAGATAATTTTGAATAACATATAGAACATAAACCATAATCTTGTAAATCTGTTTTACAACAGTAACAACGTGGTGGATAAATAAAATAACTTATTTTTTGTAAAATATGCATTATAATTGTACCTGTTTATTCAATATAAGTAATATATATAATGCATTTATTTAATAGAAAACTTTTAATCCAAAAAAAAAATAATATTGCAAAAAACTTTGAACAATTCAATTTTCTTCGCAAAGAGCTTTCTTGCAGGTTGACTGATCATGTTGATACTATAAAAAGAAATTTTGACCAAGTTTTAGATATTAACTGCAATTTGGGCGAGATATACGAACTGCTGAATTCCAATCCTAAAATTGGCAAAATAACACAAGCAGATATTTCTAAGTTAATTTTAGAACATAACAATTATTCTAATAAAAAATTAATTGATTTGGAAAATATAGATTTATCAGCTAATTATTTCGATATGGTTATATCTGTATTGGGTTTACATAACGTAAATACTTTAGAAAATACTATAAAAAGTATCTATAATATTTTAAAGCCAGGTGGTTTATTCATATTTTCTGTTCCTATTTATGGCACTTTAGATAATTTATCACAAGCTTTAATGAAAACTGAACTTGAATTATATAATTCTTTTTCACCAAGAATACACCCTTTTTCTGATATAAAAACTTTAGCTAATGTCTGCTCTAAATCTGGTTTTATCGATATTGTGGCAAATAAAGATAAAATTGAAATTATGTATAAAAAATTCATTTCTATTTTAAAAGATTTGAAAGGTATGGGTGAAGGTAATATTTTGAATTCGCAAAATACCACTATACTAGGAAAGAATTTTTTTCAAAAATTAGAACAAAATTTTGAACAATATAAAGATCCTAGCAATCAGCATTATAAAATAGAAATACTGTACTGTGAAATTTTAGCCTGGAAACCTAACTAATACTTTGAGAAATATATGGATTTACCTCCTTTGCAAAAATGTACTATTGTAAAAAGATATAAAAGATTTTTAATAGATGTAAAATTAGAAGATGATACAATTGTTACAGCTCATTGTCCTAACTCAGGTTCTATGCTTGGTTTAAATACAGAAGGTCTTGTTGCATATGTGAGTTTGAATAACAATCCTAAAAATAAACTTCAATACAAATTACAATTAGTAGAAGATAAAACAACAAATGCATTAGTTGGTATAAATACTTCAATAACTAATTCAATAGTAAAAGAAGCCTTGTTAAATCAGCAAATAGAAGAATTGAAAGATTATAATACCATTATCCCAGAAAGCACTTTTTTAAATTCTAGGTTTGATTTTAAATTAATTTCTAAAAATAATGATATTTGCTATTTAGAGGTTAAAAATGTAACTTTAAGAAACGATCAAATAGCACTTTTTCCAGATGCTGTTACAGATAGAGGTAGCAAACATTTAAAATGCTTAATAGAAGCTAAAAAACATGGCTTCAGAGCTATAAATTTATATATCATTCAAAGAGAAGATACAACAGAATTTGCAATTGCAAAAGAAATAGACATCAAATATTATAACAATTATTTAGATGCAAAAAAAAGCAATGTAGAGTTTTTATGTTATTCATGTAATATGTCATTAAATAATATTACAATTAATAATAAACTTAGATTATTATAAATACAAATAATACTAAATATTAATAATTATCTTAAGAGGAAAATTGAATAAATATTTCAAAAATACAATCATATCTGGAAAAAATATTCCAATATATAATTCTTCATACTTTAGTAAATTACAAGAAGCTGGGTTATTAGCCTATAAAACTCTTAAACATGTTGAAAAATTTATAAAAGAAGGAATATCAACTTTAGAGCTAAATGATATTTGCCATGATTTTATGTTAAGACATAATGCTATTCCTGCTACTTTAGGTTATAACGGTTTTCCGAAATCATCTTGTATTTCTTTGAACGATGTTATTTGTCATGGAATACCTAGTTCTAATACTATATTAAAAAATGGAGATATCTTAAATATAGATGTAACAGTTATACTTAACGGTTGGTATGGAGATACAAGTTGCATGTATACTGTTGGAAATATATCACCTACTGCACAGAAATTAATTGATGTTACAAAACAATGTCTAGATGAAGCTATCAACATTGTAAAGCCAGGAGTGCATTTAGGAACTATAGGTCATTTAATAGAAGAAATCGCTCATAAAAATAACTTTTCTGTTGTAGAAGAATTTTGTGGACATGGAATAGGAAGAAAATTTCACCATGAACCAAATATTTTGCATTATGGGAAAAAAGATACAGGCTTACAATTGAAACCTGGTATGGTATTTACTATAGAACCTATGATCAATGAAGGCACAAAACATAGTATTGTAATGGATGATAATTGGACTGCTAAAACTAAAGATGGTAGCCTTTCAGCTCAATTTGAACATATGATAGGTGTAACAGAAAAAGGTTGTGTTATATTTACCAAACCATAAAATTTATATATGAAAAAAGATAAACAGCTTTTAACTGGACATAGAGAAAGAACTAAAGAAAGATTTTTAAAATCTTTCAATAAAAATTACATAATGTCCGATGTAGATTTACTTGAACTTATTTTATTCTATTCTATACCAAGAAGAGATGTAAAAGATTTAGCAAAAGAATTAATAGAACAATTTGGTTCATTAGCAATTTTAATAAATTCTAATATAGATGAAATCAAATCTAGAACAAAACTTTCTGACAACACTATCGTTTTATTTCATATTATCCAACAATCTTGTAAACAATTATTGTTAAAGGAAATAAATAACAAACCTGTATTGTCTAGCTGGCAAATGTTATTAGATTATTGTTATGCTACTTTAGCATATGAAAAAAATGAGCTAGTTAAAATTCTTTATATAAATTCTAAAAATAGATTAGTAAAAGATGAAGTTATTCATTATGGAACAACTAATTCTTCAGTTTTGTATCCCCGAGAAATAATCAAACGCAATTTTGAACTTGGAACAACATCATTCATAATTGTACACAATCACCCATCTGGAGACTGTACTCCTTCGGATGAAGATATAATAATAACAACTCAATTAAGTAAAATAGCTGCAGATTTAGATATATCTCTCCATGATCACATAATAATAGGTAAAAATGGTATTTTATCTTTTAAGCAACAACAGTTTCTATGAAACAAGTATTATCTTGTAATTTGAGTATTTAATGTTGTAAAATATTGATGGTACATAAATATATTTACCTTTTTACTTAGATGTAGTTATAACAAAGGAATAATATGCCTCATAATATAGAAAATATTAAAAAATTACTAAAAGAAAATTTTCCTTCGTCTCATGTTGAAATTGAAGATACTATGGGCGATGGAAACCATTTAGAAATTACCATAAAAAGTGATATGTTTTTAAATAAATCTGATATTCAGAGACATCAAATGGTATATGCTTTACTTGGAAATTTAGTTGGAAATGAAATTCACGCTGTAGCTATGAATTTAGATACAATTTCTGAAGATACTACATCCAATGCTGTTCATAAAACTATAGACATAGATAAACTTGAAAAAGACAGCATATTAAACACAATACATGAAGCTATTTCTAAATATGACGTAATTTTATTTATGAAAGGTAATAAAGAAAACCCTATGTGTGGTTTCTCTGCAACTGTAAACAATATTTTAAAAAATTTACAAGTGAATTTTGTAGATGTTAACGTTTTAAGCTCAAATGAAATCAGAGAAGGAATTAAACTTTACTCTAATTGGCCTACAATACCACAATTGTATATAAAAGGTAGCTTCATTGGTGGATGTGATATTGTAACTTTAATGTACGAAAATGGTTCTTTGATTAATTTATTAAAGAAATATTCTTTAATATAAAATATAATAATATAAAGACTTACATGTTTATAGAAAAAAAACACATATTTTTTATATTTTTTTTAATATCACTCATTGTATTATCTGTATATCTTGTTATTATGTTTAAACATATAGATAATTTTTATGATTATACTCTAAATGTGTTTAGTAATCCTATATCAATATTTTTGATTACTGAATATTTGTTATTTATGATAGCAACTATGTTAATGATTTTAATCGAAGGTAAATATTTTTTAAAAAATAAAATACCTGTTATGATATTTTTATGTATTTTTTGTACCCCTGTACTTCCTTTGTTTTTGTTCCTGTACATAAAAGATATTAATTCAAATTAAAGGCTTTGAAATGACCAATTCTTCTATAGCTTCTTTGAAGTACACTGAAATACCTTCTAGAGAGGAACAAAAAAATGTTATGTTATGTTTACATGGGTATGGATCTAACAAAGAAGATTTTGTTAGACTAGTTCCATATATGCAAGAAACATTAAAACATACAACTTTTATAGTTCCCAATGCTCCATTTCAATGTCATGATGATCTAATGTCTTCTTCTCCACTTAATTCCCATATGTGGTTTCCTTTGAAAATAGATGAAACTGGAGTTAACATAATTAGTATGGATTCTATTAGTAAAGCTTCAGATATTTTAATGGAATTTATTATGTTTGTTCAAAATAAATATGAAGTAACCACTGAACAAATAGTATTACTGGGGTTCTCTCAAGGAGCTATACTTTCTTTACATAATTGTTTATATCATAACAAAACATATATGGGTGTTATCTCGCACAGCGGAGCTTTTTATTCATACGAACCTTTTGCAAAAGCTAAAATCAATAATACTCAAAATATCTTACTTTTACATGGTAAAATAGATTACATTGTACCTTTTGAACTTTTTGAACATACTGTAAATTTTTTAGAAAAGTATGATGTAAAATATAATTTTTACATTAGAGATGATATGGGGCATTATATAGAAGAAGATACTCTTGATAAAGTTATCAACTTTGTAAAAACTAACCAAGACAAAAATAAATAGCATTCTTTATCAGGAATATATGAAAATATCTTTAGCCAACTAACACACGTTACTTAAAGTGTTACAGATATTGAAATTTATTGTCTTTAAATAGCTCACACTAATAAAATATTTATTCTTATCAATTCAGAATAACTTGAATATATTGATTAATAAAATTGTATAAATATAAGATTTCTTTATAAGTAGATCCATTTTATTTATCATAGAAAACCATATAAATGTTGTGAAATAATTATAAAGAAGCATTCAGTATTTTACAAAATATATAAGTTCTAAAATTATTTTTTGTAGTTTTTTATTGTTTTAAATAACGCAAATATTACATTTCCATAAAAAATATATGATCTCATATTAATTTTGCTTTTATATAAAAGTAAATTAATAAACTTCTTGACATAAGTACCAAAAAATAAGAAAATAAGAATACTTTTGGGAATGAGTTACATAATAAATTTATGTAAACACTTTTTGTATTGCTACATTAAGAATACCGGGACATTAAATATAAAAAATTAGGAAAATATATGACTAAAATTCATAGTGCAAAGTATAAAATAGATAGAAGGTTATCTGTAAATTTATGGGGAAGAGCTAAATCTCCTTATAATGTAAGACAAAGTAGACCAGGACAACACGGAGCTGCTTTAAAAAAACGTAGTGACTACGGAATGCAGTTAATTGCTAAACAAAAATTAAGATTTTACTATGCTAATATTGGTGAAAAACAGTTCAGAAAATACTATGAAGAAGCTACAAGACGTATAGGTGATACTTCAGAAAATTTAATTTCTTTATTAGAATCTAGATTAGATGCTGTTATATACAGAATGAAACTTGTACCTACTATGTTTGCAGCACGTCAGTTTATAAGTCATTGTCATATCTTAGTAAATGGGAAAAAAGTAAATATTTCTTCTTACCAATTACAACCTGGTGATGTTATAGAAGTTAGAGAAAAATCAAAAAAAATACCTACAATTGCTCAAGCAATTGAAAGTGCTGAAAGAGAAGTTCCAGATTATGTTGAAGTAAACCACACAGACTTAAAAGGTACTTTTGTTAGAGTTCCTAAGTTTGCTGAGGTTCCTTATCCTGTTAAAATGGAACCTAATGTAGTTGTTGAGTTTTATTCTCGATAATCTAAAGCTAAAATGTAAATATATTTATTTTTAATAGGGTAGAAAGTTTCTACCCTATTTTTATATCTAAAATATATCTTATTATTATTTATACTCTTAATATAATAATAAATTCACTTTTTAAAGGAGGATATATGAAGTTTTCTTATTTAAAACAATTATCATATTTAGATATTGCATTTCATATAGTGACATTAATTATAATTAGCATAGCATCTATCGATGGAAGTTATACTACAAATATTCAAACTTTAATTGCAATATCTGTCTTTTCTTCATTAGGTTTCATTGCTTCTGTATCTCAATTAAAATGGTTCTTATTTTTCTTTTTAGGAGGTCTATTTCTTGATTTAATTATGTTACGTATATGTGCTTCAACAAACTTTAGCTTAGCAACTGAAATGTATTTTATAATTTTTATTAGTAAAATCTTACAGTTTTTTTATATTGCTTACTACAATATTAAACATGAAAAAGATCCTAATATTACTAAATTATCATGTTTAGCATGGCATCTAGTGTTTATAAGAATGTATATAGGCTTAATGTTAGTTTGTCATTGTATAGCAAAATTATTTTTAGGTGAGCAAGTTAGATCTGGAGCGGTAGTTTTTTTTAAATCACTTGGCTTTTCTCATCCAGTAGAGATGGTGCTTTTAGCAGGTATATGTGAATTTTTTGGGGCATTAGGATTAGGATTAGGAACATTTACTAGAGTTAGCTCTTTAGCAACTGGATTATTTTTATTAATTGTAACAATAACAGGAAATCATTTCACTTTAGCTTTCTCTGGTTATGAATATCAACTACTTTGGTGTGTTTTTGCATTTAGCTTCTTTGTAAGTGGCTCTCAAAATTTCTCTGTTGATGGTATTTTGAGATATAAAATAGAAAATTGCCCAAAAGGAAAAAACAAAAGTAAGTTAGGAAAATTTATTTTGAATATCACAAAATAATTTTTAATGTACCATTATTTATTATATTAAATAATGGTACGAATTTCAAAGTATAAAATAGTTATTTTCTTTATGTGTCAGCTTACTAATTAACTCAAATATCTTATCATAAATTAACATAGACTTATTTATGATTTGTTTTTCTAACAAAAATTTAAAAATACTTAAGGCACTATTATATTTATAATCTTCTAAGTTAAAAATTAAATGTTTTTGTAAGTCATTACAATTCCATAAATAAAAATCTTCTGCTTCATTATCATACGGCTTTAATATAACTTTTTCATCTACTTCTAAATTGAAAATATGCATAATATCATTTCGTAAACCACCATATTTTTCTATCATATATGCTAATGATGCAGAATATGTAGCTTGAGATGTTATATTTTGATCTAAACTGGCTTCTTCTTTACCTTCTTTTATAACTGTGTCCATAGCTGAATATCCATATGATATAGCCCCTGCAAATGAACTATCTAGTTTGAATGGTTCAACTTTTGTATTACCTCTTTTACTAACCCATAAAAAATATTCTTTCTCTTTTTTTACAAAAACATTTACATGTATTCCGCAACCTATAAAACCAAATAAATGCCCAATGGAACGGTCTACTTTCATGATTTTATTTGATAATGTAAAATCTGTTACTAAAATATACTCATTTCTTAAATATGGAATAATTTTATGGTTTAATAATGTATTAGAGATATTTTGAAAAAGTTTAGTAGAAGCATCGAAAGATATGTTTGAATATTTACTAATAATTTCATTGTTATTTTCCATAAAAAAATCAGAAAAATATTCAAGAATAAAATTCTTGATATTGCTTTTAATATAACCTACATATCTATCATTTATTTTCAAAAGAAAATAAGAAGATAAATCAATATTGTTAAACTGATTTTGAAATAAATCGAAGTTCATATTTATAAACTATAATTATATTATAAACTAACTTTCATTATCTTCTATGTCTTCTATGTCTTCTTCTATATCTTCATCTGCTTCTATGTCTGATGTTGTATACAAGTTTTCTGTATTTTTAGAAGCTTTTTTTACCATCAAATATACAGCATCATAATGTTCTGAACAATAAGGTTTATCAGAAAAAGTTTTTTCCCCACAAAAAGAAAAACCGCTCTCTCTATCTCCATAAGGCCAAATACACATTCCAGCTTCTATTTCCTCTAATTTATATTCTCCTTTTTCTTTTTTATCATTATTAGATAAAAATGGAGTTGTAAAATCATAGATGAAATCTTGATCATCTGAAGAAGATATATCTTCACTATCTTTATTATTTGATACTCTAGATAAATTTAATCTATGAATTTTGCCTATAATAGCATTTTTGGTAAAACCTAGCTGTTTTGCTATTTCAGCTGTAGGTAATGTTTGTTCTAAATATAATTCTTTTAATTGAGCAATTAACTCATCATTCCACTTAGATGGTCTTTGTGTCATTATTATACCTTTTAAAATTTATATAATGCTTAATATTATATTTATAAATAATTTTAGTTATTAAGCATTTATTACATCATCCAATAATTTTATAGAGTTATCTATACCATACAAAACAAAAAATGAACCCATTCTTGGTCCTTGTGGTTGTCCTAACAAAGTTTCATATAGTAATTTAAACCAATCTTTCAAATTTATATTATTATCTTTGCCTACAAAATATACTCGACTTTGTACTTCTGATATAGTTACACTTGTATTACCTATAAAGTTTTCTAACTCGGCTTTTAACTGAGTTAACAATTTTTTTTCTTCTAAATTTGGCTTTTTGTAAACTATAGTTGGTTTAACAAAATCTATATAATAATTTATACAATAAGTTAGTAACTCATCTACTATAACTTTAGTTTCATTATTAAAATTGTAATATTTACTTACAAAATTCCATAATAACGTTTTATCTTCAGTTTTTAATACAGCAACTAAATTTAATATCAATGCAAAACTAACTTCTTCTAAACCTTTTGGTGGGTTATTCTTATGTATAAAGAAGATAGGAGATTCAACTTTTTGTTCATTGGTTAAACCATCATACTTAGAAACATGCGTCAACCAGTCATCAACATTTTTAGGTACTATTTCTAAATATAAACGTTTAGCTGTTTGCGGTTTTTGATACATATAATATGATAAACTTTCTTTATTACCATATTTTAACCATTGTTCTATAGACAAGCCATTTCCTTTAGATTTAGAAATTTTTTCTCCATTTTTATCTAGAAATAATTCATATATAAATGCTTGAGGAGCTGGTTTACCTAATACTTTACAAATTTTTGAAGATAATTCTAAAGATGGTATCAAATCTTTACCTAGCATTTCATAATCAACACCCAAAGCTGCCCATCTTAATGCCCAATCGGCCTTCCATTGCATTTTACAGTAACCATCTGTAACTTTAGTTTCTTCTTCTTTTCCTTCTTCATCGATATATATTAACGTTCCAGCTTTTGGATCTACATGTATTACTTTTGCTTGTAGTACATTACCTGTTTTTTGAGAAATTGGTAAAAAAGGTGAGTAAGTTTCTCTTCTTTCTGCACCTAAAGTTGGCACTATTATATTTTTAATTTCTTCATGGTGTTCTAATGCAATTAAAAGCATTTCATTAAAAAGACCATTTTTATAATAATGTGTTGCACTTTTAAATTCATATTCAAAACCAAAACTATTCAAAAAGTTTTGCAACATAGTATTATTATGCTCTGCAAAACTATCAAATTTTCCAAAAGGATCTGCAACTTTACTTAATGGTTTATTAATATAACTTTGCAACATTTCTTGATTAGGAATGTTTGTTGGAACTTTTCTTAGTGCGTCCATATCATCTGAAAAAGCAAACAATTTTGTTGGTATGTCTGAAATTAAACTAAAAGCATATCTAACCATAGAGGTTCTTGCAACTTCACCAAACGTACCAATATGTGGCAACCCAGATGGTCCGTAACCTGTTTCAAATAAAACATAACCTTTTTCTGGAGTTTTTCCATTCAATTTATGTAATATTTTTTTTGCCTCTTCTAAAGGCCATGCTCTAGACTTTAAATACAAGTCTTTAATCATAAATTTCCTCTTTTATGTATATATTCATAATTTAGTATATTGATATTTAAAATATATATCAATTTTTTAATATTTTTAATCTGTTAGATATCTGATATTATATTTTTCCATTTTTTATCTATTATATCTAATATTTCATTATCCATTTTTATTTTTCTTCCCCAATTACGATTGGTTTCTGGATAAATTTTAGTTGTTGCATCTATACCTATTTTAGAACCTAATCCTGAAACAGGAGATGCAAAATCTAAATAATCTATTGGTGTATTTTCAACTATCATACTATCTCTTTTAGGATCTACATTTGTAGATACAGCCCACATAACTTCGTTTGTATCACGAATGTTTATATCTTCATCTACAATTATAATGAATTTTGTATACATAAATTGACGTAAATATGACCAAATACCCATCATTATCCTTTTGGCTTGTCCTGCATAAAGTTTTTTAATAGAAACAAAAGCCATTCTATATGAACATGCCTCAGGTAGCAAATAAAAGTCTTGAATTTCAGGAAATTGTTGTTTTATTATAGGAACAAATAAGTCATTCAAACAGTCTCCTAAAATAGAACATTCATCTGGTGGAGCTGATGTGTAAGTAGATAAATATATTGGATTTTTTTTGGTTGTAATTGCATGTATTTCAAAAACAGGAAAATCTTCTACATCATTATAATACCCTGTATGATCTCCATAAGGACCTTCTGGAGCTAATTTATCACACTTAATCATTCCTTCTAAAATTATTTCTGCATGTGCTGGAACCAACATATCATTAGTTATTGCTTTTACTAACTCTGTTTTTTCATTACGTAATAATCCAGCAAATCGATATTCAGATAAATTATCAGGAACTGGAATAACTGCAGATAACATAAGAGCTGGGTCTGCTCCGATTGCAACTGCAATTGGCATATCTTTACCTGGAAAACTTTTTTTCCACCTAGCAAATTGCTGTGCTCCTCCTCTATGTGCTAACCAACGCATAACTAACTCATTTTGAGATAGTTTTTGCATTCTATATATTCCTACATTGTAATCATCTGTATCATCTTTTTCAACTGAGTTATCTTCTTTGTAATATGAGGGTCCTAAAGTTATAACCATACCCCAAGTTATAAGAGGAGCCGGTTCATTAGGCCAACAAGTTTGAATTGGCAATATATCTAAATTAACATCTTTACCTTTGTAAATAATTTCCTGAGATGGGGCTTTTTTAATTTGTTTACTAGACATTGCCATAACTCTTTTCAAAATTGGCAATGACGAAAATGCTTCTTTAAAAGATGAAGGTGGTTTTGGTTGCCTCAAAAAAGCTAATAATTCACCTAACTCTTTTATATTATCTTTATTTTGATTTAAACCTAAGCTAAACCTATTTTTATTACAAAATAAATTTATTAAAACAGGATATTGCGATTTTATACCATTTTCATTTATTACATTATGGCACAGCATTGCTTGCTTGCCACTAAGTAGTAATCTTTTTTGAATTTCTGTTAATTCTAAATTGGTACTTAGTTCTTCGTATGTTTCTAATAATTCATTGTTTTGTTTCAAAACATTTAAAAAATCTTGTAAACTTTTCATCTAGATTATTCTTTACAAATTTGTAGTTGTATGTGGTTTAAATAAAAATTATTTTTTTTATAATTTGTGTGTATTTACCAAAAACAATAGCTAATAAAATCAAAAAGGAAAATACTACATTTACTTTGAAAAATAAAAAACAACTTTTGGGTTGTTTATATTTAGTAATCAGTAAGCCTAATAATAATGTAAAACATGCAATATATATAATCAAAAAATAGGTTATATCTAATTGCTCTTCTAAACCAACTAAACTCAAAAATATTGCTAATGGAGTACACAAAAGTATCAAAATTAATTTGTTTTTATCACCTAAAGATACTGCTAATGATTTAACACCTAGTTTTTTATCATAATCATAATCTTGATATGCATAAACAGTATCATAAATTAAAGTCCAAAAAATTCCTGCTACGTACAAATATATAGCAGAAAGTGTAATTGTATTTTGCATAATCGCAGATCCTAATAAGATCCCCCAATTAAAAGTCAAACCTAAAATTAATTGTGGTGCTGAAAAAAAACGTTTGAATAATGGATATATTACAACAGGTATGATAGATAAAATAGCTATTACTTGAGCAAAGGGAGGCAATATTAATAATACTACACACGGTAATATTAATAATAACAAAGCAAAAATTATAGCATTTTTTACGTTGATATCACCTGCTGCTATAGGTCTTTTCTTTGTTCTTTTGATTTGCTTATCTATATTTCTATCAAAAATATCATTCACTACACATCCAAACGAACGCATCAAAATAGAACAACCTATAAAGCTTGTAAAATATATTAAGCCCTGTTTTGCTGTAATTTTATCATCATAATATAAAGTTAAAGACCATAAACCAGGTAGCATAAGTAAAAAAGCACCCCAAAGACTATTTAGTCTGGCCAAAATATAATAGTTTTGTAATTTCATATAGTAAGTTATATCAAGATATTTTTATATTATTTATACTGAAGTATATTCTTGTATTATAAATTATAAGATTTATTATTCATAGTATATAATCAATTTTTATTAATAGTATTTATTATTTGTTTACCATATGAATTATGATAAAATTATCACTAGGTGTTTCTGTGAAAAAAAACTTGAACCTGGTATTTATATAAGCCTTTTAGAAGATCAATACAAACATATTGTTGTCGTTTTGAGGGTAAAGATCAATCATCATATAACCTTATTTAATGAACAATATGGAGAATTTTTAGCTAAAATACATAAAATAGATAAACATTCTGTTCAAGTATACGTAGTTAAAAAAATCAAAGATTATAAAAAAGATGATTTGCAGATTATATTAGCATATTCACCCTTAAAAAAAAATTGTAATGACTTTGTAATTGAAAAATCAACTGAATTAGGTATTAAAAAAATTGTCCAAATTATTACAGAGCGAACTGTAAATAAACCTATTTTAGAACACAAAATAACTCAAAAATGTATTTTGTCAGCTCAACAATGTGGTAGAATTGATATTCCAAATGTGATGGAAAGTATATCTTTAAAAGATTTTATAAATAACCATAATACATTACCAATATTTTGGTTAAATGAAGATAGAAATTCTATAAAATTAGTAAATTCTATAGAAAAATTTATTGGCATAGAAAACAAAATTATAATATTAATAGGCCCTGAGGGTGGTTTTAGCGATAAAGAAAAAGAATTTTTATACACAAAAAAAAATGTTAATAATGTATATCTTGATACTAACATTTTAAGAGCAGAAACTGCAGTAATAGCTGCAATAGTTGCAATAAAAACAAAATATAATTATTTATAATTTAAAATCAAATAGACAGAGTAATATATGCCATTTCCTTACCATTTAGAAAACATAAACCCTCTTTTTGATATAGAATTAACTAGTAAAAATCAGTTAATAAACTATATGTTATCCAATTTTAAAGCAAAAGATAATTATAAAATTGGATTAGAATTAGAACATTTTTTATACAATAAAAAAGATTACTCTAGTGTTCAATATTATTCTAAAGATAATTCAAATTCATCTTTATACTATTTGCTAAATGACCTTACATTAAATAATTGGTTTCCTACTTATGAAAATGGTAACATTATAGAACTACAATCTAAATATGGTTGTATATCTTTAGAGCCAGGTGGACAAATAGAATTTTTATCACCTTTAGAAAATAATATCAAATCTTTGAATAATAATATAATTTCTTTTTACAAAGATATAGAACCTGTTTTACAAAAACATAACTTAGGTATTTATACTTTAGGAACACACCCTAAAGATACATATAAAAATGTCAAAATAGTTCCGCAAAAACGTTATGAGTTAATCTTAGATTATTACAATAATAATTCTGATATAAATGCAATTGACGTGATGAAAAACACAGCCTCTACTCAAATTAATATTGATTTTTCAGATGAAGAAGATCTACGTAAGAAATTCAGAATATCAATGGCCTTACAACCAATTATATCGGCACTATTTGCTAATTCTCCTTTCAAAGAAGGCAAAGTGTCTAAACATTTAAGTAATAGATCTGCTATGTGGTTACATATGGAAAAAGAACGCTCAGGGCTTTTGAAATTCGCTTTTGAAAAAGATTTTAATGTCGAAAAATATGTTGATTTTGCACTTAATGCTCCAATATTTTTCTTGTATAAAGAAAATGCATACATACCTATAAATAATAAAATATTATTCAAAGATTATTTAACTGGTAAATTCAAGCACAAAGATTATAAACCTACATTAGGTGACTTTGTTTTACATTTAAATACACTATTTCCAGATGTTAGAATAAAATCATATTTAGAAGTTAGATCTGCAGATGCTGTGCCTTACAATTTTGCAATTGCCTTAGCTGCTCTTTTTGTAGGGCTTCTATATGATAAGAACTCTTTAATGGATATTTCAAATTTAACTTTAAAATGGACATATGAAGATTTAGAAAAATTAAAACAACAAATATCAACACAAGGGTTAAACATTAAATTATATGAGAAAAATTTAATAAGCATAATTAAAGATATCTTAGAAATCTCTAAATCGGGATTAATTGCTAGAAAATTAAAAGAAGAATCATATTTAAAACCTTTATATAATTTAATCGATTCTGATAAAACTTTAGCAGAAAAACATATTGACTTATTTCATTCAAAAAATCATGATTTAAATAAAACTATAGAAAGCATAAACATAACTGGTTTATAATTATAGTCATATAATCTTTACAATGTGCTGTAGTGAGAGATCCAACTTGGAGTATGTTGTTGTATTAATTGATCAACTACATATAGTTCATCGTTCTTATAGGACATTAATACCATGGCTGTTGCGTATTTATTAGCTAGTGATGTTATTTCACCTACTTTTTCTGAATTTTTTGTTAATATTGCATCCTTTATGCTAACATTTGCACCATTTAGTAATATACTTATAATCCTTTTTCTAATTACCAATCTACGTTTTGCAGAGTTTGTGAATTCTTGTCCTAAATAACACCCTTTAGTATAGCTTATAGCGTTTAATTCATCCATTCCTACCTCAATAGGTATAGTTTTATCAATAATAAAATCTGAACTTTCAAGTACAGCATTTTTATAACATAATTCTAAATAATCTGAATAATGAATTGTATCCTCTAAATCATCAGAAGTTACATATTTATATCCCAAAGACGATAGTCTTGGGTCTATAAAGAAAAAAGTATTATTTTTAAACTTATCTTGATTTAAGTAGTAAACTTTTAAATTAGTTTCTAATACGACATCAATCTTATGAAATAATTTATAAAAATTAAGTTTAGAGATAAACGCGTCTATATAATCTTTATGTATATCTATATAAAAATCATCATTATATTTGAATATAAAAAAATCAAAATTATATCTTCCTTTTGGATTTAACATACAGGTATAAATGATATTTTGACTTTTTAGTATCCTAATATCATTTGTAATTAAACCTTGCAAAAAATTTTCTATAATGCTTTTATCATCGCCTACTGCATATATTTTTAATATAAAACGTGGTAATTTACAAATTTTCATACATTTACATCTCATAATACTAATACTATTTATATAACCTAAATTATAATTTTAAGATATTAATATTATTCAATAGTATATTTTTTTAGGATTTTGACTTTATATATTCAACACAAAATAAAGTAGCATATATAAATATATGCTACTTTATTTTCCTTGTTTTTATTTTGTTTCTACAAAACAAAAAAACTAATAATTATTTATTAGATCTTTAATATTATACTACTTTATCTAATCATGCAACCAATAGTTGCGTTTTTTCTTTATATAAATTTACTATATCTTGTATTTAGTCTGAGTTTGGATAAGCAAAGTTTTATTAATTTGATTTTACATTAATTGCAAGATACGTTATTATAAAATGCATCAATATATGAGGTATTTCTATATGAAAATTGGGATTTTAGGAGCTGGAGCATTTGGTAGCTCTCTTGCAAAAAATTTATCTACTTCTGCATCATCTTACCACGATATAATATTATTTTGTTTTGAAACAGAACTAAAAGATAATATAAACAATAAACATATTAATAATTTATATTTGCCTAATGTTGTTTTACCTAATAATATACATGCAACTTCAAATATCACAGATTTATATAATTCTGATATAATAATACTTACTGTCCCTGTTAAATTCATAAGAAATATTCTTAATGATTTAAAAAATTATCCTAAACATATTCCTATAATAATTGCTTCTAAAGGTATAGAATACCCTTCTGGTAATTTAGTTTCTGATATTATCACTGAACATTTAGGTAGCATACCTCTGGCTGTATTAACAGGTCCATCGTTTGCAACAGAAATTGCAAATAATGCTATTTCTTCTTTGGTTCTAGCAAGTTATTCTTTAGATTTTGCAGAAGAGCTAATAACTAAATTAGGTTTTACTAACATAAGATTATACAAATCAGACGATGTTATAGGTTGCCAAGTTGGTGGTGGAGTTAAAAATATTATAGCTATAGCAAGTGGTATTGTAAAAGGACTAGAAATGGGCCATAATGCGTTAGCTGGCCTAGTAACAAGAGGTATCAGAGAAATTCAGTCTCTTATCACTGCATATGGAGGTAATTCCCAAACTGCTTATGGATTAAGTGGTTTAGGTGACTTAGTATTAACGGCAACTTCCCCCGAATCTAGAAATTTTTCTTTAGGTATAGCAATAGCTAAAAATAATGGTTATAGTTCAAATATGAAAAAAGATAAATCAGGTATAGCAGAAGGTGTATTTACTACCAAAGCTATTCATAGTTTTAATAAAAAATATGGACTATACCTACCCATTTGTACCGAAATTTATAATATTTTATACGAAGATAAAAAACCAACTGACAGCATTTTAGATATAATGAGTGCTAATATAAAATCAGAGTTATAATATTATAATTAAAATTCTAAATATATGATGCAAATAAAAGATGATAAATAAAAACTTCTTATAATAGAATTTTTATACTACAAAATGATATGAATTAAAATTTGATATGTATATAGTTTGGTAGCGAAGGAGGGAATTGAACCCCCGACACAAGGATTATGATTCCTCTGCTCTAACCCCTGAGCTACTCCGCCCCTAAATACTTTAGTATTATAAGGTATTAGATTTCAAAATTCAAGCAATATCTAATCAAAATATAAGATTTATAGCTATATCTCAAATACGATTTATATTAATATATAATATCTTTTTATTAAGTAATAAATTATTTATTGTTATATATAGTATTTAACTTATACATATATTTTTGCAACATTTAAATTTTGACTGTATTTTTTATTTTTATGATTATTATAAAATGATATTAGCTTTATATGATAAATATCTAAGCATCTATAAGTAACATATCTTGTAAAAAAAATCCACTTTTAAAGAAAATTTTTAAATATATATCTAACAAAGTCTTTAGATAACTAAAGTCTCTGTAAAAGAAAATAATAATATTACACGGTATAAATATTACTAAAATACGTTATACTGTTTTAAAGTGTATGTATACAAAATAAATATTATCCTTACTTGTTTTATAAACTAACTTCAAACATTAATAATACTATAGGGATAACATGAAAAATATATTAGGTTTGATTGTTTTAGGAATTGTTGCTTTAACTATGTTGACACAGGTGTAAAAGATAAAATTGTTGTCACATACCATATTGCTGATGACCAAACAAATGAGATACGAATTTTTATAACATATAAAGATTCTCAATATACTATTGCTATTGGCACAATAAATATGAAGGAAAAGCCTGATCTAATAATAACAGCAGTAAAGGGAAATAACACTTTGGTAGATTAATATAAAAGTGTTATCGTACAAATTATAGATGATAATACAATAGCTCTAAACTTTTTTGGTAGATCATTTGTTTACAAAAAAAATAATTAGTAAAATTTTTTATTTTCAACAGAAATTCAATGAAACTTAATTTTATTGAATTTCATATCTTCTTATATGCAATATAATTAATACAAATGGTTTCTTTATAAATATTAAATTAACTATAAAACATCATAACTACTGAAAATATGGTTATAAAATATTAAAAGTCAAATAATATATCAGTATAGGAAAAAACATATAATGAAAGTATGCACTTAATATTTGTATATGTAAATATGTAATCTAATTAAATGTTGTGTGAAAAATCAAAATTATTGTTTTATAAAAATAGCAATCTTAAAAGATTGCTATTTTATTTTAACCAATAGTTGGTGATAAATTTGCAATAGTGATTCTAGATTTGCTTTGCATCTTCTCAGTAGAATAACTATTGATATTTTGTGAAAATTTAGATCTTACACTACTTAAACGATTGTTTTCAAAAGACCAGTTATTTCTTAAACTTGATATGTTATTAGGTTTATAATTAGCAAAAGATGAATTAGGTAAACTATTATTGACATTACTGTAATTAGTTTT
This sequence comes from Alphaproteobacteria bacterium endosymbiont of Pipizella viduata, assembly GCA_964020055.1. Classification (GTDB taxonomy): domain Bacteria; phylum Pseudomonadota; class Alphaproteobacteria; order WRAU01; family Hepatincolaceae. Next base: position 615,801 of record OZ026533.1, read on the forward strand.
AATAGACGAAAAATCGATCTTTTTGAAATTTGAATTTGTTTGTGGTTTTAAAAAACTACCAGACCTACTGTTAGATAATACTCTGTTATTATTAGAAAATTTATTAAAACTAGATATAGTTTGTCTATTAGTATTACCTTGAGGCAACTCAGAAAAATTAGATTTTACAGAAATCTTACCTGTTTTTTGAAAGTTACTAGAAGACACTTTACTATTAGATTTATTTTCTAATAAATCTTTGTAAGTAGATACTGAAAAAGGTGCAATTGTATTTTTCGATGCATTATTTTTAGCTTTTTTCAAAATAAATTTTTTTTGTACAGATTTATGAAGACTTTGTTTATCTTTAGAAGAAGAAATAGAGTTATTTTTTATATTGCCCGAATTTGAAACATGTTGACTTGAAGAAAAACTTTGATTTTGTATGTTTTTGCTTAATTTCAAAATTTGATTTCTTAATTTTTCACTTGCAGAACTACGATTTGGGGTTATTCTTTCTTGATTTTCATCATTAGTGATTGGTTTTTTTATATGTAAACTAGCGTTAATAAGATCTTTTCTTCTTCTATTATCCACTTGCCTTCCTAATTTTTTCAAATTAACTTTTTCAAAATTATTTTTAGAATGCATAGATAATCTAGCTAATTTTGTAGATTTGTTGCTTTTATTCATCACAGTCTTTCCAGTAATTATGTGTTCTTCATTATTTATTTCATCTATTTCGATATTTTCTTTATCAGTATTTATATGATCATTAGGTAAATGCGCTTCAGATACACTATCAAAAGAATCTGTTACTACATCAGATGAATATTCTATATTCTCTTGTTCATATCCTCTCTCTTGCAGTTGATCGTTAACTTCTAAATCATTGTAAGGATCAAAATTATCGTCTAAAATATTATTTTCAAAGTTATTTTTTGAAGTTATTTTTTTATTTTTAAAAGATTGTAAGTTATTATTCTTGTTTTCTGAGATTTTTAATTTATTATTGTTACTATTTATACTTTTTATTATAACAGTAGAACCATCTATATCTTCAGCAAGAAGTGGTTTTTGAAGCTTAAAGATCAAAGGATCTAAGTTTGAATTTTGGCTGTTTTCCCAGTTACTCCAAGAAGTACCATTAAATTTTGAAGATCTAGAAAAATAAGATTTTTTATTAGACACATCAATAAAACTAATTTCTTGTATTATATTGCTATCAAAATTTATAACTTTTACACTGACTGGGATTTTAGGTATATTAATAGGTGAATTTTTAATTATATCTAAATCAGACGTAATAAAATCCGCAGAATAAGTCAATTTATTAAAATCTTTAACTTGTTCTGGAGAAAATACTGATCGTTTAGATGGTATAATTTTATGTAATGAAAAAACTCTATTATTAGAATTATACCTCACAAATACTGTATCACCTTTTTTAAAACTTAATAAACCTGATTTATTTATAGCATGTGCATTTAAATTATTAAGTTTAACATACATTTTATCAAAGGCATCTGCAATAGCCTCAAATCTCATAACTAACCCATTAACATAACCCTGTTTATAGGCAGTTGTATGTAAATGAAACACTTTTTCTTCAACATGTGTATTTATAGCCCAAATACAGCCATTTAATAAATTGTTATTATATAGATTAGGATAAGATATTTTAAAAGTATCTGGTGTGTTGCTTGAAGTAGAAATATCGTTGTTTACCTTTTGAATTTTATTTTCTGGTAATTTAATTTTACCAAAACCAGCTGACATAACATCCATCCATTATTTTAGTTTTATAATACTTATAATTAGTATAAGCCTTATTTTTTAACGCTAGAAAAAATACTTTGCATAATTTCATAATTCACAAATATCAAATCTATTTTATCTCCATTTGATATTTTAGTTAAGCAAGTTTTTATATATTGCTGTTTTTCATCAGGATAATCTATCATATACATTTTATAATTAGTTGGAAACTGAAATTTAAATATTTTTTCCACTAATGATGAAGAACCTTCTACTTGTTCTAAATTTTTTATAAGATCAAAAGGAGTTATATCTGCAGCTACAAATTGTCCTTGTAAAGATATTAAACACGACATTAATAAATTATATTTCAAATAATCATTCATAATATTCTGATAATTTTTATCAGAATTAAGTTTACTTCCAAAATGAAATGCTGCTGTTAAATCATTACCTGTTATTTTTATAACTAACTCATGAGTAAAATTTTGAAAAGAAGACTTATTGTGAAAGAATAAAAACATTAACAAACCTTTAAATAATTAATCTATTATATATAGTAAATCATTATATGCTTCAAAGCAACCCAGAACAACTATATAAAAGGGAATTTATGGTTCCCTTTTATATTATTTGATATTTGAAATATAATCTTCCATTGCGTCTCTTAAAGCACCCGATTTAGTACCAAAAATTGATTGTATGCTATTACCCATACTTACAAATCCTTTTGCTCCTATTTTTTTTAACATTGTTTGATCAACTTTTGATTTATCTTTAACTGAAATACGTAATCTTGTAATACAACTATCAAGATCAACTATATTATCTTTACCCCCATATGCTTCGACTAATTGTTTACCTATATCTTCTTCTTTTACATTAGTTTTATCTTTTTCTGAAGTGTTGATAGATGAAATAACTTTATCTTTAGCATCCTGAGCAAATTCTTCTATTTCAGAAATAATTTCTTCTGCTTCTTCTTTTACAATTGATACTAGTTTTCCTACAGGTACTTTGACTTCTTTTGAAACATTGGTAATTTTATTTTTAGCTGCGCTTAGTACTTTTTTAGCACTTGATGAAATTTTTGAAGTTTCTTCACGGCCAGGAGTTTTCAAATTGAATTTTTTTATTATTATTAAAAATACAAAATAATAAATAAAGAAATAAATCATACCAATAGGAATTATATATAATCCATTAGTTGATTTAGAAAATAAAACTACATAATCTATCAGACCTTGTGAAAAAGTTACGCCATGCTTAATACCTAAAGGTATCAATATCAAATAAGAAGATGCAGCTAATACAATATGAATACCATACAAAACAGGTGCTACAAATAAGAATGAAAATTCTATTGGCTCTGTAATTCCTGTTAAAAAAGAAGTAATTGCTGCAGATATCATAATACTTGCAACCATTTTTTTATTTTCAGGGTTTGCTGCAGATATCATAGCAAAAGCAGCTCCTGGTAAACCAAACATTTTGAATAAATAAGAACCTGCTAAATTCCCTGCTGTTGGATCACCTGCTAAATATCTAGCTATTTCCCCTGTAATAACATTGCCTGTTATAGGATCTGTATATGCACCTGTTTGAAAAAAGAATGGAACATTCCATATATGGTGTAAGCCTGTAGGTATTAAGAATCTTTCTACAAAAGAATACAAGAAGAAAGCCACTGTTGGAGCCTGATATGCTGCCCAGTTGGAAAAAACTTCAATTCCTGCAGCTATATATGCCCATACAGGAGCAACAATAATCCCTAAAATCAAACAACTTATCGAAGTTATAATAGGAACAAATCTTCTACCTCCAAAAAAACCTAAGTATTCAGGAAGTTTTATATTAGAATATTTATTATAACAAATTGCAGCTATTGCTCCTGTGAATATCCCTCCAAAAATACCTGTATTTAATGATTCTATACCCAATACTAATACTGTTTTATTGCCTATTATTGTAGAAACGGCTCCTAACGAACTTAAATACACAAAATACCCAGTTACAGATGCTAAAGCTGCAGATCCAGATTGTTTAGTAAAACCTATTGCTACAGCAATTGCAAATAACAATGGTAATATTGTGAAAATAGCGTCTCCTGAAACTTTCATCACTGTTGATACATTATTAGGTAAAAAAGAAATATCAGCAGAACCTAAACCAAGCAAGATACCAGCTATTGGTAAAACTGCTACAGGAAGCATGAAAGCTTGTCCTACCTTTTGTAGTAAAGAAAAAAATGAACCCATATTAAACACCCTCTTGTTTTGATTGAAGTAAATACTTAAATGGTATTTAGACAACCTATTATATTAGTATAACTAATACTTTATATGAAAAAATTAATAAAATGGCTTGTAATTGCTCAAAACAAAGTAATCGAAAATATTTACTACTTTTATCATTTAATTGTCCTTATTTTTAGCACTTAACAATACATAACATAATACAATAATATATTCCCGCATTATTGCAGATCACTCTCTGCAACTATAGGTTGAAATGATTTTATAAACTTTTTAAGTATATACATAACATTTTGTAAAATCAAACATCTGTTTTTTCTAATATTGATATTTTCATGAAATATTAATACATTATCTAAATATTCATTGGCTTTTAATAATAAATCAATAATACTGTATTCAGACTGTTTATCGCTGTTCTTCTCTTGAAACAGTAAATATGCATAAAGGTTTTTTTCATATTGATTTTCTAATAGTTCTATATTTATTGGGTTATATGAAATAGAATCAGTATTTAAAGGTGATTTATCAACAAGTAGTAGGTTTTTTACTCTTTGGTAAAGATCCCATACCATAACACCTTCTTTACTGCTAAACAAAGCATTTAATGAAATCAAACTTGAATATATTTCAAAAATATTTAATTTTTGAGTGTCTATTATATCATTTATAATATCTTGATTAATTGCGCTACAATGTGGTTTCATAAACACAAACAATCTTTCAGATATAAATTCACATAAATCATCACTTAAATACTTACTTAAATCTATATCAAATTTGTTATTTATTATTATTCTAATAACTCCTAAAGAAAACCTTCTTAAAGCGTATGGATCTTTTGAACCTGTTGGTTTCTCACCAACTGAAAAAAATGCGATTAAGGTATCTAATTTATCTAATAATGCTAATTTAGATCCTAAATTTGTTTTTGGTAAACTATCTGTAGGTCCTAAAGGTTTATAGTGTTCATAAACAGCTTCAGATAATACTTCAATATTGGAAATATTATTATTTTGCCCCCAATTAAAAGAGTAATATTTACCCATAATGCCTTGTAAATTTGGAATTTCAAATACTACAGAAGATACTAAATCATTTTTATATAAATCACACAATAAAGACTGATCTTCATTAAAAAATTTAGTAAATAATATTTTTACCCTTTCAGTTTTGTCATATAAAGTTCCAAGATTGGTGAAAAAATTTAATGATTTTAATTTTTCTTTTTCCTTTATAAAGTTTTCTTTTAAGTCTTGGTTATAGAAAAATAAACCATCTTGCAATCTTGCACAAAGTACTTGCTCATTACCTGCAATTATTACTTTACCCTTATCAATAGGTATATTATTTGCAAAGATAATAAATTTATTAAGAAGTTTCCCGTCTTTTTTAGTTAGTGTTACATATCTTTGATTAGTTACTGCTATATCTACTAAAAGCTCTTTTGGTAAAACTAAATATTCATCTTGTATATTACCTAATAACATATAAGGATATTCAGTTAAATATGCTATTTCTTCTAATAAGCTAGAGGGAATAAATGCTTCTGCATCATACTGTTTCTCTATTTGGTTTATATTTTGTAAAATTATTTCTTGTCTTTTATTAAAATCTAAAATTACATAATTTTTTTCTAATTGTGAAAAATAGTCTTCTATATTTGAAATATAAATTTTATTTGCAGATAAAATACTATGTCCAAATGTATAGCTAGAAGATGTGACCCCTGCGAAATTTATATTTAAAAAATTTGTTTCATTATCACATTGTAAAATTGCTAAAATATTTCTTATTGGTCTTGCCCATAGTTGTTTTGAGCTGTTCCAAACCATAGACTTTTTAAATTTTATATCTGAAAGCACCTCTTTTAATAAGTAATTACTTAGAAGATCTTTAATATCACTTCCTTTGTTTAAAATATTAGCAAAATAATAACTTTTACCTTTTATTTCTTTGATTATAAGATTTTCTTTTGTTACATTTTTACTATTACAAAAACCATCAATAATTTGTTGCTTAGCATTTACTTCAGGACCTCTTTTTTCTTCATTTATATCTGAAGTTTGATTTGGTAAGCCTGTAATCAATACAGACATTCTTTTTGCTGTAGAAAAAACTTTGATTTCAGAATATTGTATTTTATTTTGCTGTAAAACAGTATCCCAGATAATTTTTATATCTTCTGATAATTTTTTTTGTAATGTATAAGGTATTTCTTCTGTATAAATTTCTAATAAAAATCTATTGTTCATTAAACTAACTCTTTGTTATTTTTGACATACAATCCACAACATTTTTTAGATAACTCTCTAATTTTTGCAATAAATAAAGCTCTATCTGCAACCCCCAATACTCCTCTTGCATCTAAAAGGTTAAAAATATTACTTGCTTTTATTATATGATGGTAGGCTGGATAGCATTTGTTATTTAGCATTAAGTTTTCACTTTCTTTAAAATGCATATCAAACTGAGTGAATAAATCTTCTACATTTGCTAATTCAAAATTATATGCACAAAACTCTTTTTCACTTTGTAAATATATATCTCCATAAGTTATACCAGTTTTAATATTCCATGGTATATCGTAAACTCTTTTATATCCTAAAACATACAAAGCTATTCTTTCTAAACCATATGTTATTTCAACAGGAGTTTCCTTACATTGTTGGCCTCCAACTTGTTGAAAATATGTAAATTGTGTAATTTCCATTCCATCACACCATACTTCCCAACCAAGCCCCCAAGCTCCTAAAGTAGGACTTTCCCAATCATCTTCTACAAATCTAATATCATGTATGTTTGTGTCTATACCTAAATGCTTCAAACTTTCAACATATAGATCTTGTATATTTTCTGGTGCTGGTTTCATTATTACCTGAAATTGAAAATAATGTTGTAACCTGTTGTCACTCTCTCCATATCTACCATCTGTTGGTCTTCTGCAAGGTTGTATATAAGCAACATTCCAAGGCTTGTCGTCTAAAACTCTTAATGCTGTAGCAGGATGAAACGTTCCTGCTCCTACTTCTGCATCATAGGGAGTTATTATACAACAACCTTTGTCTGACCAAAATTGCTGTAAGTTTGATATTATTGAATGAAAATCTTTTATTTGTGATTGCATTTCTACTCTTATTTTTAATTCTTCATTATATGTACTAAATATGATAGACTAATATTACACTATTTAGTAAATTAGTGTAAATCACGCTAATAAAATAGTATTTGTAATGATGTTATATAGTAAATATATGTAACACAAAATATACAATTATATATAATTTATAGAACATTAACCATCTGTTAATCAACACAAAGGTGTAGGAATGTCAAAAGTTGAAACTATGTTATCAAATATGATATCAAATATAAAAATTGCAAAAGAAGGCTATATTTTAATACTTGTTTTTGCTTTAATAACTGTGGTACTTCTTTTTATATCAAGTATTTTAGGGTTTATAGGTGTAATTTTAACAGCCTGGTGTATTTATTTCTTCAGAGATCCTGACAGAATTACTCCTCAATCTGATGATCTAATCATTGCTCCTGCAGATGGAAAAGTAATAAAAGTTGAAAAGTGTATACCTCCTAAAGAGCTTCGTATTGAAGAAGAAATGCTGAAAATATCAATATTTATGAATGTCTTTAATGTACATGTTAATAGAATTCCATGTTCTGGTACAGTTAAAGATATTGTATATAAACCTGGAACATTTTTCAATGTAGCGTTAGATAAAGGTAGTTTGAATAATGAAAGACAATCTTTTATTATGGAAACCAATAAAGGTAAAAATGTAATTTTTGTTCAAATAGCAGGACTTATTGCTAGAAGAATTGTAAAATTTATAAACGAAGATGAAACTGTTGAAGCTGGACAAAAGTTTGGGTTAATAAAATTTGGTAGTAGAGTGGATATATATTTACCTAATGATGTTGTACCATCTGTGTTCATTGGACAAACTACAATTGGTGGTGAAACTGTTATTGCAAATTTGAATAATAAAGATAATACAGTAACAACAAAAATTTTGAATAGAAATATTATAGCTAATAATGTAGAAGATGTTTTGTCTGTCGATGAGAAAGAAAATACTAAAAATGATATTGAAGATAATATAGATACTACAAAAAACATATAAAAGGTTAATATATGAAACTATCAATTTCTAGAGCTTTACCTAGTTTATTTACTGTTGGCGCTTTCGTTTGTGGTTTTAATGCCATTAACGCTGCTGTTCATAGTAACACAAAAATTGCAATAATATTTATTTTTATTGCTGGAATATTAGATCTTTTCGACGGAAGAGTTGCACGTATGCTAGGTACTGACTCTAAATTTGGTGCTGAATTAGATTCTTTAAGTGATTTAGTTTGTTTTGGTATTGCTGGTTCTTTATCTATTTTATATTATGGTGACGCTTATAATTCATTATTATTCATTTCATGTTGTTTTTTCTCTGTTTGTACAATGTTACGTTTAGCTAGATTTAACTTAAACATAGAGTATCCTACTTATTATAATAACTTTTTTATAGGAATACCAGCTCCAGCTGGCTTTATGCTTGCAACTATGCCTTTATGTATGAACTTTTCTTTTCCAGACATTGCATTAAACGATACATATTATGCTATCTATTTATTTGTGATAAGTTATTTAATGGTAAGTACTATACCTACTCCTTCAACAAAAAAAATAAAAATACAAAAATCTAACGTTGCACCTTTGATTGCAGTTGTAGGTTTAATAATAACAGGTTTATTGAAATTTCCTTGGTTAGTTATTACTCTAATAGATATCTTATATTTATGCATAATACCATTTACCTTCCTTTTCTTTTTGAAAAAAAGAAAAGAATATTTCAAACAAAATAATAATTAAAAATTTCACATATTTAGTGCCATGTTCAAAATATTTTCTTTATCTTTACTAGATGTTACAATTTACGATATACTAATCTTAATATTATTTATGTTAGCTCTTTTGCTAACAATTATATTTTGTTTAATATTAGTCTCAACTCAAATACGACATTTACTTTGTACGTCAAAAGAAAATCATGATATTTTACTTGCTTCTACTATTGCTAAACCTCAAATATCTGATATAGATAATGACAATAAACAAGAAAACCAAGAAAAATTAGCTATTTCTAATGAGCAAACACTTTTTGAACCTACTTCTGAAAAAATAAATAATAAAACAGAATCTAATCCTCTATTATTAGAAGATCATACAAGTGATAATACAAATTTAGCTTCTTTGGTAGTTGATAAAAATAAACATTTACCTCCACTATTTCCTGTAGTTGATAAAAACATATGGGAAAAGAATGACAAGCAAATAACAAATTTGTCTTCTGAAAAAGATATGTCATCTACAGAGCACCATAAAAGCGAACTTACATTATTACCAACTGTATACGAAGAACCACAAAAAAATATACAAAACATTATATTAGAAGATGAACAAAATAAAAATTCTGATCTTGAAGATACTTTAAAAGTTATTGCAAGTTCGTTACAAAATATTAGTAATACTATTAATGCTAACTTTGAATATAAAAGTAATCATCCTACTAATACTAAAAATCTTACTTCTGAAGATTTAACCCCTTTAAGCTCTATTAATTACCAAGATTTCCAAAAATCAAATGAAGATTGGGAAGACGATATACAACATTATAATGAACAGGAAGCCAATTTACAAAATGTATTTTTGACTAATGATTTTGGTATATCTCCTCCTTCTTATATACTAAAACAAAATAAAAACTTAATTTCAATTGATAAAAATAATACATCACCAGATGATATAAATATAACTAATACAGAAAAAGTGGTAAGTAATCCAAGCAATTCAGAAAAAAATACATCTAATAATCAGATAGATATTCCATTAATGTACAAAAAATATGATGTTAATAATATTGATGATTTAAATAATAAATATTTGCATAATAAATCACTTTATGAAAATAAAGTCAGAGTATTTCCTGCTGAGGATAATCTTCCAAATGATATACTTGTTGAAAATTTGCATATACATAACAATGTTGAAGCTTTGGCTGATAGAAAAATTAATGATACTAATAAGAAAGATACTCGTCTCAATAATTTTTATATTAAACATAATAAATTTGATGATTTAAGAATAAAATCTGCAGATAAAAAAACTTCTTTACCAATACACCAAAGAAAAGTAAGAACCTCTGTTTCTTCTGGAAGCTTAATTTCAAATTCTAGATTGCATGATCAAACTCTTAATAAATACAATAAGTCAGATATGTTTAACAATAGAAATGTTCAAAACACAAAATACTCTAAATTTAGAAAATATGATGTGAAACATAATGAAGTTGTATATAGAGAAAATAAAAATATATTTTCTAATCTACAAAATGAAGCTAATGATATTTCAAAACAATATAGAACTTCTACATCTAGATTAAGACGCAACACTCGTTAATATATTAATTTATGGCAAAATCATCTAATTTTTATATTTGTTCTAACTGCAATACTAAATTTCCTAAATGGTCTGGGCAATGTTCTGCTTGTTCAGAATGGAACACTTTAGAAGAACAATCTATAAAATCTACCGTACAAAAACCTACCTTTTACAATCTTTCTAATAGGGAGATTGTATTTGCAGATCTTAAAGATATTCCAAAAATAAGAGAAAAATTTGTTTCAAATATAAAAGAATTTGATAGAGTATGTGGAGGCGGTATTGTTACAGGATCTGCTATATTAGTTGGTGGTGATCCTGGAATAGGAAAATCTACTCTTTTGACACAAGCTATTGCTTCTTTATGTCTTACATACAATTGTGTTTATATTTCCGGAGAAGAATCATTAGATCAACTCAAACATAGAATTCTACGCTTAGGATTAATTAATAGTAAGTTAAAAATATCTACTTCTACATCATTGATGGACATTTTATATTCCTTAGAACAAGTTAAACCTGAAATATTAGTAATTGATTCTATTCAAACTATGTATTTAGAAACTGTTCCTTCAATACCAGGCAGTATTTCTCAAGTAAAAGCTTGTGCTAACGAACTTATTTCATTTTGCAAACGCCTTAATATAGCACTTATATTAATTGGTCATGTTACACGTGAAGGACAAATAGCTGGTCCTAAAGTTTTAGAACATATGGTAGACTGTGTTTTATATTTTGAAGGTGAAAAAGCTAATAATTTTCGTATCCTAAGAACTGTTAAGAATAGATTTGGTCCTACAGATGAAATAGGTATATTTGAAATGAGTGAAAAAGGCTTACAAGAAGTTTCTAACCCCTCTGCTTTATTTCTTAATGATTATTTGACTAACATTTCAGGTACTGCTGTATTTGCAGGACTTGAAGGAACAAGACCTGTTTTAGTTGAAACACAATCCTTGTTAGTTCCAACAGTTTATGCTGCTCCTAAAAGAGCTGTTGTTGGGGCCGATGCTAATAGATTGTCTATGATTACAGCTGTATTAGAATCAAAACTTGGAATTGTATTATCAAATAAAGATATTTATCTAAGTTTGATTGGAGGATTAAAAATTATAGAACCTGGGTTAGATTTAGCTATATGTGCTTCATTATTATCAAGTTTTATTGATATTCCATTACCCAATAGATCTGTATTTTTTGGTGAAATAAGTTTATCTGCTCAAATAAGAAATATAGGATATGTAGAAAAAAGATTATTAGAATCAGTAAGACTAGGGTTTACTCAAGCTATAATTCCTGTTATACCAGAAAAACAAAAAAAACTTATCAAACCTGAACTTTTTGAGAAAATGAAAATAATTGAAATAACCAATTTAAAGCAATTACTAAAAGTTATTCAAAATAATAAATAAAAATATATTTATATAAAAATTATAAAATAATAAGATAAATTTATTTTATACTATATTATTTTTGATTAATCTTATCATGATAAGGATTATCAGATTTTTTAATCTGTATTCTTAAAGTACATCCCCATAAATTGAAATACTTTAATAACTCATTTTGTAAATAACGTAAATAAGCATCTGGAAACTTCTTAGCTTCAAAATTAGACCATAATTGTATAGTTGGTGGTCTACTTTTTATTTGACTGATATACTTAACTTTAATTTTTCTACCTTTTATAGAAGGAGTTGGATTGTTAGATATAACTTCACGTAACCAAATATTAAGTTTTGATGTTGTAACTTTAAACTGCCATTTTTGATATAATTCAAAAGCTGCATCAAAAATATTAGTAAGCTCTTTATCTTTTAAAGCAGAAATTCCAATAATATATGGTTTTTTTATTTGAAAAAAGGCATTTTCTATTTCCACAGAGATTTGGTGTAAAAAAGCTTTCTTGTTTTTTACTAAATCTAATTTATTTACAACTAATACAAGACCACGTCCTTCATCTATAATGTGCTTTGCAAGTACCATATCTTGCTTAGTTAAACCGTCTTCTGCGGAAATCACTAAAACTGCTACATTAGTAAAATTTATAGATGAAATAGTATCAGAATTCGACATTCTTTCTAACTTATGAGATACTTTAGACCTTCTACGCAAACCTGCTGTATCCATAATTTTTATAATTTTATCTTTATAAATAGTATCTATGTATATAGAATCTCTAGTTGTTCCTGCTTCATCATTTACAATTAATCTATCATCACCTAAAAGAGTATTAATTATTGTCGATTTACCTACATTAGGCTTACCTACAAAAGCTATAGTTATATCTTGCTTAGCTTGATTTTCTGATGCACTAGGATTATTTTCTAAGTATAAATTATATACTTCCTCTAAAGAATTATGTAATTCTGTCATACCTATACCATGTACTGCAGATAACCCTACAACATAATTCATAGCTAGCTCATGAAACGAAAGCATATTTTCTTTAGCTTGTCTTGTATCTATTTTATTTACACATAGAATTACATTTTTAGAAAATTTTCTTAATAAATTTGCTATTTCTTTATCTAAAGGAGATAATCCCTCTTTACCATCAACAATAAATAAAATACAGTCAGCTTCAGATATTGCTTTTAAAGATTGTTCCCATATCTTTTTATTGATAGATATAGATAAATCGTCATATCCACCTGTATCTGTCAAAGAAAACTTTATATCATATAATGAAGCTAAAGAGATTTTTCTATCTCGAGTTAATCCTGCTGTAGGATCTGTAAGTGCTATTTGTTTTCCAACTAAGAAATTAAATAATGTTGATTTACCAACATTAGGCCTACCAACTATAGTGACGTTAAACATAAGTATTATTCAGCCTTTATACTGTAAAGATTTCCATAACTTGTAAGTAACAAGATATTGTCATTTGTTATGATTGGCTGCACAGCTGTTGTTTCAACTTCTGATGAATATGTTTTATATGTATCTAATAAAATTCCATTTGCTTTATCAAATGTTTGTATCTCACCCATTGAATTAATAAGCAAAATTTTATCATTTACAATCACAGGATAATACCAAATTAAAATTCCTACTTTTGGCTTTTTTGAACCAATAAGTTGGGTTTTCCAATTAATATTACCAGTTATTCCATCTATGCTGTACAGTTCGTTATTTATTGATGATACTATGATATTATTTTCATCTATTATATTTGGAGCAAAATAACTACCTTGAATATTTTGTTGCCAAACTATAGAATTTTTTAAAATATTATAAGCTACAACTTTATTTTGATATAAAATAAGTAAAGTTTCTTTACCTATCATTTTGATTGGAGCTTTTATATCAGCTGTTGTTCCATTTTGTCTAAGATTAAATATTTCACGCGTTGCAACTGAATAATTATTAATAATTTCCCCTGTAGCCTTATTTAAAATTAATACATTTGAATTAGAGGTTCCTAAATAAATATAATTTCCAAATATTGTTGGTGAAAATATATTATCTACTTGTAAATTAGTATTACTTATTGGAGTACTCCAAATGTTTTCACCTGTTGTAACATCTATATTTATGACATTTATATTAGAAACTAAAATCAAACTATTTCCATCTATAATAGGTGCAGATATAATAGATAATAATAAGTTTTTATCCCATAATACAGTTTTACTATCTAATGAATATGAAACAACTATACCTTCTGCAAAAGAAATAAACAAAGATCCATTATGATAACTAATTCCTTTAGGAGTTAAGTTTTTATAATCACTAGGCAAATAAAACATGTTTTTTTTATTTGTCTTAAGATCAAGCTGAACTATTGTATTATTTTTATCTAATAAATAAGCTTTGTCTTCAACCAATACAACATTAGCAATATCTCTTTTTTTATTGTAAAATCGACCTATACTATTTTTTTTTATTATAGAGAAATTGAATTCCTTTGTAATAATAGGAAGCTCAGCAGTAAGATTACTATTTAACATAGGCCAATCTTCTGCAAACAAAGTATTAGATAATAAAGTAAAGAATATGATTAAAAATGATAATAGTTTTGTCATAATATATTAGTTACCTATATATCCTACAACTAGACTTTCAATCCTAGATGCTCTGTCTTTTAAACTTTGAGGTGCTAAATCTGCAGTTGAAATTTTATGTAATTCTATTAAAGCTTCTTTGTAATTTCCTTGTTTAATTAACAATGCTGAATACATTTCTAAGTTAAAATAATAATAAGTATCTTTTTCATTTAATGATTGTTTTATGTCTTGTAGTAATGTTTTATCTTCCATATTACTGTTCATACGTATCATAAACTCTATTGAAAGCAATATATCCGAGTAATATGCAGGAATATTTGTAGTTTCCTTCTTAGCTTCTTTCAAAGTGTCAACTGCTTCTTTTATTTTATTATCTTTTAAAAATAATTTCACTTTTTCTAAATAAGAAATGAATTGATAACCTGATGTTCCTTCTTGGATTAAATTATCTAGTATAGCAATAGCCTGTTTATTATCTTTTTTTTCTATTAATTCTTTAGCATGATAAAAATTAATGCTATTTTTTTCTGCTTTACTTTGCATATAATAATTATAACTAAAATAAGAACCTAATATTACTGCTAGAACTATAAAAATAAAAAACAAATGCAATTTATAAGTTGCTAAAAAATTTAAAATTTTATCTTTACGAAGATCAGCTTTTACTTCTCTTAAAAATTGGTCGTCTGATTGCATACTAAAAACCCCGATTACAATAAACAAATATATTCACAAAAAGTATTATTTATACAAAATAGTTATTCAAAAATAAGTCACTCTGTGAATAACATAAAGATTATGAACATAAATCGAATACTCAAAATACATTAATACTTTAGCAGAAAGCATTTATAAAAACAAGATAATGAATATATATTTAAAAAATAAAACTTATCTATAATATAAATTTTTTTAAAATAGTTTTTTTCAAATAAGAATCTTGCATGGCTTTTGGTTGATGTTGATAAGGTATACAAAAATCTATCATCATCAATACTAGTGAGGCTATAACAATGCTTTTTATTAAACCAAATCCTAAGCCTAATATATGATTTAATTTAGGGTTTATTTTTAAAGAACTTAATAACATGTTTATTAAAACAAATGTACCTAATAAGCTTAATAAAAATACTATCCCATAACTAAGTATATAAGCTATTGCCTGTATAGGAATAACAGTTAATATATATGGAGATAGATCTTTTCCTACACTATACGATAATAATCCAGATATTAATAAAGAAATACCAGATGTGAACTCTGACACAAATCCTTTAAACATTGAAAAAATTGACGACGCTAATATTATAAAAATTATAATAAAATCAAAACCAGTTAATGTCATAAAATACTCTTATTTTGTTTATTTTCCCTTGCCATGACAGTTCTTATACTTCAAACCTGAACCACATATACAAGGATCATTTCTACCTATCTTATTAGTAGTTATTTCTTCATTAGTATCTTTAGCTATTCCATTTTCATTTTCTACATCTGTCATTTGAATTTGTAAATGACATAAAATACCAATTAGCTGCTCTGCAAACTGAGATAACATATCTGAGAATAACATAAATGATTCTCTTTGATATTCATGAAAAGGATCTTTGTTAGCATAAGCTCTTAAGTTTATAGAACCTCTTACAGCATCAAGCTCGTGTAAATTTCTTTTCCAAGCTGCATCTAATACTTGTAATGTTAATACTTTAATATTTTCTGCAAGTTGGGTTTCTTCCATAACAGATAATTTTTCTTTTATATTAAGTTTAACCTTTTCTTTTATTATACTCTTTATTTCAGCAATATCTCTATCTTCATCAATAGCTAAAGATCTAATATCTAAATCAGCTATATTGAATATTCTTAGTATTTCTGATTTTATGCTACTAAAATTCCAATTATCTCTGTATACTTTTTCAGACATATATAAATTACATAAATTATCAACTAAAGTATCTATATTTTCATTTATTAAATTATTAATATCAACTGTGCCGTTCATTATGTGTTTTCTTTGGTCATAAATGACAGTTCTTTGATCGTTAATAACGTTATCAAATCTTAATAAGGTCTTACGTATATCAAAATTATAAGTTTCTACCCTTTTTTGTGCCTTTTCTATAGACTTAGAAATCATAGAATGTGATATAGCTTCATTTTCTTTGAAGCCTAAACGCTTTAATATATTTTCT
The DNA here is from genome assembly GCA_964020055.1 of Alphaproteobacteria bacterium endosymbiont of Pipizella viduata. Lineage (GTDB taxonomy): Bacteria > Pseudomonadota > Alphaproteobacteria > WRAU01 > Hepatincolaceae. Next base: position 632,446 of record OZ026533.1, read on the forward strand.
AATTTAGATGAACCAAAAATCCTCATCAAATCATCTTCTAACGAGATATAAAAAGCAGAGCTACCAACTTCCCCTTGTCTTCCTGATCGACCACGTAACTGATTATCTATTCTACGGCTTTCATGTCTTTCAGTACCTATCACAAGTAAACCACCTAAAGATAAGACTTTTTGCTTATCTTCTGATACTTTTTTTGTAAGTTCATCTATTTGAATTTGGGTTTCTTCTGTGCCATCATCTATCAATCCTTGATTGGCCATAATAGCACTCAGATTTCCACCTAATTGAATATCTGTACCTCTCCCTGCCATATTAGTTGCAATAGTAACTGAATTTAAAGCACCAGCTTGAGCAATAATATATGCCTCTTTTTCATGGTTTTTAGCATTTAATACATTATGTTTGATACCAGCTTTAGATAAGGCTTTCGATAATAATTCAGATTTTTCTATACTTACTGTTCCTATTAAAACAGGTCTTCCAACTTTATAAGCTTCTTTTACACAATCTACTAAAGCATTTTCTTTTTCTTTATAGGTCAAATAAATAATATCTTGCTTATCTATTCTAGCTAATGGTCTATTTGGTGGCATTACAAGAACTTTTAAACCATAAATTTCTAGAAATTCTTTTGCTTCTGTGGCTGCTGTTCCTGTCATTCCTGAAATTTTTGGATATAATTTGAAGTAATTTTGGAACGTAATTGACGCTAGTGTTTGAGTTTCTTCTTTTACCTTTACACCTTCTTTTGCTTCTAAAGCTTGATGTAAACCATCTGAATATCTTCTACCATCCATCATTCTACCTGTGAATTCATCTATTATGATAACTTCACCTTTTTGAACTATATAATCTGTTTCTTTGAAAAATAAATAATTAGCTTTCAAACTTTGACTTATATAATGATATAAATGAATATTATGAGAGTCAAATAACTTACCTTTTTGAATTATGCCTGCCTTTTTAAAGACATTTTCTAGGTTTTCTAGACCTTTTTCTGTAAAGTTTATTCTTTTATCTTTTTCATCTACTGTGAAATCTTCTTCTTTTTTAAAAAATTTCACTAAAGATTGCATGAATTTATATATTTCTGTGTTATCGTCTGCAGGCCCCGAAATAATTAAAGGAGTTCTAGCTTCATCTATCAAAATTGAATCGACTTCATCTATAATTGCAAAATTAAATTCTCTTTGAACAAGTTCAGAAGAATTTAGTTTCATATTATCTCTTAAATAATCAAAACCAAATTCATTATTAGTTCCATAAGTTATATCTGCTAAGTAAGCTGCTTGTCTGTCAGAATCTTGAGTTTTAGATGTCACACAACCAACTGATAAATCTAAAAAGTTAAAAAGTTTTGACATTATTTCAGAATCTCTTTCTGCTAAATAATCATTAACTGTAACAATATGAACACCTTTGCCTGATAGAGCGTTCAAATACGCAGGCAATGTAGACACTAAAGTTTTTCCTTCTCCTGTCATCATTTCTGCTATCATGCTATTGTGAAGTGTTATACCACCTAAAAGCTGTACATCATAATGTCTTTGTTTTAATACCCTTTTAGAAGCTTCTCTAACTGTAGCAAAAGCTTCTGGAAGTATATTATCTAGAGTACTACCTTTTTTAATTTTTTCTTTGAAATAAGCAGTTTTACCTTTTAAATCAGCATCAGATAATTTAGAAAACTCTTCTTCTAAATTATTTATAGTTACAACTAAAGGCATCATTTTTTTGATAATACTTTTATTATCATCAATACCAAAAATAGATTTTATAAAATTAAACATTAGCACCCTATTATAAATTTCTTGTCAATACCATATAAGTACAAATAAATATAAAATCAATACTAAAATTATACTCATAACCTGCTTATAGTATCATAATTTTTGTAGATAAGGTACCAAAACTAGCACTTGCTCCAATAATTAGTAGTTTTTAATTGATTTTATACTTATTGCTGATAAATATTTTTAATATTGTACTTATACAATATCAAACAATATAATTCTTAATTAAGTTCATAAATAAAAATAAAATATATAAAATAAAAAATATATTTCCTCTTCCTATTAGTAATATCAAGCTTTTGATAATAACTATAAAAAGAATATGAATTTTTAACAAATTTTCTCTTGCTTAGTTGGTTATGTTTGTGTATATTAATAATTGTTCTTCTTTGAGGAACAATTTTTGGATTGCGAGTGTGGCGGAACAGGTAGACGCACAGGACTTAAAATCCTGCGATATTTATATCGTACCGGTTCGATTCCGGTCATTCGCACCATTATATTTAATACTTTTCTGTATAATTATTCATAATATATCTTCAACCGTTGTCTATGATTAAAAATATATTATAGAACCCTTATATAATATACTGTAATATTAAGGTTTTTCTTCTTGAGTAAAGATCAATACATCTTCTGAATTTTTATTTTGTAAAATAAGTTGATCATCTTCGAACTTATAAAATACAACTTGTGATAACGTAGACAAAAATATATTTTCTAATTTAGATGACACCTCCTCACACATCATTTTAGTTACTCCAAGACCAGTAAAATCTATATAACCATTTTGAATTTCTTTTAAGTCGACTTGCCCTAACAACCTATTACATCCAGAAAACCCATAAATAGCACCATGAATATCTATAACTATATATGGCAAATGAGTATTTTTAAGAGGTTCTGTTTGCTCATCTCCTAACTTTTTCAGTACATATTTGTGATTAACTAAAGGAGAACTTGTTATTATATCAGATACTTCTTTTTCTTTGATATTACTCTCTTGTACTTGCAAAGATTCTTTTGTAATTTCTAAATTTTCTAAATTAGATAAACTTGCATCTTTAGATTTAGTTCCTATCTTAGTTGCAAAACAAGAAGATAGGAAAAATGATAAAAATATAATCCAGTATTTATGATTCACTAAAAACACCCTTTGATGTATTAATAATAATAACTATATAAATAGTATATATCATAATAAACTATTATCTATATATATGTTTTGTTCCCTTTTAGGACCTACTGAAATCATTGTGACATTACATTTCAAAAAGTCACTTATGTAATTCACATATTTTTTACATTGTTCTGGTAATAGTTCAAAATCTTTAATTTCTGAAATATCTGTATCCCAGCTATCAAATGTTTTATAAATAGGCTCTAATTTTTTTATATTTTCTATTGATGTTGGTATATAGTCTATAGTTTCACCATCTAATTTGTACCCTATACAAATTTTTATTTCTTGTAAAAAAGATAAAATATCTAACTTAGTCAACACAATATTTTTTATACCATTTTGCTCAACTGATGATTTTACAACTATCAAATCTAAAAAACCACATCTTCTATCTCTAGAAGTTACAGATCCATACTCTTGGCCTTTTGTTCGTAGTGTTTCGCCAACTTCGTTAAGTTGTTCAGTTACAAATGGTCCTTCTCCAACACGAGTTGAGTATGCTTTTACAATACCTACTACATTATTTATATATGTATAAGGAATCCCTGTACCTATTAACAATCCTCCCACAGATGGTGATGATGATGTTACATATGGATATGTCCCAAAATCAATATCTAACATAGATGCTTGTGCACCCTCAAAGATAATATATTTATTATCTTTTGCAGCTTGTCTTATCAGGGTTTCTGAATTTATTATTCTATGTTTAACTTTATCTATAAGATCTTTGAACTCTTTTTCTATTTCTGTATAGGACATTTCATCTACATTATAAATATGTTTTAGTATTTTGTTGTTTTCTATAACATTAATTTTTAATTTTTCTTTAAAAATATCAAAATCTAATAAGTCACAAGCTCTAATTCCTGTTCTTTTCATTTTGTCAGAGTAACAAAAACCTATACCTCTTTTAGTAGTACCAATTTTATTTTTAGAATATTGCTCACTTAATTCATCTAATTTTATATGATATGGCATAATTATATGTGCCTTATCACTTATAAAAACATGGTTTGTTGATCTTCCTTTTTCTTCTAATACAGAAAGTTCTTTTAATAACACTTTTAAATCTACTACAACGCCTGAACCTATTATACATTGTGCTGTATCATACAAAACACCTGATGGTAACAATTGTAAAATAAATTTTTCATCTCCTATCTTTATAGTATGCCCTGCATTATTACCACCTTGGAATCTAACAACTAAGTCTGCTTTTTTGGCTATTACATCAACAAACTTACCTTTTCCTTCATCACCCCACTGGGTTCCAAGTACAACTACTGTTGTCATTAATCCTCCCTATACTAAATGTGCTTTATATTCTGAACTTTAACTGATATTAGACAAACACGGAAAGTTGTCTTCTTTTTTATTAAGTAAAACTATATCTACCTTTTGATTATATTGTTGTGCCTTCTTTGAATTTTCTTTATAAGTATTAAGATTATTCGAACAAAAATATATTTTTATGTAGTTATCTGCTATTTTGTTTTTTTGCAAAAGATTTTTTATATAAGACGCTCTGTTAAGAGATAATAACAATGCTTCATTCAATCCAATTTTGTTTTCTTCTGTATTGCTTGTATGAGCTATTATTGCTATTTTTTGTGTACATTTTCTATGCAATTCTGTGATATTTCTTATGATATTATTTATGTTGCTTTTATTATCTAATTTATATGAATATTCAGGAAAATAAACAGTTGCTATCATCCAATCTTCTGAAGAAGAATATTCATTTTTCAAAAAACAGTCATTTTCAGTTTCATCACGAGTTGCATAGACTAATTTTTTTCTTTCAAGATAATTTTTTTTATTTTGATTGTCAGAAAATCTATGGCATGACATTATAGTAAAAATAGCGATTAATATAATCAATAGGGATTTGTAATTAGTACTATTCACTTGATATATCCTTTTCTATCCAATTTAATAGTAACTTTGAAACTTCATATGGAGAATCTATTGGTGATAAGTGCGAACAATTATCAATTATGCAAATATCAGATAAAGGAAGTTCTTCGTTCATTTGGTAATGAACAGATGGATTTGTTATTTCATCAAACTCAGAACCAATAATCAAAAATGGTATATTGGAAATTAACATGTTTGATTTATAGTTTGTTCTAGATAAAGCTAACTTATGTTGATTTATAAGTCCCTGTCTTCCAATTTGATTTGCCATTTCTTTTAAAAGATTGATTTTTTCTGTCGTTATATTATGTAGATAAGATTTGATATTTTTATCATTTATTCCTATAAAATTATCATCTTTTATTATTTCAAGATCTTTTATTATATTCTTTCGATTTTGAATTTTGAAATCTGTATCTTCGCTCCAAGTTGTATTTATTAAACAAGCTTTCTTAATAAGATTTGGATTTTGTTTTATTATTTCCATAGCAACATACCCACCTAAAGATGTACCTACTAAGTAACATTTATCATCGGTTATTTTTTTTATTTCATTAATTATATATTCTGCTGCTTTTTTAATGTCAGGTATGTCTTTTATTGTAAAAGTATGGATATTAGCAGTAATATTATTAATATTTGCAATGGCTTCAAATTGTTTGCTATACATTTTTTCAGTACACATCAAAGCTGGAATAAATATTATATTTATATTTTTCATATAATCCCTTTGGTCTTGGGCATTTACAAACCTACAAATGAAATATACATTATTTTTAAATATTTGCGATTATATTTTAAAAAATTAGTTTATTAATTAATTAAATGTATTTTTCTAATAGGATTATTTACTTGACATCATCAAAAATTTTTATATTTTCTAATATAAGATGGTTTTTATTTAAGAAATTTTGGCCTTTGGTCAAAATATTTTTAATACTAGAAGAATACTTAACTGCCAGTACTTTTGGATCATATAGAATATGAAAATTATTAGTTTCTAAATTATTAACTTCTAGTATCAAAGGAATTTTTATAATTTGTAATAATTTATCTAAAGTAAAATTATTTATGTTGTTAACTGTAAAAGAAATTATATTTACCCCAACTTCTTGTGCTTTAGATGCTTCTAACATACTACTAACATAAGCAATTATTATAATTTTAGGATTTCTTAAACGACAAACTTTTATCAAATAAGATAGCTCATCAAAATATGGAGAATTTATACTTGCATTAAGATAAACAATATTTATTGCACATTTTGATATAGCATTTTCTAGTAATAAACTATATGAGTGATTTACTATTAATTTTTTCTTGAATATAGAACATACAAATGAACGGGCTTTATCTAATAAATTTTTTGCTTTTAATTCTGTGTTATTTGTAACGTCTTGTTTTATAACTGGTTCAAATATTGAAACTGCATTTGGATTTTTATTTTTGTAACTTGCAAGTTGATCCAAATCTTGAAATATTATTTTGTATGTAGTGTTAAGGGGATGATTTAATAATTCCGGTTTTGCATTGACTAATAATTGTTTTTTCAATGAAATAAGATTTTTGTCTGATGCAAGTTCTAAGTTGGTATTTTTATCTTGACTATAAATGTAATCAATTACATCACCAACAACATATGCCCCGTAATTGGCATGCTTTTTAACATTAACTTTAGCATTTTGCATAACAAAAGAATTACTAAAACTTTTCAACATAGAAATGTCGTTTTCAGAGTCCCCAACAACATAAACATCATTAACATTAGTATCTGTATAAAATTGTTTTAATATTTTATTTATAGCTATACCTTTAGATGCTTTTTTACCATATATTTCTAACGATGTTAATGAAGTAAATACCACATCTACTAAATCTTTATATCTTTCTAAAATAGAAGATTGTAATGATAATAATAATTTTTCATTTTCAGAAATTAATAAAAGTATTGTAGGTTCTATTTTACCTGTAAGTATATCTTGAGGTAAATTATCGTTTGTAATTAAGAACCCAGAGAGATCAGGATAAAAGCTAGAAGGTCTACTATACATAGTGTATCTACTTGTTGCATCAGATACTTCAAAATGAATTTGTTTTTCTTCTTGTAATTTTACAGCTAGATCTACTAAGTCTTTGATCACAATTTTAGGAATATGCACTACATCTAAAATTTGGTTATTTGAATTAGTAATAACAGAACCATTTTGACTTATTCTAAAAGCAGACGAAACGTTGATAGTATCTAATATATTGGCAACTTCATAATCCATTCTTCCTGTACATAAGAAAAATTCATTACCTGCTTTTATAAAATTTTGTATTTTTTTTACAGTAAGCAAATCAATACAACCTTTATGTATTAAAGTTCCATCGATATCGGAAAATAAAAATTTAGTTGCCATCTAAAAAATCTCTAATAAATAACTATTTTCGTAATATATGGTACTTTATATCAGAATATTTGTAAATATATGTTTTAACCTAAAATATATTAAAGACTTTCAAACATATTATATGTAATAATCTTTTATTGGCTTAAACCCATTAAAAGCAACAGAACAATATGTAGTAGTATAAGCTCCTGTAGAGTGAATATATAAATAATCTCCAGATTTCAAAGACATAGGCAGCTTATATTTATAATCTTTGTACATTATATCCATTCCATCACATGTAGGGCCTGCTATTGCAACTTCACCTACATCTTCTATTGTACTGTTTTTTTTGTTAAGTAATTCAGTAGTTATATTATATTTAATACACTCGTCTAAGGTTTCTGCCAAACCACCAAATACCCCAACATCTAAATATACCCATCTAATATCTTCATAGTAAGATTTTTTAGATACTAAAATAACTTCTGTTTTTATTATCCCTGTATCACCTACTATAAACCTTCCTGGTTCTGCATATATCTCTGGAATACTATTAAAGTATTCTTTTAACGTATCTGAAACAGCATGTGAATATTGACTTACGCAAGGTACATCAGTATTTAAATAACCATATGCAGGGTATCCTCCACCTATGTTGACCATTTTTAATTTGATGTTGTGTTTGTTTTCTAAATTATTGAAAACAGTAGCAGTTGACATTAAAGCTTCTCTCCAAGCATTAGCATTCAATTGTTGTGAACCAACATGAAATGAAATTCCTAAGGGATCTAAATTTAACTCTTTTGCTTTTATGGTCAAATATTCTGCCATATCTAAAGAGCAGCCAAACTTTTTAGATAAAGCCCACTGCGCATCATCATTACTTACCATTATACGACAATACACCTGAGATTTAGGTGCATTTTCTGCAATTTTTAAAAGCTCTTCTTCTGAATCAAATGCATATAGTTTTATTCCTTGCTCATATGCTTTTTTTATTAAACTTGCTTTTTTTATTGTACTTCCCCAAGATAGTTTATTTGGATTTATACCTAAACTCAAACACAGCTCTATTTCTTCGTAAGATGCAACATCAAAGCAAGAACCTAATTTATCTAATAATTGTAAAACTTCCTTTGCAGGATTGCATTTCACTGCATAGTATACTTTGATATTTTTGCCGTATGCCTTTACAAACTCTTTGTATTTTTTTTCTACTAAACTTGTATCGACTACAAGAAAAGGAGTTGGTAAATCAGCATTTTTTGATAAAAAATCTATTATTTTTTTTGAAACCATTACTTTCTCCTTAAAGTAGTAAGACATATCACATAATTTAGTATAAAATAATTATATAATTATTTTATGTATTCAAACTTTATATACTTATTATATTGTACTTATACATATATAATTTATAAACACTAATAATATAAATATTATCAATTATGTCAAATAAAAATATTTTAATAATCAATGGTCCCAATCTAAACCTTCTTGGAATTAGAGACACTATACATTATGGTGACATTTCTTTAGATAGTATAAAAAATACTTGTAAAAATATTGCAGAAAAACATAACTCTAACTTAGTTTTTATCCAAAGTAATTATGAAGGGCAAATTATTGAATATATACAGTCATATACATTAGAACACAAAGTAACAGATATAATAATAAATGCAGCAGCTTACAGTCATACTTCTGTAGCAATTTCAGATGCGCTTATGTTTGCAAAACAACAAGGGGTTTATATTGTAGAAGTACATTTATCTAATATATATGCACGTGAAGAATTTAGAAAACATTCTTATATTTCATCAGTTGCAGATGCTATTATTTGTGGTTTTAAAGATAAATCTTATATTCTTGCTTTACAGGCATGTTGTTGTAGATAACGCCTGGTTATTTGCTTTTTTAAGTACTTGTTGATACAATATTGTTGCTTTACAATCTTGATTTACCTTTTTATTAAATCAAAATAGGTAAAATCGAGACAAAAGATTTTATAGTAAATGATTTAATTTATTAATTTGGATATTAAAGATAATGGCAAAAAACTCATCAACAATAACTACTGTGGAAGCTTTAGCAAAAATTGCTTCTGAATATGAATTAGCAGAAATAAAATTTAAGGAAGACAACTTAGAAATTGAAATTATTCGTAGTCGAGAGTCAGTATGTAATATATCTTCAAATACTGCCAATTGGGGTAGTTTACAACAACCTATTTCTCCAATAAACGCTTCTGAAGCTCCTGTAGTTGCAGCTGATATAGTAGAAGATTTATCTAAACATCCAGGAGCTATAATTTCTCCAATGATTGGTATTGTTTATAGGGCTCCTGATACAAATAGTAGCAATTATGTAGAAGTTGGTACTTCTGTAAAACAAGGTGATACTTTGATGTTAATAGAAGCTATGAAAGTTTTTAACCCTATAAAAGCACATAAAGATGGAGTTATTTCTAAAATTTTTGTAGATTCAGAAACAGCGGTAGAATTTGGAGAAGTTTTAGTAATCATAGAATAATATTTCACTTAATCTTACATGAAAGTTGCAATTTAAATGAAAATAAAAGACAAACCTATAAAAAAATTATTAATTGCAAATAGAGGCGAAATTGCAGTTAGAATAATCAGAGCTTGTAGAGAAATGAATATTGCTACTGTTGCAATTTATTCTCAAGCAGATAAAGAAGCTATGCATGTTAAAATTGCAGACGAAGCCATTTGCATAGGTGCTTATAAAGTATCAGATACTTACTTGAATAAAACAGCAATTATAAGTGCAGCTGTTATTACAAACTCTGATGCTATACATCCTGGCTTTGGTTTTTTATCAGAAAATCTAGACTTTGTAGAAATGCTGGATGAACATGGAATTATTTTTGTTGGTCCTTCTGTAGAACATATAGCTATTATGGGTGATAAAATCAAAGCTAAACACACTGCTAAATCATTAGGTTTACCAACTGTCCCAGGCTCTGAAGGTGCGGTTGAAAATATTGAAGAAGCAAAAAAAATCGCACATCTGTTAGGTTACCCCGTTATTGTAAAAGCTGCAAGTGGTGGTGGTGGTAAAGGAATGGAAATAATTCGTTCGGACAATGATTTAGCCGAAAAGTTTTCTGTTGCTAAAAATGAAGCTTTGGCTTCATTTGGTGATGGCACTTTATATATGGAAAAATTTCTTGAGAATCCATCTCATGTAGAAGTTCAAATTTTAGGAGATCAGCATGGTAATTTAGTTCACTTATTTGAAAGAGATTGTTCAGTTCAAAGACGTAATCAAAAAATTATTGAAGAAAGTCCTTCTCCTGCATTAACAGATGAATTAAGAGAACACATTTGCTCTATAACAGCTGAAGCAATGAAAAAAATGGGTTATTATAGTGCAGGTACTGTAGAATATTTATATGAAAATGGAAAATTTTATTTCATGGAAATGAATACTCGTTTACAAGTAGAACATCCTGTAACTGAACTTATAACAGGTATTGATTTAGTATATGAAATGATACGTGTTGCTCAAGGACAAACTTTGAAAATCAAGCAAGAAAATATTTTACCAATTGGTCATGCTATAGAATGTAGAATTAATGCTGAAGATCCTTTGACTTTTACACCTGCACCAGGTGAAATATCTTATTATCATCCTCCAGCTGGATACGGAGTTAGAATAGATTCCGCTATTTATTCAGGTTACAAAATTCCTCCATACTATGATAGTATGATTGCAAAATTAATTGTTGTAGGGCAAAATAGAGAACATGCTATTGCTAGAATGAAGCATGCATTAAAAGAGCTGATTTTAGAAGGACCTATTAACAATATTTCTTTACATTTAAAATTGATTGAAGAAGAAGATTTTAAAAATGGCAATTATAATATCAAATGGCTAGAAGAAAAAATTCTTCCAAAATATAAAAACTAGTAAAATTAGTAATAAATAATATAAAGATGGTATTAATAAAAATACCATCTTTATATTATTATTTTCAATATTTATATTGATATTCTGATAGTTTTTTATAAATATTATGTAGCTGTCTTTTTTTTGCATAATCAATAACACTTATATTTCCACTACTTTTAACATTTATATTGGCATTTTTAGATAATAATAAATCAATAATTTTTATACTAGAAGAATCATCTTTTCCAAACATTACACCTATAAGTAAAGGTGTTAGCTTTTTTTTATTTATATAATTAACACTACTCCCTTTTTCAATCAAAAACTTTACAGTATCGTATTGTGAGTTATTAATAGCAATCATAAGAGCTGTGTTATCATTTTTATCCACTGCATTTATGTTAATTTTGAATTTTGACTTTCTGAATAACAATTTTAGCATTTCTATATTACTGTGAGAAGCTGCTAATAAGTATGCATTATTATGATCTTTATCATATAAATTAGGATTTGCATTGTATGAAAGAAGTAACTCTACTGTTTTGATATTATTTAAACCAGCTGCAATGCTTATCAGAGACTGACCATTAGCATCTACATAATTTGGATCAGCTTGCTCTTTCAAAGCCTGTTTCAATCCATCATAGTAACTGTTTTTGACGCATTTACTTGCATAATGATTTCTATCTATATTCTTATCTATAAATATCTCTGCATTTGATATAGATATAAAACTAATAAAGCTTATAACTAAAGTAAAATTTAAAACACTGAACTTTATATATCTCATAAAAACTCTCACAAATTGTATACATATTTATATGCAATATATTATGAAAAATATATTGACATATTTTTCATAATATTATACCATAGTTTGGTGCGATAGTATTAATTATTGGGGTCGTAGTTCAGTTGGTTAGAACGCCTGCCTGTCACGCAGGAGGTCGAGGGTTCGAGTCCCTTCGATCCCGCCATGTTTAATATTATTGCAATCAAAAATCCTTATAGTTTTCAAAAACAATCATCAAAATTTAATTATATTATTAATTGATTAAAAATCACAATAGACATATTTTACTATGCTCAAAAACAATATTAGCCTTTATTGAATGTAAATCATATAAAATATATTTTTTATAGAATATTGATTATAATAAAATGAAAAATTAAGTGGTCGGGGAGACAGGATTCGAACCTGCGACCCTCTGATCCCAAATCAGATGCGCTACCAGGCTGCGCTACTCCCCGTTTAATACTAGAACAGTACAGAGAAGATTGTATTATATTATGTAAGAAATATCAATCATAAAATCAAAATTTTAAAAATAAAATTACTCAAATACATATACGTATTTTTTTATAAAATATACTTTTTTATTTTCATATGTTATTTATATAATATTGATACTTTCTGGAATAAAAAATATGAGTACAAAATTTTATTTAGCTAATATTAACTATCCAACTCTTCAAAGAAAATTAGAGTTTCAAAATTGTGATTTTACATATACTAATAAATCGCATAAAGAATTTGTTTTTAAAGTTTCTTTTCAACAAAAAAAAGATTATTATTTTCTGAGTTTGTAGGAGACAAAAAAATCCTTACCCGTCTCAAGTTATTGATACTGAAAATAATAATGAAATAAAAGACAATCCTAGACAATCTGGTGAACCTAAATATCAGAAAAATATTTTTACTTGATAAATAACACTAAAAATTATAGTTTAGGAAAAGCTAACTCATTTTCTATTTTAAAAGAATATTATAAGAAAAATTTTACATTAATATAACAATATCTTATTTTTCTACAAATATTGTAGAGTACTTAGAAAAACTAGCTAATGTAACCTCTTTCAAAATAAAGGCAGAAGTTAATTCCCACTTAGCACTTGGTATCATATAAGAATATCTACATTTAGATAATGACGTGCTTTATAAACTATCTTGTGGGGAGGTACAACTGTTGAATGTAGAATAAGCCAAAAAATCAAGATTTAAAAACTTTTAAAAAAAATATCCAAAAATTTAATTTACAAACTATAACTATTGAAGGGAATAATGATGAAGGTCATTTATCTAAATACCAATATGATGCCCTAAAACATATATTTGAAGTAACTGAAAATGAAAAATTATTCGCTCAATTAGTAGAAAAATTTAAAAGTTGGGATAATCATGCTCTGGAGAATCAAAATTCTGCCCAAAAGAAATGAAGCTTTTTTATTATATTCTTGTATTATTTATTGGTTTTTAGCTACTACTTTATATTTTTATTGTAAAAAGAGTTTACAGATAATCTTTAATTTAAAACATAGCTATGATAGTATAATTGTAATCTCTACAATTATATTTGCTTTTTATACTACATCATATTTTACTACATTTTCTGGCAAGATAGGAAGGAAACTAAAAGCTAGCTATAGTTTTTACAAAATAAAAAAATTGATGATTTAATATTTATTACTAATTATTTCCGATTAGGTTGTTATATAGTATTTACATCAATTATACAAATTATTATCTTCAAAACCTTTAATCTAAACAATTATTGGTTGCAAATTTCAATAGGATATCTATTTATTCTTAGTATGATTGTCACATGGTGGATTTTTAATTATATATTCAATATAATTACACAATTAGTACACCTAAGTTAAATATAGCCATATATAAACTTTTTTAGATTTATATATGGCTAATATTTATCATTTAGTTTATATTATTTCTCATATTCTAAAATACCATATTTTAAATTATATAACTGTATATCAAAAGGTAAATCATCGGGATTAAAAACTGAAGGATCAAACAGATTTAATATAGCATGTACACTTCTAACACCAGATCTACAATAAAATACTATATTGACTGTTTTTTCAGTGTCTGCATTATCTTCACATAAATCATAAATTTTATCTAAAGTAAGCTCACCTAATGGAAGAAAAAAGGCACCTTCTATTTTACCTTGGTTCCATTCTTTAAGTTCTCTGACGTCAATCATAACAACATTATTAGAGGTTTTAATTAATTGCTTTAATTCCTCTGAGGTAATATCTATATATTTCATTTTAGCTTACCTACCTTTATCCCATGGGAAGTAAATCCAAGAATTAGGATTGTGTTTTTCAACATAACCATTTATTAAATCAGTATCTATTTTGGTTATTAAAGAATAAAAACTTGCATGTGGTAAAACTGTTTTTATATATTCTAAAGTTTGCCCTGTATCTACTAACTCATCTACTACTAACCAACCTGTACCTAAATCTTTCATTGCATTTGTTGGTAATGATAATATTTTCATATCTTTCATCTGACATTCTTCTTCATAGCTACATATAGCTATTGTTTCTATATTTCTTATGTTAAGTTCTGAAGCTACTATTGCACTTGGTATCAAACCTCCTCGTGTAACTGTAACTAAACCTTTTATCTCTGGATGGTTAGATTTTATTATTTCTATAAGATTTTTTGATAGTTTGTGGATATCTTCCCACGATAAATATATTTTTTCAATTTCAGACATAGCTACCTTAATAAAATTCAATAAATTGATATATTATACATTTTCGGTATAAATAACAATCTTATTTTTATTTGCCTTTAAAATATTTTTTATTATTTACACATCTTAAAATAACTATAAAAATCAAGTTTATAAAATAATTAAAAGCTAATGTATCAAGTTTAATTATAGATGTTTGTTTAAAACAAAATATAATATATTCATCTAAACAATAGCATGTATCAATAGTGAAAACTATTTTGATTATAATGATTTAAAGGATATAAGTAAGAAAATGTTAACAATTAAGAAAGTGTAGAGTAAGAGATTTATTTCTATCTAATAGGTTTGGCAACGACCTTATCTTCCGTGCCTTAAGACACAGTACCCTCGGCGCTAAGGCTTTTCACTGTTGAGTTCGGTATGGGATCAAGTGTTGCATCCTTGCTATAATCACCAAACCAACTAGATAGAAATAAGAATATATATACTTTAACACCCTATTGGAATGTCATTAAACTAAGCAATAATTATGATATTTAACATAATAATTATCACCGAGCATGTTGATTTCTCAAATCAATCGAGCAATTAGTATCAGTTAGCTTCATACATTGCTGTACTTCCACACCTGACCTATCAACGTCGTAGTCTACAACGGCTCTAATGGGGATATCTCATCTTGAGGCAAGCTTCCTGCTTAGATGCTTTCAGCAGTTATCTTTTCCGCACTTAGCTACCCTGCGATGCCACTGGCGTGACAACAGGTACACCAGAGGTGCGTCCATCCCGGTCCTTTCGTACTAAGGACAGCTCCTCTCAAATATCCAACGCCCACGGCAGATAGGGACCGAACTGTCTCACGACGTTCTAAACCCAACTCACGTACCACTTTAATCGGCGAACAGCCGAACCCTTGGGACCTACTCCAGCCCCAGGATGTGATGAGTCGACATCGAGGTGCCAAACACCGCCGTCGATCTGAACTCTTGGGCGGTATCAGCCTGTTATCCCCGGCGTACCTTTTATCCGTTGAGCGATGGCCCTTCCATTCGGGACCACCGGATCACTATGACCGACTTTCGTCTCTGCTCTATCTGTCAATATCGCAGTCAGGCAGGCTTTTGCCATTATACTCAACGACCGATTTCCGTCCGGTCTGAGCCTACCTTTGTACACCTCCGTTACTCTTTGGGAGGCGACCGCCCCAGTCAAACTACCCACCATACACGGTCCTGGATAAGGTTTTCTTACCTCAGTTAGACATCATAAGTTAAAAGGGTGGTATTTCAAGGGTGACTCCATTAATACTAGCGTACTAACTTCAATGTCTCCCACCTATCCTACACATTTAACTCATAATATCAATGTAAAGCTATAGTAAAGGTGCACGGGGTCTTTCCGTCTAACCGCGGGTACTCCGCATCTTCACGGAGAGTTCAATTTCACTGAGTTGGTGCTGGAGACAGTGGGGAAGTCGTTACGCCATTCGTGCAGGTCGGAACTTACCCGACAAGGAATTTCGCTACCTTAGGACCGTTATAGTTACGGCCGCCGTTTACTGGGGCTTCAGATCAATGCTCTCACATCTCACCTTAACCTTCCAGCACCGGGCAGGCGTCAGACCTTATACTTCCTCTTACGAGTTTGCAAAGTCCTGTGTTTTTAGTAAACAGTCGCTACCCCCTATTCTGTGCCCCCTAGCAAAAGTTGCCTTCTGCTAGGGACCTCTTATCCCGAAGTTACGAGGTCAATTTGCCGAGTTCCTTCAGCACCATTCTCTCAAGCGCCTTGGTATATTCTACCCATCTACCTGTGTCGGTTTACGGTACGGTCTATTCGCTAGAGTTGTTTCCTGGAACATTATCAGCCGCACAATCAATCCGTTAAGACTGTACAACCTCTAACATTCGTCACTTCTAGCAGGCTCAGGATTATTAACCTGATTCCCATCGGCTACGCCTTTCAGCCTCACCTTAGGGGCCGGCTAACCCTACGCTGATTAACATTGCGTAGGAAACCTTAGATTTACGGCGACAGAGTTTCTCACTCTGTTTATCGTTACTTATGTCAGCATTCTCACTTCTGATACCTCCACAATTCTTCACAAAACTGCTTCATCGGCCTACAGAACGCTCCGCTACCAATGTAGCAAAACTACATTCCCTAGCTTCGGTATATGATTTTAGCCCCGTTACATCTTAGACGCAAGAAAACTTATCTAGACCAGTGAGCTATTACGCTTTCTTTAAAGGATGGCTGCTTCTAAGCCAACCTCCTGGCTGTCATGGCTTTCTCACTTTCTTTCACACTTAATCATAATTTAGGGACCTTAGCTGAGGGTCAGGGCTGTTTCCCTTTCGTCTATGGACCTTAGCACCCATAGACTGTCTGCCGTAAAACATCTCATAGGTATTCGGAGTTTAGTTAGGTTTGGTAGGTCGGTAAACCCCCTAGCCTATCTAGTGCTCTACCCCCTATGGACTATTACGACGCACTACCTCAATAGTTTTCGCGGAGAACCAGCTATCTCCCGGCTTGATTGGCCTTTCACCCCTAACCACAAGTCATCCCCTACCATTGCAACGGTAGTGGGTTCGGTCCTCCAATAGGTGTTATCCTATCTTCAACCTGCTCATGGCTAGATCGCGCGGGTTTCGGGTTTCATACTACAAACTTGACGCCCTTTTAAGACTCGCTTTCGCTACGCCTACATCTATCGACTTAAGCTTGCTTGCAACATGAACTCGCTGACTCATTATACAAAAGGTACGCCATCACTAGCTTACGCCAGCTCTGACTGCTTGTAGGCACCAGGTTTCAGGTCTATTTCACTCCCCTCTCGGGGTTCTTTTCACCTTTCCCTCACGGTACTTGTTCACTATCGGTCATAAAGGAGTACTTAGCCTTGGAGGATGGTCCCCCCATGTTCAAACAGGATTTCTCGTGTCCCGCCTTACTCTGGTATCTATGTGCTTTCTACTTGTACGGGGCTTTCACCCTCTATGGCTTACCTTCCCAGGCAATTCCAATTCTTACACACAGATCACTAGGCTCTTCCGATTTCGCTCGCCACTACTCACGGAGTATCGTTTGATATTCTTTCCTGTAGGTACTAAGATGTTTCAGTTCCCTACGTATCGCCTCTTATAGCCTTACAGCTATAAGATAGTCTTATAAAGACTGGGTTCCCCCATTCGGACACCCCCGGATCAACACTTCTTACCAGCTCCCCAGGGATTTTCGCAGATTAACACGTCCTTCATCGCCTCTTTATGCCAAGGCATCCACTTGGTGCCCTTTGTTCTTTGAGATACATGCTCGGTGATAATTATTACTATCACCAAACTCAGTTCAATTTCTACTCTCCAATAAAGTATTATTTATATTGGATATATATATTCTTTTCTCTTTCAATCCATAACTCTCGCCACAGATCAAATTCTCTACTTCTTTACTTAATCGATAACTCCCTCAGACACTCTGAAACTCTCAGAGCCCCCTCGGACTTAGATATAGTATATCATCACAACTTCATTGTCAACTCTTTTATCTCTCTTCTTCAAACTTCCCTTTATTCCTTCTTTTCTTCTCTCTTTTATTATATAATATCTTCGTGATTTTAACGTTTTATGATTCTTATTTCAAATTTTTCATAATATATCAATATTATTTAATAGGCCAAAATGCAATACTCAATAATTATAGGTTTATTATCTTTTTTTTCTTTTGCTATTATGGACACAACTAATAAATTATTTTTAACAAATCCTACTTTAAATTTTGTTTCTTATTTTTCTTATGTGAAAATTAGTTCATTAATTTTAATTTGTATTTTAGGCTTTATTATTAGCAAAAGATTTTTATATGTGATTAATATCAAATGGACTATTATAAAAACTGTTTTACTTACTATTAATACTTTTGCTACAACTTTATCTGTAAAATATTTACCTCTTTCTACCTTTGCTGTTTTTGTTTCTTCTATACCTATTTTAACTTCTGTATTATCTTCCATTATATTAAAAGATAAATTTACTAAATATCATTTATTAGCTCTTTTAACTTGTTTTATTGGTGTTATTATCATATTTTCTCCTAACTTAAATAATGATGATTATTTATTGGGAATGTTTATTGCATCTTTTACAGTAATTACTGCTTCTACTTCTGCAATTATTATAAGAAAATATTTAGTATATGAAAATGCAACTGGTTCTAGCTTTTATAGCTTACTACTTGCATCTATTTTAGGAATAGCATTATCACTGTTAGGAGATAATAATAATAGTTTAAATGTTCCTGATAGCTATGCTCTAATTTGTATTTTTATATCTGCTTTAGCTACTATAATTGGGAAAATTTTGTACATGAAAGCTTTCCAATTAACCAGCCCGGTTAAAGTTGCTTACTTACAATATACTCATGTGTTATGGTCATTTTTATTTGGTTTTTTATTATTTGATGAAGTATTCAATATAGCTATACTTATTGGTTATATACTTATCACTGGATCATCTATTTTTATGATAAAATTAAATGTTTATTATAGAGATAATAATTCATAAACTTACTTAACAGTATTAGCAATATAGGAAAAATAATGCGAAAAATAACAAATTTATTTACAAAATTATCTAAACTTGCAATAAATCAAATAACTATAACTCTTATAGTATCAATGTATATTGTATTACCATTTAACTTGATCAATTTGTCAAAGTATAGCTTTTTAGAATTTCTTAGTAGTCTTTTTTCTACCTTATCTGTAGTACTAATTTTTTTATTTTTATCTTCGTATGTAAGAATACTATTTATACTTTTATCTTTTTTGTTAATATCAATAAATACTATAGCTTTTTATTTTATTTACAAATATCAAGTTTCAATAAATTTAAATATTATAATGGCTTTATTCAATACTGATGTTAGAGAAAGCTTGGATTTTCTTAACATTAATATTGTTATTTATTTTTTTGTTTTTGCAGTTTTACCTTCTTTAATTATTGCTATGATTAAAATAAAGAAAGTAACACTTAAAAATTTGTTTACAGCATTTATTATTATTATATTTTTCTCAGTTCTTTCTAACTTTGTATTTAAGAGGAATTTAATAACATACGGTAGTAATAGTTTTGCTAAATTTTTACCTATTGATGGAAGCTTCCTACCAATTAGTTATCTCTACTTTTTGATAAGATATTCAATGCTATCGTTTGGTGATTTTACATATAAAGACCTCTCTAAAATTTCTACTTATTCTATTAAAAAGCAAAAAGAACCTTTGAATATAGTTTTTATAATAGGTGAAAGCTCTAGAGTAGATCATTATTCTGCTTATGGTTACAAGAAAAATACAACACCTAATATTTCTCAAATAAAAAATTTAGTTTTTTTCAAAAATAATACCTCTTGTAATACATCGACTATTCCTTCTGTAAGTTGTTTACTAAGTAATATTGACGGTAAAACTTTTAGAGCTAATTTGAAATATTATTTAAAAAATGAAGTAAGTTCTTTTATTACTATTTTTGATCATCTGAATTTTAAAACTTATTTTGCAACTACTAATACTTATAAACTTGGAGACCCGATGTTTAGAAGATTTAAAACAATTCAAAATATAAATTATATTTCTGATGATAGATTTAAAGAAAACATTACAGATCTAAACTTGCTACCATTTTTAAAAACTTTTATTGATGAAAAATCTACAAAAAACAAGTTGGTTATTTTACATACAATTGGTAGTCATTTTAAATACAGGGCTCGTTATACAACAACCAAATGGACTCCAGCTTGTACAGAAACCTTTGATTATCCTTCGGAATGTACTCAACAATCTTTAATAAATGATTATGATAATACACTACTTGTTACAGATGAACTAATTGCTAAATCTATTGAAACATTAAAAAATAAAAATGCTATTTTGATTTTTACAGCTGATCATGGCGAGAATTTAGGAGAATTAAATAAATATGGACAAAGATTATATTTACATGGTAATGATTTTTCAGAAGCTGGAGAACAAGTAATACATGTTCCTCTAATTATTTGGTTTTCTGATAAATATATAAAATATAATGGATCTCAGTTTTTAAAAAATGCAAAAAGATTAGTTCACTCTGAAATAAACCATGATTTTATTTTTCACTCTATATTAGATTGTGCTGGTATAAAAAATAAAGAGGTAATAAATACTAATTTAAGTATATGCAGTGCTAATTTTTAATAGTATTGCATATTCTAGGTTTGGGCAAAAAAATAGGAACTATATAGTTCCTATTTTTTATTAATACCGTGTTCGATACTAACCGTTTATTTGTTTAGCATATTTTTTTCTATCAATAGGATTAAGATATCTTTTACGGATTCTTATATTGTTTGGAGTAACCTCTATTAACTCATCGTCATCTATATATGCTATTGCTTCCTCTAGAGTCATTTTTTTGGCTGGTGTTAAGATAACTGCATCATCTTTTCCAGAAGCTCTCATATTAGTTAACTGCTTACCTTTTATAGGATTAACTTCTAGATCATTTTCTTTAGAATGTTCGCCTATTATCATTCCTTCGTATACATCTTCACCAGGGGATACAAAAAGAATCCCTCTGTCTTCTAAGTTAAATAATGAATAAGCTACAGATTTTCCAATATTTTGAGATATTAAAACTCCCTTATGTCTATGTTCAATAGGCCCTTTCCATTCTTCGTAGCCTTTAAAACTACGAGACATTGTACCTGTTCCTCTAGTATCTGTTAAAAAACGACTATAATAACCTATTAATCCTCTTGTTGGTACTGAAAATACAACTCTTTGTTTATTATCTGGAGTTGTGTACATTTCTTCTATTCTACCTTTACGTTTTTGAATAGCTTCTATAACTGTTCCACTGTACTCTTCGTCCATATCTACTTGTAAAATTTCTACTGGCTCTAATTTTTTACCAGCTTCTTCTTTTATTAAAACTTTTGGTCTACCAATTGCTAGCTCAAAACCTTCTCTTCTCATAGTCTCAATTAAGATAGCTATTTGCAATTCCCCTCTACCTGCAACTTCATATGCTTCTGATGTATCTGCTTCTTTAATTTGAATAGAAACATTTCCTTCTTGTTCTTTTAAAAGTCTTTCCTTGATCATTCTAGATGTTAATTTCTTACCATCTTTACCGATTAAAGGAGAATCATTTACAGAGAATGTCATAGATAACACAGGTGGATCTATTGGTTTAGCATATAATGGATCTTCAATTTCAGGGTCACATATTGTATCTGAAACTGTTGCTTGAGAAAAACCAGCTAAACAAACTATTTCTCCACAAGGTGCTTCTTCAACTTGTACCTTACTTAAACCATTAAAAATCATCAATTTAGATACTCTAGCTTTTTCTACTAAATCACCTTCTCTATTTAATGCTTTTAAGCTATCACCAACTTTGATACAACCACTATTTACTTTACCTGTTAGTATTCTTCCAACATATGCATCATTTTCTAACATTGTTGCAACAAGTGTTAATTTATTGTCATCGCTAACTTTAGGTTCTGCTATGTGTTTTACAACAGTTTCAAATAATACATTCACATTATCGGTAACTGTATTTTCATCATCTGATATCCAACCTGAACGAGCAGATGCATAAAGTATTGGAAAATCTAACTGTTCATCATTTGCATTTAAGTTAGCAAATAAGTCAAACACTTCATCGTAAACAGCTTGTGGTCTTCTTTCTGCTTTATCCATTTTATTTATAATAACAATTGGCTTTAATCCTAATGCTAATGCTTTTGATGTAACAAATCTTGTTTGTGGCATTGGCCCTTCTGAACTATCTACAAGAAGCACAACACCCTCTACCATACCTAATATTCTTTCAACTTCTCCTCCAAAATCGGCATGTCCTGGAGTGTCAATAATATTAATTTTGTAATCATTCCAATATACTGATGTACATTTAGAAATAATTGTAATTCCTTTTTCTTTCTCTAAATCATTACTGTCCATTACACGTTCATGTACATGTTGATTTTCTCTGAAAGTACCATTTTGTTTTAGTAAAGCGTCAACTAATGTTGTTTTTCCATGATCCACATGGGCAATAATAGCTATATTTCTAATTTTCATATTTGACTATATCCGAGTTTGATAAATTTTGAAAGTTTGGTGCATAATATATTTGTGACTTCATACTAAAAATTATGTTTGTAATCCATTAAGGTTTAAATAATCAGAGTTTTAGAGATGGATTATAACAAACCAACTATATATCAATATATAGAAGGCGAATTCAAATGAAATAAGTAAAAAAGCTAATACTTAACTAAAGAATTGGTGGAGACAAGGGGAGTCGAACCCCTGACCCCCTGCGTGCAAAGCAGATGCTCTACCAACTGAGCTATGCCCCCACTATAAATAGTTATAAGAAAAACTATACTGTATTTTACTAATATTTCAACCAAAAGTAATTTGGTGGGCTTGATTAGATTTGAACTAACGACCTCACCCTTATCAGGGGTGCGCTCTAACCAACTGAGCTACAAGCCCAAGTACAATTTCCAAATACCTAACCATTATACAAACTATTTTTTAAATAGTCTAGTACAATATTAACAATTTTTAAAAAATAATTTTGCTTATATTTACATGATTTATATTATTTAAAAACCATACTTTTTTAGTAGCATTTTATACCAATAATTTTTCTTATATTTGCTATATTTAATATCAATCATATATATTATTAAAAATACTTAATAATAGGAGATAAAATGAATATACACCTACATCTTTGGATTAAAACAATAATCATATATCTTGTAACATTTATAATATTTTTTCATAATAAGAAAATTTCTTTTAAAAGAATAGTTATTTTTACTTCGGAATTTTATTTATCTTTACTGATAATTCATATACCCATTATTGCTAACATATATTATGATGTATTTAATTATACAAAACAGGCAACTAACCTAATTTTTCAATTTTCATATGCAAAATCTATAGTTTCATATATTTTACAAACTATAATTTCATTAAGTTTTATAGTAATAATAGTATATTGTTTAAGACACATATATAAAATGATAATTAACAAATTCCATATGATCAATGATTAAAACAAAAAACATAATAATTAATAATTTTATATTTATTAAAATATACTACTAACAGATCTGTTGAGGATATTTTATTATAAATACAATAATCTTACTTCAACATATCTGTTATTGATACATATAGTTAAATCAACTTCAAATCCGATATTTATATTATAGTTAAAAATTAACTAACTATGTCTCCTATATTTTGGAACCAGCTCAACCACCAGATATTTAATATTTAGATCAATAGCTAATATGATTTAAGTAGAATAGCTTTCCAATATGTAATATATTATAGTTAAACAACATAACATAGAGGCATTTTATGAATATATTACATAGTATTTTAGGTATAATGGCTATTTTTTTTATAG
The DNA here is from genome assembly GCA_964020055.1 of Alphaproteobacteria bacterium endosymbiont of Pipizella viduata. Taxonomy (GTDB): domain Bacteria; phylum Pseudomonadota; class Alphaproteobacteria; order WRAU01; family Hepatincolaceae. Next base: position 656,626 of record OZ026533.1, read on the forward strand.
CTTTTTTATTATCTTCACATAAAAAAAATATCAATTTTCGAACGGTAGGTTTTGCCTTTTTGATTCAAGTTTTATTTGCAATGTTTATCCTCTATATTCCCGTAGGAAAAGATATTCTACGTGGTATGTCAGATGGGGTTACAATAGCTTTAGCAGCTGGTTTTAAAGGTTTGACATTTGTTTTTGGACCTTTAGCTGAAGCCAATCCAGGATTTATTTTCGCAATTTCAGTTCTTGGAACTATTGTATTTTTTTCATCTTTAGTATCTGTATTGTATTTCATCAAAATAATGCCTCTTATAATAAACACAGTTGGCTATGGGTTACATAAATTACTTAAAACATCTAGAGCTGAATCTTTAAATGCTACAGCAAATATATTTGTTGGGATGACAGAGGCACCTCTTGTTGTTAAGCCATTTGTCAAAAGAATGAGCCAATCTGAAATTTTTGCTGTTATGGTAAGTGGATTATGTAGTATTTCTGGTGGTGTTTTAGCTGGTTATGTAAATATAGGTGTAAGTGCGGAATACTTAATAGCTTCGGCATTTATGTCTGCCCCTGCTGGATTACTTATGGCTAAAATAATAATGCCTGAAACTGAAAGTACAACTAGTGACTTGAAATTATTAGATAAAGATAGTTTAGATGATGATGAGATAAAACCTGCAAATGTTATAGAAGCTGCTGCAAATGGAGCGTCAACTGGTATGCATTTAGCTTTAAACGTTGGGGCTATGTTGATTGCTTTTATTGGTCTTATGGCACTTATAAATAGTATTTTATCTGGTTTAGGAGGTTTAATTGATCTTCCAAATTTATCACTTGAGCTTATTTTAGGATATATATTTGCTCCTTTAGCCTTCATTACAGGTGTTAGCTGGAATGAAGCTATAACTTTTGGTAGCTTACTTGGAACTAAAATTGTTGTAAACGAATTTGTAGCTTTTATAGACTTTTTAAAACCAGAGGTTTATTCTACTCTTTCTGATACAACTAAAGTTATAGTTACTTTTTCTTTATGTGGTTTTTCTAATATAGGTTCTATCGGTATTCTGATCGGAGGATTAGGATTGATAGCTCCTAATAAAAAATCAACAATAGCAAGACTTGCCGTAAAAGCTTTATTAGCTGCAAATTTAGCAGATTTAATGAGTGCAACATTAGCTGGGCTTCTTGTATCCTTATAAAAACATTAAATTCACTGGATCAAAACAATGTACAAAAAGAATTTAGCATCTAAAATTCTATCTTTTGTAGATTTTACAAGTTTAAATGATAAAAGTAACCATTTAGCAAATATTGCCTATTTATGTGACTTGATAATCAAAAATAAGGTTTCTGTTGCTTCTATATGTATTTACAGTGAATTTATCGTTGCAATCAAAGAGCATTTAGAAAACTTAGCTTTGAATATTCCTATAACAACTGTATGTAATTTCCCCTATGGAAATCAAAATACTAAAACTGTAATTGCTGACATAAATAAAGCTATAGATTTAGGCGCCGACGAAATAGATGTTGTTATGCCTTATTATAAACTAAAAGAATATAAATTAAGTGAAATTCAACAATTTTTAAAGCAGGTAAGAGCTACAAGTATAAATCATGTACTTAAAGTAATTATTGAAACAGGAGAGATCCAAGATGAAAAACTAATTAGACTTGCCTGCAATCTTTGTTTGAATAGTGGTGCTGATTTTATAAAAACATCTACAGGTAAAGTTGCAATAGGAGCAACTTTAAATGATGTACAAGTTATTCTAACAGAACTTTACAATAATAAATCTTATTCATGTGGTTTAAAAATATCAGGAGGTGTAACAACAGTTTCTCAAGCTGAAGCTTATATTGCTGTGGCTGAAGCTATAATGGGAACTAATTTTTTATCTCCTCAAAAATTAAGAATTGGTTCTTCTTCATTAGTTAAAAACTTATTAGAAATAAAGCAACTATAATGATAGGAAAAAAATATGCAAAAATATATCACTAAAGATATAATTATAAAAAAAAGAAATAATCAAGAATTATCAGAAAATGAAATACAATTTTTTATAGATGGTATTGTTGATAATACAATCTCTAATGAACAGATTTCATCTATGGCAATGGCCATTTTTTTTAATGGTCTTAACAATAATGAAAGAAAACTTTTAACTATTTCTATGAGAAATAGCGGTAATGTAATAAAATTTGAAAATCTAATCGATAAACCAATCATAGATAAACATTCAACTGGTGGTGTTGGCGATTTAGTGTCTATACCTTTAGCTCCTATTGTTGCAGCATGTGGTGCTTATGTGCCTATGATTACAGGAAAAGGCTTAGGACATACTGGAGGTACAACAGATAAAATGTTATCTATACCAGGTTATGACCCTTTTCCAGATGTCGAAAAATTCAAATCGGTCACAAAAAATGTAGGGTGTGCAATCATTGGACAAACAGCAAATCTTGCTCCCGCAGATAGAAGAATTTATTCAGTTCGTGATGTAACAGGAACAGTGGAATCAATTGATCTTATTGCATCATCTATTCTATCTAAAAAATTAGCATCTGGTATTAATTATTTAATCATGGATGTAAAAGTTGGTAATGGAGCTTTCATGGAAACAATAGATAGTGCCACTCAATTAGCTGAAGCAATCGTTAATATTTCTGAAGATACAGGTGTTCCAACTGTTGCTTTTTTGACAGATATGAATGAATGTTTAGCAGATAATATAGGTAATTCTTTAGAAATAATAAATAGTATTGAATATTTATTAGGTAAAAATTCTAATAAAAAATTAGATATTGTACTAAAAGATTTAGCTTGTGAAATGCTAATAATTTCTAAGTTAGCAATTAATAAAGATGACGCTATAAATAAAATTAATAACGCTATCACGTCTGGTAAAGCTGCAGAAATCTTCGAAAAGATGGTATATTCTTTAGGAGGTTGTTCAAATATATTATCAAGTTATAATAAAATTTTACCTAAAGCACCTATATCTAAACCTATATTTTTAAAGAAAGAAGGTTATTTAGCATCTATAAATAACAGAGAACTAGGTATGTGCTTGGTACTTCTTGGTGGTGGTCGTAAAACAACAACAGATGTTCTAGATTTATCTGTAGGTTTAGAAAATGTAGCAAAAATAGGTACATTTTTAAATAAAGACACTCCTTTTGCTGTAGTGCATGCACAAAAAGAAAGTGACATTATGTTGATAGAAAACAAACTTAACGAAATTTGTACATTAGTAGAAAATGAAAATGAATTAACTATCAACCCAGCAATTTATAAAAAAGTAACTAAATAGTAATTTTTCTTGAAATAAAATATTCCTATATTCTTAATTTTAGGAATATTTTATTCTTCCAAATCTATTT